>CAVUFT010000025.1:0-910805 GCA_963740725.1 uncultured Actinomycetota bacterium
GAGGGTCTCCGATCGTGAAGTTGAAGACTCGTTCCTCGAGCAGGATATGGGCCACCGAGAATCGCACCAGTGGTTCGTCGCCGAGATCCTGGTCGAGCACGACCCTATTCCTGAAGGCCGGCGTCTCGGCCAGCCAGAGTTGGAGTCCGGACGAGTAGAGCCGACTGACGGGGGTCAGATAGATACGCGAACTGGTCGTCCCGTCCTCGATTCGAAAGGCGAGGAATCGCACCCAGCCAGATCGCCCCTCGACCCCGAACAACGCATACCTGAGTTGCAGTCGGGGGTCGGCCAGCCAGCCTGGGAGATTGGCTGAGGGGCGAAGGTCGCAGAGCACCGTCGCCTGGTGACGACCGAGAAGCGGAGCCCATCGTCGGAGAATGTCCGGTGTGGCGAGGGAGGACATCGCAACGCTGGTGACGATGCGGCCGATTTCGGTCAATGCGGCCGGGTCGAGATCGGTGACGTCGAGCAGTTCGACGCCTCCGTCCGGGGCCTGGCATCGCAGCAAGGCAACGTGCTCAGCATCCGGTAGGGCTGAACTGCTCAGGTTGTACTGCGTGACGACGTGCGCCCCGGGGCGAATCGCGAGGAAGAGGTGCCGACGCTGCTGATCTCCACAGAGCATTTGATGGAGGGGAGTGGCGGGACTGAGAACAGTTGCCTGGATCGGAGGCGACAGCACCATGGACTCGGATTCGACCGACATCAGAGCTACCTGCGCAGAGGATGGCGACGCGCCGTCCTCGCTCGCTCCCGATGGGCCGGACTCGCCGGCTAGGAATCGGACGGTCGGTACATGACCGTCGTACGGCAGGGTGGGGAGTCCGGCCTGGTCGAGGAGCTCGCGGCAGTAGTCATAGGCGAGTGTGTTGAGCGACAGCCACTCGGGGTCGTTCTCGTCGGCGAATCGTTCGAGTTCCAGCGAATCGATGTCGCCCGGCCAGTCGCTCAATGGCCCCCAGCCAGAGGTGGCCAGAGCCTTTTCCAGACGCGCCAGGCGGAAGTCCGGTCGCATGCGCCGGTCCAGGACCGAAGGCTCCAGGCGGTGGAGATCGGTCGTGCGCAGGAGATCTGCCAGGTCAGCTGACTGCATGCAGCTCCGGGCCGCAGCCTGCGTCGCGTGCATGGCGATGTACCTGCCTCGAAGGGAAGCGACTCGTCTGCCGGCGCGATTCAAATGCCGGAGGTACAGCGGGAACGCCTGTCGAAGGCGGTCGCTCGTCCACCCGGTGGGCACGGTCGACATCCAGGTCGCGAATTGTTCGTGGACGTTGGTGGCCTCCCGCTGAACAGCCGCGGCCCGGTCGTTCTGCGTGCTGCCGGCTTGCCCTTGGAGTAGGTCGACCAGGCAGCCGTGCATCGTGGTCATCTGCAGGCGGTCGTGCATGGCTTCGTGGATCGATGCGACGAGGACTTCGTCGGCTTCGGCGTCATCGCCGATCTCGACTGTCCACCCGCGCCGGTGATAGAGGCCCGATGCCGATGGGCTCATGAAGCCGAGAACCTGAGTGCGGCCTCGGTGCCGAGGATCGAGGCGCTGACTGCCGAGAGTGCCTCGAGCCACTGTGACCAGTCGGCGCCTTCGGTTTCGAGGCGGCTGCCGACCACGTCGGAGAGTTGGCCGGTGAGAAGCTGAATGGTGAGGTCGTCACCGATTGACAGCATGATGTGCGGGTGGCCCTCGACATGGATGACCAAGGCACTGAGGGCAGGATGTCCCAGACCGAGCGAGGTGGTGTGCACTCGCTGGGTGTCGCCCAGCAGGTGACTTGGGCCGATCATGGCAAGAAGGCTGACGTCGATGAGGATGACGGTCGGCCACGTACGGAGTACTGGCAGCCAGGCGCTCTGCCAATCGACGTCCAGGAAGCAGCTGGCCGTGATGCAGTTGACGGCGAGGCCTCGATCGGACCAGCCCTCGACCACACGGGTCTGAAGCTCGGGATCTGTGAGTTCGGTCTGAAGGACGAGATCGGCTCCATCGAGCTCGGTCAAGGTCCGGACTGAGAACACAGGGCCCGGCGACCGTTCGGCCAGGTAGCGCAGGTCGCCGGGGCCGAAGGCGAAGTTCGCTTGGAGCTGCGCGGTCGTCCGGCCGTGGATGACAATGTGTGGTGGCTGTAGAGATGCGCAGAAGTCGAGTACTTCGGTCAGATCGACGCCTTCTCCTGGCGTCACCAGGCCGGACAGGTAGGGCTCTCGCAGCGGGATTCTGGTGGCTGTGAGGAGTCGCTGGACGGACTCGGCGTCCGAGAGCGGATCTTGCTCCTCTGCCTCGTGCGGAAGATCGATCTCAACGCCGTTGGCGGCGGCAGCGACCACCAACGCTGCAGCTGCCGGGAGATGTGAGTTCGGCGCGATGAGTGGCAGGCGGCTCAGCCGGCGATCGCCCGCCACTAGGCCGGCGACGAAGACGTCTTCCCACTCCTGCCAGGCGGCGTCGAGGATCTCATCGGTCTGATCCACTGCTGTTGATTCGATATCGCGGCTGTGGCTGCGGCGGAACGCGTGGTCGGCGGCAGTGGCGGCTTCAGCCACTGCTTGGGCGCTCACCCCGGCGAACGAGCCGAAGCGGTGATCGGGCAGCCACGCAGCAGGCAGGTCAGAGAGGAGTAGGTCGCGAGGGTATGAATCCAACAGCAGTTCCAGGACCGGCGAATTCATGCAGAATCTCGCGATTCCAGTAGCAGCCAGATCTCGACGATGGCTGTCGGCGATCGGAGCGAGCAGCCGCTCCAGACGCCTGGCCAACGGGCGATAGATCGGGTAGTGGTCGAGCACGGTCCCGACGTCGGCATGGCGTGCGCCTGCCAGCGAGATGGACATGAAGCTTGCGAAGGCCTCGTGAACGATCCGGCAGTTGCCGATGAGCAGAGCCAGCAGACGGTCGCCCCACCCTGGATGGCGCGCCGCGATGTGGACTGCGGACCCCCAGCTCGTGTCGTCGTTGAGGGCCTTGTGATGGATCTCGTGAAGGTGCATGACGTGATGTTGAGCAACGTCGTCACCGCGGAAGTAGAGCTCGTAGGAGACGGGCCGGTAGATGCCGAACGACGCGCCGGTATCACCGTGAAACAAGAAGCAACAGGATAGGTCGCTAGTCCGAGCCGACGGTTCAAGTTGCTCCATGAAGCAATGGTGCACCGTGCGCTATCGGCGGTCGATACCAGTCGCTGGTTTGCGCCTAGTTACTGGTGCTGTGGGCCCGGCTAGCTGCAGGCCGGGCCCACAGAAAGGGCAGCGTCAGTAGGTGATGGCGGCGACGACCTTGTTGGGGTCGACGAGGAAGGGGGCTACTGCTTTGAGGACGTCGCCTTTGGCGATGCCCTTTTCGAAGGGGCCTTGGTAGACGCCGCCTTCGGCTTTGAGGCCGAGGAGGTTGCCGACGACGGCGGCGTGGCGGGCTTCGACGCCGAAGATGCCGGCGGCGGCTTGGAGGATCATCTTGTCCTTCACGAAGCCGGCTGCGCCGAGGTAGGCGCCGACGCCCTTGTTCTCGAAGACGTGCGCGGTGGTGAGGTAACTCTTGCGGCTCTCGAAGGCGCCGCCGAAGTCGACCGCGGGTGCGCCGACCGGCGTACCGCCGAGCTTCTGGATCGTCGCGGTGAGGGTCGCGACGTGCGAGGCCTCGTCCGCGCCGATCTGCATCAGGTACTGCTTCTCCTTGCCGGAGACGAGATTCGCCTTGTTGCCCTGGCGGTAGAACTCGGCCTCGAGGTACTCCAGCGTCAACGCGTAGTTCAGTACGTCGAGGTCGCTGCCGAAGTCCTTCGCGGAAGCGAGGTGGAACCCGTTGTTCAGGGCACCTATCGCCACCGAGGCGGGGACGGCCGAAGCGTTGGCGTGGATCAGGTCTCGAGTCGTGTCAGTCATCTGAACTACCCCTCTACTTCGCGATGAACGGCATGGCGGCCTTGAGTACCGGCCCCATCGCCAGGTGGGCCTCGATCGGCGCCGGGAACGGGTTCCCGCCGGTGATCTGGGCGATGATGGCGGCGTGCCGTGACTCGACACCGGCGATCGACGCGGCTGCACCGAGCAGCTCGCCGCTCTTCACCAGCGGCACCTGACCGTGGTACGCCTTCACGCCGAGCTCTTCGAAGACGCCTGCGGTCTTGAGGAACGACGCGCGGCTGGCGAACGTGCCGGCCGGGAACTTCACCTTCGGCTGGGCGACAGGCTTGCCGCCGAGCTGGATGATGGTCGACCGTACGACGTTGACGTGGTCGGCCTCGTGCTGCTGGATCGGGTCGACCAGTTCCAGGTCCCGGCCCTTGAGCAGTTTCGCCTTCAGCCCGGCGGTGTAGAACGCGGACTCCAGGTATTCCAGCGTCAGCGCGTAGTTGAGGATGTCCAGATCGCTGGCATTCGCGTCGTTCTTGGCGAAACCACGATCCGCGGTGCCGAACGCCACCGGGTCACCAGCGCGACTCGCGACATACGTGACACCTACGCCGATCAGCGCCGCGTTGCGCAGGAAGCTGCGCCGGCTGTGCTCGTCGGCGAACTCGAGAACCGGACGGCCCCCGAAGATCTTCTTGATACCCATGACTCTCCTTGAGTTGACACTCAGGTCGCGCGCGCCTGGACGACGATGCGCTGGAAGTGAGCGGTGATCGGGATTGCAGGCGAACAGGGTGATCACCTTGTCGCCGGGATCGCTGGGCTGCCGCAGGACGAACTTCACGTACTCCGCTTGCGGCACGATCGTGGTCTTGAAAACCTTGTACGTCGTACTCTTCGCGCCGACCGTGACCTTGATCGGATCACCCGTGCGAAGCCTGTCCAGGTAGAGGAACGGCTTCTCGTTCGTACTGCGATGGCCGCTGATCACGCTGTTTCCCGGCCCACCGGGCAACGGCGTACCGGGCCAGTGCCCGACTCCGTGCACCAGCGCAGCCTCGTCGACACCGTTGTTCAGCTGCTTGTCGATCCCCAGCCGGGGAATCGCCAGCCGTCCGAGCTTCAGCTGCTCACCAGGTTTGGCCTTGATCGCCTCGATCGGCACCCCTGCCGCCGGATTCCCCTCGCCAGGAGCGAACTGAGACTCGACCGGCTCACCGTTGCGCAGCTGGTCGAGCATCCGGTCCACCAACGCCTCCGTCTCCTTGCCCGGCGTCGTTTGCTTCGCCGTCGCCGTCGGCGTACCGGCGGCTGGTGCAGTGCTCGAGACCGCTTGGTCACCATCGGGGCCGAAGACAACTACTCCGACGCCGACGAGCGCGGCGAAACCGATACTTGCCGCTAGCCACCGGTATGCCGGTTTCCAGGTCTTCATCGCGCCGACCAACTCCTCACGAGGGCGGAACATCGACAGGGGCTTCGGAGACCTCCAGGGCTTAGATGGGTGACGCGGCAGTGATATTTCCAGGTTGTCGACGACCGATCCGGTCGGTGACCGTGCGACGAAGGTCAGGCATGACCTTCGATGTCGCTACCTTCGCTTCCACCTCGCAGCCCTTGCGGTGGAACGACCTCGACCTGAGCGAGTTCCGCACGAACCCGCTGTCGGCCGACGCCTTGCGCTGCCTGCGATACATGAGCGATGTGGAGACCCACACCGTCTGCTACCTGCGTGACCTCCTGGTCACGCCGTCCCACCAGGATCCCGATGTCACCACGTTCCTGACGTTCTGGAACCTGGAGGAGTACTGGCACGGGGAAGTGCTCGACCGGATCCTCGAAGTCCACGACGTACCCACCGGTCCGGAGCACACCCGCGCGCTACGTAAGGGTCTCGGGTGGCAGGACCGACTCTCGCCGGTGATTCAGTCGATACTGGCCAACCTGTTGGGGTCGGACTTCATTGCAACCCATATGGCGTGGGGTGCGATCAACGAATGGTGCACGCACGCCGGCTACTCGCGCTTCATGGCGGTCGAGAAGCATCCGATGCTCACGGAGATCCTGCGCCGGATCGCGAAGCAAGAGACCCGGCATGTTGCCTTCTACAACAGTCAGGCCCGTGAACGGCTGGAGACCAGCCGAAAGGCGCAGCGGATCACCAGGTTCGCGCTGCAGCACAAGTGGGGGATCGTCGGATCCGGGGTCATGCCGGACGAAGAGGTCCGCCACCTGCTCGACTACTTGTTCGGCGGCGTCGACGGTCTTGCTCAGGCCCGAAAGATCGACGCCAAGATCGACACTCTCCCCGGTCAAGCAGGCCTGCACCTCGTAGAACGCGAGTTGCGCCGCCATGGCATCGCCGGTTGACCCATCCCCGGCCCGCTCGGCTCCGAAGCCCAGCACGGCCCGCCGTACCGCCCCGCGGCATTCAACCAAGGAAGTAGACCCGTCATGCTGACTCTGCTCGGAATGCCCCAAGGCGCGGAATGGCTGGTGATCCTTGCGATCGTCACTGATCACCGCGTCTAGCACCCGATGAGCGTCGAGGAGTTGGAGGCCCCGGAGGAGACCGACAAGTCTCGGATGACCCTGCGCGAGCACATCATCGAGCTCCGGAACCGGTTGCTGATCAGTGTGCTCGCGATCGTCGTGGGCACCGTGGTCGGCTGGCTGATCTACAACCAGGCCTTCCATCTGCTGACCGCGCCGTTCAAGTCGAGCGTGCGGCAGCTCGACCCGACCGGGAAGCCGCCCGAGCTCATCCTCGGCGGCGTCGGCGACGCCCTGACCTTCCGGATCAAGATCTCGGCGCTGTTCGGCCTGCTGCTGGCCGGTCTGGCTCTACCAGCTCTGACCACGGCCACCAACGCGAGGGCAGTGATACTGGCCTAGGCCAGGATGTGGTTCATGAGTGGAATCAAGAAGATGCTGATGCTGTCCGGCGGAGCAGCGGTGGCCGCTAGTGTGGCGCTTGTTGCCGCATCTCCGGCCTACGCTGGGGCCGCCAACGAGTACTACTACCACTGGGAAGACTGCAACAGACGCGTTCAGCAGATCGCCGACGGCCAGACCGGTGCCGAGTGCATATTCGAGGCCGTCGGCGGAGGTCGCTACATGTGGCAGCTGTACACCTACGGCTGAGTCGAGCGGCTGACGACTGCAGGGTAGATCCAGGTCAGGCGAACGTGCGGATTGGCCGGGCGAATTGTGCCCGAACAATCCGCACGTTCAGCGAGCGATGGGATCTGGGCTGTTGCTGGTCAGCGGAATTCCAGAAACCTACTGGAATACTTCACGGCTAACGGCTGCCTGCAGACGATGCAGTAGACCCACAGCTCGCGCTGCTGCTCGCCCAACGAGCCGAAACACCATGCGCGCCAATTCCCGGTTGCCTCCCGTTGGGCGGCTGCGACCATGCACCTACCGCAATCGGGATAGACCTCATTCGTCGGGGTGTATCCGCGGGTGGGGATGTAGCTGTTGCAGACGGCCTCCGGTCCGCGATCTGGTGGCGGGGTCGCTGACGCCGCGCCTGCTCCGCTCCCGAGGACGAGTAGAGCTGCTACCAGGGCGGCAAGTATCTCGGTGCGGAGACGTCTCGAACGGCCGTCGATCCTCACGCCTTGCCCTGAACGTAGACCGCCTGAACTGGGCCCTCGCCGGCGCTTGAGCTGAGACAGGCGGCGTAGTTGGGCTGACCGACGGGCTTGATCGGACCGTAGCGCCGGCCGTAGTTCGGGCACTCGACAATCACCTGGTACCGAGGAGCTCCGTCGACGTAGCTGCAGGTGATGTTCGCGGTGAGACCTCCCGGCGAGTAGGTGATCGGGCCGCAGTTCGGTTGTGCGGATGCTGGTGCCGCCGACATCGCCATACCGCCGGCGATCACAATCATTCCCGCGACGACAGCTGTTGCCTTCTTCATGGGAAACCTTCCGGATGGACGATTACCGATAGGCATCAGGTAACTACAGTCCGGATGCTTTGTCAGTATTTTCTCGACTATTCGAAATACCTCGAAGTGTCAAGTTTCAGATTTCTTAGAAATGTTCGAGCTCTGATCTTTCGACCAACTTGCAAAAGGTTGTCCACATTCTTCTCCGACTGCCAGCGTAGGGCGGAACGACCCTCAATCTCGGAGGATGACATGCGCAGATCAGCAGCGATCGTGGCTGGGCTCGTGATAGCGGCAGGCGGATTCGCCTCCTCGGCTCAGGCGGCGACCGCCAGTACGGCCGGTGCCACCTGCGGCCCAGTGACGTTCACACCAGGCGGCTTGACTGCCAACATCACTTGCACCTACATCGACGGATACAAGTACTACGGAGTGAAGGTCCGCTGCCCCAACTACGGATGGCGTTTCGGGCCGATCGTGCGGATGGGGCAGCCCAACTACGCCGCCTGCCTCAGTTCGAGCGCCGGCGAAGGGCCGGTCCAGGAAGTTCGCGTCTACGGTGCCTGACAAGTCGGCCGATCCGAAGGAGAAGATCTTGTTCCGAAAGGCTGCATTTACCCGAATCGGTGCGGGCATCGGTGCTCTCGCGCTGGGATTGGCAGTAACTCTGCCGGGCGGAGCTGCGACGGCGTCCGCAGCTCCCGCCCAGGTACACGGCACCCAGGCAACGTGCGGTAGCACCTGGCCCAGCCGCGGCTACACGGATACCAACGAGCTCTACCCCAACTGCAGCGCGTGCCTGGTCGCGGCGGCACAGCGAGAGGCGACGGGGAACTGGCGTGCGTATTGCTTCGGTGGATCTTGGCAGCAGGAGCGTTGGCTGTGGGTCTACTGCATCGTCTGCAAGCAGCCATCGCTCCTCCTGGACCCTCGCCTGGCGCTCCACTGAAAGACGGTCATCTCGTAATACGGCCAGGAGCTCCCCGCAGGTTGCGCGGGGAGCTCCATCGACTTGCAAGGGGTCAGTTTGAAGAGGTGTCAGCTTGTCTTGGCGCGTGAGGTGAGGGCTTCGGCGGTGCCGATCAGGGCGACGGCTGCGATGACGGCGACGACGAAGCCGATCATGAGTTCGGTTGCTCCAATGTCAGGGGATTGCGGGCCTGCTACTTCTTGAAGGCGCCGCCGTGCAAACCGGCGATTCCGGGAACCGCGCTGACGCGGTCGGCGATCTGCTCGGCCAGGCTCGGTACCGGCACTGTGGTGCTCGGCGAACCTGCTGAGTTGGTCGGGATGTTCACCTCGACCGATACGCCCTGGGACAGGTTGGTGCGGGTGCCGATCCGGTCGCGGATCATGCCGACCGTGCCGTTGCGATCGGCGACAACCTGGCGCCCGATCGTGGTCTTGCCGGCCAAGGACACGAGAGTCGCGGTGGTCGCGTCCGCCATCAGAATTCCTTCAGGTTGGGGTTTTGCGAATGGCGTGTTGCCAGTAAGACATCGGCCAGATCTCTTTCGTCACGGTCGATCCACCGGTTTGTTCTGGTTGCCGGTGTGTTCGTGGTCACGGCTCAGCGGTCCCCGGGCCTTACCGCCGATCGTCGTACTGCCCTTGCGAAGAACGTTGCTGATCCGGGTCAGTCCATTGCGCAACTCGAGCTGCCGACCGATCCGACCGAGCAATCACGAAGCAAGCGGGGCACCGACCGCCAGGACGAGCCAGAGCTGGAATCGGCGAGACGAGAAGGCCCACCTGGATACGTTCTCCTCAAAGGGTTTGCTGAACGGATCGTTGCCAGGAAGACACGGCCCGGCGAGCGGATGGCACGGTCGGAGTCGTGTGAGCACGCTCACCAGATCAACTACTGCGGAGAACGTGACCTTTGCGAGGCCGGCGTCGTCTCTACTTCAATCAGCACGGTTGACGGGGTCGACGACCACAACACTTCGATCGAGACCGCCTTTGCGAAGCTTTCTACCTGGGGTCGGCCAGGGTGGGTGTGATCCTGCGGGCGCTCTCCTCGGTCAGCCTGTGTACTGTTACCTGTTTCGCCCTGCTGGATGGCTCACTGTTCCACGCTCGCAGCGAGATTCGGTTCGACGGCGACTTCATCGCCTGGACCTCGTACCGCTACGAGGATCTAGGCGCCGGTACAGATGTACGGATGTCACGCGCAGACCTGCCCGAAGTCAGCTCGCCCGTCTGTCGGCAACTCGAGCTGACCGTGGACGGGAAGGTGCAGAACATCTTGTGGGTTAGCGACGGAGCGGTCCTCAAGTCCGATTGGGGCGGCGCAGAATCGTTCCTGGAACGCAGTCGCGAGCAGGCCGTGGCCCCCCCGCAGCGGTCGGCCGAGCGGCTGCGGAGTCGTCGGGCTGATACAGCACGTTGCACCCAGCGATGCCCTCCACGGTGAGTGGAGAGCATCGGGGGCGCTGGGTGGTGCTGGTCCGCCGCGCTCGTCCGCGGCGGACCGTGAGGTGCTAGATCAGTTGAAGAGGCCGAGCAGGCCGTGGCTCCAGCTGCCGTGGCCGTGGCCGCTCCAGCGCGAGCTGATCTCGACGTACAGGCCGATGACGATGTTGAGGCCGCTGTGGTACATGAAGGACTCCTTGATGCTAGGGGGAGGGGCTTTGTTGCCTAACACCCCTAATTCGGAGCGACCGCTGGGCCGGATGGGTCAATCGCTTATTTCATTGGGATCTCAGATGTCAGCGAATGGTGCGAGCTCCTTGAGGAGCGCGGCCTTGGGCTTGGCGCCGACGATGGTTTTGGCGAGTTCGCCGTCCACATAGATGTTGATGGTGGGGATGCTGATCACGCCGTACATCCCTGGGGTGGCGGGGTTCTCGTCGATGTTCAGCTTCACGAAGGTCAGCTTGTCGCTGTGTTCTTGAGCGAGTGCTTCCAGGATGGGCGTCACCTGCTTGCAGGGGCCGCACCACTCGGCCCAGAAGTCGACGATCACTGGCTTGTCGCTCTTCAGCACGGTCGCGTCGAACTCGGCGTCGGTTACGTCGTTCATCATTGGTTGTTCTCCAGATCTAGACGGAAACAGTGATGCTTGCGCTGTAGGCGAGGTTTGCGAGGAAGCGTTCGGCGTCCAGTGCGGCCGAACAGCCGGTGCCGGCGGCCGTGATGGCCTGGCGGTAGGTGTGGTCGACCAGGTCGCCGGCGGCGAAGACGCCCGGCAGGTTGGTCTTGGTGGAGCCGTTCTGGACCAGCACGTAGCCCTCGTCGTCCAGGTCGATCTGGTTCTTGACCAGCTCCGAGCGCGGGTCGTGACCGATCGCGATGAACAGGCCGGTGACCGGCAGTTCGCGGGTGGCGCCGGTGACGGTGTCCCGCAGGGTGATGCCGGTCAGCTTGTCCTCGCCCTGGATCGAGGCGACCTCGGAGTTCCAGGCGAACTCGATCTTGTCGTTGGCGAAGGCCCGCTCGGCCATGATCTTCGAGGCGCGCAGCTCGTCGCGACGGTGCACGATGGTCACCTTGTCGGCGAACCGGGTCAGGAAGGTGGCCTCCTCGATCGCGGTGTCGCCACCGCCGATGACGGCGATCTCGTGCTGACGGAAGAAGAACCCGTCACAGGTCGCACACCAGGACACGCCATGACCGGACAGCCGCTCCTCGTGCTCCAGGCCCAGCTTGCGGTAGCCCGAGCCCATCGCCAGGATCACGGTCCTGGCCTGGTGCACGGTGCCGGCCGAGTCGGTGACCGACTTGATGTCACCGGCCAGGTCGACCGCGACGATGTCGTCGGCGACCAGTTCGGCGCCGAAGCGCTCGGCCTGGGTGCGCATCTCGTCCATCAGCGCCGGGCCCATGATGCCCTGGGAGAAGCCGGGGTAGTTCTCCACCTCGGTGGTGGTCATCAGCGCGCCACCAGCGGTGACCGAGCCTTCGAAGACCAGCGGTGCCAGTTGCGCCCGGGCCGCGTACACCGCGGCTGTGTATCCGGCCGGACCGGAGCCGATGATGATGACGTCTTTCATTGCTTGTCCTCTGCGGATGGGTCGGCTCAGCCGAAGCTGTAGGTGAAGGCTGAGATACCGGGGGTGTAGGTCAGGGTCATGGTTTGGCGTTGCTGGGTGGGGTTGTCGACGAGTTGGTAGGCGTTCGGCGTACCGCTGACCTTGATCGTCTTGTCCGGTACGCCGGGGATCGAGACCGTGACGGCGCCTTCACCGGACAGGACGTGGAAGACCTTGGCTGCGTTGAAGTTCAGTTTCGCCGTGGAGCCTGTGGTCGAGGTGACGCTTTGGGTGCCGACGGCCCAGTTGCCGCCGAGGCTGTAGGTGTCGTTCGGCTGCGCAGGGTTGAGGCCGAAGGCGATCGTCTTGTCCGGGGTGAGCATTCCGGTGCCCTTGAGGTTGGCGGACCGGGAGTAGCCGAGGTAGGTCTCGGGGGTGGTGCCGTCGGCGCCGATGGTGTCGGCCTTGACGGTGCCGTCGACCGGTGCGGGGAGTTGCACGTTCGGGTTGGCGTCCTTCAGGAGTTGCCGGATCTGGTCCTCGGTCTGGCCGTAGCTGCCTTCGCCGAACTTGATCGACCGAACGGTGCCGGTGGCGTCCACGAGATACTTGGCGGGCCAGTACTGGTTGCGGTACGCCGTCCAGGTGGCGAGGTTGTTGTCCTGGCCGACCGGGTAGGCGATGCCTTCCTTGCTGATCGCGGATTGCAGGTTGCCGGCGCTCTTCTCGAAGGCGAATTCCGGTGAGTGGATGCCGACGATCTGCAGGCCGAGCGACTTGTAGGCCTTGTCCCAGGCGAGTAGGTGCGGGGTCGCACGCTGGCAGTTGATGCAGGAGTAGGCCCAGAAGTCGACGAGGACGACCTTGCCCTTCAACGCGCCGAGCGTGGCCGGTTGTCCGCCGGGTGTGTTGAACCACTTCTGCGTACCACGGAACTCCGGAGCCGCGCCGCAGGACGCGAGCTCGGCCACACCTGGGGTGCACTTGGCCAGATCGGCGTTCGCGTCGTTGCCGATCGCCGGCGCGAGGGCGCCTTGGACGGTCTTGGAGTCGGCGACCTTCTTCTCGATGCCGCTGGTGTAGCTGGGCAGTGAGCGCTGGATGACATCGGTGATGTTGAACGCCAGCGCGATCGCGAGCAGGATCATCACGATCCCGCCGCCGATCCGGAAACCCTTCTGGTGATCGCGATACGCCTTCACCCGCTGGGAGATCCGCGAGCCGGCCGAGGCGAAGATCAGCAATGGCAACGCGGCGCCCATCGCGAAGGTGACAGTCAGTACTACGGTGCGCCAGCCGACGTTGCCGGTGGCACCCGCGACGGTGATCGCCGCGAGCACCGGGCCGGCGCACGGGACGTAGAGCGTGCCCAGGCCGAGCCCGAGGACGAAAGCGCCGTTGTTGTTCCGGTTGATCTTCGGCAGCCGGTAGAAGGGCTTCTCGATCCAGTGCCCGAGTGCGGGGAAGATCAGGCCGAGGCCGACCAGGGTGAGGATGGTGAGTCCGCCCCACCGTAGGAAGCTGTCGGGGAGCCCGAGCGCGGACAAGATGACCGAGCCGGCCAGGGTGAAGACGCTGAAGCTCACCACGATCCCCGCGATGATCTTGAGCGGGCGGAAATCGCGAGGCGGCTTCCCGACCTCCACCTCCTCGACCAGTTGATCGCCGTCCGGCGTACCGGCAGTGGTTGCCTTGCGCCCCTTCTTGCCGGCGGCGGCTGGGGTGGTGTCGGTCTTACCGGCGGTGCCGGCGAAGAAGATGATCGGGAGCATCGGCAGGACACAAGGGGAGACCCCGGTGATCAGCCCGCCCACCAATCCGATAAAGGCCAGCGTCAACATGGGGTCACTCCAGGTGGAAAGGGTTTCGAGCGGACACGAGTAGTTCGGCTCTGCCACGTCCTGCGGATGGGTGGAAGAGGTGTCTGATCTTTGGGTGGTGATCGGACCCATCCGGTGCGGTGAGGGCACCGAAGTACTGCTGCCAGTCGCGATCGAGCGACAGCATCTCCCTCACAGAAAGAGATCGTCATGTCTCACACCATCAAGCGCGTCGCCCTGGCCGCCTCCGCCGTTTCGTTGCTCTTCGCAACGGCTGCCTGTGGCAGCAGCGACGACAAGGCGAGCGACAGCCCGTCGACGACCACCTCGTCCTCGCAGCCGACCGAGTCGGCCTCGACTCCGGCCGTCGACAACACGTCCGGTCTGGTCGGCCCGGGCTGTGCGGACTACGCCGCGCAGAACCCGACCGGTGCTGGTTCGGTCGACGGGATGGCTGCCGCGCCGGTCGCCACCGCTGCTTCGGGCAACCCGCTGCTGAAGACACTGGTCGCGGCCGTGTCGGGCAAGCTGAACCCGAAGGTCGACCTCGTCTCGACGCTGAACGGCGGCGAGTTCACTGTGTTCGCGCCGGTCGACTCCGCGTTCGCGAAGATCCCGGCGGCGACCATCAAGACGCTGGGAACCAACGACGCGTTGCTGAGCAAGATCCTGACCTACCACGTGGTTGCGGGTCAGCTGGACAAGACCGCGGTCGTCGGCAAGCACGACACGGTCGAGAAGCAGGCTCTCACTGTCACCGGCTCCGGCGACAACCTGATGGTCAACAACGCCAAGGTGATCTGCGGTGGCGTGAAGACCGCCAACGCGACCGTCTACCTGATCGACACCGTACTGATGCCGCCGGCGGCCTGACGATCCCGTCGACCCGGCATCACCGGGTCGGTGCCGTCAGGTCAGGACACCAGATCACGGTGGCACCGACCCAGCAATAGCGGTGGTGTCTCTCTACTCCAGGGAGGCACCACCGTCCCAGCTCTACGCCACTCGACTACACCAGGATGCGAGACGCCCCGACCCGCTCCGAGACCGCGACGGCTCCAGGGAAGCGACACCACGTGACATCAGCACCAGATATTCATGCCCTGACCGGCCCCTACGTCCTGGACGCCGTCGCCGACGACGAGCGCACCGCATTCGAGCGACACCTCGCCAGCTGCAGCGACTGCGGCGCCGAGGTAAGCGATCTCCGCGATACCGTCACCAAACTCAGCACCTTCGTCGCCGCGGCACCACCGGCGAGCCTCAAAGCAAGCGTCATGAAAGCCAGTGCGCAGATCCGGCAGCTACCACCGGTTCGCCGTGCCGAGATCGGCAGCAGCGCTCGGCCCACGAAAGCTCGGCCGCGAGTTCTGCGGCGTGCGCTGACCCTGGCTGCCGCATTCCTCGCTATCGCGGCCAGCGGAGGGATCGCACTGGACCAGCATCGCGATAACGCTGCCACGACCGCCGTCGCCACCAGGGCGGCGACGATCCTCGCCCAGCCGGACGCTCGCACGGTTCACGGCTCCGTATCCGGCGGTGGCCAGGCCACGGTGGTCCTTTCTGGGCAGCAAGGGGCAGCAGTCGTACTGATCCGCGATCTCAAGCCGCTCACCGGCGGCAAGACTTACCAGATGTGGCTGATCGACGCCTCCCACAACGCCCGATCCATCGGCCTGACCGACGGTAAGTCCCTGCGACCGACGGTCGTGACGGGCGGGGTGACGGGCAAGGTTGCCTTCGCCGTGACTGTCGAGCCGTATGGCGGCTCCTCTCACCCGACCCTGCCGAGCAGTGGAAGCCTCGAGCCCGTTGTCCAGCTCCCTGCCCCCACCGCCTGACCCAGCCAGCACCACGGAGCCGGTCTGCCAGCGCACAGCGCGGGTAGACCGGCTCCGCTGCCATGCAACGAGGTGAAGGTCAGCGAGAAAGTCCGGTCTTCCGGCTATCCGGCAGTGGAACAGCGACGAATACCCCCTGGCTGCGCTTGTGATCCAGATCACAACATATGCGACTCGATCGCATCTGTCGTGCAGTACGGAGAGTGGGAAGGGACAGTCATGAGTGACGCAACACGTCGCGGTTTCCTGGTGTTCGCGGGGGCGGGCACCGTCGCAGCAGCCGGCGCCATTGCTGCGCCGAAGATCTTCGGTGAGCAGTCCGCCGACGCTGCGACGCAGCTCGAGCAGTCCGACCTGGTGAACGCCGAGTCGTTCGTCGTACACGTCAAGGATGTGAAGAAGGGTGAGATGGCGATCATGGTCGGTCAGCGCGAGGTGCTGATCACCGACCGAGACCTCGCCGCCCGCCTCGCAGGTGTGAAGACCGCCTGACCGTCACCGGTCTCGACAGGGCCGCCGCCGGTGGCCTGCTGATCTTGAGCTCGACCCCTTAACTGGAGGAACTTTCATGTCTTCGCATCGCGAAGCGCCGGAGATCTCGAAGGACCCGGTCGCCGACAACACCGACGTGTACGCGTTCGTCAGCCCGGACAAGCCGGACACGGTGACGCTGATCGCCAACTTCATCCCGTTCCAGAACCCGTACGGCGGGCCGAACTTCTACGAGTTCGGCGACGACGTGCTGTACCAGATCCACATCTCCAACGGGGGTGACGGCAAGGCCGACATCAGCTATCAGTTCCGGTTCCACGCCGAGATCCGGAACAAGAAGACCTTTCTCTACAACACCGGTCCGATCACCTCGATCAAGGACACCACCTGGAACCGGCCGCAGTACTACTCGGTCACCCGGGTCGAGAACGGCCGGGCGCGGATCCTCGCTCGGGACCTGAGCGCTCCGCCGGTGAACGTGGGCGTGCGGAGTACGCCGAACTACGCCAAGCTCGCCGGCCAGGCGATCCACACCTTCGGCACCAACCGGAAGGTGTTCGCGGGTCAACGCGCGGATGGGTTCTTCGCGGACCTCGGCAGCATCTTCGACCTCGGCACGCTGCGCCCGTTCCAGGCCGCCCACCTGATCCCGTCGGCCGCGGCGATGGGCGTCAACGGACTGCAGGGCTCCAACGTCCATACGATCGCACTCCAGGTGCCGATCACGGATCTGACCCGGGACGGCAAGCGGCCTTCCGATGTGATGGATGCCAAGTCGGTGATCGGGGTCTATGCGTCCGCGAGCCGTCAGCAGTCGAAGATCCTCGACGATTTGCTGGGGATTCCGGTCTGGCACGGGCCGCACAAGCAGGTGTCGCGGCTGGGGAACCCGTTGTTCAACGAGGTCATCGTGCCGATGGCCGAGAAGGACAAGTGGAACAGCCTCGCCCCGCACGAGGACAAGCGCTTCGCCCAGTACGTCACCAAGCCCGAGCTCGCCGGGCTACTCCCGGTGCTCTATCCGGGTGTCTTCCCGAACCTGGCGGCGTACAAGAAGCCCCGCGCGGACCTGGCGGCGATCCTGCTGACCGGCATCCCGAAGGGCGTCGTACCGGGGTTCCAGAACTACACTGGGCCGGTGCAGGCGGACATGCTGCGGCTGAACGTCGCCGTACCGCCGTCGAAGTCGCCGAACCCGCTCGGCCTGGTGGCAGGCGACGCGGCCGGATTCCCCAACGGGCGCAGGGTTTTCGACGACGTCGTGACGGTCGAGATCCGGGCCGTTGCCGGGTTGACGATCCCGCTAGTCGACCCGTCCTACACGCCCGACGGTGCGGCTTCCGCCGTACAGGACGGTACGTCGAACACGAACTCCGATTACCTGAAGGTGTTTCCGTACCTGGGTACGCCGGGTGGCGGCTACCAGTCGAAGCCGGGCGTCCCGGCGGCCTCATGACCGAGCAGGTCAAGAAGCCGATGACGAATGCTGAGGAGAACCCGCACGCGGGGAAGGGCTCCTCGGTTCTGCTCGACATCGGCGACGATGTCGGCGCGATCGTGATCACTCTGCCATCGGAGCTGGAGGACGCTGAGATCGAACGTCGACCGGTCGGCTGGACCGCCGAGGATCCGGTCGCCGTCGCTCACGACCATGACGGGCATGGCCACGGTCATGGGCATGGTCACGGCGAGCACATCCACCGGTTCCCCCACGTGGCGGTTGTGCCTCGACCCTCACCCGAGGGCGAGATCGTCTACTCAGCCGTCTTCTTCGACGTTCCCGAAGACAGCTACGAGCTGTATTTGATGCCCGACGGACCTGTGCGGTTGACGCTTGAGGTGGTTGGCGGCCGAGTCACAGAGGCGGATTGGCCGAAGTAGACCGACCGAAGCGATGAGAGCTGTCGGGATGGGACAGGGGCCCACCCCGACAGCTTCATGCGCTGATCGGAATGTGGTGGACCGCGCCTCTACCGAATCCGGATCATCTCCGGGAAGGTTGCTCGGGGCATCTATTGCTGCGGAGGAGATCCAGGTGGCCAGGCCGAAGCCCGCCGCGATCACCAACATCGTGTAGACGCCTCGCGGCGAGAAGATGTGGCTGTCGAGGAACGAGTAGCTTGCGCCGAGCAAGAGGGCCGCGACACCGACCGCCGCAACACCGTGACGGACGAAGAGCACGACGGACAGGGCCGCGGCGGCGACCGCGAAACCGTAGACACCGAGGTGACCGAGGCGATCACCGATATCGAACAGCGGCTGCACCGCTGCCCCGAGATCGGCCGCGGAGTGGGTGTTCCGCGCGCTGTCGAGGGTGAGGAAATGTGGGTGCGTCAGGCCGGCGGCGGCTAGCGCCAGGGCCGGCAGCATCGCCAGGAGCGTCCGGATCCATCGCATCTACCGACCGTACGGCTGACTGGCGGGCAATAGCGCCGGTAGACCTTTTCCGATGGCTTGCGGCAGGCGAACGACAGCCGGTCAGGCCTCCCCGGGGTTTACCTCGGCCTGCGGCGGTGTGCGCTCGACGACGATTCCGGCCGACGTGAGCAGATCCGCAACCAGGGGGTCTGCCGCGGTCACCAGCAACCGGCTGCGATGCGCCTTCGTGCGAGCTTCGGCCTCTTTCACCACCCGGCAAAGATGCATGCCCGCGGACGCGCAGGTCCCCTCCAAGCGCAGTCGCACCAGACCCGCAGCGAGTTCGCAGGCCTCGAACAGGGCTGCTGCGCTGCTGTGATCCGCCGCAACGGACATGGTCACCTGAACAACTCCGTCAGAGACCTGTACGGCGACGCCCGATGACTGCCGTGCAGGTCGGCTCATTCCCACACCCTAGTGCTCTCGCGTCACATTGAGATCAGCCTGTCGATCTCGCCGTTAGGTCGCTGTAAGACTGCGATGGCGGTTCCGGGTATAGCTTCGTCACAACTTGAGGAGCTGAGTTCATGTTCGATCAAATGAGCATGCCTGTTCTGTTTGCGGTGTTGATCTCGATCCTGGCTCTGGTGAGCATCGGGGTCTTCGTTGCGGTCCGGGTTCTGGCCGAGCGTGTCGGAGCCGCGAAGCCCACCGTTGTTCCAGCCACTTCGGCTCGCCCCGAACTGCCGGCTTCGTCTCCACCTGCCAGCGAGATCGCCACGCCTGCAGGGGTGCAGGAACTCGACTGAGTGCTAGAGCCCTTGCATAGCCGACCGAGCCGGAGCCGGCCGCCCGTGCGGCCGGCCCCGGGGATTAGTGAGGCGTTGGCGTCGGTCGGGATGATGTTGGTCTTGCCTTGTACGTCGTACCTTGGTCGAGGTCGGCCTTGCGGTCCAGGCTGTCACGGCGTCGGACGGCTTGAGGCGATTGCGGAGTATCTCGACATCTCCTGGCTATGGTTCAGGAATCGATGCCAGGAATTCGCGATCGTGGGAGTCGACGGCGTTGCTCAGCCGAGGAGCACTTCCTGACAGAGATGTACCTCCTCGAAGTCAGTGCTCCGAGCTTTGCTCGACCACGTAATGCTGCACTCTACGACGTACCGCTCGGCGCTGCTGGCACTTAGTAGCTCGGTCTAAGATCAGTCGCGGGTGACCGGCGGGACCCGAAGGAACGCGAAAGCGATGATCGCAGAGGCGAGGACGGCAGCAGTGCCTGGCAGAAGCCAGAGAATCCCGTAGCTGGCTTCGGTGTGTTGGGCCCCTGCGCTGGCGGTGAGGATTGCCAGTAGTAGCGCCGGGGTCCGCTGAGAATCGGCAGGGCGATCCATCGTGCGACGTGCTCTCGATGGGCCTCCGGGCGGGCGGATGGTAACCACCACCGCGTTAGGTCTGGCTTGAGGCAGAGATCTACAAGTTCCAACTGCTCGACGTTCCACTGTCCAACTCGGCGGCACAGTCGGAGTACTTGGCCTGTACTCCGTTCAGCCGGATGCGTTCGGGGCCGATGAGGAAGCGGTGGCGCGCGCCACGAAGAATCGATGGCGGCGGCGGTGGACGATGCGGAAACGGGCCAGCGCCTCGAAACCCGTCTTGGTCAGGGCAAAGTCGCAGCCGGCCGGCGGATCGGCGTCCACGGATCGATCGACGTCATCCAGGTAATGGTGGCCACGCCGGCTCTACGCGGCGCGCCATGACCGCAGCCCCTGAACGGCAGGGTCGGAGAACCTCAGTGGGCTGATTCCCCGGCGGGTTGTGCCGACCCGGCCTGGCCGCCGTGGGCGGGTCAGGTTATCCGTGGGTGGACTTCAGGGTGGAGGGCCCACCAGGGGCCGTACGTCGGGCTTCGGACGGCGTGCTCGGTGTAGGCACTCGCGATGGCGGAGTAGACGGCTTCGATCTGGTCTTCAGTGATCCGGTTGCGGCGCCAGGCGAGGACTAGCCGGCCGCGGAGGGGATCGCCAGTAAGGCGCCGGATCGCCATCCCGTCGGCGCCGGTGGAGGTGGGTTCGACCAGTTGTACTGCGCGTCCGGTCTGGACGAGTTGGCGGCCGCCGCCGCTGGGTGCCTCGTAGCGGATCGTGGGGCTGAAGCCGGCCCGTCGGCAGGCGGCGCGCAGCGAGCCCAGCGAGCCGTCGTCGGGGCCGGGAGGGCTGATCCAGGCATCGTCGGCAAGGTCGGCAAGGTTGATCTCGTCGGAGTCGGCGAGCGGGTGGTTGGAAGACAGCGCGATGAAGAACGGCAGCCGGGGTAGGAGGGTGCGTTGGCCGAGGTCGGGGGCCAATGGCACGTCTCTGTCGTCGTTCATACCGATGACCGCGAAGTCGGAGCGATGGTGTGCGAGGGCCTGCGCGAGGCTGATTGCAGACGCGTCGACCTGGACGGTGAGCTCAGCCGGCGCGAGCGCTGTCTGGACGCGCTCCACGATAGTGCCGACGCATTCCATGTGCGCCGTTCCCATGTGCAGTTCGGTTGGCCCGGCTCCGGCGGCCAGGTCGCCGGCGAAGGAGTCGATTTCAGCCAGCACCAGTCGGGCGCGCTGCAGTGCATGTTCTCCGAGCGGAGTGGGCCGGACACCGGTCCGGGCGCGCTCGAACAGTTGGCCGCCGAGCGAGCGTTCGAAGCGTTGTAGCAGCCCGGTCAGTGCCGGTTGGGAGATCCCGAGCCGGGCGGCAGCCTTGGTCACGCTGCCCGCGTCGGCGATCGCGCAGATCGCGCGCAGATGGCGGATTTCTGGATCCATAACAGGAGGCTATTCCCCGTTGGGATGACCGGGGAAGTTCCCGAAGTGGCACGCTCCGATACGTAGCGGAGCTCCGCTTTCTCCCACTGTAGCCACGCGATTCGCGTGCCCCGCCCCGGAGGACAACTGATGACACCCCAACGATTCCAACGGTTAAGGCAATTCCGGCGACAGGCCTCGGTAGTGTCCCTGGCCACCGTCATTGCCCTGACCGGATTCGGCCTCAGCGCCGGCCCAGGACAAGCCGCCACGGACGTGACGACTCCGGGCGCCGGTAGCGCACACACGCTGGGGTCCGGTCCGACCGGGCCAGGGCTCGCAGGCGACGAGCCGGCGCACATGACCGATGCCAGGTTGCCGGTCAGCCAGCGGGCGCCCCTGCCTGCATCGAAGCACGAGCTGCGTCGCGACTACGACGTACCGTCAAAGGCAGCTGCCAAGCCCCGGCCCTCCATGCAGAACCGCAAGGCTGCGTCGGCGACATGCAACGTCGCGGACTTCACCAGCCGGACCGGCTGGGCATTGGTCGACCAGATCAAGGCATCGACGACGGACTGCGTGAACACCGCTGTTCAGCCTGACCGGTACGGACGCGTATTCTGCGTTCCGCGAGGCCCAGATGGCCAGCGTGGCCTACGGATTGCGGGACAACGGAGCCAGCTACCCGGGCAACAACTCGACCGGTACGGCGCAACTGACCCTGTACCTTCGCGCCGGGTACTACGTGCAGTGGTACAACCCGTCGACAGTCGGCACCTATGGTGCCGCGTTGCGTAACGCGATCCAGTCGGGCCTGGACACCTTCTTCGCCAACCCCCAGGCCTACGTGGTCAGCGATGCCAACGGGGAGACCCTGGCCGAGGCGATCACGCTGATCGACAGCTCGGAGCAGAACGCCCGCTACCTGTCGGTCGTGAAGCGGATGCTGACCAGCTACAACAGCTCGTACAACGCGTCGTGGTGGATGCTGAACGCGGTCAACAACGTCTACAACGTCTTGTTCCGCGGGCACCAGGTGCCGGCGTTCGTGTCGGCGGTACAGGCCGACCCGAGCGTGATCGACACCCTGTACAGCTTCGCGTCCGGCCACAAGGATCTACTGTCCGGCGACCAGGGCTACCTGACCTCCAACGCCGGCCGTGAACTGACCCGGTTCGTGCAGTACTCCGCGCTGCTGACGAAGGTGCGTCCGCTCGCGAAGGGCTTGCTCGGGCAATCCTCGTTGCAGGGCCCGACCGCGCCGCTGTGGGTCGGAATCGCCGAGATGACCGACTACTACGACAAGGCCAACTGCGCCTACTACGACACCTGCAACCTGCAGGCCAGGCTGGCTGCCGAAGTGCTGCCGATCAACCACACCTGCAGTTCCACCCTGCGCATCCGGGCCCAGGAAATGACGGCCGCCCAGCTGTCGTCGAGCTGCAGCAGCCTGGCCAACCAGGACGCCTACTTCCACGGCATCGTCGCCGACCCCGGCCCCGTCGCGAACGACCGCAACACCAGCCTCGAAGTAGTGGTCTACAACTCCAGCACCGACTACCAGACCTACGCCGGGGCAATGTGGGGCATCGACACCAACAACGGCGGAATGTACCTCGAAGGAGACCCGGCCGCCGTCGGCAACCAGGCCAGGTTCATCGCCTACGAAGCCGAGTGGCAGCGCCCCACGTTCGCGATCTGGAACCTCAACCACGAGTACACCCACTACCTCGACGGCCGCTTCGACATGTACGGCGACTTCAACGCCGGCGTCACCACCCCGACGATCTGGTGGATCGAAGGATTCGCCGAGTACGTGTCGTACTCCTACCGCAACGAGACCTACTCCGCCGCGATCACCGAGGCAGGACGCCGCACCTACGCGCTCAGCACACTGTTCGACACCACCTACAGCAACGACTCCACGCGCATCTACCAGTGGGGTTACCTCGCGGCGCGGTACATGCTGCAGTCCCACCGCAGCGACATGACCACCGTCTTGAACTACTACCGATCCGGAAACTGGAACGCTGCCCTCACCTACCTGCGCTCCACGATCGGCAGCCGTTACAACACCGACTGGTACAACTGGCTGTCCGCCTGCGCAGCCGGGAACTGCGGCGGAGGTGGCGGCGGCAACCAGGCACCCACTGCCAGTTTCACAGCCACAGCCAGCGGCTTGAGCGTCACACTCACCGACCGTTCGAGCGACTCTGATGGGACCATCGCGTCCAGGGCCTGGAACTTCGGAGACGGCACCACCTCCACCGCCACCAACCCCTCCAAGACCTACAACGCCGCAGGCACCTACACGATCCGGCTCACCGTCACCGACAACCAAGGCGCGACCGGCACCAGCAGCCAGCAGATCACCGTCGGCGGCGGAGGCACGACCTTGCCTGAATGCACCACAAGCGACGTCCGCGTCCTCGGCCAGAACTGCCAACGCAGCAACCGCGGCACTACCGCAGGCAACTACGACTACCTCTACATCTACCTACCGGCCGGCACAGCCCAACTGCAGATCACCAGCAGCGGCGGCACCGGCAACTGCGACCTCTACTACAACAAGACCACCTGGGCCACCACCACCGCCTACACCCAACGGTCGACCGCCACCGGCAACACCGAGTCTGTCACCGTCGCCAACCCGCCCGCGGGCTACAACTACATCAGCCTGTACGGCGCGACAGCCTGCAGCGGAGTCACCATCAGTACCCGCTACTGACCAAACCCAGCGACGTCCCGGACGAACTCCAGGACCTAGCTACCAAACGTTCGTTCCCTCTGCGCGGACCCAACAGCCCATCCGCACAGAGGGAACGAACCCCTACGACGGCGCCGGACCCGCAGAGCCAGGTCCTGATCTGCCCGGCCCGGCTCGGCGGGCGAAGGGGGCCGGCGCCGTCCCAGCCACCCTCCGCCCACCGACCAGGACGCACTCCCCGTGAAGGTCGTCCAGGCCCGGCTGCGGCACGCCTCGGCCAAGACGACTCTCGACACCTATAGCCATCTTTGGCCGGACGCAGGCGAGTCCACCCGGGCCAAGCGGCCCGGGTGGACTCGACGGGTGGAGCTAGTGCTGTTTAGACGTCGTAGTAGAGCTCGAACTCGTGCGGGTGGGGGCGGAGCTGGATCGGGGCGATTTCGTTTTCGCGCTTGAAGTCGATCCAGGTCTCGATCAGGTCGCCGGTGAACACGTCGCCCTCGAGGAGGAAGTCGTGGTCGGCCTCGAGCGAGTCGATCACGGCCGGCAGCGAGGTCGGGACCTGGGCCACCGACGCGTGCTCCTCGGGCGGCAGCTCGTAGAGGTCCTTGTCGATCGGGTCCGCGGGCTCGATCTTGTTGCGGATGCCGTCGATGCCGGCCAGCAGCTGGGCCGAGAAGGCCAGGTACGGGTTCGACGACGGGTCGGGGCAGCGGAACTCGATCCGCTTGGCCTTCGGGTTCGACCCGGTGATCGGGATCCGGATGCAGGCCGAGCGGTTGCGCTGCGAGTAGACCAGGTTGACCGGCGCCTCGAAGCCCGGCACCAGGCGGTGGTAGGAGTTCACTGTGGGGTTGGTGAAGGCCAGCAGCGACGGGGCGTGCTTCAGGATGCCGCCGATGTACCAGCGGGCGATGTCCGACAGACCGCCGTACCCGGACTCGTCGTAGAACAGCGGGTTCCCGTCGCTCCACAGCGACTGGTGGCAGTGCATGCCGGAGCCGTTGTCACCGAAGATCGGCTTCGGCATGAAGGTCGCGGTCTTGCCGGCGTCCCAGGCGGTGTTCTTGACGATGTACTTGAACTTCATCAAGTCGTCGGCCGCGGTGAGCAGCGTGTCGAAGCGGTAGTTGATCTCCGCCTGGCCCGCCGTACCGACCTCGTGGTGCGCCCGCTCGACGGTCAGGCCGCTGGTCTCGAGGTGCTTGGTGATGTCGTTGCGCAGGTCGGCGAAGTGGTCGACCGGCGGCGCGGGGAAGTAACCACCCTTGTAGCGAACCTTGTAGCCACGGTTGCCACCCTCCTCGACCCGGCCGGTGTTCCAGGCGCCGGCGACGGAGTCGATGTGGTAGTAGCTCTCGTTCTGCTTGGTCTCGAACCGCACGTCGTCGAAGACGTAGAACTCGGCCTCGGGCGCGAAGAAGGCGGTGTCGGCGATGCCGGTCGACTTCAGGTACTCCTGCGCCTTGCGGGCGATGTTCCGCGGGTCGCGGCTGTACGCCTCGCCGGTCAACGGGTCGTGCACGAAGAAGTTGACGATCAGCGTCTTGTCCCGGCGGAACGGGTCGATGTAGGCGGTGGTCGGGTCGGGCAGCAGCGACATGTCCGACTCGTGGATCTGCTGGAAGCCGCGGATCGACGAACCGTCGAACTGCAGGCCGTCCTCGAAGACCTCGGGACCGAATGACGACACCGGGACGGTGAAGTGCTGCATGATGCCCGGCAGGTCACAGAACCGGACATCGATGAATGCGACGCCCTCGTCCTTGACGTAGGCGAGCAGCTCCTCAGCGCTGGAAAACATACGTACTCCTCGGGGTGGCTCAGAGATTGTTCTGAACGTAGGCCCTGCCGATTACTCGGCCGTGACCCCAATGTTTCGCGGATGTTACGCCCAGCGTGGTCCGCGCTGACCCACTGGTGACGGCACAGAGGGTAGTGAGATCCTCGGGCCGCACGGTTCGTGCTCGTTTCGGTGAGCACTAAGGTTGCATCATGGCATCATCCGCGCAATCCGGGGCAGGACCCACCGAGGAGTTCCGCTATCCGGGCAGCCGGCTCGGGTTGCCCGAGGCGGGATCGGGCTCGGTGGCGGGTTGGGGACGCAGAGTGGTCGCGCTGTTCGTCGACTGGCTGATCGCCGGTCTGATCGCGTCGGCCGTCACCGGCAAACCGATGTGGGCCGGTGGCAATGACTTCCGGACTGCGCAGTTGGTCACATTCTTCGCGATGTCGGCGATCCTGACCGGTCTCGGCGGCGCCACCATCGGCCATCGCCTGCTGGGGATGCGCGTGATCCGGACCCAGCCGGGCGGCAGCGGGTACGCCGCGCAGGTGGGTCTGCTCGGCGGAGCGATCCGCGCCCTGCTGCTCTGCCTGGTCATCCCCGCAGTCGTCTACGACCGCGATCGCAGGGGTCTGCACGACAAAGCAGCGCAGACAATCGTCGTACGCCGCTAGCTCGGCCGCGCGCCGTCGTACGGGCTGTCAGGTGAGAGTTTTGCGGAGGGCCTCGGCGTAGGCGCGGGGGTGACTCAGGTTGCCGTTGTGGCCGCCGGGGAACTCGATGACGTCGGTGTCGCGGAGGTCGGCCAATGCCGTGGCGGCCAGGCGGTCGAAGACTGTGGCAGGGGTTGTGCGGCCGGCGATCGGGATGATTCGGGTCGGGGATTTCCGGAGCGCGGCGACGTCGAGGGTGTCGCGGATGACGGCGGTGAAGTCGTGTTCGATGAAGAAGTCGAAGTTGCGGATCCGCTCCGGTGTCATCGGTCGCGGGGTGAGGTTCGGCTCGGCATCGGGGTTGGCCGGGTCGATGCCGAGGACCTGGATGACCAGCTTGAGGGCGGCCGTTAGGCCCGCGTTGCGGTGGACCTCCTGGAGATGCGCGAGCTCCTGCTCGTGGTGGGCCGGTCGGCCAGGTCGTCACTGCGGTCCGCGTCGCCTTCGCCGCTCTGCGAGATCAGCAGCAGGGGACCGGTGCCGCGCAGCTTGTAGTGGATGGTCGCGCCGGAGGTCTGCAGGAGGTCTGTCGTCACGGCTTCACCGTAAAGCATCAAAACAGATGTATCAAGAGTGATGTATCTAATCTGATAGGTTTGCGGACATGGACGGAGTCGAGTTGTTCCTGCTGGGGCGCACGCTGATGAAGATCGGCGAGGAGGCGCTGCCGACCGAGGGCATCGGCTCGCAGACGACCAGCGTCCGGACGGTGCTGATCGTGGTGAGCGATGTGCGCACGCATCCGGGGAGCGCGGTCGGCGAGATCGCCGCCCGCACCGGGTTACCGCAGAGCGCTGTTTCCGGAGCGGTCGCCCGATTGCGCGAGGCCGGCGCGGTGGTCACCGAACCCGATCCGGTCGACCGTCGTCGCTCGCTGATCCAGCCCGCGCCGGAGGTGTCGGGCCGAGTCGCCGAAGTCCGGGCGGCCCCGATCGATACGGCCCTGGCCGCAGCGCTGGACGACCCCGCGCGCACCGCCGAAGTACACGCCCTCCTCGAACAACTCGCCCAGCACCTCACCCCGCAGGCAATCACCCGCCTCCGCAGCTAACCACCGCCCCCACTCCTGCCTGCGGGGTCAACCCCCCGCTATACCAAGGGGTTAACCCCGCCAGGGGAGTGATGCAGCCTCTTCGTGGCGAACGGCGCGGCCACCCGGCGCACGTCGTACCGGAGTCAGGCCAGGACCCACTCGTCGTCGATGAGGATCGGGACCTTGCCGGTGGGGGTGGTGGCGGTGACGGTCAGGCCGGCGCCGCCGACGACGATGTCGGTGTGGACGGGGGCCGTGTTGAGGCCGGCTTCGAAGCGCTCGTCGGCGGTCATTTGCTGCCAGTCCGGGATCGTGAACGGGAAGCTCTGCCCCCAGGCGACGTGGCAGCCGGCGTTCTCGTCGAAGAGCGTGTTGTGGAAGACGGTGTCGGCCTGCGCGATCCGGGATTCCTTGTCGACCAGCGCGACCTCGCCGAGGCTGCGCGCACCTTCGTCGCTGTCGAGCTGCGCCCGGGCCACCTCGGCGCCGGTATCGGCCGTGACCTCGGTGATCCGGCCGCCTTCGAGAGTCGAGCCGGAGACCTTCGACGAGTTGCCCGGCGATGACGACGGGCTTGGTGACCCGCAGTACGCCGTCGGCGCGGCGGCGGTCCGGGCTGGTGAAGACCTCTTCGGTCGGGATGTTCGGCATGGAGGTGATGCCGTCCGGGTCGGTGACCGATCCGCCGGTCCAGCGGCAGCCGGGGATCAGGCCGATGGTCAGGTCGGTGCCGTCGCCGGAGTACGTGAGTTCGCTGACCTGCAACGCATCCAGAGCGTTGGCCCGGGCGCCCAGCACCGCCGCGCGATCGCGCCACGCGGCCACCGGGTCCGCCTCGTCGAGCCGCATGGCTTGGCCGACGGCGGTCCAGAGCCGCTCGACATCGGGTTCGCCGTAGACCTGCGCCGCCCAGCCGGGGTTGGGAGCCGCGACGACGGTCCACCGCCATCTGTTGGTCATCACGGCCTGCCGCCGGGCGGCCTGCTCGCCCTTGCGGACGGCGGTCAGCTTCGCAGGGTCGACACCGGCGAACAGGGACGAGTCCGGATTGCCGACCAGGGCGATCGTGGCGATGCCCTCCTCGACCCAGTCACTCGTGCGCTGCAGGGCCCACGGCCGGTCCGCGGTCAGCGATTCGAGCGTGCCATGGGTGAGCTGGGAACGCCGGATCGGTCCGTCCGTCCACTCGACCTCCACCCAGCCGGCGCCGGCGGCGTACGCCTGCTCGACCACGGCCCGCGCGACCTCCAGCTGGGCGATGTCGGCACTGATCAGCACCCCTTGCCCGGGCTGCACGTTCACCCCGACCCGGACCACCAGATCGGCGAAGCTGACCAGTCGATCGGTACTGCTGTTCATCCATCCACCTCACGATGTCGACGTCTCTCAGGACACTAGACGTCGTACCGGTCAGGCACCTGCATATTCGGTCCGCCGACCTGCAGGCCAAGGGGTTCGGCGCGGCCCTGCGGTTCCTCCCAGACCTCCTGGCGGCCGAGCACGGTGAGATCGAGATAGTGGTAGCCGTTGTGGAATTCCTCGATGCCACGCCCGTACGTCGAGTAGGTGTGGAACACCTCGTCGCCGACGCGCAGGAACGCGCTGATCCCAGGCAGCTCGTCGCCGTTCATCTCCTCGGTCCACGGCCCGCCCGTCCACGGCGTACCGGCTTGCGCCAGCTCGGTCTCGTCCCGGAAATGCAGCAGCACCGGCGCGACCCGATTGTCGAGCGTCGCGTGGTAGTCGTAGTTGAAGGACGTCCCGTACGACGAGTACCAGGGGAACGTCCAGCCCATCCGCTCCCTGTACGCCGCGAGTTTCTCGTACGGCGCTCGCGACACCGCGACGAGCGAGGTGTTGCGGACATGGAGTTGCCGGAGCCGGCCGATCCCGTCGGCGGCGGACGAGCAACTCGAGCAGGCCTCGTCCCAGTCCGGCGCGAACATGAAGTGGTGCATCACCAGCTGCGGCCGCCCGGCGAACAGGTCGAGCAGACTGGCCTTCCCGTCCGGCCCGTCGAACGTGTACGGCTCGTCGACCCGGACCATCGGCAATCGCCGCCGCTCCGCGTTCAGGGCGTCGCGGGCCCGGGTCACTTCCTTCTCCTTCGCCAGTAGCTCCTTCCGCGCGGCAAGCCATTCCTCGCGGGAGACGACGGGAGGCAGGTTTCCGATCTTGGTCATTGTGCTCCTTCCTGATTGCCATCCTGCCGCTGGTCACGGGTGCGGCGCACTAGCGTTTCTGGTCTGGTCCGATGTGATACTGCGCTGGTGAAGATCAAGGACGAGCCGCTGGACGACTTCGCGGCCGCTCTGGCGGATATCGCGGCCGTGCCGGACTGGCATGCTGTCTGGGGTCCGCGGGCCGGCGGTGGTCCGACGGCGCTGACGTCGCTGCGGGATCGGGTGCAGGCTGCGACCGGGTGGAGTTCTGCGCCGGTCGCCGGCGATGCGGATATGCGGCAGGCCGGCTGGTCGTTCACGACGCCACGCGGGTCGCAGGTCGTCGTCGGGCCGGACACCGCTTCGTTCGCGACGAGCCGCGGCGGCTGGTCGGCGTACAGGTTGAGCGCGGACGACTATGCCGACGCGGTGCGGATCCTGCAGGAGCAGCAGTGGCCGCGCTACCTGGAGCTGGTGCGTGGGCAGCTGGGGGAGCCCGCGTACGTCGGGAGCTGCGTGGATCCGGGTTTCCCGACTGAGCGGTGGCAGAGCGAGTACGACGCTCGCCAGGTCGGGTATCTCGCTATCTGGCAGCGACCTGGTCTGGAGTTCCACCTGTACGCCGCGCATGCCGGGCTGGAGTTCGACCCGGCGCATCCGGCGATCAGCGTGCGACACCTGGTACGCCGAGGGTGACCGAGTCGCTGGGCAAGACTCTGGATGTGCTCGACGCCGAGCACTTCGAGCTCGCCCGTGCGACGCAGACCGGCCGGGCGCCTGAGCCGCGGACGGTGGCCGAGAGCGAGGCGTTGTTCGAGGCCGCGCGACTGGAGTTGGTCGAGCGCGGCGTACCGCTGGAATCTCAGCACGACCTGATGCATTGGCTGGCGGACGGCATCGAGGCGACGCGGCGGGGTGAGCGGTACTTCGATGTCGATGCCGAGGGCACCCGATTGTTCTGGGCCGGGCCGACGCTGGATCCGGCGACGGGGGATCCGGTCCGGACGGCTGGCGGCGATCTCAGCAACATGCAGATGGCCGAGATGATCGCCGCTGAGAACCCCGGCATCGTCCTGCTGGAGAGCACCACCGACGGCGGCACGATCGAACGCATGCAGCTGTGGTCCGACATCTCGCCGGATCACCTGCAGGCGTTGCGGAGTGAGGATCCGGAGCTGGACACCAGGATCCGCGCGATGGAGGAGGCACGGCCGGGCGACGGTTATGCGTTTCAGCGCGAGGTCTGGTCGTGCTTGTCGGTGCAGTACGCCCGCGACACGGCGGCCGCGATGGAGGCTGATCCCTCCCTCGAGACCGGGGTGATCTGCCAGCAACCTTGGCGGACCACGGAGTACTACGCGGTCGAGTACCCGGAGCTGCGGGCTTATGCGGATCGCGTTTGGTACACCGCCCAGGTCCGCGCACCTGGCGAAAACGGCGTCCACGATCCGACCCCCGGTCCCGTCACCGACCGCGCCCTGACCGAGGCCGGCCGAGGCATGGACACGCTGCCACCGGCGAAGAACCCGTTCCCGCCGCTCGATCCCGAGATCGCCCGCCTCCGCGCAACCTTGGCGCCCAACGCCGACGCCCGAGGCGCAGTCACCACCACGCCCGCCACGGCTGGTCCTACCCGGCAACCAACAGTTGCCCCCGGCAAGATTCCCCTCGAACGCTGACCGGAACGTGCCACTCTCGCGGCTCGCTCTCCCGTTTGCTGCAGGCTGCTAGCCATGAAGGTGATCGCCGCTTCACTCGCCACCGCAATGCTGCTGACCGCCTGCGGTTCCAGCAACACCGCCGGCACCCCCGCACCCTCAAGCCCCACCTCGGGTGCGACTCCCACTCCGACACTTGGTGCGACTCCGACTCCGACTCCCTCTCCGACTCCGACCGTGACGCCGACCCCGAAGCCGCCACCCGCGCCCCCCAAGGCAAAGAACGGCACGAACCTCGCCGCCTGCCGAGACGCCGACTGCCAGGTCCAGGTCTCCGGCCGCACCACCATCAAGTTCAGCGGCGGCAAACTGGTGATCACCAAGATCGACAAGTTCGCCCACTTCGTCCTCACCGGCCAGTACAGCGGCGCCAACGGCCAACTGGGCCCCGGCGCCCCCGTCAGCTTCGGAGCCACCGGCTTCAGCGGCACCTTCGGCGGTTTCAAACCAGTTCCCCGCTCCGACGACCCACCCGGCCTAACCCTCAGAGTCCTCTACGTAGGCAACGGCCGAGCCATAGTCGACCTCCACAACGTCTAGCCCCGCCACTAGGTGGAACCAAATTGAAAATGGCGATGACTCGTTTCCACCCAACGAGCCCGCCCGGAGGCAGCCTCCCGATACCGATCGCCTCCACCCGGAACGAACAGTTCCGCGCAACAGCCGCAGACCCGGCGTACCAACGGACAGGAGGTATCCGCCGAAACCACCTCCATCCCCCAGCGCGCCCCCTCCTCCCAAGACCGGACACCTCCTGTCCGTCGGCACACCCCCCCCGGCCGGACCCGCCACTCTCCCCGTGTCGGCCATGCCCACTCCTCGCGTGCTTACCCCATCGGTAGAGCAATGGGGCAAGCACGCGAGGAGGAGTGAACCCCACGGCGCGCAGGATCGGCCGGCGCACCCGACGGCCGAGAGGGAGCGGTGACGGAGGAGCCGCGTGGGGGGCTTTCCCTCGTAGTACGAACGGCCGCTTGCCCGTCGTACGAGTTAGCGCTTGGTGAGGAGGAGTTGTACGTCGTCTAGGTAGCCGGCGCGGAAGCCGGCTTCGGAGTAGGCGAGGTAGAACTCCCACATGCGGCGGAAGGTGGTGTCGAAGCCGAGGGCTTCGATGTTCGGCCATTGGTCGATGAAGCGGTTGCGCCAGATGCGGAGGGTTCGGGCGTAGTCGCCGCCGAGGTGACGCAGTACGTCGGCCTTGAGACCGGTGTGCTCCGCGGTGACCTGCTGGATCGCGTGCACGGACGGCAGCAGACCGCCCGGGAAGATGTATTTCTGCACCCAGGTGAAAGTGTTGCGAGTGGCAAGCATTCGCTCGTGTGGCATCACGATCGCTTGGACGACGGCGACTCCGCCCGGGGCGAGCCGGCGCTCGATCGCGTCGAAGTACACGGGCCAGTACTTCTCGCCGACCGCCTCGATCATCTCGACGCTCAGCACCGCATCGAACTCGCCGATCTGATCGCGATAGTCCCGCAGCGCGACCTGCACCCGGTCGCTCACGCCCGCATCAGCGATCCGCCGCTGAGCCAGCAAAGCCTGCTGGGAAGCGATCGTGATCGCAGTCACCCAAGCGCCTCGCTGAGCAGCCCGGATCGCCAGACTCGCCCATCCACACCCGATATCCAGCACCCGCGACCCCGCGACAACCCCCGCCGCATCCAGGATCGAGTCGAGCTTCCGCAATTGCGCAGGAGAGAGTTCGTCGTACGACGCCGAGCCAAGTTCCTCCAAGGCCGAAGGACCGAACAGCGCAGCCGAGTACGTCAGCGTCGGATCCAAAAACTCCCCGAACATAGCGTTGCTCAAGTCGTAATGCCGACTGATGTTCTCCCGAGCCCCCGCCCGGTCGTTCTCCTGATCGCCCGGCTGGGTCCGCGTCACCAGCCAGCGCAGCGACTGCGCCCACTTCGGCAGCAGGTGCCGGGTCTCGTCATTGCTGAACCGCTCGGCAAAGGGAACCAGCAGATCGGCCAGGTCGGTGCCCGGCTCCGGGTCCCAGTCACCGGCCAGGTAGGCCTCGCCGAAACCGGATCCGGCGTCCTGACCGAGCCGGTCCAGGAACGCGGCGCTGCGGTGCACCCGCATGGCGGGTCCGCCCAGCCCGTAGGACTTGTTGTCCAGACGGATCGTGGCCGGCAGGTCCTTGGCGATCATCCGGATCGCGGCCAGCGCGCCGACCCGGCGGACCGGGTTCGAGCGTGGCCGGACCAGCGTCGGCCAGGTCTCGGCCACCGGTTCATGGACAGCCGTCATCAGATCCGTCATCTCCACCTACCCCCCACCACTCGTTCTGTCCTGGCGGCACTCTACGGCCGGTCGACCGTTAGTGTCCTGAACACCGGAGCTGAAGCACGAACGTCCGGCTCAGGACACTCGAAGAGCGCGACACCAGACACAGAAATACCCTCACTCCTAGAGAACGCTGCTCCGGCCGATCCGTTACACGGGGGAGCGGACAGAGAACCGGCCCCGTCGATGAGAGATCGACGGGGCCGGTGCACCAAGGTTCAGCGGCCCTTCATGGCCTGCCGGGCGCCCTTGAGGCTGGTCGGCACCGGGCCCTTCGGCATCGGCACCTGCGGGCGGACGGCGTCGAGCGCCTTCAGCCGCTGGAGCAGGTCGGTGATCTCCGACGGCTGCAGCGCGGCCGGCAGCTTCATCACGTGCTTGGTGAGCTTGCGGATGTCGATCTCACCCTCGCCCTTGCCGGCGACGAGCTGGATCACCGGCGCGCCACCGGCGACCCGGGTGTGCTTCTTGCCCTCGGCCGACAGCAGGTTCTTCACCCGGCTCGGCTGGCCTTCGCCGACCAGCACGATGCCGGGCCGGCCGACTACCCGGTGCACGATGTCGGCGTTCTTGGTGACCGCGACGGCCGGGGTGACGTTCCAGCCGCGGCGCAGCGTCTGCAGCGCGGACGCGGCGGCACCGGCCTGGCCCTCGATCTGGCTGTACGCCGCCTTCTCGACCCGGCGGCCGAAGACGATCGTCGCGGCCAGCAGGCCGAGCGCGATGCCGAGCGGCAGCAGCACGAGCAGGTGGCCGGTCAGGATGCCGACGACCGCGAAGATCGCGGCCACGCCGAGGAAGATCCCGGCAAGGATCAGCCCGATCTTCGGGTCCGACTTCTTGGTCAGCTGGTACGCCGACCGGATCTGCTTGAGCCGGCTGGTCTTCTCGGCAGGCGCGTCGTTCTTGGCCATCTCTACCTTTGTCCGTTGTTCAGCGAAGTACTAAGCATCCCTGGTTGCGGAGGTCATCCGCGACTCCACAGCCTGACGGTACAGCCGACCGGCCCGGTACGACGAACGCACGAGCGGACCCGACATGACTCCGGCGAAGCCGATCTCCTCGGCCTCCTCCTTCATCTCGACGAACTCCTCCGGCCGGACCCAACGCTCGACCGGGTGGTGCCGCACCGAGGGGCGCAGGTACTGCGTGATGGTGATGATCTCGCAGCCGGCCTCGTGCAGGTCGGTAAGCGCCTGGCTGACTTCCTCGCGGGTCTCGCCCATTCCGAGGATCAGGTTCGACTTGGTGACGAGGCCGTAGTCGCGGGCCTGGGTGATCACGTCCAGCGACCGCTCGTAGCGGAAGCCGGGCCGGATCCGGCGGAAGATCCGCGGCACCGTCTCGACGTTGTGCGCGAACACCTCGGGGCGGGACGAGAAGACCTCGGCCAATTGCTCCGGTACGGCGTTGAAGTCGGGCGCGAGCATCTCGACCCCGGTGCCCGGGTTGAGGGCGTGGATCTGGCGGATCGTCTCGGCGTACAGCCAGGCGCCGCCGTCCTCGAGGTCGTCGCGGGCGACACCGGTCACGGTGGCGTAGCGCAGCCCCATCTTCACCACGGACTCGGCGACCCGGCGCGGCTCGTCGCGGTCCAGCGCCTCGGGCTTGCCGGTGTCGATCTGGCAGAAGTCACAGCGCCGGGTGCACTGGTCGCCGCCGATCAGGAAGGTGGCCTCGCGGTCTTCCCAACACTCGAAGATGTTCGGACAGCCGGCTTCCTGACACACCGTGTGCAGGTCCTCGGATTTCACCAGCTTCTGCAGCTTGGTGTACTCCGGGCCCATCTTGGCGCGCGTCTTGATCCACTCGGGTTTGCGCTCGATCGGGGTCTCCGCGTTGCGCACCTCGAGCCTGAGTAGCTTCCGTCCTTCTGGGGCGATCGTCACGCCCACCAGAGTACGCGGCGCCGGACAGGAGCCAATCACCGGACAGGAGCTGTCACCCGTAGGCTGGTGAGCCATGTCCACCTCCCCGACGGCCGCCGCCACCACCGGCAGCGCGGCTGTTGCCCAGCCCGGCACCCCGGCGGCGTCCGGCGTACGGGCCACTGAATGGGTGCGGCCGCGGCCGTCTCAGCGTGAGCTCCGGCAGGATCTGCTGCTCGGCCTCGGTATGGCGGTCGCGGGGGTGATCGGGACCGAGCTGGCGCGCAGCAGCTCGTCGATCCCGGTCCAGATGGGCATCGGCGGCGTCGAGGCCTATGTACTCAGCGCAGCCGTCGCGCTACCGCTGTGCTGCCGGCGGCGGTATCCGCTGAGCATGCTGCTGATCGTCTCCGTCCTGTTCTTCACGGCGGGGGAGCGGGTGCCGTTCGCCTTCGCGGGCAACCTGGTCACCCAGGCGACGCAGTTCATGGCGATCTACGCCGCGGCGGCCTGGTCGCAGGACCGGCGCCGGATGAAGATCGCGATCACCGTCGTCTTCCTGGAGATGTTCGCCTGGCTGTTCTACGGGTTCGTGAAGGTGCTGCGGGAGGACTCGTTCAAGGGTCCGGGTGAAGGCATGCTCTCGCCGTACATGTCCTATCTGTTGCTCACCGTCGCGCTGAACGTCCTCTACTTCTTCGGCGCCTACTTCTGGGGCCGTACTGCGTGGCGCGGGGCCCGGCAGCGCTACGAGCTCGAACACCAGGCGGCCGAGCTCGCCGCCCAGCAACAGGCGAACGCGCGGCGCGCGGTGATCGACGAGCGGCTCCGGATCTCCCGCGAGCTGCACGACGTCGTCGCCCACCACATCAGCAGCATCGGCGTACAGGCCGGCGGCGCCCGGCGGGTGATGGAGAAGGACCCATCGGCGGCGAAGAATGCGCTGGCGGTGATCGAGAACTCCAGCCGGACGGCGGTCAACGAGATGCGCCAGCTGCTCGGCATGCTCCGCGCGGCCGATCCGGAGCTCGACGACGAGATCGGTACGCCGAGCGCGAAGGAACCGCAGGCGGGCGCGGACCGGTTGCCCGCGCTGGTCGCGACGGTCGGGGGAGAGGGGCTCGAGGTCGGGTTCCACCAGATCGGGCGGCCGGTGAAGCTGCCGGAGACGATCTCGGTGTCGGTCTACCGGATCGCCCAGGAGGCGCTGACCAACGTACGGCGGCACTCGACGGCGCGCAGCGCGCACGTCACCCTGCGGTACATCGGCGACACCGCGGTCGAGGTCGAGGTGATCGACGACGGCCGGCCGAAACACGCGCCGGTCGGCAGCCGGCTGGGGCACGTCGGGATCCGCGAGCGGGTCGGACTGCTCGGCGGGGAGAGCGAGATCGGGCCGCGGCCGGTCGGCGGTTTCCGGGTCCGCGCCCGGATCCCGCTCCAGCCGGTTCACTCTGAGGAAGCAGCAACCGATGTCGAGGAGAAGGCATGACTGAGACGGCCCCGATGCGGGTGCTGCTGGTGGACGACCAGGATCTGGTCCGGGCCGGGTTCCGGATGATCCTGTCGGTCGAGCCCGACATCGAGGTGGTCGGCGAGGCCGCCGACGGCGAGAAGGCGGTCCAACTCGCCGAGCAGCTGCGCCCGGACGTCGTACTGATGGACGTCCAGATGCCCGGCCTGGACGGGATCGCCGCGACCCAGCGGATCGTCGCCGCCGACGCCGGGAAGGTGATCATCCTGACGACGTTCGACCGGGACGACTATCTCTTCGAGTCGCTCGGCGCCGGGGCGAGTGGGTTCCTGCTGAAGAACACGGCGCCCGAGGACCTTGTCGAGGCGATCCAGGTGATCCATTCCGGTCACGCGCTGCTGGCGCCCGAGGTGACGCAGCGGGTGATCAAGCGGTTCACCGGTGGTGGCGATCGCGTCTACCGGCCGGATCTCGTCGCGGATCTGACCGATCGGGAGCGCGAGGTGCTCGGGCTGATCGCGCGCGGCCTGACGAACACCGAGATCGCCAACTCGCTCTTCGTCGGCGAGGCGACCGTCAAGACCCACGTCTCCCGGGTGCTGCTGAAGCTCGGGCTGCGCGACCGCGTCCAGGCCGTCGTCTTCGCGTACGAGTGCGGCCTCGTCATCCCGGGCGACGACCAGGCCAACTAGCCCGTACTGTGGGTCGTTGGTTGCCGTCGGCCCGTACTGCGAAGCGCCCGGTGGCGGGCGTCGGGCGCGTAGGCCGGCGCCCGTAGTACGGGGGAGTCGGGTGGTCCACCCTGCGGATGACCTTGCGGGTCACACTGCGGACCGACGTTTTCCGGGGGTCGCGGTGACTAGCGTGGGAGGCACTTCCGAACGGGAGTGTCCGGACGTGTCCGGAGCCGCAGGAGCAGAGGAACGGTGGACGGATGCTGAGCGTTGCTGGGCTGACCCGTCGGTTCGGTGATCACCTTGCGCTGGACGACGTCACGTTCGACGTACGGCCCGGCCGGATGACCGGGTTCGTCGGCGCGAACGGGGCCGGCAAGACGACGACGATGCGGATCATTCTCGGGGTGCTGGCCGCGACGGCCGGTGCGGTGACCTGGCACGGGGCGCCGTTGACCGCGGAGGTGCGCCGCGACTTCGGCTACATGCCGGAGGAGCGCGGGCTGTACCCGAAGATGAAGATCCGCGATCAGCTGGTGTTCTTCGGCCGCTTGCACGGTCTCGACGAGCTGCGCGCGGCCGAGCGGACGGACAAGATCCTCGGCCGGCTCGGCCTGAGCGAGCGGTCCGGCGACGTACTCGAGACGCTCTCGCTGGGCAATCAGCAGCGCGTCCAGATCGCCGCCGCGCTGGTGCACGAACCGATCGCGCTGGTCCTCGACGAGCCGTTCAGCGGACTGGATCCGCTCGCCGTCGACGCGATGGTGGATCTGCTCCGCGACGAGGTCACTCCTGAGGTGCCGGTGCTGTTCTCCAGCCACCAGCTCGAGCTGGTCGAGCGGCTCTGCGACGACCTCGTGGTGCTGTCCCGCGGCAAAGTGGTTGCCGCGGGCCCCGTTGCGGAACTCGCGGCCGGTTCGAGTACGACGTACCGGCTGGTCGTGGACGGCGACGCGGGCTGGCTGCGCGACGTGCGGGGGATCAAGGTGCGCGATGTGGCGGGGGCGACGGCGTTGTTCGATGTCGAGGAAAGGGGCCAGGAGCAACAGATCCTGGCCGAGGCGATGAGTCGTGGGCAGGTACTGGAGTTCGCACCCGAACGGGTCGCGCTGGCTGACGTCTTCCGGGAGGCGACCCGATGAGTAACCCGACCATGACCCGCCCTTGGCAGCTGGTGGCGCATCGCGAGATCAGCACCAAGCTGCGGGACAAGACGTTCCTCGGCTCGACCGGATTCCTGCTGATCCTGGTGCTGGCCGCCGTACTGATTCCCGCGTTGATCTCGGGCAACGGCAGCGCCGACAAGATCGCCGTACTGGACGATGCCGGCGCGAAGGTGGTCCAGACGGCCGACGCGATCCAGGGTGGCAACAGCTACGAAGTCACCCGTACGACGGACGCGGCCGCCGCCGAGCGGCTCGTCACTGACGGCGACGTGAAGGCGGCGCTGCTGCCGGGGTCCGACGGCTATCTCGTGGTGGGCAAGGAGAAGGTCGACAGCGAACTGCAGACCACCTTGCGTGAGGCGGTCAGCAACGTCGCCATGGAGCAGAACGCCGCGAAGAAGGGAATGACGCCCGAGGAGTTGCACGCGAACACCCAGATGCAGGAGAAGCTGCTGAAACCGGGTCCGCTGTCCGGCGGCGTCGCCGACTTCGTCAGCGTCGGCCTCGCGCTCGTCTTCTACATGACCGCGCTGGGCTTCGGGATGATGATCGCGCAGAGCGTCGTCCAGGAGAAGGAGAGCCGGGTGGTCGAGATCCTGGCCGCCGCGATCCCGATCCGGGCGCTGCTGTGGGGCAAGGTGATCGGCAACACCGTGCTCGCGCTGGCCCAGATCGTGGTGATCGGCGGCGCTTCGCTGATCGGGCTGCTGGCGACCGGCCAGGCCGACATCCTGAAGGTGGTCGCGCCGGTGGCGGGCTGGTTCGTGGTCTTCTTCGTGCTCGGATTCGTCGCGCTGGCAGGGCTCTGGGCGGTGGCGGGTTCGCTGGCGTCCCGGCAGGAGGATCTCGGGTCCACCACCCTGCCCGGCCAGATGATTCTGATGGTGCCGTTCTTCTTCTCGGCCTTCGCGGGGGGAGAGGCCAAGGAGATCGCGTCCTTCGTCCCGATCGCGTCGTCGATGTCGATGCCCGGCCGGATGCTGACCGAGGACGTCCCGCTCTGGCAGCCGCTGGCGGCGATCGCGATCCTGCTCGTCGCGACCGTGCTGATCGTCCGGCTCGGCGCCCGGATCTACGAGCGGACCTTGCTGAAGACCGGCCGGAAACTCGGTTACCGAGAGGCGATCGCTCTCAAGGCGACGTGACTTATCGTGATTCTGCTGCGGACGTTACAGAAAGTTTGCTGGCTGTGATGAAACCGCAACACGCGTCCGCTGTGTGCTGAGCGCACACCTGGACTACGGTCACAACGCATGAACGTCGAGCTGCGCCACCTGCGGGTGGTGGTCCTGGTGGCAGAAGCGGGGTCCGTGGGGAGGGCTGCCCGCTGGCTCAAGGTCAGCCAGCCGAGCCTGACCGCGCAGCTGAAGCGGATCGAGTCCGCCTTCGGTGGCGAACTCTTCGAACGCTCGCGGACCGGGGTCACCCCCACCCCACTCGGCCGGTACGCCGTGGATCGCGCTCGGGCCATCCTGGTCGACGTCGATCACCTGTCGGCGACCGTGTCGGCGATGACCGCGGTCGAGTCGAGTGCCGTGCGACTGGGTGGCTTCCCGACCGCGCCGATGTCCGGGATCGCCAGCCGGCTGCGGGATCACGGTGAGATCGAGCAGGTCAGCATCGAGGTCGAGTGGGCGACCAGCGTGCTGCTGCAGCAGCTGGAGAGCGGGCGGCTGGATTTTGCTTTGCTGCGGGAGTTTCCGGGCTTCGAACTGCGGCTGCCGTCCGGCGTCGAGGCCTGCACGATCGTGGAGTCCGAGACGGCTTATGTGGTGATGGCTGCGGATCACCCACTGGCTATCGCAAGCAGGCATCGCAAGGAGATCGACCTTGCCGATCTTGCTGATGAGGAGTGGATCGGGGAGCCGCCGGACGACAGCGGGTTCCATGTGTTGTTCCGGGCGGCTTGTGAGAAGGCCGGGTTCATGCCGCGGGTCGAGCATCACTCGGTCGATACTTCGGTGCTGATGGGATTCGTGACTAGCGGGCAAGGGGTCGCGCTGATCTCGCCCACGTCGTACCGGATGCTGTCGAGCGATGTGACCACGCGACCGCTGGCGGGCGATCCGATCCACCGTCGCCTGATGCTGGCGTGGAGCACGGAGTCACCACGGGCGCAGATGGCAGGCGACGTCTGCCAGATGGCGATCCACGCCTACGACGAAGCCTTCGCCGAACACGCCCGCTGGGGCCAACACCAGCGAATGCACGTCGCCTGATCTTCTCCACGCAGAAGGCCCGCCGCTCCTTGTTCGAGGAGCGCCGGGCCTTTCTTATTGCAAGTCTCGTGTCGGCGGGTCGACCCCTGCGGGTCAGGTGCCGGCGGGGCGGAACTGACCGGGAGCGTCCATCACGCGAGGAGCCTGCGGCAGCATCTCGTCCGAGAACATCGGATTCTCGAACGCCCCGAAGTGATGCTCACCGGTCTCGTCCTCCTCCGGCCCTTCCATCCGCTCCCGATACTGCTGCCCCACCTCTTCCCGCCGCTGCACAACAGCCGCCGGCCCAGAAACCGCCCCAACTGCACCCTGCGGGGCCGCCTGCGAAAACTCCCCACCCTCACGAGCCTCACTCGCCTGACCAGCCACCGGCTCAGATGCCACCCCAACCGCAGCCTGCGGGCCCCCTTGCGAAGACTGCGCATCGTCACGAGCCTCACCCGGCTGACCAGCCACCGGCTCAGAAACCGCCGCCTGCGGCCCCTCCTGCGAAGACTCCCCACCCTGCCGACCAGCCACCGGCGCACTAGGCGCCGGAGCAGCCGACGCGGGTCCACTGGGCGCAGGAGCACTCGGCGCGGGCGCACTAGGTGCCTGCGCGCTGGGCTGGCTGCTGGGCGCGACGACTGTCGGGTCTTCGGAGCTAGCGGGCGCCGACGCGTCGTGCTCTGCAGGCGCCGGTGCACTGGGCGCCGGAGCAGCCGGTGCAGGTGCGCTGGGCGCTTGGGCGCTGGGCTGGCTTGTCGGCGCGACGACTGTCGGGTCCTCCGAGCTAGCGGGCGCCGACGCCTCGTGCTCTGCAGGCGCCGGAGTGCTCGGTGCGGGCGTGCTGGCCTCGACGGAGGCGACTGCCGTCGGCTGCTCTGAAGTAGCAGGGGCAGCGGGCGCCGTAGTACTGGTTGGGGTTAGTTGGGTTTCGTCTTCGGCTGGATCGGTGCTCTCGGCAACGGGTTCTTGCGGGCGAGCAGCGGTTTCCTCTTGTGCGGCAGGGGTTTCAGCCTGCGCGGTTTCCTCGTCAGCAGAGTTGTCCGGCGCGTGCTGTCCAGTCGGCACGAGCACGGTGTCGTCACCATCTGTCGGCACCAGCCGGGTCTCGTCCTCGTTGTCCGGCTGGTAGTCCTCCTCGGCGTACGCTTCCTGCTCGGCAGGCGCAGTCGCGAACATCGCCGTCTGCTCATCCGCCTGGTTCCGCGGCCGCACAGGCTCCGGCTCGTCGTCGAACAGATCCTCGTAGCTGCTGTTCCCATACCCGCCGTACTGGTTCGCGGCCGGCTGCTGATAGTCGCCCCCGGCAACCGGATACGCCGCCGGCGGCTGGTACGGCGCGACCTCCGCCGCTTGCTGCGCCTGCGCCAACTCCTGCTCGCGCTGCAAACGCTCAGCCTCGACCCGCGCCCGCCGACGCCGCTGCACCGACCGCACGATCGACTGGATGCCGAACACCAGCGAGATGACCGCGAGAATCGGTACGACGCCGTTCAGCGTGTACGCCTTGACGCCCTCGATCATCCCGGTCGTCACCCCGGGAACGTCGTTGAGGAAGTTCGTCATCCGGTTGGGGATCCAGTGCACCGCGTAGATCATCGTGCCGAACACGACGAACGCACCCAGCGCGGCGGCGCCCGAGAAGTACGAGACGACGGCCCAGAAGATCAGCGCTCCGATGCCATAGGCAAGCGCCATCTCCTTCGCGTTCAGCTCGATCCCGCCCTCCGCAGCCAATACTCCGAAGGCGGCCGGACCGGCCAGCGCAACTACGACACCTAAGAGGAAGCCAAAGATTTTGGACACATCCCCACCGTAGCGACGTTTCCCCCCGACACCCGGACGACACTTCGCGAGCACCTCCCCGCACCGCTCACTCTCAGTCCCCAACTACCACCCGCCCAACCTGCCTGGAACCGCTTGCCACACCCCCACATCCCCCGACCGCTAGTCCCACCAGACCTCCCCACCGACCAGCCCCCACAGCTGCGCAGAAGTCATACCCCCACACCCCGTGCCCCTTCGACTCCAAACAGCCGGCCCGCAACAACCTCCCGCCGTACGGCGCAAGCCCGCGCCGCATGCCTCCCAGCGTCCGTGCGCGACAGTTCCGCGGGGTCCAGCTTCCCGCCGTACGGCGTAAGCCCGCGCCGCATGTCGCCCAGCCGCCCAGCGTCCGCGCGAAACAGCTCCGGGCGGCGGCTGTCTTCCGGCGTACGGGGTGAAAGCGGACTGCTTGCACAGCCGCCCAGTTGCCCGGTGTCGACGGGGCAGCTGGGCGCGGCACCTGCTTTCCGGCGTACGCAGTAAGCAGGTGCAGCTTTCGGCGTACGGGGGAGTTAGGGGAGGGAAGTGGCGGTGAGGCCGTAGGTGATGCCGGTGTGGGTGGCGGGCTCGACCTGGGGGAGGTTGGCGGTGCGCTCGTAAGGGTTCCAGGCGAGTACTTCGGTCAGGTGGCGCTCGACCGAATCGAGGACCTCGGCGATGGTGATCTGGCGGTCCAGTTCCTTGCTGAGCGTCGTGACGTCCGCATCCGCGATCCCGCAGGGAACGATCCGGTCGAACCAGTTGAGGTCGTTGTCGCAGTTCAGGGCGAAGCCGTGCATGGTGACGCTCTGCGCGACCCGGATCCCGATCGCGGCGATCTTCCGCTCCCGCCCGCGGTCGTCCGCCGGTACCCAGACACCGCTCCGCCCCTTGACCCGGCCCGTCTTCACGCCGAGATCAGCACAGACCGCGATGAGCGCTTCTTCCAGCCGCCGCACGTAGTCCACGACGTACACGTGGGACGCGAGCTTGACGATCGGATAGCCAACGAGCTGCCCAGGACCGTGCCAGGTGATCTTGCCGCCGCGGTCGACGTCGACCACCGGCGTACCGTCCAGTGGTCGCTCGTGCGGCTCGGTGCGCTTACCGGCGGTATAGACCGGCGGGTGCTCGAGCAGGATGACAGTGTCCGGTCCGGTGCCCTCGGCAACTGCCGCATGCAGGCGACGCTGCTCCGCCCACGCCTGCTCGTAGTCGACCGCCTCGGCGCCGAACCCAGCCCTCACATACTTGATCTCACGCACGCCTTCGAGTGTATGTCGCCGCGTTCACGGCCGTTCGCCGCCATCCACAGGCCAGGTGCTGTGGATAACTTCCGCGGCGCCGGAACCGATCCGGGCATCCTCTCTGACATGGCACTCGAAGACATCGCCGGCTACAGCTTGCGCCGCGACCTCGGGTCCGGAGCGACCGGCTCGGTCTGGCTGCTCCGGGACCTCGGTTCCGGCCGGCACGCCGTGCTCAAACGCATCCCGGCAGCCACGGTCCCGGCTGTCGAGGAATTCCGCCGGGACCTGATCATCGCCCGATCCCTCGACCATCCCCACCTCGCCCGCCTGCTCGACGTACGGCAAACCGACCGCGAATGGCTCCTCTTCAGCCAGTACGTCGCGGCCGGCACCCTCGCGAGCCTCCTCGCCCACCGCGCGCCACTCTCCACCGGCGAACTGGTCACGCTGATCACCCCGTTGGCCCAAGCCCTCGCGGTCCTCCACCGCGCCGGCCTGACCCACGGCAATCTCACCGCCGCCAACATCATGCTCGACACCGAAGGCCGCCCCGTCCTCACCGACATCGGCCTCCGAGCCCTCATCGCGCCCCGCTCAACCCCCGAGTCCGACCTGCAGGCCCTGGCTGACCTAGCCCACACCTGCGGCGCCACCCCTCACCTCTTCCCGCCCTCCCTCTTCACCCCCAACGCCGCCCAAACAGCCACCAACGTCCTCCAGGTAGCCGCCCCAACCCCAATAGCCTTCTTCGGCAATCCCACCACCCCACCCCCACCAACCGTCGACTTCGCCATCCCAGCCCCAGCCCCACCCCCACCCCCACCCCCACCAAGCGTCGGTCCCGCCATCCCAACCCCACCCCCAACGACCGTCGGCCTCGCCATCCCGACCCCACTCCCAGATTTGGAGTCGGTCTCAGGCGGGGATTCGCCTTTGAGAGCGGTCCCCAACGCTGCGCCGGGCGCGGGCTCCGGCTCAGGCTCGCAGTCCGGCTCCGGCTCGGGCTCGGGGTCGGTATCGGGGGCTGATGGTTCAGGTGCGGCGGGTGACGCCGGTGGAGGTACCGGGAGCGGAGGTGCGGGTGGCGGCGGTGCGGGTGTTTTGAATGGAAGGCCTCAAGGGGCTCGACGCAAACGCCCGAAGGACGGTTCGCAGGAGCGAGGCCGCGAGGCGCTCGACCCCGCGAACCCCGAGGACGACGCCGAGCCAACCGTCGGCGCACCCTCATCAACCGGCATCGGCACCCCGTCCCGAACAGCTCCCGGTGCCGTCGGCCCCCGCCGAGCCAACAAGAACGCAACCGGCCGCTCACCAAAGACCCGAACCGGAGCCCGCCCCACCCGAGGCCCGATCCGCCGGATAGCAGAAATCCTCCGCGTCCCACCCAACCCCGGCACCCACACGCCCCCCACCCCAACAACATCCACCGGAGGCCGCCGGCGACTGAACGCCCTCGGTCCAACCCACCAGACCGCCTCCCCGCAAAACACCGGCCACCAAAACGCCGCTCCACCAAAGACCGCGCCCTACATCGCACGCCTAGGCCTCGCACCAGCCCCGAGTGCCTCCAGGAGCACATCGCCGACTCGTACGCCGCCCCTAAGTGCCTCCGCAACCACAGCGTCGAGTGCCGCGTGGAGCGGCGGCGTCTTTGGTGGTGCTGCGTTCAGCGAGCGTGATGGCGGGATGTCCAGTACTGCGGTGAGGCGGAGCGCTTCAGGGGGTGGACGGCGGCGTTCGGGGCGGAGTGGGCGTCGGCGGGCGCGGACGGGGGTTCGTCTGCGGGTGAGCGAGAGCGTACGTCGGCGAGTGAGCGAGAGTGTCCGACGGCGAGTTCCGGCGTACGGCGTACTGGCTGCTGCTGGTGCTGCCGCATTGCTCGTGCTCGTGCTCGGGCTTGTTGCTGTTGGTGTTCTCGGGGGAGGGGCGAGCATCGCCGCATCGGGCGGATCGGCCGGCACCCGTACGTCGGATGGTCCCGCGGCGTCGGATGATCCGCCCAGTCCGGGCGGCGGAGTCAGTACCTCTGGAGATCCGCCGCTCCCGACAGCAACGTCCGTTTCGACAGCTCCGGCAGCGGACTGGCCGACAAGCTGGCTCGACGTTCTGAGAGCGCTGGATAAGCGGAGATCCGCAGCCTTCAAGTCCGGCGACGATGCCGGGCTGGATTCGGTCTACGTCCGTGGAAGCGTGCCCTGGAAGGCGGATCGCCAACTGCTCGCGGCGTACAGAGCCCAGCACGTACGCATCGAAGGACTGACCATGGAGATCCGAAGCGCCCTCATCGAGAGCGAGGAGGCGAACCACGCCGTCATCCAGGTCGTCGACCGCCTGGCATCGGGCACCGCCGTCGACCAGCAAGGCCGCCGAACCACCTTCACTCCAGGCAAACCGACAGCCCGCCGCATCACGCTAGAAGCAAGAACCCCCGGCACCTGGCGAATAACCAAAATCACCACCCTCTGAACGGCCGGCGGGGCGAGGCGGTGGAGGTTGGGGTTAGGGGAGGGCGGCGGTTAGGGCTTCGGGGGTGGTGGGGTGGGTGAAGGTGAAGCCGGTGTTGAGGAGTTTGGTGGGGAGGGCTCGTTTGCTGCCGATTAGTTCCCAAGCGAATTCGCCTAGGAGGGTGGTGAGGACGAAGGACGGGACCGGGACGAAGGTTGGGCGGTGGAGGGCCTTGCCCAGGGTGGTGGTGAAGTCCTGGTTCGTCACGGGGGTGGGGAGGACGACGTTGACGGGGCCGCTGATCTCGTCGTGTTCGGCGACGAAGCGGGCGGCGCGGATCCAGTCGGTGAGGGAGATGACCGGGAAGTACTGGTTGCCCGAGCCGAGGCGTCCGCCGAAGCCGAGACGGAACGGCAGCGACAGGAGGCGGAAGGCCGGGGCGCCGCTGTCCAGGACGACGCCGGTGCGGAGAGCCGCGACTCGGCAGCCGGCGGCGCGGGCGGGATCGGCGGCGCCTTCCCAGAGGCGGACGACGTCGGAGAGGAAGCCTTCGCCGAGTTCGGAGTCTTCGGTGAGGATGCGGTCGCCGCAGTCCATGCCGTAGCCGCCGATCCCGCTCTGGGTGATGAACACCGGCCGGTTGTCGAGGGCGGCGGCCGCGGCGGCGAGGGTTGCGGTGGTGCCGACGCGGCTCTCGCGGATCGTCTTCCGGTACGTCGGGGTCCAGGGCCGGCCGATGTTCGCGCCGGCGAGGTTGACCAGTACGTCGGCGCCGGCGAGGGGCGCGAGATCGAGTTCGCCGGTGGCGGGGTTCCACTGCACCTCGCCGGGTGCAGTCGGCGTGCGGCGTACCAGGCGGATCACGTCGTGGCCATCGGCCACCAGATCGGCGGCGAGGGCCTTGCCCAGGAAGCCGGACGCGCCGGCCAGTACGTACTTCATCCGAAACATCGGCCCCTCGGTCGCGGGTGGTGAACTCGAGCCGGACGGCGAGACGGATCAGCCGGCACGTCCATCGAACCAGCTTGCACAACTTTCGCCCAAACCGCCCCCACCGCCAGCGTCCATGGACCGGTGAGGCTGTTGCTTTGGGCAAAGAAACCCGGGCCGGCCGCGTGCTGCGGCCGGCCCGGGATTCGGTACTGCGATGGATCAGACGTCGAACTGGGCTTCTTCGAGGCGCTGCTTGACGGCGGTCAGGTAGCGGGCCGCGTCGGCGCCGTCGACCAGGCGGTGGTCGTAGGTCAGCGCCAGGTAGACCATCTGCCGGATCGCGATCGTCTCGCCCAGCTGCGGGTGGGTGATCACGACCGGACGCTTGACGACGGCGCCGGTACCGAGCATGCCGACCTGCGGCTGGTTCAGGATCGGCGTGTCGAACAAGGCGCCGCGGCTGCCGGTGTTCGTGATGGTGAACGTACCGCCCGCCATCTCGTCCGGCAGCACCTTGTTGTTGCGGGTGCGGTCGGCGAGGTCGGCGATCTTCTTCGCCAGGCCGGCGATGTTCAGGTCACCGGCGTTGTGCACGACCGGGACCATCAGGCCCTTCTCGGCGTCCACGGCGATGCCCAGGTGCTCGGCCGCGTGGTACGTGACCTCGCCGGCCTCGTCGTTGATCGACGCGTTCAGCTTCGGGTACTGCTTGAGCGCGTCCACCGCGGCGAGCGCGAAGAACGGCAGGAAGGACAGCTTGACGCCCTCGCGGGCCTCGAACTCGGCCTTCTTCGCGTTCCGGAGCTTGGCGATCTCGGTGACGTCCACCTCGACGACCGTGGTCAGCTGCGCCGAGACGTGCAGCGAGTTGACCATGTGGTTGGCGATGGCCTTGCGGATGCGGCTCATCTTCTCGGTGGTGCCGCGCAGCGGGCTGACCACCGGGGCTGCTGCCGCGGCCGGTGCGGAGGTTGCGGCGGCCGGTGCGGGGGCAGCGGCTGCGGCGGCCTTCTTGGCTTCGGCGGCGGCGAGTACGTCCTGCTTGCGGATGCGGCCGCCGACGCCGGTGCCCTGTACTTCGCCGAGGTCGACGCTGTGCTCCGTCGCCAGCTTGCGGACGAGCGGGGTGACGTAGTTCGGGCCGTCGGAGGAGGAGCCGTTGGAAGACGCCTGTACTGCGGGCGCCTGCGTGGCGGCGGGTGCAGGCTGTGCCGCGGGAGCGCTCTGCGGGGCTGGGGCTTGGGCGGAAGGCTGGGCGGCCGGGGCCTGGGCAGCTGGCTGGGGGGCGGGGGCTGCCTGCGATGCGGCCGGGGAGGTCGCGGGGGCCGGGGCCGCTGCGGCCGGAGTCGGTGCAGGGGTGGGCTCGGCAGCTGGGGCCTGCTGGGCTGGGGCCTGAGCGGCTGGTGCCTGTGCGGCCGGTGCCTGGGCGGCTGGTGCCTGTGCGGCCGGGGCCTGAGCTGCGGGGGCTGGGGCTTCCTGGGCGGGGGCCGACTCTGCGGGAGCGGCGGGGGCCGAGGAGGTGGCGGGGGCGGCGTCGCCGGAGCCGACGACTGCCAGTTCGGCGCCTACCTCGACGGTCTCGTCTTCGGCGACCTTGATCTCTAGGAGCTTGCCGGCGACCGGCGACGGGATCTCGGTGTCGACCTTGTCGGTGGAGACCTCGAGGAGAGGCTCGTCGACGGCTACGTCGTCGCCTACCTGCTTGAGCCAGCGGGTGACTGTTCCTTCGGTGACGCTCTCGCCCAGGGCGGGGAGGGTTACCGACGTGCCACCTGAGGGTGCCTGCGATGCGGCCGGGGAGGCTGCGGGGGCTGAGGTTGCGTCGGCCGAGTTGTCGTTCGGGGTTGTCTCGGCCGAGTTGGCGGGGGCGGCCTGCGCCTGCGGCGCGGCCTCAGCCGGGGCGGCCTGCGCCTGCGCCTGCGGCGCGGCCTCGGCCGGGGCGGCCTGAGCCTCCTGCGCCGGAGCAGCGGGGGCTTCGGGGGCCGGAGCCTCCTGCGGCCGGGGCGGCTAGTCGGAGCCGGAGCGTGGATTCGCCGGCGTCGCCGATGACGGCTAGTTCGGCGCCGACCTCTACGGTTTCGTCCTCGGCGGCCTTGATCTCCAGCGAGAGTGCCGGCCACGGGGGAGGGGATCTCGGTGTCGACCTTGTCGGTCGAGACCTCCAGCAGGGGCTCGTCGACGGCAACCGTGTCACCGACCTGCTTGAGCCAGCGGGTGACGGTTCCTTCGGTGACGCTCTCCCCGAGGGCCGGCAGGGATACAGAGGTCGGCATGACGGTCGTTGCTCCTTCGTCTGATCGGTTCGAGTGTCAGCCTACGGTGCCGCCGGAACGGGCGGGACGCCGGGTCACAGCGGACCCGCCCGTTGCGGGCAGCCTCAAACTTACTCGTGGAAATGCAAAGGCTTTCCGGCCAGCGCCAGGTGCGCTTCGCCGAGGGCCTCGTTCTGGGTCGGGTGGGCGTGCACCAGCGGCGCGACGTCGGCCGGGAACGCCTCCCAGTTGTAGATCAGCTGGGCTTCGCCGATCAGTTCGCCGACCCGGGAGCCGACCATGTGCAGGCCGACCACGGCGCCGTCCTTGGCCCGGACCAGCTTCACGAAGCCCTGGCGTCTTGAGGATCTGGCTCTTGCCGTTGCCGCCGAGGTTGTAGTTGAGGATCTCGACCTCGCCGTACTTCGCCTTCGCCTGCTCCTCGGTCAGGCCGACGGAGGCGACCTCGGGCTCGGAGTAGGTGACGCGCGGGATGCCGGCCTCGTCGATCGGCGCCGGGTTGAGCCCGGCCAGGTGCTCGGCGACGAAGATGCCCTGCTGGAAGCCGCGGTGCGCGAGCTGCAGCCCGGGCACGATGTCGCCGACGGCGTACACGCCGGGCACGCTGGTCTGCAGGTTCTCGTCGACGGTCACGAAGCCGCGGTCGAGCGCGACCCCGACCTCCTCGTAGCCGAGTCCGGAGGTGTTCGGCCCGCGGCCGACCGCGACCAGCAGCACCTCGGCCTCGATCACCTCGCCACCGGCGACGGTGACCCGCACGCCGTTGTCGATGAGTCTCGACCGACTCGAACGGCGTACCGGTCTTGAAGGCGATCTTGCGCTTGCGGAATGCCCGCTCGAGCGTCTTGCTGCAGTCGGCGTCCTCGGCCGGCACCAGCCGGGGGAGCGCCTCGACGATCGTCACCTTGGTGCCGAACGAGGTCCACGCGCTCGCGAACTCGACGCCGATCACGCCGCCGCCGAGGATCGACCGCGGACTCGGGCACCCGGTCCAGCGTCAGCGCGTGCTCGCTGGCGATCACCCGGTTGCCGTCGATCTCCAGCCCGGGCAGCGACCGCGAGTACGAGCCGGAGGCGATGATCACGTTCTTGCCCGTGTACGTCGTACCGTCGACCGCGACCGTCGTCGGGGAGGTCAGCCGTCCCTCGCCCTCGATCACGGTGATGCCGCGGGACTTGATCTGCCCCTGCAGGCCCTTGAACAGCCGGTCGACGACGCCGTCCTTGTACTTGTTCACGCCGCCCATGTCGACGCCCTCGAGGGTCGTCCGGACGCCGAACTGCTCGCCCTCGCGGGCCGAGTCGGCCACCTCGGCGGCGTGCAGCAGCGCCTTGGTCGGGATACAGCCGCGGTGCAGGCAGGTGCCGCCGAGCTTGTCCTTCTCGACCAGGGCCACGGACATCCCGGCGACCGCGGCCCGCAGCGCGGCGGCGTACCCGCCACTGCCACCGCCGAGGATCACCAGGTCGTAGGTCGTAGCACTGTCTGCCGTAGTCGTCACAGGTTCCTCCGTGGGCGTCTGGTCGGCGGGCGGACCCCGGATCGCGGAGTTCCGGCCCGGGCGTCATCTTGTCATCGCAGCCCACCACAGTCGCTCCCGGGCTCGTCGCCCCCGCTCCGGCGAGCGTCGATCGGCCGTCGTGAGTACCTGCGGAGGCCGTCATGAGTACTTGCGGAGGTAGGGGACACTGGTCTCCATGAAGTGGTTCGGTCGCCGGCAGAAAGCCCGGAACGATGCGCAAGTCGGACAGTCCCGACCAGGCGCACCTGCGGGAGTTCGCCCAGACGCGGCAGGGCGTCGAGGGTTTCGTCGAGCCGAAGACGGCGGTGACGGACTACACCCTGCTCCTGGTCGCGATCGACGGCGAGTGGACCCGCCGCCGGGTCCCCTCGGTCGCCTGGGCCCACAACTTCGCCAACAAGCTGGGCATCCCGTCGTACGACGCCGCCGTGGTCGGGTACCCACCCCGGATGCGGGAGTACAACGCCCGGATGAAGAAGAACGGCCTCGCCTGAAGACTGTGTCGACTAGAGGATGGGCACTCGTTCGCGAGTGCTGGTCACAAGGTCGGTGTCGACGGCCCCGAGGAGCAGACCGGATTCGCTCCCGAGCCGGGCAGTGACGCGTCCCAGCGGATCCGCCAGCACGCTCCGGCCGACGCCGAGCGGGTCGGTGCCCACCGGGGGAGTCCAAGCCTGGTCGCACGCCAGCAGCCACGCCTGGGCGTCGGTAGCTCGCGCGCGGGTCAGCAGATCCCACTGCTCCTCCTTGCCAGGCCCCGCACCCCAAGAAGCCGGTACGACGACCAACTGCGCGCCGGCTCGCCCAAGCGCGGCGAACTGGTCGGCGAAACGCAGGTCGTAACAGGTGGCCAGGCCGACCCGTACGCCGCGAGATCTCGATCGTCACCAGGTCCTTGCCGGGGGCCACAAGATCTGATTCGCGCGAGCCGAAGGCGTCGTACAGGTGGATCTTGCGGTAGTACGCGTCGACCCCGGAACCCGTCGCCAGCAAGCGTGTTGTGGACCCGGCCGTCGTCGGCGGGCTCGAAGAGGCCTGCCACGACCACGGTGCCGGTCTCAGGCAGCGACCTTGCGCAGACCGGTCGCGAAGGCGCCGTCGAGCGGTTCAGCGACGGCCTTCAGATCGGTGCCGAAGGCGGCCTGTGTCGCCTCGGGCAGCAGCGACCAGTTCGGCGCCGGCGGCAGCCGCCCGGCGTACGGCGTCGGTCGCGGTGACAAGATTGGCGACTAGATCGGATCCGGTCGTGAGCTGGGCCGCTGCGACCCGCAGTACAGTCATAAAGACCTCCGAGGCTGTATACATTGAGTATGCGATTGAGTGGGGACTCCGGCCGGGATCGTGCCTATCAGTACCTCCGCGGGACCGTGCTGAGCGACCCGGCGGTCTCCGGCACGTTCATCAACGAGCAGGCGGTGGCGACCGAGGTCGGCATCTCCCGTACGCCGGTCCGTGAGGCGCTGCTGATGCTTGCCGCCGAGGACCTGGTCCAGCTGGTCCCACACCGGGGAGCGTTCGTCGCGCCGCTGCCGGGGCGGGAGATCGCCGAGATGATGCAGGCGCGCGGCGTGATCGAGTGCTGGGCGGCGACCAGCTGCCTGGCGGCCGAGGCAGGCGCCGGTCGGGCCGATGGCGTCGATCCTCGAGGCGCAGCGGGCGATCGTCGAGAACGGCGACGCCAAGGAGTTCATCGAGCTGGACAGCCAGTTCCACGCCCTCCTGGTCGATGCCGCGGGCAACAATGTGCTGGGCCGGCTGTACGACAGCCTGCGCGCCCGGCATGTCCTGCTCGGCGTGGTCGCCCTGCAGCGGAGTACGACCCGGCGGCAGGACGTTCTCGCCGAGCACCAGGCGATCGTCGACGGACTGTCCGCCGGCGACCCGGCCGAGGCCGAGGCGGCGATCCTCCGCCACCTCGACACGACCGGCGCCATCCTCATGCAAGGCTGAACCTCGGGTTCGCTCGTCGTCGACGGCCCGGCCCAGCGCCAGACCGAGCAAGCGTGACGATGCAGGCGACGATGATGTACGCCGCGATCACGTAACCCGTGCCGGTCTTCGCCAGGAAGTACGTGAACGCCAACGGAGCCAAAGCGCCGCCGATGATCCCGGCGAACGTGTACCCGAGTGAGCTCCCCGTATACCGCAGCCGCGCGCTGAACTGCTCCGACACGAACGCCGCCTGCGGTCCGTACATCAGCGAGTGGAACACCAGCCCGATCACCACTCCCGGCAGCACGGTCGCCAGCGACGACGCGATGGCGAAGAACACCACACTCCAGATCGCGCCGCCGACCGCGCCGATCGCGTAGATCAGCCGTCGCCCGTACCGGTCGGAAAGCCAACCGGACAAGGGAATCAGCCCGACCTGGCACGCTGATCCGACCAGCACGGCCGTCACCGCCTGGCCCCGGCTCATATCCAGTTCCTTGGTCGCGTACGTCAGCACGAACACCGCGAACATCGCGTACAACACGTCCGGGCCGACCCGAGCCAGCACGGCCGCGACGAGCCCGCGCATCTCGGTGCGCAGTACCTCGGTGACCGGCGCGGTCGGCCGATCGCCGCGCGCCTCCAACTCCGGAAGACCGGCGTCTCCTCCAGCCGTGTCCGGATCAGCAGACCGAAGGCAACCAGTACTGCGGACAGCAGGAATGCGATCCGCCAACCCCAGCTCAGGAACTGGTCATCCGACAGCAGCCCGGCCAGCACCGCCAGTACGCCGTTCGCCATCAACGTGCCGAGCGGCGGACCGACCTGGGCCGCAGAGGCCCAGAAGCCGCGCTGCCCGGCCTGGCTGAACTCACTGCTCAGCAGAACCGCGCCACCCCACTCGCCGCCGACTCCGACGCCCTGCACGAACCGCAGGAACACCAGCAGCGCCGGTGCGATCGCGCCGGCCTGGGCGTGTGTCGGCAGCAGCCCGATGAAGAAGGTCGCGACGCCGATCAGCAGAAGAGTGGCGACGAGCACCTTCTTCCGGCCGATCACGTCGCCGAGCCGGCCGAAGAAGATGCCGCCGAGCGGGCGCGCGACGTACCCGACGGCGTACGTGGCGAACGCCTGCAGGGTGCCGGTGAGCGGGTCGCTGTCGGGGAAGAATAGGTCGCCGAAGACGAGCGCGGCGGCGGAGCTGTAGACGGCGAAGTCGTACCACTCCAACGAGGTGCCGGACAGGCTCGCGGCGAATGCCTTGTAGAGACTCCGCCGGTCGCCGACGGCGGCGGAAGGGCCGGCCGGGGGCAGGTCGGTGGGGCGTGGGGCGGGAGCGGACATCGGGTGGACCTCCTTGCGGTCGATGCTTCATACTCGCTGTATACAACGTGTTCACGCAAGCGATGACCGACTATCGGTGGAGGTTCGGTATGAGTCAGACCCTGAAATTCCGGCTGCCGGACGGCGGCGAGCGGGAGATCACCGTCCGCTATGCGCTCAACGCCGGGTACGCCGGCCGCGACACCGAACAGGTGCAGCACCACGTCGACGAGCTGGCCGAGCTCGGCGTGCCGGCACCGAGCCGGATCCCGACGCTCTATCCGCTGTCGGCGACCCTGGTGAGCCGGCCGGAGGTCGTCCAGGTCCCGCACGAGCGGACTTCGGGGGAGGCGGAGTGGGCGTTGGTCGTGGGCGACGGGCCGGATGATCTGCTGCTGACGGCGGCCTGCGATCACACCGATCGCGCGCTGGAGGTGCACGGCGTCGCCTGGAGCAAGCAGTCCGCGCCGGACGTGCTGGGCGACGTGGCCTGGCCGATGGCCGATCGAGGGTGAGCTGGATCAGTTCACGTTGAAGGCGTGGGTGCGGCACGGGAGCGAACAGCTGATCCAGGACGGGACGCTCGCGCAGTTGCTGCCGCCGTCGTACTGGGTGAAGGAGCGGGCGAACGGCTGCGGCCGGGGACCGTGCTGCTCAGCGGCACGATCCCGATGATCGCGGGCGTCGACCAGTTCGCCGACGCGTGGCGGGTCGAGCTGACCGACCCGCGCGGCCTGACCAGCCGGATCGAGTACTCCGTCGAGCAACTCGACCCGGCGTGGGACTAAGCCCTAGCTGGCCGAGGCGGCCAGTTCGACCAGGGTGCGGACCGCGTAGCCGGTGCCGCCGGTGTGCGTGTAGCCGGACGGGCCGCCGTCGTTGAAGGCCGGGCCGGCCACGTCGAGGTGCACCCAGTCGATGCCCTCGGCAACGAAGTCGCCGAGGAAGGCGGCCGCCGCCAGGGCGCCGCCCCAGGGCTCGCCGGTGATGTTCGCCAGGTCGGCGACCTTCGAGTGCGAGCGGAGCTTGTCGAGCATCTCCGACGGGATCGGCAGCGGCCACATCGCCTCGCCGGCCGCGATCGCGGCGTCCACGACCCGGTCCCGGGCGGTGTCGGTGTTGGCGAACGCGCCGGCCACCTTGGTGCCCAGGGCAACGACACAGGCGCCGGTCAGGGTGGCCACGTCGACGATCAGGTCGGGCTGCGTCCTCGGACGCGCGGACCAGCGCGTCGCCGAGCACCAGCCGGCCCTCGGCGTCGGTGTTCAGCACCTCGACCGTCTTGCCGCCGTACATGGTCAGTACGTCGGACGGCCGCGCGGCCGAGCCGGACGGCATGTTCTCGGCCATCGCGGCGTACGTCGTGACCTGGACCGGCAGGCCGAGCCGCGCGATCGCGAGCGTGGCGCCGATCACGGCGGCCGCACCGGCCATGTCGGACTTCATGCTGATCATGCCGCTCGCGGTCTTCAGCGAGAGGCCGCCGGAGTCGAAGGTGATGCCCTTGCCGACGAAGGCCAGGTGGGTGACCGGCTTCTTCGGCGTGTAGGTGAGCCGGACCAGCCGGGGCGGGTTGGTCGAGCCCTGGCCGACGCCGAGGATGCCGCCGTACCCGCCCTTGGTCAGGGCCTTCTCGTCGAGCACCTCGACCTTGACGCCGTGCTCCTTGCCGAGCTTGACCGCGTGCGCGGCGAACTCGACCGGGTGCAGGTCGGACGGGGGCATGTTCACCCAGTCGCGGACCTGGTGGACGGCGTCGGCGACGATCTGCGCGCGCTCCAGGGCGGCCTTGGCGTCGCGGTTGCGGGCCAGGTCGGTCAGCACGACCAGGTTGCCGGGGGCATCGTCGCTCGCCTCGGACTTGTAGGCGTTGAAGCTGTAGCGGCCGATCAGTGCACCTTCGGCGACCGCGCGGACACACTCGGCGTCCGGGGTCGGCAGCGCGAAGGCGACGGACTGGCTGGTCTTGGCGGCCCGGACGCCGACGCCGGCGGCCGTACGCAGGTCTTCGGTCTTCAGGGCGCCGTCGGGGGCGCTGCCGAGGCCGACCGCGATCAGCAGGGCCGAGCGGCCGGGCTTCGGGCCGGGCACCTTGGTGACCTCGCCGGTCTTGCCGGTGGCGCCGAGACCGGACAGCACCTCCACCAGCTTCCCGCCGTACGCGGCGTTCAGCGACTCGGTACCGGCGGGCAGTGCGACGCCGCCGTCGAGTTTGACCACGCCGATGACCACGACGTCGGTCTTGACGCCGGCTGCATCGGACTTGCTCAGGGTGATGGTGCTCACGAAATCCTCAGTCCTCCTTGACCGGGTGGCAGGTTCGCCGGTCGTGACGGTACGTGCATGCTGCCTCCGCATGCTACGCGTCGGCGCGGACGGAATGCGCGCACCTGGGGGCGATCGAGTGGCACGGAGATGCGGGCCACACTGTTGGGCCAGGTGTTTCGGGTAAGTTCCGCTGCATGACCGCATTGAAGAAGTCCCCGCTGCATGAACGGCACGTCGCGCTCGGAGCCAAGTTCGCCGAGTTCGGTGGCTGGGAGATGCCGCTGGAGTACGGCGGGGTCGTTGCCGAGCACACCGCAGTACGGACCTCCGTCGGCGTGTTCGACGTGAGTCACCTGGGCAAGGCGACCGTCAAGGGTCCCGGCGCCGCGGCATACGTGAACGCGTGCCTGACCAACGACCTGGGCAAGATCGCGCCGGGCCAGGCGCAGTACACGCTGTGCTGCACCGAGAGCGGCGGCGTGGTCGACGACCTGATCGCCTACCTGCACGCCGACGACGACGTGTTCCTGATCCCGAACGCGGCCAACACCGCCGAGGTCGTCCGGCTGCTGCAGGCCCAGGCGCCCGAGGGCGTCGTGGTGACGAACACCCACGACGACTACGCGATCCTGGCCGTCCAGGGTCACGACAGCGACGAGGTCGTCGCAGCGATCGGCCTGCCGACCGGACACGACTACATGTCCTTCGCCGTCGCCGACTTCGCCGGTACGCCGGTCGTCGTGTGCCGCACGGGGTACACCGGTGAGCGTGGTTACGAGCTGGTCGTGCCGAACGCGGCCGCGGTCGCCGTCTTCGACGCGCTGCTGGCAGCGGGGGAGCAGTACGGCATCGTCCCGGCCGGGCTGGGAGCGCGCGACACCCTGCGGACCGAGATGGGCTACCCGCTGCACGGGCAGGACATCTCGCCCGACATCACGCCGGTTCAGGCACGGTCCGGCTGGGCCGTGGGCTGGAAGAAGGAGCACTTCTGGGGCGACGCTGCCCTGCGCGCGGAGAAGGAGGCCGGGCCGGCCAAGATCCTCCGCGGTCTGCGAGCGGTCGGCCGGGGCATCCCGCGGCCGCACATGACGGTCAACGACGCGAGCGGTACGGCGCTGGGCGAGGTCACCTCCGGCACCTTCTCGCCGACGCTGAAGAAGGGCATCGCCCTCGCCCTGCTCGACGCGGGCGTCAAGGAGGGCGACCAGGTCGCGGTGGACATCCGCGGCCGTCAGGAAGCCTTCGAGGTCGTCAAGCCGCCGTTCGTGACCGTCAACGTCCGGGAAAGCTAGACCAGCTCCAGGGTTCGCTCCTGCGAGCTGTAGCCGTCGACTGCCGGGCACGGCACGAACGGCTCCAGCTCGCGCCGGCGGGCCCGCAGCCGGGCCCGGCCAGTGGCTGCCAACGGCCGGGTCGGGACCTTGTCACGCAGCCGGGGGGCAGCACCGCGGCAGTGGGCGCTGGGTGAGCCGACGGCGGTGTTGCACCAGCCGCGGCCGGGGGTGGCCTGTGCGGCGCCGGCGGGCAGGACTCCGCCGATCAGGACCATAGAAGCAGCGAACAGTCTCCAGGACAGATACGGGGCGAGCATCGTTCCTCCGGTTCAAGACGGCGCCACCAGTGGGGGAGCGGGCGGCGTACGCCGGACCGGGACAGCGTTCCGACGCAGTCGCAGCATGTGGGAACCCTGTTACCCACCGCCTACCACCGGACTAGGCTGCCCCCGTGGAGCTCCGGTTGCTTGGTCCTGTGGAGATCGTGGCCGACGGCAAGGCCGTACCGCTCGGGCGTCGGCAGGAGCGTCTGCTGCTGGCCTTGCTGGGCCTTTCGGCCAACCAGTTGGTGCCTGCCGATCGGCTGATCGAGCTGTTGTGGACCGACGAGCCACCGGCCGAGCCGAACCGGACTCTGCAGGTCTATCTGTCCCGGCTCCGCAAGGCGCTGCCCGCCGGGATCGACATCTCGAGCCGGGACCAGGCCTATCAGCTAGACATCGATCGGTCTGGTCTCGACGTGTACCGGTTCCGGGAGCTGCGGCGGCTCGCGGCTGCCACTCCGGAGACGGAGGAGCGGGCCGGGCTGTTGCGCCAGGCGCTGGACCTCTGGCGCGGTCCGGCCCTTGCCGACGTCGCCTCCGAGGACCTCCGCTACCGGCTCTGCGCGGGGCTCGAGGAGGAGCGGCTGGCGACGCTGGAGGACCGGATCCAGGCGGATCTCGAGGCGGGCCGCAGCGCAGAACTGGTGCCCGAGCTCACCGACCTGATCGCCGCCCACCCGACCCGGGAGGGCTTCCTGTCCGCCCAGCTGGTCGCCCTGTACCGCGTCGGCCGGCGCCTGGACGCCCTCGACCTGCTGGCTGCGGCGAAGCGAACCCTGAGGGCGGAGACGGGCCTCGAACCCGGCCCACTCCTGCAGGAACTCGAAGTGGCGATCCTGCAGGACGATCCGGCCCTGCTGGTCGAGCGGCCTGCCGTCGTACCGCGTCAGCTGCCGCCGGCGCCGAGTACTTTCGTCGGCCGGCAGTCCCAGGTGGAGGCACTGACCGGACTGCTGGCCGAACGGGCGAAGGGATCGGCCGGTCCAGCGATCGTCGTCTCGGCCATCTCCGGCATGGGTGGGATCGGCAAGAGTGCCTTGGCGGTCGAAGTCGCCCATCGGGTCGCCGGTCTGTTTCCGGACGGCCAGCTGTTCCTCAACTTGCGCGGCTATGGCGCCGAGGAGCCGATGCTGCCGATGGACGCCCTGGCGACCGCGTTGCGCGGCCTCGGCGTACCGGATCAGGAGGTTCCGGTAGCGCTTGCCGAGGCGTCGGCCCGCTACCGGTCCCTGCTGGCGGAGCGAAAGGTCCTGGTCGTTCTCGACAATGCGTCCGGACCTGCAGTCGTCGAGGCCTTGTTGCCAGGCACCGGCACCAGCGCAGCCATTGTCACCAGCAGGGCGCTGCTGTCGGGGCTGGACGCTGCTCTGATCCAGCTAGATGTGCTGACTGCTGCGGAAGGCTCGGAGTTGCTCCAGAAGTTTGCCGGTCCGGTCCGGATGGCTGCTGAGCCCGAAGCGGCTGCGGCGCTGCTCGAGGCCTGCGGCAACCTTCCGCTGGCGATCCGGATCCTCGGTGCGCGGCTCGCGGCCCGGCCGGCCTGGCGGCTCAGCCAACTCGTCGACCGGATCGCAGACGTGCACGGTCGTCTCGACCAGCTGAGTCTCTCGGGGGAGAGCATCCGGGTGGTCTTCGCGAGTTCGCTGGAGCAGTTGGACCGGTCGGACGATGCACTGGATCGACGGGCAGCTCAGGCGTTCCGGCAGCTCGGCGTACCGGACAGCACGGCGTACCGGCTTGTCGAGGCGGCCCGGGTCCTCGGCCTGGACGAGCTCGCCGCTGAGACCGTCCTCGAGCGCCTGGTCGATGCGCACCTTCTGGAGACTCCGGCGCCTGAGGTCTATCGCCTGCACGACCTGCTGTGGGCGTTTGCCCGGGAGCAGGCCGACGCTGAACTCCCGCGGGACGAGCAGACAGCAGTGATGGATCGCCTGCTCGAGCTGTACGCCGCAGTGGCCTGGCTTGCGCAGGAGAGTCGCTTCCCCGGCTCGTCGGAGTTCGAGTGGTCCAGCGGCCGCCCGAAAACCGACGATCTGCCGAAAGGACTGGACGGCGAGCTTGCCCTCAACTGGCTGGATGCCGCCGGTGCGAAGCTGACGGCGATACCGGTCCAGGGCATGCGGTTCGCCGATACGACCCGCGATGCTGTGGTGTCCTTCGCGCTGGGGTCATCCGCCTATACCTTCTCCCGGCAGTGCTGGCCGGATGCCATCCGGCGTACGTCGATCGCCGTCGACGTGGCCCGGGAGCGGGGTGACCAGGTCGCGGAGGGGTGCCTGCTAGCCGATCTGGCCGTCTATCGCGGCACGACGGATGACCTGGAGGGCGCCATCGAGGCGTTCCAGGAGGCGCTGCCGCTGCTGGCGGCGTGCGGACTGGTGATGGCCGAGATGTCCGCCCGCAACAACTTCACCCGCATCCTGCAGCTTGCCGGGCGGTACTCCGAAGGCCTCGAGAGCGGGCTGAAGGCGATCGAGCTTGCCGAGCGACAGGGGGAGGCGAAGCTCCAGACCGGAGCGCATCTCTCGGTCAGCCTCAACCTCAAGGCCTTGGGCGAGACCAAGCGGGCCAGGGAGCATCTGGAGAGCGCCCTGGGGTTCGCGAGAGCGGCCGGTTCCCCTTGGCAGGAGGCCTACATTCTCGACGAGCTCGGACAACTGCATCATCAGGAGGACCGTCTCGCCGATGCCATCGCGAGCTACCGCGCCGGGATCGCCGTCTACGACGAACTCAGCCAGGACGCCGATCGATCGGCCGCGGTCGGCCGGCTGGGCGAGGTGCTGATGGACGCCGGGGATCTGGACGAGGCGATTCCCGCTCTCGAGATCGGACTGCAAGAGGCGATCAGGGCCGGCGAGCAGGCCGACGAAACCAGGCTGCGGCAGCGGCTCGACGACGCGCGCGCCACCCGTCGATGACCGTCGAGTACCGCTTGCTGGGCCCGGTGCAGGTCTGGGCGAACGGCCGCCAGATCGACCTGAAACGACGCCAGGAACGGCTGTTGCTCGCCATCCTGTTGCTGGAACCAGGCAAGGTCGTGCCCTTCGAGCGCCTGGTCGAACTCCTCTGGCCGGACGACAAGCCAGGCAACCCGAAACGCGCCCTCCAGGTCTATGTCTCACGCCTGCGCGGCCTCCTGGCCGAGGTCGACCCGGTGCTCGAGGTGAAGGGCGGCGCGCAGGGGTACGCCGTACTGGGGCCTGGCGGCCGGACGGACAGCGAGGTTTTTGCCGCCCAGGTCAATGCCGCGAAGGCGACCGCTGACCCTGGGCAGCGCCGGACGATATTGCTCGAGGCGCTGGCGTTGTGGCGGGGGCCGGCCCTGGCAGACGTGACTTCGGAGGAGGTCCGCCGGCGGCTGTCGGTCGACCTGGAGGGCGACTACTGGTCGGCCCAGGAGCTTCGCCTGGAGACCGAGTTGGAGCTGGGTCGTCACCAGCAACTGCTGCCCGAGTTGGCCGATCTGATCGCCGCCCAGCCGCTCCGCGAGGGGGTTGCGGCGGCGTACATGCTCGCGCTCTACCGCTCCGGGCGACAGGCCGACGCGATGGCCGTCTACAGCGACCTCGTACGCCGCCTCTCCGACGAGCACGGGACGAAGCCGGGCGCGGAGGTCAGCGAGCTGCACGTCTCGATCCTGCGGCAGGACGGTGCGCTGGATCTGAAGAGCAAGGACGAGGTCCCTCGGGAGCTACCTCCGGAGGCCGGGCCGATCCCCGGCCGGGAAGCGCTGCTGGACGAGCTGACCACCGAGCTGAGCCGCAACCGGCCGCACGGCGTACCGGCTGTTATCTGCCTGTACGGCGCTGCCGAGAGATCCGCGTTGGCGATCCGGCTCGCGCACCGGCTGGCCGCGGCGTACCCGGACGGGCAGCTCTTCGCGCAGCTTCGGGATCCCACCGGTGCGGCAGTCCAGCCGCAGTCGGCGCTGGAGCGGTTGTTGCGATCGCTCGGAGCCGACGAGCTACCGGAGTCGGTGGAAGAGCGGGCGAGCCTGTTGCGGAGCCGACTGGCCGGCAAATCGGTGCTGCTGGTCTTCGAGGACGCGGTCGATGCGGGGCAGCTCAGGCCACTGCTTCCGGCGGATGGACGATGCACCGTCATCGTCACCTCGACGCTGCCGATGCTCGGTCTGGAGGACGCCGTCCACCGCGAACTCCAGCCTCTGGCAGATGGTTGCAACTTCAACACCGTGCGTGACAATTTGGCACAAAATGGCCACTGACGGCGCTGTGCCGACGCGTTTCGCGAAGGATTGGTTGCTGACGGTCACCGTCGGAGACAAATGTTCCGGTCTGGTACCCGTTCCGGTAACGATTTGTGCACTGGTGCCGGGCACCGCTGGTTTGGTGTCACAGTGTCAGGCAGGCTAGCGCGCGGTTGAGGGGGAATCGCCGTGTCAAGGGAGTTTGACGCGCGGCCCTTTCGGAAGAGCAAATGGTCCGGCAGCGATCTACAGACCGTTGCCTGGTCAACACCCGGAATCTGGCTGACAGAGCTGACGGAGCGCGAATGAGTATTGGGTCACCCGACTCGACCGTAGGCGTCGAGGAACACCCGGCGTCCGCCGAGCCGGTCCGTCCGGCGACGGTCGCGCACGGCAAGTCGCCGACCCGGATCGCGATGGACCGGCTCCGCAAGGACAAGCTCGCCGTGATCTGCGTCTGCATCATCTTGTTCTTCATCCTGATCGCGATCTTCGCGCCGTTGCTGGCCAAGCTCGAGGGCGCAGACCTACAGCGCCTTCAACACCGACCTGGTGGACGAGTACGGCTTCCCGACCTCGGTGCCACCGCGCAGCACTGGTTCGGCGTCGAGCCGAAGACCGGCCGGGACAACTTCGCCCGCTGGGTCTACGGCGCTCGCCCGTCGCTGATCGTCGCTTTCTCGGCGACCCTGTTCGGCACCGCTGTCGGCGTCGTCGATGGGTCTGCTGGCCGGCTTCCTCGGCGGCTGGGCCGACCGGATCATCTCCTGGGTCATCGACTTCGTCCTGAGCCTGCCGTACCTGCTCTTCGCGATCGCCCTGGTGCCGATCGTCGAGTCGATGCGCGGTGGTTCGTTCAACCTGACACCGGAAGAGCAAGCCTCGACCCGGTTCTACGTACTGATCTTCGTCCTCTCGTTCTTCGGCTGGGCCGGCCTGGCCCGGATCATCCGCGGTGAGGTGCTGTCGCTGCGCGAGCGGGAGTTCGTGCTCGCGGCCAAGGCGATCGGCGTGCCCACCCGGCAGGTCCTGTTCAAGGAGCTGCTGCCGAACCTGGTGGCGCCGATCGTCATCTCGGCCTCGCTCGCGCTGCCGGCTTACGTGACGGCGGAAGCGGGTCTGTCCTTCCTCGGTGTCGGTCTGGTCGAGCCGATTCCTTCCTGGGGCCAGACCATCGCGGCCGCCACGAACTGGTTCAAGGCGGACCCGATCTTCCTGTGGCTTCCGGTAGTCGGCATCACCGCACTGGTGCTGGCGCTGGCCCTCCTCGGCGACGCCGTCCGCGACGCCTTCGACCCCAAGACTCGCCGGTAGTACGGCGATTGCCCCAGCGGCAGAAAAGGAGAAACACGACAATGCAGTGGAAACGGATCACCGCGGTAGCGGCAACGGTCATGCTGGCCGCGGTTGCTTGCGGCAGCCCGTCGTCGAGCAACAACTCCGGGAACGGGGGCGGCGACCAGGTTGGCGGCGCCCAGGAGAAGGCGACCGACCCGACTGCCAAGGGCCCGGCGAAGGAGATCGAGGGCGCCAAGAAGGGCGGCACCGTCACGATTCTCTCCGACGTCACGCCGGACACGTTCGACCCGACGAACATCGTACTACGTCGACGGTAACCAGATCGAGAAGCTGTTCTACCGGACGCTGACGCAGTACCAGCCTGGACGAGAAGACCGGCAAGCCGATCCTGGTGCCGGACCTCGCCGAGGACCTGGGCACGAAGTCGGCCGACGGTCTGACCTGGACCTTCAAGCTGAAGCAGGGCATCAAGTACAGCGACGGCTCCGCGGTCAAGGCCGAGGACTACGCGTACGCGATCAAGCGCTCCTTCGCGCACGACCTGTACGACTCCGGACCGACGTACCAGATCCAGTTCTTCAAGGACGGCGACAAGTACAAGGGCCCGTACGCCGCAGGTGGCGCGAACTACTCCGGTGTCGAGACGCCGGACGACGACACCCTGGTCATCCACCTGGCCAAGAAGTTCGACGACCTTCCGTTCTACGCGCGCGTTCCCGATGTTCACGCCGATCCCGCAGAAGGCCGACACCAAGAAGAACTACGAGCAGAAGCCGCTGGCGACCGGTCCGTACATGGTCGCAGTCGTACAACGCCGGTACGTCGCTCAACCTGGTGAAGAACCCGAACTGGGACCCGGCCTCCGACCCGGTACGGCACCAGTACGTCGACGGCTACAACTTCAAGTTCAGCCAGGACACCATCAAGGCCCAGCGTCAGGTTCTGCTGAGCTCGGGCGAGGACGCCAACGCGCTGAACTACAGCAACCTGGACACCTCGCTGCTGCCTGAGGTCAAGGACCCGGCTCAGCTGGTCACCGGTCCTTCCCCGTGCACCATCACGCTCCCGATGGACACCCGGAAGATCCCGATCGAGGTCCGCAAGCTGGTTGCGAAGGCCTACCCGCTGGACTCGTGGCGCAAGGTTGCCGGTCTGAACACCAAGACCGACCCGCCGGCTTCCACCATCCTGCCGCCGGCTGTTCCTGGCTTCGAGAAGTACGAACTGCCGGGCCTGACCGGAACCGGTAAGGGTGCCGAGGACCCCGCGGTCGCCGCGGACGTCAAGGCACAGCTGAAGTCGCTGGGCAAGGAGAACTTCGAGCTCAGCCAGTACTACTCGATCGACGACAAGATCTCGACGCAGGTCTTCCAGCTGCGCAAGCAGGTCTTCGAGTCGGCCGGGTTCAAGTACAAGGGCATCGGTGTTCCGAAGGCCAAGATCCGCACCTACACCGGTGACCAGAACGCTCCGGTCAACATCGGCAAGACCCCGGCCGGATGGTGCTCCGACTGGCCGAGCGGCACCAGCTGGTTCCCGGTGCTGTTCAAGTCCGACGCGATTGCCCTGGGCAACAGCATCGGTCAGCTGCAGGACCCGAAGCTGGACGCCGAGATCGACCGCGTCACCGCGCTCGACCCGAACGCTCAGCTGAAGGAGTGGACCAAGGTCGACAAGAACATCATGGAGAACTACCTTCCGCTGATCCCGTTGTACTACAGCGCCTCGAACTTCCCGATCGGGAAGAACCTCGGGCACGTGATCAACGACGTGACGCAGGGTATGCCTGAGTTCACCTCGATCTACATCAAGCAGCCCTGATCGAACGCCTGAGCAACACGTTCGGCTCTGAATGAAGGGGTGGTGACCGGGCCCACGGTCCGGTCACCACCCTCATCGGTGAGGAGAAAGCCCCGTGCTCTATTTCGTGGCGCGCCGCCTGGTCAGCGCGCTGAGTGTCGTGCTGGTCACGCTGATCGCGACCTTCACGTTGTTCTTCGTCGCTCCGTCGGACCCGGCGGCCGCGATCTGTGGCGACCGCAACTGCACCCAGCAGCGGTACAACGAGATCAAGCGCAACCTGCATCTGGACCGTCCCAAGGTCCAGCAGTTCGCGGAGTACACCGCGGGCATCTTCGCCGGGCGGACCTTCGAGACGTCCGGTGCGAAGCAGGAATGCCCGGCACCGTGCCTCGGCTTCTCGTTCAAGAACGACCGGCCGGTGTTCGACACCCTGAAGACCAGGCTGCCGGTGACGGTCTCGCTGGTGTTCGGGTACGGGATCCTGGTCCTCACCATCGGTGTCTCCGTCGGCTCGATGGCGGCGAAGAGACGCGGGACAATGGGTGACCGCGCACTGATGACCAGCACCTTGGTCCTGAGTTCGGTCCCGTACTACATCGTGGCGCTGCTGATATCGCTGTACTTCACCATCATCTACCCGATCCTGCCGCGCAGTGGATACACACCGCTGACAGACAATCCCGTCAAGTGGTTCACGGGCTTGCTGACCCCGTGGCTGGTGCTCGGGATCTACAGTTGCACGCAGTACGCCAGGTTCTCCCGCGGCTCGATGGTCGAGACCCTGAGCGAAGACTTCATCCGTACCGCGCGGGCCAAGGGCCTGTCGGACCGGGTGGTGACCTACAAGCACGCGCTGCGCTCGGGCCTGATCCCGGTCGTCACGATCTTCGGCCTGGACATCGCCAGCAGCCTGGCGGGTGCCATCTTCACCGAGCGGATCTTCGATCTGCCCGGGATCGGTAACCTGGTGATCGAGAGCCTGAACAACTACGACCTGCCGGTGATCATGGGCACGGTGCTGATCGCATCGGTCTTCCTGGTCGCCATGAACTTCATCGTCGATATCGCCTACAGCCTGATCGACCCGCGGGTGAGGCTCGCGTGACGACACCCGCCAACGAGGGACGGAAGGCCGTCCAGGATGCAAAGGATGGCCAGGACACCATGGTCGGCACCGTACCCAGCGAGGGCGAGGTAGCGCCCGAGAAGCGCAACCCGTCCATCGCGACCCGCGAGCGGCGCGGCACGTCGCTGACGCCGAGCGGCGAGACGCCGTACCTGGTGGTCGAGGATCTGACCGTCAAGTTCCCCACCGCCGATGGCCTGGTCAGCGCGGTGAACGGGCTGAGCTACGCCGTTCCGCTGGGCAAGACCCTGGCGATCGTCGGCGAGTCCGGCTCCGGCAAGTCCGTGTCGAGCATGGCCGTGATGGGCCTGCACGATCGCAAGCGGACCCGGATCACCGGCTCGATCCGGCTGGGCGGCGACGAGATCATCGGCCTGCCCGAGAGCGAACTGATGAAGGTCCGCGGCGACGCGGTCGCGATGGTCTTCCAGGACCCGCAGTCGTCGCTGCACCCGCTGTTCACGGTCGGCAACCAGATCACCGAGGCGTACCGGGTGCACCACAAGGTGTCGAAGGACGTCGCGAAGAAGCGCGCCCTGGAGATGCTCGACCTGGTCGGCATCCCGAACCCGATCCGCCGCTACAAGCAGTACCCGCACGAGTTCTCCGGCGGTATGCGGCAGCGCGCGATGATCGCGATGGGTCTGGTCAACGACCCGAAGCTGGTGATCGCCGACGAGCCGACGACCGCGCTGGACGTGACGGTGCAGGCGCAGATCCTGGATCTGCTGAACAACCTGCAGAAGGAATTCGGTTCGGCGATCGTGCTGATCACCCACGACCTGGGTGTGGTGGCCGAGATGGCCGACGACGTCCTGGTGATGTACGCCGGCCGCTGCGTCGAGTACGGCACGGCCAAGGACGTGCTGGCCACCCCGCGGATGCCCTACACCTGGGGTCTGCTGGAGTCCATCCCGACGGTCTCCGCGGCCACCGAGCGGCTGCGCCCGATCAAGGGCCTGCCGCCGAGCCTGCTTGCTCTGCCTGGCGGTTGCTCCTTCAACCCGCGCTGTCCGTACGTGGACAGGGTGAAGGGTCAGCGCTGCACCACCGATCTGCCGGAACTGTTGCCGGTCGACGGCGCTGGCGCACACACATCCCGTTGCCACCTGCACGACAAGGTCTCGATCTACGAGACCGAGGTCGCACCGAGACTGGGCTGAGGAGAGAGATGAGCAAGACAGTGCGCCCCGTGGATTCGACCACCGGCGGCTCGGACGCCCCGTTGCTGCAGATCCGCGACCTGAAGATGCACTTCCCGATCAAGGAGGCCGCCGGCCTCGGCCGGACCAAGAAGGTCGTCCAGGCGGTCGACGGAGTGAGCTTCGACCTGCGCCCGGGCGAGAGCCTCGGCCTGGTCGGCGAGTCCGGTTGTGGCAAGTCGACGACCGGCCGGATGATCACCCGGCTGCTGACGCCGACGTCCGGCGAGATCGTCTTCAAGGGCACCGACATCGCGAAGATGAAGGAGAAGGAGCTGCGGCCGTTCCGCCGCCAGCTCCAGATCGTCTTCCAGGACCCGTACAGCTCGCTGAACCCGCGGCAGACCGTGTCGAACATCATCAGTACGCCGTTGCGCGTGCACAACCTGGTGAAGCGCGGCAAGGAACTGGAGCGGGTCCAGGAGCTGCTCGAGCGGGTCGGTCTGAACCCGGAGCACCACAACCGGTACCCGAACGAGTTCTCCGGTGGTCAGCGTCAGCGGATCGGGATCGCCCGGGCACTCGCGGTGGAGCCGGAAGTGATCATCGCCGACGAGCCGGTCTCCGCGCTCGACGTGTCGATCCAGGCCCAGGTGATGAACCTGATGGAGGACCTGCGCACCGATCTGGGCATCGCCTTCGTCTTCATCGCCCACGACCTGGGCGTCGTCCGGCACTTCTGTGACCGGGTCGCGGTGATGTACCTGGGCAAGATCGTCGAGCAGGGCACCCGGGACCAGATCTACGGCGCTCCGCAGCACCCGTACACCCAGGCGCTGCTGTCGGCCGCGCCCGACCTGGGCACGATCCGCGGCGTTCCGCCGAAGGAGCGGATCCGGCTGGTCGGCGACGTCCCGTCGCCGATCGACCCGCCGAGCGGTTGCCGGTTCCGGACCCGCTGCTGGAAGGCCGAGGACATCTGCGCCACCCAGGAGCCGCCGCTGACTCGCCAGGCCAAGTCGGGCGACGGCCACGCGGCCGCCTGCCACTTCGCCGAGCCGAAGGTCGACCTGACCGCAGCCACCGCCTGAGTACGCCGTACGCGAGCCGCCCCGACCTCTCCGGCCGGGGCGGCTCCCGTCTGTCCAGGACAGCTATCATCCGCCAATGGACTTCCGCCTGCTCGGCCCGCTCGAGGTCCAGGACGGCGAGGCCGAGGTCAAGCTGGTACACCAGGCTGAGGAGATACTCGGACGGTCGTATGCCATCAATGCCGCCACTGCCAACGAACTCGGGATGGCTGAGACCGATTGTGCCTCCGCCCGGCTCGCGATCCTGCGTGGCGAGTATGCCCGGGCCCGGCAACTGCTCGATGGCGCTCGCGAGGTCTTCGAGCGGCGTGGAGCGTGATGGGCGGTACGACGTTCGCCTGGGAGGCCCATCTGGCGATGGCGCAAGGACAGGTCGCGGAGGGGCGACGGATCCGGCTGGAAGCCATCGCCCGGGCGGAAGCCGAGGGGCAGCACTACTACGCCGATCAAGATCCGCGAGACCCTCGAGTCCGATCCCCGGGATCCGGTGAACGCTCCGGGCTAGGGTGCGGGGTATGGAATATCGGGTGCTGGGGGCGGTCGAGGTTCTGAAGCTGGGAACGGCGGTGGGGTTGCCTCGGCGGCAGGAGCGGCTGGTGTTGGCCGTGTTGTTGCTGAGGGCAAATGAAGTGGTGCCGGTGGACGAGCTGGTGGATCTGGTGTGGCCGGAGGATCCGTCGGATCGGGCGCGGAGTGCTTTGCAGGTTTATGTTTCGCGGTTGCGGAAGGCTGGGGTGGAGATCGAGGGCGGTCGTGCCGGCTATGCGGTGCGGGTCGAGCCGGGAGCCCTGGATCTGCAGAGGTTTCGGACGTTGGTGGAGCAGGCCCGTGGGGTGGAAGATCCCGTACTGCGGTCCGCCGGGCTGGCCGAGGCGCTCGGGCTCTGGCGGGGAAAGCCGCTGGCGGATGTGACGACCGAGCCGATCCGGGCGCGGTTGTGTGCAGGGATCGAGGAAGAGCGTAGTACGGCGTTGGAGGATCGGATCGAGGCCGATCTCTTGGCCGGCAGGCAAGAAGTGTCCTGAGCTGGCTGAGTTGGTAGCGGCAGATCCGTTGCGGGAGCGGCTCGTGATCGCATGGATGACCGCGCTGTACCGAGCGGGCCGCAAACAAGAAGCGCTGGCGGCGTACGCCGAACTCGCGGAGCGGCTGGCAGATCAGTACGGTCTGGATCCGGCTCCGGCGCTGCGGCGGCTGTACCTGGCGATCCTGCGGGACGATCCGTCCGCGGACGAGTCCAAGAAGGAGGGGACGACGCCGCGGGAGTTGCCGGTCGACATCTCGTTGCTGGTCGGGCGGGACGAGTTGCTGGCGGACGCAGTACAGGTACTGACCGGTGAAGCGGGAGGAGAAGCGGCGACCGTCTGTCTGTGGGGTGCCGCAGGGGTTGGGAAGTCGGCCGCCGCGACGCGGATCGGGCACCTGGTGGCAGATAGGTTCGCCGACGGTCAGCTGTTCGCGCGATTGCAGGATGTCGGGGGAGCGGCGGTGCCGGCCGGAACCCTGCTCGGCCGGATGCTGCGGTCGGTGGGAGTGTCGCCGCGCGCGGTGCCGGAGTCGTTGGACGAACGGGTCGAGCTGTTCCGGACCAAGACCGCCGAGCTGAACCTGCTCGTCGTACTCGATGATGCCCTGGATGCCGGGTCGGTCGAGCTGCTCCGACCCTCCGGACCGAGGTGTGCGGTGGTCGTCACGAGCCGCAAATCCCTGCCTGTTGCGTGCACCGGCAGGTGCTGCCGCTCGACACGACCACCGGTCACGATCTGCTGGCCACCCTGATCGGCCGGTCGATGCGGGACCGGGCGGCCGTCGAGACGGTGGCTGCTGCGTGCGCAGGTCTGCCGCTGGCACTCCGCATCATCGGATCGCGGCTCGCCCTCTCCGGCGACGACGCGTTGCCGGGTATCGCCGGCGCACTCGCCGACGAAGCGGCCCGGCTGGATTCGATGGTGGCCGGCGACCTCGCCGTACGGACGAGTCTGGATCGGAGCCTCAGCCTGGCCGAACCACAGACCCAGCAGTTGCTCGCGCGGCTGACCCTCATCGGCGTCACCGAGATCCCGGTCTGGGTCGCGGCGCCGCTGCTGGACTGCGACGAGCTGATCGGCCGAACGGCCTTCGAACAACTCGTCGACCTCGGCCTGGTCGAACTCGTCGCCGTGGAACCGTTCCGGTGCTACAAGATGCACGCGCTGGTTCGCTCGTACGCCGTCGAACAACTCGCTCAGACAGCTGACGGAGGCCGGCCGCAGTGCCGGTACTTCGCAGCAGTCCACCGGCTGACCGCGCTGGCCAACGCGGGTCTCAACCACGGCTGGACGACGACGGCACACTTGCAGACGCCAGCGACACCGGTCCTCTCGGACATAGAGGAGGTGATCGAGGTCGACGCAGGTGGCTGGTTCGATGCCAGCTGGCCGCTGGTCGCGGCGGCGGCGAAGGCGGCTCTCGGCGGCGATCCCGAACTCGCGGGCACGATCGGCCTGCTGCTGATCGGCTATCTCGGCCTCCGCGAGCTGCGGGAGACCCGCAACGAACTGCTGGCCGAGATCGCCGAGCGGGTCGCTGAGACCGGTCCGCTCGAACTCTCGGTCCGGATCGACCTGGCGAAGCACACCTACCGGGCCGCCGCACCCGATGTTCGCCTGGCCGAGGGGGAGCGGCTGCGCGGACTGGCCGAACAGGTCGGTCACTCGACCTGCAGGCCCGCGCCGAACTGCAGCTCGCCGGTTCCGCGCTCCAGCTGGCCGATCATCAGCGCGCCCGCAGGCACGGCCTGGCGGCGCTGGCGCTGGCCGATCGGCCGGACGGCCCCAAACACCTCCGATTCTTCGCGTTGCGGGAGCTGGTGCACATCGACGCCGAGCTGAAGGACTACGACGCGTCCATCCGCTGGGGCGAGGAGGCCATCGAGCTCGCGCCGCCGAACAGCAACGTCCAGGGCGAGGCCCGGCTGTTGATCGGCGAGATCCAGGCGGACATCGGACAGTACGACGCGGCAGTAGCCCAACTGACGAAGGCTGTCGAGACTTTCGACGCGCTGGCCAACGTCCAGAACGCTGCCCAGGTGACATGTCTGCTCGCCACCGTCGCGGCCAAGCAGGGCAGGATCGACGACGCCCGGACGCTGCTGGCGGGGCCCAAGGCCCTGTATGCCGAGACGTCCAACCGCTACCTGAGCTTCCGGATCCAGCTGGCCGAAGCCGACATCGCCATGACCGCCGGGGACTACGCACTGGGCCGGCGAATCCGGCACGATCTGATCGAGCAGATCCTTGCCACCGGCGACCAATCGGTCGCGAACTACATCCGCGACCTGATCGCCGACGACCCTCGCGACCCGGCCAACCGGCGCGATTAGTCTGCTCGCATGGAGTTCCGTCTGCTGGGGCCGGTCGAGGTATGGGACGAAGGGCAGAGGATCGCCCTGCCGCGACGGCAGGAGCGGCTGCTGCTCGCCGTACTGCTGCTGCGCCGCGGCGAGACGACGACGGTCGCCGAGCTGGTCGACCTGGTCTGGCCGACGGACCCGCCGGCCGATGCGCGGGGAGCTCTGGCAGGTCTATGTCTCGCGGCTGCGGAAGGCGCTGCCCGGCGTACGGATCGTCGGTGGTGCGGCCGGCTACACGATCGAAGTTCCGGCCGATTCGGTCGACGTCGAGCTCTTCCGCGCTGACCTCCGGGCAGCAGGCAACATTGCCGACCCGGCCGGGAAATCCGAACTGCTGCGGCAGGCCCTTGGACGCTGGCGAGGTCCTGCCCTGGCCGATGTCACCACGGAGGACGACCGGCTCAGGTTGACCGCCGGGTTGGAAGAGGAACGCCGAACCGCGCTGGAGGACCGGATCGAGGCGGACCTTCAGACAGGGCAGGATCTGAGCGCGGAGCTCGAGGGCCTGGTCGCGGCCGAGCCGTTGCGCGAGCGCCTGGTGGTCGCGTGGATGACCGCGCTCTACCACGCAGGACGCAAGCAAGACGCCCTGGCCGCCTACACCCAGCTCGCCGCAAGGCTGGCTGACGAGCATGGCCTGGACCCGGCCCCGGTACTACGGCGCTTGCACCTCGCGATCCTGCGAGACGACCCGACGCTGCAGCAACACCGCAAACCCGCGGCCGAAGAGACGGTCCCGCGCGAGCTGCCGGTCGACATCTCTCTCCTCGTGGGCCGGGACGATCTGCTCGGTGACGCGGCAAAGGTGCTGACTGCTGGAGACCGCGCAGCCGTCTACTGTCTCTTCGGCGCAGCCGGCGTCGGAAAGTCAGCGGCGGCGACGAAACTGGCGCATCAGGTAGCAGCCGAGTTCCCGGACGGCCAGCTCTTCGCCCGCTTGCAGGACGTGAACGGCGAAGCGGTTCCGGCCCGGACGCTGCTCGGCAGGATGCTGCGTTCCCTCGGTGTCCAGCCACGATCGGTGCCGGCGGAGACAGCGGAGCGGGCCGCGATGTTCCAGGAACTGACCGCGGACAAGGCGGATCCTCGTCCTGCTCGACGACGCGATCGACGCCGGCATCGTCACGACCTTGCTGCCGACCGGCCCGGCCACGGCGGCGATCGTCACCTCGCGGAAGCAGCTCTCCGATCTGGCGGCGGCCGCCCACGAGCAGGTCCAGCCGCTCGACAGCGCGACCAGCCAGGATCTGCTGACCAACCTGATCGGTCGTCATCTGCGCGATCAGGAAACGCTCGAAGCAGTCGCCGCTGAGTGCGTCGGCCTGCCGCTGGCCCTGCGGATCGTCGGCTCCCGGCTGGCCCTGTCCGGTGACGACGCGCTGCAGACGCTGGCCGGCGCATTGGCCGAGGACGACCAACGGCTGGACACCCTGGTGGCCGGCGACCTCGCCGTCCGGACCAGCCTGAACCGCAGCCTCACGCTGGCCGATCCGGTGGCCCGCCAACTGCTCGCCCGGCTGTCGCTGGTCGGCGTCACCGAGTTCTCCGCCTGGGTCGCGGCCCCTTTGCTCGACTGCGACGAACCCACCGGCGAGAACACGTTCGACCGGCTTGTCGAACTCGGCCTGGTCGAACTCGTCTCCGGTCGCCGCTACCGGATGCACAGCCTGGTCCGCTGTACGCCGGGGAGCAGCTCGCCGCGGCCGGGGATCCGGACCAGCCGCGCGGCCGCTACCTCGACGCGGTCCATCGTGCGGTCGCCATCGCGGACCAGCATCTCAATCACGGCATGTCCCTGGCCGTGCACCTGCGAGTGCCCGAGGAACTGGAGTTGCCGCAGGTCGAGGTTGCCGTCCTCAAGAGGATCCCGGAGCCTGGCTCGACGAGTCCTGGCCACTGATCTCCGCCGCGAGCAGAACAGCGATCGCGGCGGGGCGGGGGCGAGCAGGCACGCAGCCTTCGGGACTCCACCTCAACGGCTACTTCATGGTGCGTGGTCTCGACGAAGTCAGGATCGACCTCCTGGAGGTGATCGCGAGCGCGCTGGACAAGACCGGGCCGCTGGAGCTCTACGTGCGGATCAAGATCGCTGTCGTGCCCGCCTATCACCCGACCGCCCCCGAGTTGGTCCGGGGCGGCGAGAAATGGCTGGCGCTGGCAGAACAAGCAGGTCGCTGGAGTTGCAGGCCCACGCCCTGTTCCAGATCAGTACCGGTTTGCGGCATCTCGGCGAACTGGACCGGGAACGAGGGAGGTGTGCCTCAGAGCGCTGGCGATTCTCGAGGAGATCGACGGGCCGGCTTCACTGAGATCCACGATCATGAAGAACGCTGGCGGGCAACTGATGCACATCGACGACGAAGCTGAAGGACGTACGACGACTCGGATGCGCTGGGATCGAGGGGGCTATCGCCCTAGGCCGCCGCCCGGCAGCTACGATCACCAGGGCGAGGCACGGCTCTTGATCGGCGAGGATCCAGGCCGAGATCGGACAGTACGACGAGGCGGTCGTCCAACTGACGAAGGCTGTTGAGACATTCGGCTGCGCTGGCCAACGTCCAGAACGCTACCCAGGTGACCTGTCTGCTCGCCGCCGTCGCGGCCAAGCAGGGCAGGAGCGACGACGCCCGCGCGCTGCTCGACGAGGTGCAAGCCCCTACTGCCGGAGACAGTCCAGACCCGCTAACTGGAGATCCGAGCATCCGGCTAGGCCGGAGACCGACATCGCCATGAACCGTCGGGGACTACGAACTGGGCCGACGAATCCGGCACGAGCTGATCGAGCGAGATCCTTGCAACCGGTGACCAGTCGGTCGCAGAACGACATCCGCGAACTGATCGCCAACGGATCCCTCGCGATCCGGCTCAACCGGCGCTGAGTTACGCCTTGGCGGCTACTCGCCGTGCCTCAGCTGTTCGCGTTCGCGGGCGTAGCGGACCGACTCGAAGGCGACCAGGAGGCTCAGTAGAGCAGCCAGTACTGCGAGTTGGGCCAGCGCCGGTGCATGGGCGAGGGCCGGGATCGCCAGCAGGCAAAGGGCTGCGGTGATCAGGCGGCTGATGCCCAGGCGGTGAGTGGTTCGCCATTTGAAGCCGACGTGTCCGAGTAGATAGAGGACGACGCCGACGAAGAGCGCGTAGAGGCCGATGCCCTTGAGCGGGTCGGACAGGTGGTGGTGTTCGCTGTCGCCGACGTACTCGAGGACCTTCTTCAGGCCCAGCGCCAGAAAGACGATGCCGGCGACCATCGGGAAGTGCAGGAAGGTGTACGCGTCGCGGGCGAGTTTCGGCCGGGTCTCCGCCGGTTCAGCTGCGAGCGCCTGCTCGCCGTAGTACGCGGTGGCGTCGAAGTAGATCCACCACAGGGCGGCCGAGACCGCGAGGCCGAGCAGCGACGCGATCACGATCGGCCAGGAGATCGGCAGGTCGGTGACGCCGACGCCGATCGCGACGATCGACTCGCCCAGCGCGATGATGACGATCAGCCCGTGCCGCTCGGCGAAGTGGGCCGCCGAGCGCAGCCGCCAGCCGCGGGCGTCGATCAGGTACGTGCCGCCGTAGTCCGCGGCCAGCGCGGCCGCCCACAGCAGCGTCTGGTTCGGCCGTGGAACTGCGACGCGACCAGCAGCAACGCCGTACCGGCCAGCATCGACGGAGCGAACCGGACCAGCGTGCGGCGCAAGTACTTGTCGCCGTCCGCGATCAGCCAGAACAGCCCAGGTGCATCGCCCGGAAGACGAAGTACGCGATCGCGATCACGACCGGGCCGGGCAGCCCGCCGGGCAGGTCGTGGAACGCCTCCGGGATGGCCAGCGCGATCAGGAACATCGCGCCCATCGCGGCCAGCATCACCGCCGCGGATCGAGCCTTCGTCGGCCTTGACCAGGTTGCAGAGCCAGGAGAATCCGATCCAGCTCCACCAGAGCAGCCCGATCAGCAGCACGCCGCGGAGCGCTCCGGACCAGGTCAGGTCGTGGGCCAGCAGGGCAGTGATCTGGGTCAGGGCGAAGACGAAGACCAGGTCGAAGAACAGTTCCAGGGTGGTGACGGACTGGTCCTCGGAGGTCGGTTGCGCCTTGATCGGCGTCCGGCGAGTGCTCATGCCGGACATTGTGGCCCGGACGGAGGGCAGAACAAGAGAACGGACCGTCGCTCCGGGCGGGGAGCGGCGGTCCGTCGTACTGGGGTGGTGCGGTTGGTACGGCGGGCTCCTCGCCGACGCAGGGGATCACGAGGGCCCACCGGCTCGGTTACGCCCGGCCGTGCGCCTGACGGCTGCGGCGGCTGAGCGAGTCGATCGTGACGGCGACCAGCAGGACGCCGGCGGTGACCATGTAGCGGACGCTGGAGTCCAGGCTGAGCAGCGCCAGGCCGTTGGAGATCGACATGATCACCAGCGCACCGAGCAGTGCGGAGTACGCCGAACCGCGGCCGCCGAACAGGCTGGTGCCACCGATGACGGCGGCGGCGATCGCGTTCAGGTTCGTGTCCCCGCCACCGGTGCTCTGGTTCACCGCGATCAGCCGGGCGGTGGCCAGGATGCCGCCGACGGCCGCGAAGGTGGAGCAGGCCGCGAAGACCGACAGGTAGATGAACCGGACGTTGATACCGGCCCGGCGGGCGGCCTCGACGTTGCCGCCGACCGCCATCACCGAGCGGCCCCAGCGGGTCTTGCGGATCATGAAGTCGGTCGCCACCACCAGGGCGATGAACAGCAGGAACATCGACGAGACGCCGCGGTCGCCGTTCAGCACGATGACCGGGATCAGCAGCACCAGCGCGAGCGCGCCGGCCTTGATCGCGATCATCGTGGTGGGCGCGGCGGACAACCCGGCCGCCGCGCGGGCGCCTCGACTGCGCAGCCGGCTCAGGACGTACGCCGCGACGACCACCACGATCAGCCCGTAGGCGAGCGCGGGCGAGAGGAAGCTCTGGGTGGCGAACTTGACGATCGCCGAGTCGAACGGGATGTTCAGCGTGCCTTCCTTGCCCAGCACCAGCAGTTGCAGACCGAGGAAACCGAGCAGACCGGCCAGCGTGATGACGAAGCTGGGTACGCCGAAGCGGGTGTACGAGCGCGCCGTAGAACAACCCGATCACCAGGCCGAGCAGCGCGGCGACGACCAGCGACAGCACCAGCGGCCAGCCCTTGTTCACGAACGTCACGCCGAGCACCGCGGCGGCCAGACCGCTGACCGAACCGATCGACAGGTCGATCTCGCCCAGCAGCAGGACGAGAACGATGCCGAGGGCAAGGACTCCGACCGAGGTGGTCTGCAGGGTCAGGTTGACCAGGTTGCGGCTGGTCAGGAAGGAGCTGTTGGCGATCTGGAAGACCGCCCAGATGATGATCAGGCCGACCACCACCGGGACCGAGCCCAGGTCGCCGGAGCGCAGCCGGGAGGTGAAGGCGGAGACCGCGCCGCTGATGCCGTTGCTGGCGATCAGCCGCTCGTCCTGCAGGTCGGCGGGCAGTGCCGCCGCCTCCTGGGTTTCCGGGCACGGTGTCCTGCACGGGAGCCTTCGATCCGTCGACCGGGGTGCTCATGATGCGGAACCTTCCTGCTGGGTCCGGCGCGCCGCGCGCTCGGAGACTGCGTTGTCCGTGGCGCCGGTGATGGCGGCGATGATGTCCTGCGACTTCGTCTCGGCGACGTTGAAGACGCCGTTGTTGCGGCCGAGCCGCAGCACCGCGACCCGGTCGGCGACGGCCATCACGTCGGCCATGTTGTGGCTGATCAGGATCACCGCGAGGCCACGCTCGCGGAGCCGCTCGACCAGGTTGAGGACCTCGGCGGTCTGCGCGACGCCGAGGGCCGCGGTCGGCTCGTCGAGCATCACGACCTTGGGGTTGCCGAGCAGGCTGCGGGCGATCGCGACCGTCTGGCGCTGACCACCGGACAGGCTGGCCACCGGGATCCGGACGCTCGGGATCTTGGCGGACAGCTGGCGGAGCAGCTCCCAGGAGGAGCGTTCCATCTCGACCTCGTCGAGCACGCTGCCCTTGCGCAGTTCGCGCCCGAGGTACAGGTTCGCGACCACGTCGAGGTTGTCGCACAGGGCCAGGTCCTGGAAGACGGTGGCGATACCGAGCTGCTGGGCCTCGGCCGGGCTGCCAACTCTCACCGCCACCCCGTCGAACACCATCGTGCCGTCGTCCGCGGTGTAGACGCCGGCGATGGTCTTCACCAGCGTCGACTTGCCGGCGCCGTTGTCGCCGACCAGGGCGAGCACCTCGCCGGCGCGGACATCGAGCTCGATGTTCTTCAGCGCCTGGACGGCACCGAAACGCTTCGAGACACCCCGCAGTGACAGCACCGTGCCGGTGCCCACTGTTGCTGGGGTGGGAGTGACAGTCATTGATCAGCCTCCTGGGACGTATACGCACAGTCGACACGAGTTCCGGTGTGTGCCCCCGGGACCGGGGCACACGCCGGAACGGGCACACACCGGAACGGGGATTACTTCAGGCCGGCCGCGGTGCAGGCTGCCTGGAACGACGCGGTGCAGATGTCGGTGACCTTGTAGATCCCGTCCTTCACCACAGTGTCGTTGATGTTGGCCTTGGTGACGGCGATCGGGTCGAGAATCGTCGCCGGGACACCCTTGAAGTCGCTGGTCGTCTCGGCCTTGCCGCCACCGGCGAGCGCGACGGCGGCCTTCGCGGCGGCCTCGGCCTGCGGCTTGACGGCCTTGTAGATGGTCATCGCCTGGTCGCCGGAGACGATCCGCTGGATCGCGGCGAGCTCGGAGTCCTGACCGGTGACCGGCGGCAGCGGCTTCACGCCGCCACCCTTGAGGGCCGCGATGGCGCCACCGGCGGTGCCGTCGTTGGCGGCGTACACGCCGACGAGGCCGTTCTTGATCGCGCTCAGCTGGCCTTCCATCCACGCCTGGGCCTTGTCCGGGCTCCAGTCCGGGGTGTCGAACTCGGCGGCGATCTTGTAGCCGGAGGTGTCGAGCACGCTGTGCGCGCCCTTCTTGAAGTCGGCCGCGTTCGGGTCGGTCGGCGAGCCGTTGATGACGGCCAGGTTGCCGGAGGTCTTGCCGGCCGCCTTCAGGGTGTCGACCAGGGTCTGCGCCTGCAGCTTGCCGACGGTCTCGTTGTCGAACGAGACGTAGTAGTTCGCGCCGTCGATGAAGCGGTCGTAGGCGATGACCGGGACGTTCTGCGCCTTCGCGGCGGCGACGACCGCGGCGGCGGCCTTACCGTCGACCGGGTCGAGCACGAGCACCTTGGCGCCCTGGGTCAGCGCGGCCTCGGCCTGGGTCTGCTGCTTGGCCGCGTCCTGGTCGGCGTTGCTGTAGATCAGCTCGCAGTCGGCGCAGTCGGCCTTCAGGGCCGCGGTGAACAGCGGCCGGTCGAGGCTCTCGTACCGGGTGGTCTTCGACTCGGGCAGCAGCAGCGCGATCTTGTTGCCCTTGCTGCCGCTACCGCTGCCGGAGTCGGACTTGTCGTCCGAGCCACAAGCGGCCAGCGAAAGGGCAACGGCGGTGACGGCGATGCCGAGGCCGAGCAGACGGGTGGGTGACACGGACATAGTGCGACTCCTTGACGTGAGGGCCGAAGTAGGCCTGACCAGAGTCAAGGGCAGAACCAGGCTTGACGTCAAGGCTTGAATTCAAGAAGTAGACATATCGTTGTTACACGGTTGTCTCCGACGGCCGGGCCGCCCGTGCGTGGCTGAGCACGGATGCCAACTCAATGGCACCGAGCACATCCGCTTCGTCACCGAGTTCAGCCGGCCGTAACTCAACCGTTGCCGCGGCGCTCGGGATCGCGCACCGGTCCAGGGCCTCCCGGAGCGGGACCAGGATCAGGTCCCCGGCCTCGGCCATCTTGCCGCCGACCACGATCACCTCGGGGTTGAACAGGTTCACCAGCCCGGCCACGGCGACGCCGACCCGGCGGCCGGCGTCCTCGATCACCCGGCGGCAGCCCAGATCGCCGGCCAGCGCCCGGGTGATCACGTCGCGGAGCCGCAGCGGACCGTGCGAGGCGGCCAGGCTGCTGAGCAGGGCCCGGGAGCCGACGAAGGTGTCCAGGCAGCCGCGGTTGCCGCACCGGCAGATCGGGCCGTTCTCGTCGATGGTGAGGTGGCCGATCTCGCCCGCCGTACCGGCAGAGCCGCGGAAGACCTCGCCGCCGAGCACGATGCCCGCGCCCACGCTGTACGAGAACTTCAGATAACAGCCGTGCTGTACTCCGCGCAGCGCGCCGGCCCTGAGTTCGCCCAGGGCGGCGAGGTTCGCGGTGTTGTCGAGGGCGACCGGGGCGCGCAGGTGACCGGCCATCGCGGCGGCGACGTTGACTCCGCGCCAGCCGGGCAGGACCGCGTCGGAACCGGCCTCGCCGCTGACCGAGTCGACCGGTGTGGGCAGGCCGAAGCCGATCGCGCTGATGTCCTCGACGCCGGCACCGACGGTCTCGGCCAGGTCGGCGAGCAGCCGGGCGGCGCGTTCCATCCCGTCGTCGGCGACGTGATCGGCCTGCAGCGGCATCAGCTGCTGGGCGAGGATCTCGCGGCTCTCGGAGGCGATCGCGACCCGGACGTCACGCTCGCCGAACGCGACGCCGGCCAGCAGCCCGCCGCCGGAAGCCAGCGACACCAGTACTGCGCGGCGCCCGTTCCGGATGCTGCGGGACAGGCCGACGAGGCCGGCCTGGTCGAGTTCCTTGACCATGTTGGACACGGTCGCGGCGGAGAGTCCGGACGCGGCGGCGATCTCCACCTGCGTCAGCGGACCGTGCTGACGGACAACCCCCAGTACGCGCTCGCGGTTGGCTTCGCGGAGCGAAGCCTGCGAGCCAGGCGCAGGGCGGATTGCGTTCATTACATAAAGATAACGGATCGCGGCGCTTTCGCGGCCTCTCGATTTGTCCGCACCCGGAAAGTGATCGCCATGTGTCCTCGTCGTTACGCGTAGTCCTGCCCGCCTCAACCCCCGCGAGGACACTAATGCACCCTCCGGGCGACCCGGCGCAGCGCACTCCGAAACTCCTTCACCCACTTCGCTGAGTGCCGAGTCAGTACCTCACAGTCCGCTGACACCCTTTTCGTCCGCTGCCGCCAAATAATCCCGTCACCGAGCGAAAAAACAGCGTTCGACCGCCCAGGCGGGGCGGTGCGGGGAGGGGAGGGGGAGGGGGCGGGGAGGGGCGGGGGCGGGGGTCAGGTGGTGAGGGCGAGGGTTAGGAGGGCGGCGGGGAGGGCGAGTTCGACGGTGGCGCCGAGGGTGTCGCCGGTGATGCCGCCGAAGGCTGTGCGGGCTTTGCGGATCATCAGCAGGCCAACTGCCGTGGCGATCAGTACGGCGAGGCCTGCGCCGATGACGGGCTCCACCCGAGCCCAACCGGTGAGGGGCTCAATCGTCGCCCAGGCTGCGACGGGCTCGCCGCCGCCGGGGTGTGCCCAGGTGATACCGAAGCCGGGCTTCGTCAGCCAGGCGAGCGCGACGGACGCGGCGAGGGCGACGAAGGTGGCGAGGGTGGCTGCGATGGTCGGGACAGTGGACGCGACCATGGCGCCGAGGCCGTCGGGGCGGGCCGAGGGGACCGTCGTACGGCAGGACCAGGGGAGAGTGAGGCGGCTGGCGACGGTGGCGATGAGGATGGCTTGCCAGCCGAAGCCGGCTTGGATGCAGGCGGTCAGGGCGGCGACGTCGATCAGCAGAACGGCGACGATGGAGACGACCCCGAATGGGCCGATGTCGCTCTGCTTCATGATCCGCAACATCGTCTCGCGATCCCGCCGGCTCCCCAGCCCGTCCGCCGTATCGGCCAACCCATCAAGATGCAACGCCCCCGACAGCACGGCGAGCACCACCACCCCCAGTACTGCGGCCAGCAGCGCGGCGCCCGGTTGCAGCGCATGAACCCCGGCCACCACCCCAGCCGCAATCCCACCCAGCACCACCCCGACCCCGGGCGCCAGCACCATCGCCCGCCCGGCCACCACCCGATCCACCACCCGAGGCACCGGAGCCGGCAAGACCGACAAAGTCCCCACCGCCAACTTCACCCCGTCAACCCACCCACCCCGCGCCGCACCCCCCGAGCGTGCGATGCCGTCCGTCGCGTCCCCGCCACCGCCACCCACGCCTGCCGCGCCGTCCTCCGCACCGATGCGCTCGGGGCGCGGCGTGCCGTCCTCGCCGTTGGCGCCCTCCGCGCGTGCTCTGCTGTCCTCGCCGCCCTCCGGGCGCGGCGTGCCGGTCACAGGGGGACGGTCCGGCCTGCTATGCACCAAAGGACGGTGTGCGAGTGGTGGGAGATGGTTGCGTTCACCCTGCCCATCAGGTCTCGGTAGAGCCTGGTGCCGGGGTCGGCGGGGACTACTCCGGAGCCGACTTCGTTGCTTACGGCAACTGCTGTGCGGGTGGTTCGGGACCAGGCTTCGGCGAGTTGCTCGATTCGGGTCTCGACCGCGTTCACCCGGGAGAGATCTGCCCAGACCTCGCACTCGTCCATCACTCGGGCTAGCCAGAGGGTGAGGCAGTCGATCAGGAGCGGAGGGCCGGGCGAGTCCAGAAGCGGGACCAGGTCGATGGTCTCGGCGAGGTCCCAGGTGGAAGGACGTTGGGCGCGGTGCTTGGCGACTCGGTCGGCCCACTCGGGATCATCGGAGGGTGAGTAGCCCGTCGCGACGTACACAGTGTCGGGCGAGGTCATCAGTCGCTCGGCAGTGGTCGATTTCCCCGAGCGTGCGCCGCCCAGCACCAGGGTCCGGTGACCCGAGACCAAAGGTGCAGTCCACGAGATGTGCTCGCCGTCCGGCGTACGGATGTCGTAGCGGAGGCCGGCAGAAGTGCGGGTCTGGGACACGTCGTAGCCGGCTACGGCGACGACACCATCGGGGCGCAGACGCAGTACGCCGTCGACGACTGCGCCGTCCGGCCCAGTGACCAGCTCAGCCATCAGCTGCGGCTCCCGTCCTCGAACACGACCGGTACGTCGAACGCGGCCTTGCGTGCGGTCCGGCGGAAGGCGTTGAGGATCGGCCGACCAAGTACCAACACCAGCACCGCGCACAGAATGCCTCTGGGGATGTCCCAGCCCAGCGACGTAGCCACGACGAACAAGAAGTAGCGATGCAGGTTCTCCGCCAGTGAGTCGCCCGGGACGAAGGAGAAGTCGCTGCCGAAGGTCGCGTACGGCCAGAACCACAGGTTCATCACTACGCCGTAGAGCACACCGGCCACCATCGAGTACGCAGCCAGCAGCAACAGTTCCAGCCGCCCACCCAGGCGGGGCAGCAACCCGGCCAGGCAGCCCACCCAGGCACACGCGAACATCTGGAACGGCATCCACGGCCCGACCCCGCCACTGATCAGCGCGCCGGTCAGCAGCGACACAGCCCCCAGGACGAACCCGAACCCGGCACCGAACGCACGCCCAGCCAGGATCAGCAGGAAGAACCCAGGCTCAAGCCCCGCAGTACCAGGGCCGAGTGCACGCAAGGCGGCGCCGACTGCGGCGAGCATGCCGAGCAGGGAGATCACCTTGGCGTCGATCCCGGACTCGGCGAGCTCGGCCAGTACTACGGCAACCAGTAGCGGCAGCAGCAGCACGAACAGCCAGGGGGCATCGGTGGTGTGCCCGATGGCCGATTCGCCGCCCTGTGCGCTCTGCCAGAGCAGTGGCCAGCCGAAGGCCAGTAGGCCGATCAAGGACGCCAGCAGGAGAGTCGCAGTACTGCGTGGCTTGAGCCGGACGAGTCTCATGACGCGCGGTCCAGAGCAGTGGCGACCTCGCCGACCGTGAGGAACGGCAGTGGGGCAAGGATCTTTGCCACCTGCGGTGCGAAGGCAGGGGAGCCTGCGATGACGGTCGCGGTCTCGCCGTCGCTCACCAGCTCGCCGTCGGCAAGGACCATGACCCGGGTAGCGACCTCGGCAACCATCTCGACGTCATGGGTGGACAGCACGACCGCGTGGCCGGCAGCGGCGAGCTCCCGGAGGATCGCGACCAGGCGGTGCTTGGCGCCGTAGTCCAGCCCGCGGGTCGGCTCGTCCAGCAACAGCAGTGGGGGAGCACCGCAAAGCACTACCGCCAGTGCGAGGCAGAGGCGCTGCCCTTCGGACAGGTCTCGCGGGTGGAGCTGGTCGTCGATGTCCGGAGCCAGGCGTTCCAGGACTGCTCGACAGCTCCCGGCTGCCACGCGGAAGTCCGCGTCGGCTCCAGCGCACTCGTCAGCCACAGTCGCGGCGTACAGGAGGTCTGCCGGCTCCTGCGGTACGAGTCCGACTGCCTTGACCAACTGCTTGGGTCTCGTACGCCGTGGGTCGGCGCCGGCCGCTACCGCGGTACCGGAGCGTGGCGTGATGAGTCCGACCAGCGCGTTGAGCAATGTGGACTTTCCTGCGCCGTTCCGACCCATCAGGGCAACTACCTCACCCGCGTTGATGGTCAGCGAGACTCCTCGCAAAGCAGTGACGTTGCCGTAGGCCACAACGAGGTCGTTGCACTTGGCAAGCTCACGACCGGCGGCCGGGGCTGGACGCGGAGGAGTGTGGTCGGCCAGCTGGCTTCTGAGCGCCACTGCGGCGCGCCTGGCGTCACGAACCGACAGCGGCAGAGGCGACCAACCAGCAAGCCGGCCCAGCTCGACCACGGGAGGCGCGACGGGCGCTGTGACCATCAGGTCCACTGGCAGACCAGTAGACACGGCACTGGTGCCACCTGGCACCTCGATCACCCTGTCGGCGTACTGGATGACCCGCTCGAGCCGGTGTTCGGCCATCACCACAGTGACACCCAGATCGTGCACGAGCCGCTGCAGCGCAGCCAGCACCTCTTCGGCGGCTTGCGGATCCAGCGCCGACGTCGGCTCGTCCAGAACCAGTACTGCGGGGTGCGACGTGAGTGCAGCGCCGATCGCCGTCCGCTGCCGCTGGCCACCGGACAACGAGGTCAGGGCGCGATCGCGGACGTCGGCCAGCCCGAGCAGGTCGAGCGTCTCCTCGACCCGGCGGCGCATCACGTCCGGGGCGACGCCCGAGGGACTCCATGCTGTAGGCGAGTTCGTCCTCGACCGTGTCGGTGACGAACCCGGACATCGGGTCCTGGCCGACGATGCCGACCACATCGGCCAGGTCGCGCGGCCGGTACTCGCGGGTGTCCCGGCCGTTCACCAGCACCCGGCCGGCCAGGGTGCCGCCGGTGAAGTGCGGCACCAGCCCGTTGATGGTCCGCAGCAGCGTGGACTTGCCGGAGCCGGTCCGGCCGATCACCAGCGCCAGCTCGCCTTCAGGGACGGTGAAACTCACGTCGCGGATCGCAGGTTCCTTCGCGCCGGCGTACGTGACCGTGACCCGGTCGAACTCGATCATGCGGGCACCAGCCGGGTCCGGCGGGTCAGGGGCGGTGCGGCAAAGGCAGGGACCAGGCCGATCAGCAGGCCGAGCACTGGGACGACAGGCACAGGCGGAACGACCAGCGGGCCGGCCAAGACGAGTCCGTCCACACCGCGGGCGGCGGCAACGATCATGGTTGCCGCAGCGGCGGCTCCGGCTGCAGTGACGAGCCACTCCGGTAGCGCCCACGGGTCCGGGCGGTAGCGAGTCCTGGTTACTCGCTGGCGCCCGACGGCCATTGCGGCGACAGCAAGCAGCAAGCCGATCACTAGTGCAGCCATGGCTACAGGGAACGCCATAGCGTCGGTAAGAAGCGAATACACGCCCAGGGCAATGCCGAGCAGGCCCAGCAGCACAGAGCCTCCCGTGATCCTGCGCTGGCGACGTGGCACGTGCGCAGTACGGCCGTAGCCGCGGGAGTCCATTGCTGCCGCCAGCTCGACCGACCGGTCCAGGGCACCTTCGAGCACGGGCATCGCCGTAGTACGGAAGGAGCCTCTGGTCCGGCCGCGGAGTCGTCGGGCGCCCCGGATGCGGCGGGCGTCGGTGACGAGCTGCGGGGCGAAAGTCAGCGCGACCACGCAGGCGACACCCATCTCGTAGAGGGCCCCGGGCAACGACTTGAGCAGCCTGCGCGGGCTGGCCAGGGCATTCGCCGCGCCGATGCAGCAGAGCATCACCGCGAGCTGGCCCCCGTCGTACAGGGCTGTCAGCAGGGCCTCGGCGGTCACCTCGCCGCCGAGCTTCACTCCGTTGGCCCAGTCCGGCAAGGGGATCTGCGGCAGGGTGAAGAGCAGGGTGTTGCCCTGCGAGCGTGTCGACAGGAGTGCTTGCAGGACAACGCGGAGGCCGATCACCACCAGGCCGAGCTTGAGGAACGCGATGTAGCTGTTGGCCCAGGGCGCGTCACCGCGGCGTGCGGCGACGACGAAACCGGCTACGGCGAGGATCAGGACCAGCAGCACGGGGTTGCGAGTCCTGCTGGCGGCTACCGCGAGGCCCAACGCCCACAACCACCAAGCCCCCGGGTGCAGAGCCCGGGGGAGTGTGAGGTGGTGGACAGCGCGCACTACTGGCCCGCGTGCTGACTGCGGCGACGGCGAGCTCAGGAAGAAGCCACCACCGGCAAGCAGGAGTACCAGCACCGCCAAGCCGACGATCCCGCCCCAGGGCGCGCCACTGTCGTCGTCCTGCTTGGCCGGCGCGGGCGTGTTGGCTTGAGGAGTCGCAGTAGGGATGGCGGTCGAGCCGACGGCCGGCTGGATCTGCAGGCGTCACCGGGGCGTCGGTGGCGGGCACGTTGATCTTGTTCACCGGCTGGCCGCAGGTCGTCTCCGGGTAGCCGTTGATGCCGCAGGTCAGACCCTTCTCGATCCGGACCGGCCCTACCGCGGCCAGGACCTTCGCGCCGGTTGCCGCCGGGTCGGTGACCACACAGGTGCCGGTCGGAGCCGGTGGGGCCTGGCCGGCCGCTGAGTCGGCCTGGGTGCCCGGGTCGATCACGAGGGCGACGCGCTTCTTCCCGGACTCGGCCGGCGTCGTACCGCAGATGGCGTTGAAGTCACCGGCGGCCCGGGGCACGCGGGGCTTGGCGCCACCGACTGCGTACCGCCAGCCCTCGACGGCACCGTCCTTCGGTACTACGGCGTCAGAACCCTTCTGTGCGAAGGCCCACTGGCTGCCACTCCACTGGTAGTAGCCCCAGAAGCGGTAGCCGTCCTCTGCCTGTGCGGCGGTAGCCGTCACGGTTCCCGCGAGCAGCAGGCCCGCCAGCAGGCTGAGAAGCAGGCGTGCGGTCCGGTGTGCAGTCATCTCGTGTCCTCGCTCAGGCCGGGACTCCGGTGGAGGACTTCGCGCCGCTGCCGGTTCGAAGGTCGGGCCGATCGGCCCGGCTCCACCCGCGAGCCTCGGCGGGTCGGTGAGCCTGTCGCCTGTGCCACAGTGTTCCGGCTCGCCACGCGGCATGCCGTGGCCTACGGTTGCGGGTCAGCGCCGGCTTCGGACCGGCTTCCCTGCGGCACAGGAGTTTGGTTCGAGCGCAGCTTACCGAGCCCGTACTGCGAAACCCGCGGCGGGCAGTTCGCAGTACGGGCTTGGTGCGGCAGTTCTAGTCGTACGGGCTCTGATTCTACTCCTGCGCGGCGAGGCTCATCGGGCCGTAGACCTCACGGCCGTCCTCGAGCAGGTAGACCTGACCGACGCCCTTCTCGGCGAGCTCACGCCAGATCTCGCCCAGCCAGCTCTCCGCGTCGCCCTGGGCCGAGAAGTCGCCGGTCACCTCGCCCGGGTCGGCCGGAGCGCCGTCGGCGGTCTCGAACCGCCACGTCCAGCTCATCGGCCCGGCCTGGTCTGCGGGGCGTTCTGCTCGGTCTTCGCGGGATCGCGCTCGACCACGCTGCCGAGGATCTCGTCGATCTGCTTCAACTGCTCCTCCTCGAGCTTCACGCCGGCCGCCTTGACGTTCTCGGTGACCTGCTCCGGGCGGGACGCGCCGGTGATGGCCGACGACACGTTCGGGTTCTGCAGCACCCAGGCGACCGCGAGCTGGGCGAGCGACAGGCCCACCTCGTCCGCGACCGGCTTCAGCTGCTGCACGCGGGTCAGCACGTCGTCGGTCAGGAACCGCTTGACGAAGTTCGCGCCGCCCTTCTCGTCGGTCGCCCGCGAACCTTCCGGCGGCTGCTGTCCGGGCTGGTACTTGCCCGTCAGCACGCCCTGCGCGATCGGGGAGAAGACGACCTGGCCGATCCCGAGCTCCTCCGAGGCCGGGACGACCTCGGCCTCGATGACCCGCCAGAGCATGCTGTACTGCGGCTGGTTCGAGACCAGCGGGATGCGCAGCTCGCGGGCCAGCCGGTGGCCCTTCCTGGAGCTGCTCGGCGGTCCACTCCGACGTACCGATGTAGAGCGCCTTGCCCTGCCGGACCACGTCGGCGAAGGCCTCCATCGTCTCCTCGAGCGGCGTCTCGGTGTCGAGCCGGTGCGCCTGGTAGACGTCCACGTAGTCGGTCTTGCAGCCGCTTCAGCGAAGCGTTGATCGACTCGTGGATGTGCTTGCGGGACAGGCCCGGTGTCGTTCGGTCCACCCGGGCCGGTCGGCCAGTACACCTTGGTGAGGATCTCCAGCGACTCGCGCGCGGACCCCTGCCAGGGCCTCACCGAGCACGGTCTCCGCCGCGGTGTTGGCATAGGTGTCCGCCGTGTCGAACGTGGTGATCCCGGCCTCCAGGGCCGCCTTCACACAGGCCTTCGCCTGCTCGTTCTCCACCTGCGAGCCATGTGTCAGCCAGTTCCCGTAGGAGATCTCGCTGACCTTCAACCCACTGTTGCCGAGATAACGAAAGTCCATACCTCAGACCCTACCCAGTGCTACACCGGCTTTTCGCCCCGGGCGACCATCGGCTTGGGCAGCCGCCAGCGGCGCATCTGCATGGTCCGCCGGACGGCGTAGAAGCCGATGCCCTTGGCGGACTCGTCCGGGAACTTCCGGGCCACCGCGCGCTTGATGCCACCGGTGATCAGGAACCAGTCGGCGCCGATCGCGACGATCATCACCAGGAAGAGGATGTTGACCAGCCCGGGCAGCCAGGTGAAGGCCTGCGAGAACACGACGCCGAGCAGCGAGATCACCAGCAGCACCGGCAGGGCGAACTCCATCACCGACCAGCGGGCGTCGACGTAGTCGCGGGCGAACCGGCGTACCGGGCCCTTGTCGGCGGCCGGCAGGTAGCGGTCGTCGCCGGTCTTCATCGCCTCCTGCATCTTGCCGCGCTCGATCCGGACCTTCTCGCGCCGGTACGCCGCGGCCTCCTTGCGGTTGCGCGGCTTCTTCAGCGCCTGCTTGCGAGCCGCCTCGGCCTCTTTGCCGGGTCGGGGTCGGCCGGCCCTTGCCCCCGACCTTGCCGGGGGTGCTGGCCGGGGTTTGGGGCGATGTCTCAGACTTGGTACGACGGAACACGGGGACTGAACCTCATTCGGGACTGGCTTGCTCAACCGGGCGGCTCGCCCGACTCGGGGTGGTCCCCGGAACTGACCACCACTTTATCGGGGCCGGTCCTGATGGTGTGGTGACCCATCGGGACATAGGGTGGTTGACACGCACGCCGGGTCCACTCTCCGGCACAGAAGGGGTACGGATATCGATGAGCATCTTCAGGCGGGTGTCGACGATCTTCAAGGCCAAGGCCAATTCGGCTTTGGACAAAGCTGAAGATCCTCGCGAGACCCTTGACTACTCGTACCAGAAGCAGCTCGAGCTGTTGCAGAAGGTGCGCCGGGGTGTAGCCGACGTCGCCACCAGCCGCAAGCGGGTCGAACTGCAGGCCTCGCAGCTGCAGTCGCAGTCGCAGAAGCTGCAGGACCAGGCCCAGAAGGCGCTCTCGATGGGCCGCGAGGACCTGGCCCGGGAGGCCCTGACCCGCAAGTCCGGCCTGCAGGGCCAGATCGACGATCTGACCGCCCAGCACGCCCAGTTGCAGGGTGAGGAGGAGAAGCTCACCCTCGCCTCGCAGCGGCTGCAGGCCAAGGTGGAGTCGTTCCGGACCCGCAAGGAGACGATCAAGGCGACCTACACGGCCGCCGAGGCGCAGACCCGGATCAACGAGGCCTTCTCCGGCATCTCCGAGGAGATGAGCGACGTCGGCCTGGCGGTCCAGCGGGCCGAGGACAAGACCCAGCAGATGCAGGCCCGGGCCGGCGCGATCGACGAGCTGCTGGCCTCCGGCGCGCTCGACGACGCCTCCGGGAGCAGCAAGGACAGCATCACGCTGGAGCTGGAGCGGATGTCGTCCGGTTCCGACGTGGAGAACGAGCTGGCCGCGATGAAGGCCCAGCTCGGTGGTAGCGCAGCACCGAAGGAGATCGCCCAGGACGCGCCCGGTGCGGCGCAGCCTGTGCAGCAGCCCAGTCAGCAAGCAGAGCCGGTTCGACCGCAGGACGGAGACGCACGATGATCGTCCGGATCATGGGTGAAGGTCAGTGGAAGCTGGCCGATGAGAAGCTCGACCAGCTCAACGCGGTCGACACCGATCTGGAGAAGGCCGTCTCCTCCGGAGACGAGGACGGGTTCCGTACTGCGTTCGGCGCGCTGCTGGAGTTCGTCCGCAGCGGCGAGCGGGTGCCGGACAACGAGCTGCACGACTCCGACGCGATCCTGCCGCCGGGGGACAGCACGCTCGCCGAGATGCGTGAGCTGATCAGCGGCGACGGCCTGATCGCGGGCTGACAACGATGTCCTGGTCGCTCCGGCGGCCGGGACACGCAGCGTGATGGGCCGGCCCGTGAGGGTCGGCCCTTCGGTTGTTAACAGGCTGTTCACAGTCCCGGGGAGTTGCTGCTGTCGGAAGGCCGTGACACGTAGTACCCTCAGGTGAATTGCCGCCGACGGGGTGGCGAACATGCGGCAAATCGGGCCCGGGGGAAACGGGGACCGATTCTCACCGGGGGGTGACTGCGGGTGACGGATAATGCCGTCATGGGGGAGAACATGTCGGAGGTGGGTTCCATCGAGCCGACCGCTACGGACGTGCTCGACCGGCGCCGGCCGGTCTGGGTCGTTCCGGACACGGTGCCGGCCATCGTGCCGCGCTCGGCCTGGGTGACGGAGCCGCCATGGGTCGCCGTGTACCGCTGGGCCGCGATCGGTGGTGACCTGCTCGCCGCGGTGATCGGTGCCTCGGTCGCGTTGCTGACCAGGTTCGGTTACACCGTCGGTGCGGGATACCTGATCTTCGGAAGTCTGTTGCCGTTGGCATGGGTTGCCGCGGTCGCCCTGTCCCGGGGGTACGAGTCGCGTTCCTTCGGCGCGGGCGCGGACGAGTTCCGCTCGATCCTCCGTTCGGGGGTCGGACTCACCGCGCTCGTCGCGATCGCGTCGTACGCGACCAAGAGCGAGATCGCCCGCGGCTTCGTCGTACTGGCCATCCCCGCGACCGTCGTGCTGGCCCTGCTGCTGCGGTACTTCCTGCGTCGCGACCTGAGCCGGCACCGTTACCGCGGTCGCTGCATGCGCCGCGTGCTGGTGGTCGGCCGCAACGGCGAGGCCGCCGAGCTGAGCCAGCGGCTGGAGAAGCGTCCGGCCGACGGGTTCCGCGTCGTGGCGGTCTGCCGTCCGCGCGGTGATTCCCGTCCGGGCGCGACGCCGGCCGACGCACTCGACGAGGCCGACATCATGGCCGCGGTCAACCGGCACTCGGTCGACGTGGTCGCGATCGCCTCCGACCCCGATCTGGCCGGGCAGTCGCTGCGGCGGCTGTCCTGGGCCCTGGAGCAGCACGGCGTCGAGCTGATCGTCTCGCCGGGCATCATCGAGGTCGCCGGGCCGCGGATCTCGGTCCGCCCGGTCGCCGGGCTGTCGCTGCTGCACCTGGAGCGGCCGTCGGCGAGTGCGGGTCCGCACCTGCTGAAGAGCATCTTCGACCGGATGGCGGCCCTGTTCCTGCTGACGATCGCGCTGCCGCTGCTGGCGGGCATCGCACTGTCGGTCAAGCTGAGCAGCCGTGGACCGGCGCTGTTCAAGCAGCCGCGGGTCGGCCGCGGCAACGAGATGTTCACGATGCTGAAGTTCCGCACGATGGTCACCGGTGCCGAGACGCAACAGGCCGCCCTGGAGCCACAGAGCGACGGCAACACGGTCCTCTTCAAGCTCAGGGTCGACCCTCGGGTCACCAAGGTCGGCCAGTACCTGCGCCGCTACTCGCTGGACGAGCTGCCGCAGCTGATCAACGTGCTGCGCGGCGAGATGTCCCTGGTCGGCCCGCGGCCTCCGCTGGAGCAGGAGGTGGCGATGTACGCCGCCGACGACACCCGGCGGATGCTGGTCAAGCCCGGACTGACCGGACTGTGGCAGGTGAGTGGCCGCAGCGATCTGTCCTGGGACGACTCGGTGCTGCTCGACCTGAGGTACGTGGACAACTGGTCGATGACGCTGGATCTGCTGATCCTGTGGAAGACCGTGCGAGCTGTGGTGAAGGGCTCCGGCGCCTACTAGGGCGTCTGGAGCAGGGGGGAAGGTCCGCGGCGAGAAGTTGGCCGCGGGCACTGGGGACTGATGAAGGGGGACCGAATGGCGACCAGGGAAGACGGCGAACTCGCCGTAGAACTAGCCGCCGCCGCGGGAAAGCTGCTGCTCGAACTGCGCGTCACAGCGCTGTCGGGACGGGAGCTGGGGGCCCGCGGTGATGAACTGGCGAACGAGCTGCTGATCGGCGGACTGGCCGAGCGGCGCCCGGACGACGCAGTACTGAGTGAGGAGTCCGCGGACACCACCGCGCGGCTGTCGGCCGACCGGGTGTGGATCATCGACCCACTGGACGGCACCCGGGAGTACGGCGAAGCCGACCGGTCCGACTGGGCCGTCCACGTCGCGCTCTGGGAGCGGGGTGAGCTCGTCGCCGGTGCGGTCGCGCTCCCGGCCCAGCAGATCGTGCACGACACGATCGACCCGCGCCTGCTGCCGCCGCGTCCGGACGGTCCACTGCGGATCGCCGTCAGCCGGAGCCGCCCGCCGGCCCTGGTCGAGTACCTGGCGGCCGAGCTCGGCGCCGAGCTGGTCCCGATGGGCTCGGCCGGCGTCAAGGCCACCGCCGTACTCCGCGGCGAGGTCGACGCTTATGTCCATGCCGGCGGCCAGTACGAGTGGGACTCGGCCGCGCCGGTCGCGGTCGCCCAGGCGGCCGGGCTGTTCTGCAGCCGGATCGACGGATCACCCCTGCTGTACAACCAGCCGAGCCCGAAGCTGCCCGACCTGGTTGTGTGTCGCCCAGAGATTTCTGCCAAGCTGCTGGCTGCCATTGCCAGCCAGCAACCAGAAGCGGAAGTGAGAGCCTCGTGAGCCGGAACTACCAGTTGACCCAACTGGAGACCCTGGAGTCCGAAGCGATCTACATCTTCCGTGAGGTCGCTGCCGAGTTCGAGCGCCCGGTGCTGCTGTTCTCCGGCGGCAAGGACTCGATCGTGATGCTCCGGCTCGCCCAGAAGGCGTTCCACCCGGCCCGTATCCCGTTCTCGGTGATGCATGTCGACACCGGGCACAACTTCCCCGAAGTACTGGAGTACCGCGACCGCCGGGTCGCCGAGGTCGGCGTACAGCTGGTCGTGGCCAGCGTCCAGGAAGCACTGGACCGCGGCTTCGTGCAGGCTCCGCCGGACGGCACCAGGAACCGGATCCAGACGCCGGTCCTGCTGGAAGCGCTGGAGAAGCACCAGTTCACCGCGGTCTTCGGCGGCGCCCGCCGCGACGAGGACAAGGCCCGGGCCAAGGAGCGGGTCTACTCGTTCCGCGACGAGTTCGGCCAGTGGGACCCGAAGAACCAGCGGCCCGAGCTGTGGAACCTCTACAACGGCCGGATCCACCTGGGCGAGAGCATCCGGGTCTTCCCACTGTCGAACTGGACCGAACTGGACATCTGGCAGTACATCGAGCAGGAGCAGCTCGAGCTGCCGTCGATCTACTACGCGCACGAGCGGACGGTCTTCGACCGCAACGGCATGCTCTACGCGGCGAACGAGTTCTGTCAGCCGAAGGACGGCGAGCAGACCTTCACCGCGATGGTCCGCTACCGCACGGTCGGCGACGCGTCGCTGACGGCCGCGGTGAAGTCGGACGCGGACACGGTGGCCAAGGTCATCGAAGAGGTCGCCAGCACCCGGATCACCGAGCGCGGCGCCACTCGCGGGGACGACAAGTTCAGCGAGGCCGCGATGGAAGACCGCAAGCGGGAAGGGTACTTCTGATCGTGGACATCCTCAGACTGGCCACGGCCGGATCCGTCGACGACGGCAAGAGCACGCTGATCGGGCGGCTCCTCTACGACACCAAATCGGTCTTCACCGACCAGATCGAGTCGGTCGAGCGGGCCAGCCGCGACCGCGGCGACGACTACGTGAACCTCGCACTGCTGACCGACGGCCTGCGGGCCGAGCGGGAGCAGGGCATCACGATCGACGTCGCCTACCGGTACTTCGCGACGCCGCGGCGCAAGTTCATCGTCGCCGACACCCCGGGCCACATCCAGTACACCCGCAACATGGTGACCGGTGCATCGACCGCCGATCTCGCGCTGATCCTGGTCGACGCGCGGAAGGGCCTGCTGGAGCAGAGTCGCCGGCACGCCTTCCTGGCAACGCTTCTGCACGTCCCGCACCTGGTGCTGTGCGTGAACAAGATGGACCTGGTCGACTACTCCGAGGACGTCTTCGAGGAGATCCGCGCCGAGTTCACCCAGTTCGCCACCAAGCTGGACGTCGGCGACCTGACCATCATCCCGGTCTCCGCGCTGGCCGGCGACAACATCGTCACCCGCTCGACGAACATGAGCTGGTACGAGGGGCCGAGTCTGCTGCACCACCTGGAGAACGTGCACGTGGCCAGCGACCGGAACCTGATCGACGTCCGCTTCCCGGTGCAGTACGTGATCCGCCCGCAGTCCGACCAGCACCGCGACTACCGCGGGTACGCCGGCCAGGTGGCGGGCGGGATCCTCAGGCCCGGCGACGAGGTGATGGTGCTGCCGTCCGGCTTCACCTCCACGATCCGCTCGATCGAGACCGCCGACGGCGAGATCGACGAGGCGTTCCCGTCGATGTCGGTGACGATCCGGCTGACCGACGAGATCGACGTCTCCCGGGGTGACATGATCTGCCGGGTGAACAACGCACCGGCCGTCACCCAGGACATCGACGCGATGATCTGCTGGATGGACGACGCCCCGCTGCGGCCCGGTCAGAAGCTCGCGATCAAGCACACCACCCGGTCGGCGCGCGCGATGGTGAAGGACCTGCAGTACCGGCTCGACATCAACTCGCTGCACCGCGACATGGCGGCCGACCAGCTGGGCCTGAACGACATCGGCCGGGTCCGGCTGCGGACCACCCAGCCGCTGCTCTGCGACGAGTACAAGCGGAACCGGTTGACCGGTGGCTTCGTGCTGATCGACGAGGCGACCAACCGCACCGTCGGGGCCGGCATGGTGAACGAGGCCCGGTGAGCGCGACCGAGCCGGACAGCCAGCTCCGGGTGCTGATGGTCTGTTCCAGTGGCGGGCACCTGGCTCAGCTGATGACGCTGAAGCCCTGGTGGTCGCAGCGGGACACGGCCTGGGTGACGTTCCCGACCGAGGACGGCCGGTCGTTGCTGGCGGGGGAGCGGGCGTACTTCGCCTACTACCCGACCACCCGCAACATCAAGAACCTGATCCGCAACACGCTGCTCGCGGTCCGGGTGATGGTCAAGGAGCGTCCCGACGTCGTCGTCACCACCGGCGCCGGCGTCGCGCTGCCGTTCTTCGTGCTCGCCCGCCTGCAGCGGGTCCCGACCGTCTACATCGAGGTGTTCGACCGGATCGACCACGCCACCCTGACCGCCAAGCTGTGCCGCCCGTTCACCACCCGGATGCTGGTCCAGTGGGAAGAACAGAAGGACCTGTACGCCGGGTCGACCGTGGTCGGGAGGCTGCTGTGAGCGACTCGATCTGGACGTGCTGGTCATCCTGGGCACCGACCACCACCGCTTCGACCGGCTGGTGGGGTGGCTGGACGACTTCCTCGAGCAACCCGGCAACGAGTCGCTGAGAGCCCTCGCGCAGGTCGGTGACACCGCCGCCCCGCGCCGTGCCGAGGGCGTCACCATCGTCCCGTACGACGAATTGCAGGGCCTGATGCGCCGGGCGACAGCCGTCGTCACACACGGCGGACCGGCGACGATGCTCGAGGTCCGCAAACAGGGCCGCAAGCCGTTGGTAGTGCCGCGTGACCCTGCCCTGGGCGAGCACGTGGACCAGCACCAGCAGGAGTTCTCGCGCCGGATGGGAAAGCTGGGCCTCGTCACCCTCTGCGAAGAGCGCGGGGCCTTCCTGGACACCCTGGCGGCCATTCTGAAGGACCCGGAGAGCCAGTCGGTGTCCGAGCAGGAGAACGACCGTGACAGAGCGCAAGTGGCTGCGGCCGTCGCGACCACCGGCAGCATCATCGACCGGCTGGCCGCCGGGCACCGTCGCAGAAAGCGCTGAATCAGTCGCTTGAAATACCTGCAAAACAAGCGTTTCAGCTCTGCTCGGGCGGCTCTCGTTGAGTAAAGAGTTCATTCAAATCACAGCTCAGATTCAGATCGAATCAAGGCAAAAAGTGTCCGGATAGCCGGACTTCTTCTACGTTACGTAACGATTCGGCTTGTTATCTAGCTGTAATACTACGCTCCGTGTTCTCGTCACGGATCGTGCATGTTAAGCCCGGAACGCGTGGTCTTGAGCCCCTTGTGAACTTCTGCGTAAGGTCAACGCGCCTGGCCCGGCTGGGGTTGGCCAGGTACCGCCAAATCGCCGACTCGTAACGCCGAGTTCCGCCCTCGGGGTCGACGATCAACTACCACCCAGCAATAGAGGGCGGAAGTGGGGGACCCACAGGTTCCCGGACCGACCGGACGCGAAACGTCCGGACAAGTCCTTGGGGCGAAGCCGTGAAAAACGGCCGGGTAATTCTTCCGATCCGAGCCCGACAGCTAACCTCACAGGCGTGCAGGAAGGACTGCCCCCATGCGGGATGAAATCTCCCGTAGGTATGCACGACATCGTGCTGCCGTTCCCTCCGACGTACTGAACGAACCGGTCGCCAAAGCGGGCCGGAGAACACTGATCCCGATCGTCGCAGCGATCGCGATCCTGCTGGGTACCACCGGGCTGGGCGTTGCGGCGCTCAACAAGCCGACCAAGCTCCCGGATCCCGTCCAGCTGTCGGCCAACGCCGACGCCTACGTCTCCAGCAAGTCGAGCACCCAGCGTCATGGCTGGTCGTCGCGGCTGGTGGCGAAGAAGAGCGAGGCATCGATCCTGCTGCGGTTCACCGTGCCCCCCGTCGCCGCAGGGATCGACCGCAAGGCGACGCTGGTGCTGCACCGGCTGACCCGCGGAACCGCCGGCACGATCACGGCCGCCACTGGTCCCAGTGGCTGGACCGAGAGTGTCAGCTACGCGACCGCGCCGAAGGCCGCTGGTACGCCGATCGCGACCGTGGCCGACGACGGCAAGTCGTCGGAGCTACGGATCGACGTGTCGGCCGCGGTGACCGAGGCCGGCGTCCTGAACCTGGTCCTGACCCAGCCCGAAGGCAGCAACTACGCCGTCTTCGGTTCGCGGGAGTCGGGCCGCAGCGAGTCGAAGCTGGAGATCAGCTACCTGCGCGACAGTGACGGCCCGACGCCGTCCATGCCCACCGTCGCGCCGACGAAGCTGCCGACCAAGCCGACCACCGACCCGCACCGGTGGCCCGACGAAGCCGACGACCGCGCCGACGAAGCCGACCACGGCTCCGACCAAGCCCACCACGGCGCCGACGTCCACGCCGACCTCCACCCCGACCGCCGGTCCGGGCTGTTCGGTCTCGGCCCTGCTGGTGCCGTCCTGCGGCGCCTGGTTCGGTGCCGCGGCCAACCCGCTGGGCACCGAGTCGTGGGATGCCGCCCTGCCGGCCTTCGAGTCGACGATCGGCCGGACGGTCGACATCGCGCACTACTACAACTCCAGCCCGAAGGTGTTCCCGAGCGCGGACATGATCAAGCGCGCCCGTGAACCAGGCAAGAAGCGGATCCTGCTGCTGAACTGGAAGCCGGAGATGGGCCGTACCTGGGCCCAGGTGGCGGCCGGTGACCCGGCGGTGGACGCGGCGATCGATGCCGAGGCCAAGTACCTGAAGACGACCTTCCCGGAGAAGTTCTTCCTCGGGATCCACCACGAGCCGGAGGACGAGGTCAAGCCGGCCGCCGGATCGGGGATGACGGCCAAGGACTACAAGGCGATGTACCGGCACGTGGCCCTGCGGCTGAAGGCCAACGGCGTCACCAACGCGGTCTTCGTGATGAACTACATGGGAACGCCGCACTGGGGCTCGCAGTCCTGGTTCGCCGATCTCTACCCCGGTGACGACGTCGTCGACTGGATCGCGGAGGACCCGTACATCTTCGGGAACTCCAAGGACTGGTGGACCGACTTCGCCAACGCGGTCGACCGCAAGGACACCTACACCTACCCGAACTGGCCGGGCTTCTACACCTGGGCGACGACCAAGCACCCGGGCAAGCCGATCATGCTGGGTGAGTGGGGCGTCAACGAGCAGCTCACCTTCGGCAAGAACAAGGCCGACATCCTGAACACGGTCGACGAGGGGCTGGCGAAACTGCCGGCGCTCAAGGCGCTCGTGTACTGGAACGAGACGAAGTTCGACCCGGTCGGCCTGACCAGGCTGGACTCGTCGAGTACGGCCAGGTCCACCGCCCAGCAGGTGCTGGACAGCGGCCCCCTGGCCCGCAGGCTGAACTAGCCCTCCCCGGGCTCTACCGGCCCCCTGTGTGCCGGTAGAGCCCACCGGGGATGCCGGGGCCCGTCGCCCTGGCATCCCCGCCCTCCCGGGGTGCCGGACCCTGCTCCGGCACCCTCCCCAAACCTCCGGGGTCTCCACGACCCGGGACCTCCCCAAACCTCCCGGGGTCTTCACGACCCGGGAATCGGCACCTCCCCAAGAACCCCCGGGTCTCCCCAGACCCGGGAACCGGGACTGGCCCAACCCCCGAGGGGCCAGTGGTCCGGGAGGCGCCTGAATCCATCCCCCACGGGTTCAGGCACCGCGCAGGACCGGATCCCGCGGGGCGAACCGCCCCCTCTCGCCCCGCGGGACACCGGTACGGCGTCAATCTCGCTGATTCTGCGTAGCGGGCAGTAGCATGCAGTGATGAACGAGCCGAGCAGGGGGCGAGGCAGGAACCGCTGGCTGATGACAGCCGCGGTGACCGCCGGAGCGATCGCTGTCGGTCTGGTCAGCACCGCCCTGGTGTCCGACGACGATGGCCAATCAGGTGGCGGCGCGGTCGTGCCCACCCCGACCCCGTCCGGCCCACCAGGCACCCCCGGTACGCCGGGAACCCCGGGCACGCCCGGCACCCCGGAGACACCTGGGACGCCCGGAACCCCCGGTACGCCGACTCCCACGCCCGGCTGTGGCGTCACCGACCTCCTGGTCCCCAAGTGCGGCGTCTGGTTCGGCGCGGCGGCGAACCCGATCGGCAGCGAGACCTGGGACGAGGCGCTGCCCGACTTCGAGCACGTGATCGGGCAGCCGGTCGACATCGCGCACTACTACAACTCCAGCCCGGGCCTGTTCCCGAGCGCCAACATGATCAAGCGCGCCCGCGAACCAGGGAAGAAGCGGATGCTGCTGCTGAACTGGAAGCCGGAGATGGGCCGCACCTGGGCGGAAGTGGCGGCCGGCGACAAGATCGTCGACGCGGCGATCGACGCCGAGGCCAGCTACCTGAAGTCGACCTTCCCGGAGAAGTTCTTCCTGGTGATCCACCACGAGCCCGAGGATGAAGTCGTCCCGAAGGCGGGCTCCGGGATGACGGCCAAGGACTTCGCCGGCATGTACCGGCACGTGGTCGAGCGGATGCGCTCCAACGGCGTGACCAACGCGATCTACGTGATGAACTACATGGGGACGCCGCACTGGGGTTCACAGCCCTGGTTCGAGGACCTGTACCCCGGTGACGACGTGGTCGACTGGATCGCCGAGGATCCGTACATCTTCAGCGACAACCCGGTCTGGGGCAGCGGCCTCGGCCGGGCCATCAACCGCACCGCCGAGGACTTCCCGGCCTGGCCGGGGTTCTACACCTGGGCAACCACGAAACATCCCGGCAAGCCGATCATGCTCGGCGAGTGGGGCGTCGACCGCAAGCTGGGGGAGACCAAGCGGAGCGCCATCTTCGGCGCCATCCCGGCCCAGCTGAAGCCGTACCCGCAGGTGAAGGCGCTGGTCTACTGGAACGAGACCGAGTTCGGCACCGTCGGGGAGACCCTGCTCGCGCCGGAGGACCCCTCGGTCAAGATCCTCCGCAAGGTGCTGGACTCGCTGCCGCTGAAGCCGCCGGACGTCCCGAAGAAGGCCAGATAGCCCTTTACCGCAAGGCGATCAGCAGGTGCCGCCGGCCGGCGCCGATCGCGGTCACCCAACTCGGTGGCGGTACGCCGTTCTCGACCGTGACCGGTCCGGGCTTGCTCCGGTCCTCCCGGTCGCCGCTGGCCAGCTGACCACGCCCGTTGGCGCCCCAGGTCATGATCGTGCCGTCCGTCAGCACCGCGACGCTGTACCCCTCGCCGGCCACCACATGCTGCACACCGACGAGTTTCGGGTCCTTCCCGCGACCCCGGACCTGGGTCGCGAACGCCCGCGTCTTCAAGGTGCCGTCGCCGAGCTGACCGCCGTTGTTGCGGCCCCAGCCGACCACGGTGCCGTCCTTCAGTAACGCCAGCGTGTGCTTCTCCGCCGACGAGATCTCGGTCGCGCCCATCAGCGGTTTGCCCGGTGCGATCAGCACCTCGTGCGGGGTGCTCCGCCCGGTCGTGGTCCCGTCGCCGAGCTGGTTGACCTCGTTGCGTCCCCAGGCGACGACGCGCCCATCGCCCAGCAGGGCAACGGAATGCTGCCCGCCGATGGCGATCGCCCGTACGCCGGTCAGCGGCACCCGGCCCGCCCCGGTGACGGCCACCGGCAGTTTGGCCACGGCCGGAGCCGACGCCCCGAGCTGGCCGTACGTGTTGTCTCCCCAACCCAGAACAGTGCCTTGATCGGTCAGCGCGAGCTCACTGCCACCGTCGACGGAGATCGCCCGTACGCCGGTCAGCGGGCCGGAGCCGGCCGGGTTCAGCACGACGCTGGGAGTGAGCGGGTCCGGAGTGATGTCGGCGTTGCCGCGCTGGCCGGAGTTGTCCCGGCCCCAGACGACCACGGTGCCGTCCTTGCGCAGGGCAACGGACGTGTTGGAGTCGGCCGCGATGTCGGTGACCCCGGTCAACTGCCCGGGGGCGCCGTCCGGCGCCCGCACGTACGCGGGGGAGGCCGACGGCCCACGACTGCCGTTGCCCAGCTGCCCGTCGTCGTTGGCGCCCCAGGCGAGCACGCGCCCGTCATGGCCCAGGGCCAGCGAATGCTGCTCGCCGGCCGCCAGCCGCACCACGCCGACCAGGTTCTGCCCGGCCGACGTCACCACCGGCCCGAAGCTGGTCCGGATCCCGGTCGGCGCCGAGCGGCCCAGCTGGCTGGCGTCGGAGAAGCCGGTGGACAGCACCAGACCGCCCGTGTTGGCCGGCCCGGCGGTCCCCGGCGCGGCCAGTGGCTCCGCCTGCGCACACCCCGCCACCCCGACGACGGTGAACGCCAGCAGCGCCACCGCCGACCGCACCCCGCTGGAGTGCAGAACGGCCGAAAGGGTCGAGGAAGAGCGAGAGGTCATGACGTCTCTACCGGCTTCACTTCCGCGGTCGGCTCGGTGCCGGCCAGGTCTGGGGTCCGGCGTCGCCGCAGCATCGCGGTGAACGCCGTCAGCGCGAGTTGGTCGCGCAACTTGTACAACGCCCCGAGGTAGGCGACGGCCCCCACTGCCAGCACCACCACGAGCAGCCCGTCGGAAGGATCTCCGGCGAGTTGAAGCAGTTGGGCGGGTACTGCGAAGCAGGCCAGCGCGAGCGCACCGACGTACACCGACAGCTTGCTGAACGGTAGCCAGTGCAAGTTGTTGATCACCTGCGCCATGCCGAGCACGTTGCGGACAACAATCGCCGCGGCCCAGGCGATGGCCGCACCGATGATGCCGAGGTGCGGGATCAGCAGCAGGTTCAGGCCGAGGTTCACGCCGAGCGCGACCAGGCTGTTGACCAGGCTGAGCCCGCTCCGGCCGGCCATCAGCAGGATCAGGTCGACCGGTCCACCGGCCGCCGCGAGCAGCGCGGCGATGGCCAGGACGACGACCACGCCGTGTCCACTGCGGTACGTCGACCGCCGAACAGGTGCAGCAGCATCGGCGCAAGTGCCAAGCAGGCAAGGAAGAACGGCCAGGTGAGCGACATGGTCCAGGCGGTGATGGTCTGGAAGACCCGCTTGGTCGCCTTGTGGTCACCGGACGACAGCAGCGCGCTCGTGTGCGGCGCGGCCACCTGCTGGATCGCCTGCGTCCCCAGCTGCCCGATCACGAACAACCGGGTCGCGACCGTGTAGACCGCCGCCTCGGCGGGGGAGCGGAACGCGGCGATCAGCACGATGTCCGCGCGCTGCAGGATGCTCTGGCTGATCCGCGAGATCACCCGCGGCCAGGTGTAGACGGCGTACTCGCGCCAGAGGTCCTTCTTGGCCGACGCTGCCTGGCCCAGTCCGCGCTTGCTGATCAGCCGGTGCTCGATCCGCACGTACCAGGTGACCGCGACGACCGCGCCCACGAAGTACGGCGCGGCCCAGGCGAAGGTCAGCCCGCCGAGCCCCGAGCCGGCCGCGACGGCGACCAGGATGCAGCCGACCTGCAGCAGGGCGCGGCCGATCTTGTCGACCAGCACGGTCGGCCGGATCGTCGACAACCCGCGGGTCGCCGACAGCGCGGTGTTCATCACCGCGGCCAGCGGGATACAGACCGCCAGTACGGCGACGGCTCGCTTCGCGCTGGGATCGGCCTCGCCGAGCACCAGCTGGGCGACCTGGCTCTGCAAGGCGATCAGGACGACGGCGATCAGGCTGCCGCCGGCGAACGAGACCAGGGCGGCGAACCGCACCGTGGTGCGCGCGTCGGCCAGCCGGTCCTCGACCAGGAAGTGCGGCAGGAACTTCGACAGCGAGACGTCCGAGCCGAGCTCGGCGATGGCCGCGACGATCAGGAACACCGAGGTCAGCGCGAACAGCCCACCGGCCGTGGTCGCCTCGGTGGACCGGGTGACCACCCAGGTCAGCAGCAGGGTCAGGATCGCACCGCCGGCGGTGCCGACCAGGTTGGCCGAACCGCCGCGGGCGATCTTGGTCAGGCTGGCCGGTGGTGCGTCAGTCGTCTCGGACAGCGGAACGGCCACTACATCATTCTCCGGGACGGGGCGAAGTCGGTCTCGTCACCGTTGTCGGTGTCGTCGTCGGGCTCGGTGAACCACGGCGTCGGGGCCGGCGTGCCGGTATCGGCAGCCAGCGGCTTCGGTCCGATCGGCGTGCTGCTGGTCAGGTGACCGTTGGCCGCACCGTTCTTCTCCGCGCCGCCGGCGTGCCCGTTGGTGTGCCCGTTCACCGGCTCGGCCTTGGCCGACCCGTTCAGCGGGGCGTCGATCTTCGGGATCTCCTCGGTCCGCGCGTCCACCGCGGCCACGGCCCGCCGGGCCTTCGGCGCGGGGACCAGTCCCTCGGCGTGCTCGGTGACCTTCGGCGGCTCCACCACCGCAGGGGTCTCCGGGAGCGGCTTCGGTACGGCGACCGGAGTCTCGTCCACGACGACCGTCTCGCTCTGCTTCGAGCGGTGCAGCAGGCCCTGCTTCTCCGGCGTGTCGAGCACGACGCCGGCCAGCCTGGCGCCGCCCCGGGTGACCGCCTCGGCCGCGCGCTGCAGCTCGACCGTCGTGGTGTGCCCGAGGCTGACCAGGATCACCACGTCGGTGCACAGGTCGGCCAGCGTCAGGGTCTCCGGCGCCGAAGCGACCGGTCCGGCCACCAGCAGCCAGCGGCAACCGGGGATCAGCATGTCGAGGAAGCCCCGCATCTGCGGCGAGGCCAGCTTGTCGACCGAGCCGGTGTGCCGGACGCCGGCCGCGACGAAGCGAAGGCCGGGCTGGTACTCCTTGGCCACCTCGTACGGCTGGGCGCCGTCCATCAGCACCTCGGCCAGACCCTTGAGCTTGGTCAGCTGGGTGGCTTCGGTGAGCTCGCCGTCAGTGTCGACCAGCGTGACGCTCTGGTCCGCACGGGCCAGTGCGGCCGCCAGCACCAGGGGAGTGGTGGTGTGCGACTCGACCGCACTCGCCGGCACGAGCAGCACCGCGCCACCGTCCGGACTCGTCACGCCCAGCACACTGCGGAGCAACCGGGCCCCGTCGGGCAGCTCGACGTTCACGTCGGACAGCAACAGCTCCGGACGCGTCACGGTCGTCGTCGTGACCGTGCTCAGCACCGGGTAGCCCAGCGCCTTCACATCGTCGGGGGTGCGCAGCTTGCGGTCGTTCAGCGAGCGCCAGATGGCGAACACGAGACCGAGCAGCAGACCGAGGCCGGCGCCGGCGACCGGCATGATCCAGTCCGGCAGCCCGGCGGCACCGGCCGGCACGGTGGCCGGCGACAGCACCTGGCCAGGATCACCCTGGAACAGCCGCAGGTCGCTGATCTGGCTCTCCAGCTTGGAGGCCTCGGCGGTCGCCGCGTCCACCCGCTGCTGGGCCAGTGCCCGGGCGGGCGACCCGGCGGGGGTCTTGGAGAGCGCGGTGACGTTGCGCTGGAGCGCCGACTGGTTCGCCTTGAGGGCATTGGTCAGGTTGTTGATCTGGGCCTGCACCGACTGGGCCGCGCGCCGTTCGCGGGCGACCAGGTAGGCGTTGGCGAAGGCGTTCGCGCCGTTGCGCGCGGCCACCGGGGTGATGTCGCTGTAGGCGACCTCGATGACCTGCGAGTTCGGCGGGTTGTTGACGCTGAGGTGCTCGACCAGGGCGGCGACCGAGGCGTTGCTGCGCAGCGACGTCTTGGCCAGCTGGGCCACCGCGTCCGAGCTGACCAGCTGGGCCTCGGTGCCGAGGTTCGCGAGGTTCTGGCCGCGGGCGCCCGGCGCGTACGGGTTGCCGTTGGCCGGCTCGACCAGCACCGTCGCGGTCGCGGTGTAGGTGGCCGGCTGCTGCGTCGAGGCGAGATAGCCCAGCCCGGCGCCGATCACCAGCAGCAGTGCGACGACCGGCAGCCGGCGTGCCAGCCCGATCCAGCTGAACCGGCTGGCCAGCGCTTGCTGGCTCGTCTCCGCCCCCGGAGCGTCCCTGTGCTACTCATATTCCCCGCCCTCTCGCATTCGCCCATTGCAGAACTCTGTTCGCCGGCACGACCCCAGATGCGATCGCCAGCGCGAGATATCCGCGCTTCTCACCTGGTGCCAGACGGAGAGCTCGCAGAGCCCACCGCGATGAGTCCGAGCGGCGCTGCAACGCTGCCGTACGCCACCGCCTTCTGACCGTAGATCCGGGCCAGTCCCCGTGGGCTGTCCCTGATCACGGCATGCTTCTCGACCATATAGTCCAATGCTTCGATGATGACCGCCCAGCGCGCGGTATAGAAGGAGCCGGGGTGCCAGAGCACCTCGACCAGCGGCTTGCTGACCACAGCCACCTTCTCCGCGGCCAGCGCCCGGAGCATCCAGTCGTAGTCCTCGGCGTACCCGCCGGGGAGTTCCTCGTCGACCCAGCCGATCCGGTCGAACGCCGCCCGGGACACCAGCACGGTGGACGGGTGCGCCTCCATCACCCGGCGCCGGGCCAGCTCGGCCACGGTCACGTCGGCCGGGCTCGGCACCCGGACGTGCCGCTGGTCGCCGATGGTGATCTCGATCCCGCAGACCGACAGACCGGCGCCGGTCGCGGTCAGCATCGCCACCTGGGTGCTGAGCTTCTCCGGCTTCCAGGAGTCGTCGTCGTCGCAGAAGGCGAGCAGCTCACCGACCGAACCGCTCACCCCGCTGTTGCGGCCGCCGGGCAGCCCCGGCGCCCGGGTGTTGGTGATCACCGTCAGCGTCCGCTCGCCGGCCTGCCCGGTCAGCGCGAGATCGTCGGCCAGGCCGGTCTCGGGCTCGCTCTGGTCGTAGACGACGACCATCTCGACCGCGCCCGGGTAGTCCTGGGCGGCGATCGAGCCGAGTGCCTTCCGGAGCAGCTCGGGCCGGTTCCGGGTCGCGACCACGACGCTCACCGTCGGGACCGCCGTATCGTCCGGCACGGGAGATGTACTCATCAGGTGCTCCTTCTCAAGCCTGCAGGCATGAACCGGCCGCCCGGGAGGGCGAAGCGGGTCAGCAGGACGACTCCTTGGACTTCCGCGCCGACCTCACCCGCCCGGTGCACGGCGTTGATCAGCGCGCGCTGCCGGGTCTTCGGGGTGACGATCAGTACGACGTTCTTGGTCAAGGCGGCGAGCACGGAGCCCGGCTCGCTGTTGACACCTTCACCGGTGACCAGGACCGTGCTGGCCTGGTGCGGATCGAGATCGGGGACCGTGTCGGCAGGCAGCACGGACTGGTCCACTACCCGCGACTCGCGGCCGTGCGACCGCAACGCCGCGGACAACTGGTCGGCCGCCGACCGCTCCGCCTCGCCCGGCTGGTCGTCGGGCGGCGCCACCATCACCGCACCGGCGCCGATCCCCAGCACCCCGACAGTGATCGGATCCCAGGTGTGCACCCGTACGCCGGGTGGCCCGATCCAGTGCTTCGGCAGCGTCACCACGGACCGGCCCGGCACCAGTCGGGACACGTCCGAGGCGCGGCCCAGCCGGCTCGACCGGATATAGGCCACCAGCAGACCCGCGAGTCCACCCAGGACGAGTCCGTCGACCGGTGGGACGAACGGGTTGATCCGGCGCGCCTTGGTGGTGCCACCGACCCGCAGCACGACCCCGGGGTAGGCACTGGTGGTCCGGACCTGGCGGGACTCGGTCTGGCGGGCCGCGATCTGCTGGATGATCGCCGCCCGGCTGGCCCGCTGCTCGGCGATCTTGCCGGCGCTGGCCTTGCCCTTGACCACGGTCTCGTCCAGCCGCGCGTTCAGGGTGGCGATCTGCTGGCCGATCAGCTCGACCCGGTCGTCGCGGCGCTTCTCGAGGTCGGCGCGGCGCAGCTGCAGGTAGGTCTCGGTCATCGTGGCCGCGCCGCGCTGGGCCGCGACCTTGTCGGTGGAGTTGTACGTGACCTTCAGGACCTTGGTGGTCGGTACGGCGGCCAGGTGCACGTGCGCCCGGATGTTCTGCTCGCCGGTCGCCTTCCGGGTCGCGTCGAGCACCGGCTCGGAGACCAGCCGGGACGCCTCGGTGTCGATGGTGAACCACTTCGCGCCCTCCTCACCCTTGCGGGCCAGGTAGAGCGGGACGTCCGAGACCAGCACGGCCGAGGTCGAGGAGTAGACCTTCGGCGTACGGACCATCCAGCCGACACCGGCGATCGCGCCGACCAGCGCGCAGACGGCAACGGCCACCGCGCCCCTGCGAATCGCACGCAGGTAGGCGGACAGCTCGATGGCGTCGACGCGCGCCGGACGGCCGGGCTTCATCCGCGCCAGCTCGGGGGCATGCCGAGGAGCTTGGTCAGCTCCGTGTCGGAGGTCTCGAACCCGGCCAGCAGCCGCTCGCGCAGCGCGGCCGGCATCGGCTTGCTCGGCCGCGCGTTCGCCTGCTCGACCTTCGCCGGGTTGTGCACCGGCAGGCCGAGCCACTCCTGCAGCCGGGCGAACTGCTCGACCGGCTGGTCGAAGAACCGGTTCGCGTCGATCACGAAGACCTGCTCCGGCGACAGCGCCTGCTGCAGCCGGACGATCTGCTCGGCGTACTGGCCGCGGCCGACGTACGCGTGGTGGCGGTGGTGGAAGCTCTGGTACGACGGGTCGGCGTGCATCCGCTCGACCTCGCCCGCGAGCCGCTCGTCCTCCAGCGCCAGCGCGGTCTCGAAGTCCTCGGTCTCGAACCCACGGGCCAGCTCGTGCTTGTACGCCGAGAAGGCGCGCTCGACCGGGTCGCGGACCAGCGTCACGACCTTGACGTCGGGCAGGTGCTTGGCGATCCGGTCGGCAGCGAGCGGGTGGAACATGTAGTAGCCGCTGCTGTCGAACGTCATCGGCCGGCCGATCTTGCGGGTCCGCGCGGCCGCCACCTGGGCGACCGGGAAGTGCCCGTGGTACCAGGACCACGGGTTGTCGTAGCCGACGTCGAAGTACCCGATCCCCTTGTGGAACAGGGGTCGCACGATCGCCGGGTGCTCGACCAGCAGCCGGTAGAGGGTCGTCGTACCGCAGCGCTGGGCGCCGGCGACGATGAAGTCCGGCAGCATCCGCACACCCGCCGTGGCCCGGCCGACGACCCTGGTGGCCTTGCGGATCGCGTCCTGCGTCCCGTCGGGCAGCACGTCCCGGGTAGAACGCAGTACTGCGGTGCGCTTGCTGCTCATCGGGTGGCTCCCTTCGGAGTCGGCGCGGACAGCCGCCGACTGTGCGTGGTCAATGCTTCCAGGACGGTTTCGAGGGTCGGGCGGATGACCTCGCCCTGATCTCCCTGACCGCCCAGCAGGTACCGCGCAGTGATCGACGCCAGGTAGAGCACACCCAGCAGTTCCTGCTCTTCCGCAGAACAAGACGGGTGATGCGTGAACGGACTGGCCAGTGCAGTGTCGATGACCTCGGCCGAGAAACCATGTGCCCGAGTGCTGGTGTGCAACACGTAGTGCACCCGGTCCAGTCCAGCCGGTACGCCGGTGGCGAAGCGCTCCCAGTCCCACAGCTGCACCCGACCACCGCGGGTGCTCAGGTTCCACGGCGCAAAGTCCCCGTGCCAGGCAGTGAGCCGAACTACAGCATCCCCACAGCTCTCACCGACGCGCTCCAGAGCTTCCCGGTACGCCGTACGCAGCCGCGCGTCGTCTACCTGCTCCGCGGTGTCGAGCAGCCCTTGCCAGTAAGGCGTTTGGCCGAGTGCAGCCGTGCCCTCGTCGAAGCGGTCGTACAACTCGTCCAGTGCAGCCAGTGGCGGCTGCAGCAGCGGACCGCTCGAAGGACGTACCGCAGTGTCGAGTGCGGAGATCACGAGCAGCTCGAGCCCTTGCCAGTTGCCCAGATGCAGCAGTGCGGGCAGTTCCAGCAGACGCCAGTCCTTCTTGGTCAGCTCGGCCAAGGCCGCACCTTCCTGCTGGACCAGCCCTGCGGTCAGCTCGGAGTCGCCGACCTTCACGTAGGCGACACAGCGGCCGCGCCGGTCGAAGGCCTGCAGGATCGGCTTCTGGTTGGCCCGCAAGGAGCCGACCCCGAGGCCGACCACGACCTCGGTGCCGAGCACCTCGGACAGGTACTGCTCGATCGACGGCTCGGCGCCCGGGCGCGGCGTCATCCGGACGCGATCGGAGAGCAGTCCTTCCGCGCCGGCTCGCAAGGCGACGGAGCCGACCAGACGGATCGCCCTTTCCTTGCTGGACAGGGCAGTGCTGAACCGGCGCAGCCCACTCGCGGCGGCAGCCGGCTTGCCGGCCGGCACCAGCAGTCGCGGGGAAGCCTGCGACGGAACGAAGATCAGCTCCCGCGCGGACTTGTCCCGCCGGCGGTTCTGCACCAGGGCGACCTCGTGCCCGGGCCAGAGCCGGCCGACGGTCCGCACCAGGCGGTCCACGTTCTGGTCGGCGGTCATCGTCCGACCACTTCCTCAGCCGGTGCGGCGGTCCGGGCGAGCTGGGCCTCGCGTTCGCCGCGCCACATCAGCGCGAGCGCGATCATCAAGGTGAACAGTGGTGCGCCCAAGGTGTCGTAGACGAAGATCTCGATCAGGAAGAAGATGATCAGGGCCACCCCGATCATCGCCACCGGATCCCGGCTGCGGACATGGCGCGCGAACCGGATCAGGAAGAAGGTCAGGAAGACTATCGTGCCGAGCAGCCCCTGGGCGAAAATCAGCAGCCAGATGTGACCCTGGGTGCCGAACGGCGGCACCGCGCAGGCCGGGCAGCCGAGGGTGGCGCCACCGGCGATCGAGCCGAAACTGCCTTCCACGTCACGCGTGTTGCCGAAGCCGATCAGCGGCGAGCCCTTGATCGTCGACTCGATCGTCTTGATCGCGAGCTCGCCGCGGCGCTCGTTGCTGTGCTGGTGGGCGAACCGTTCGCTGACCATCGTCGGCAGCGGCGACAACAGCGCGGCGATCACCATCAGCGACGCCGACCGGGGCCAGCCAGGCGACGGCGTTGAAACCGCGCAGCCGGATCACCTGCACCACGGCGTACAGCATGCCGATCACCAGGACGCCCCACAGGCCGCGGTTCAGCGAGTAGACGACCGGGATCGCGGCGACGATCAGCACCGGGACGGCGGCGAGCTTGCGCCAGCCGGCGTCGCGGCCGAACCAGGAGTACAGGAAGAACGGCAGGTAGAAGGACAGGTTCGATCCCCACGAGTTCGCGTAGGAGAACGGTGCCCGCGGCCGCGGCTGGGCGAACCCGAGCACGCTCTGGATGTCGGCCGTCGCCGGGTGGATCAGCGCGTGCACGAAGCGGTTCGCCGACGCCGAGTGCGGCAGCACCAGCTCCAGGAACGACTTGAACTCCAGGTGCGGTGCGAGCACGCCGAGCAGTCCGCCGAACGCGGTGATCACGAACATGTAGGCCAGCAGCCGGACCACCTTGGCGGTCGGCAGCTCTTCCTGACCGGCATTGCCGACGTACAGCAGGACGATCGTGACCACGAGGTACCAGATGATCCGGAACGTGTACGTGAGCAGCGTGCTGCCGAGCGGGCTCAGGTTGCTGAACGGCGCGTCGGTGGTGAGCATCGTGCCGCTGACCAGGACGACGGCCAGGAAGCCGAGCCACCAGCCGAAGCCACGCGGCGCGATCAGCGTGCGCCGGCTGATCAGCGACCAGGCCATCGGGATCGCGGCCAGGAAGAAGGCGAACTCGGTCAGCCCGAGCACCCACCACAGCGGGAAGCCCAGGAAGAGCACGGACAGCGGCCAGCCGGTCGGCCAGCGCCGACGCCGGCGCGGCCCGGCGACCGCGGTGATCCCCGGTCCCTGGCGCGATGCGGCGACCGCGGCCGTACTGACGGCGTCAGTGCCCGCGGCGACGTTCGGTGACGACAACTGGATTCCCCCACCCGATCTCTGAGCCAACGTTCCGCCCCCCGGCACACTGGCTCCCCCCAGGGGAGAGGATAGGCGCAGGGCGAGCAGATCGCCAATGATCGGTGACCATTTCGGCACCTGTCCGTGACGAACAGGTGTCCGGCAGCTGGCCACGAGGCGAGAAAACAGCCCGATTTCCGTCACTCAGTGTGACATTCCGGTGTCCTGAAGTTCTTTGTAACGCGACTTCGCCGCGCAGGCAAGTGATTTTTCGGTTAAATGATGTGCTGATCTGCCCCGAGGGTGTTTAATCTCCGACCAAGGGGACCTGGCCTACCACTGGTATGCCGGGCAAGGGTGTGCCCGACACGGCCTTCTGCGTGCCGGCCGGGCAGGGGAGGAAACACAGTGCGTAAGTCTGTTGTCTGTCTGCTCGTAGCTCTGGTCACAGGGCTGGCGGGCTTCGTGGTCTTCCTGGCGCCGTCGGCTGATGCCGTCCACGTCAGCCAGGACCACATCGTCAGCGACGACCCGGCCAACTGGACGCCCAACGTGCTGGACGGATCGGTCAAGTCGATCCAGCAGTTCGGCGACCGGATCATGATCGGCGGAGATTTCTCCCAGATCCAGTCCAAGGACGGGACCGTCACCTATACCCGGCACAACCTGGCCGCGTTCAACGCGACCACGGGTCTGATCGACGCAGACCTTCGTGCCGGACCCGGACGGTGAGGTCTCCACGATCATCCCGGCCGAGGACGGCGTGAACGCCTACGTCGCCGGGTACTTCAACAACATCTCCGGCGGCGGATCGGCCAGCCTGGCGAAGATCAACATCCTCACCGGTGCCCGGGTCGGCGGCTTCAAGGCGCCCAAGCTGGACGGCCGGATCAAGGACCTGCGGCTGTCCGGAGGCCGGCTGTGGATCGCCGGTCTGTTCACTACCGTGGCGACGATCCCGCAGACCGGGCTGGCGACGGTCAACCCGACCACGGGGGCCTACGACCCGTACATGACGCTGCCGATCGCGGGCCTGCACCACGGCGGCACCACGACCGTGATGAAGATCGACATCACCCCGGACGGCAGTCACCTCGTTGCCATCGGCAACTTCGACACGATCTCCGGGGTCAAGCACCACCAGGCCTTCATGCTGAACCTGACCGGCGCGACCGCCGCGGTGGAGAACTGGCAGACGAACTTCTACAACACCGCCTGCTCGAGCAGCTTCGAGACCTACATGCGCGACCTCGACATCTCGCCGGACGGTTCGTACTTCGTCATCTCCACCACCGGTGCGTACGGCGGCTCGATGACCGCCTGTGACTCGACCGCGCGCTGGAACATCGACGCCCGCGGCTCCGGGCTGACCGCCAAGTGGATCGACAACACCGGCGGCGACACGACGTACGCTGTCGCGATCACCGGCACCGTCGTCTACACCGGTGGTCACGCCCGCTGGCAGAACAACCCGTTCGCGGGTGACAGCCCCGGCCAGGGCGCGGTCTCCCGGCCCGGTATCGCCGCGCTCGACCCCGTCAACGGCCTGCCGCTGTCGTGGAACCCGACCCGGGACCGTGGCGTCGGTGTCTTCGACCTGCTGCCGACCCCGGCCGGTCTGTGGGTCGGTTCGGACACCGACCGGATCGGCAACTACGAGTACCACGCCCGGATCGCGTTCTTCCCGCTCACCGGCGGCGGCGCGATCGCGCCGGGCAACACGCCGAACCTGCCGAACGACCTGTACGTCGCAGGCCGCCGGGGCGGGGTCATCTTCCCGACCTACGACAATACGATCAGCAAGTCGTCGTACAACGGCAGTACCGCGACACCGCTCACCTCGGTGCCGGCCGGTGGTATCACCTGGGGCAACAACCGCGGCGCGTTCATGCTCAACGGCCAGCTGTACGCCGGGTGGTCCAACGGCACCTTCGACCGGCGCAGCTTCGACGGCACCACCTTCGGGGCGCCGACCGCGGTGAACACCGGTGACCTGATCACCAACATGTCGACCTGGCACGGCCGAGGTGCCGAACATCACCGGCATGTTCTTCGACTCGGGCCGGATCTACTTCACCCGATCGGGCCAGAGCTCGCTGTTCTACCGGTACTTCACGCCGGAGAGCGACGTGGTCGGCGCGAACGTCTTCACCGCGACCGGCAACGTCTCCGGGATCACCTGGTCGAACGTGACCGGCATGTTCCTGGCCGGCAACCAGCTCTACTGGTCGCAGTCCGGCGACGGCGAACCTGCGCCGGATGACCTTCAACCCGGCGACCGGCGTACCGGTGGCGGGGACGGCGGTCACGCTGAACACCGGCGGGATCGACTGGCGCTCCCGGACGCTGTTCCTCTACCAGGACCCGACCGGTCAGGGCCCGAACCAGTTGCCGACGGCCCAGGCCGCGGTGAACTGCACGGACCTGAACTGCACCTACTCCTCGGCCGGCTCGTCCGACCCGGACGGCACCATCGCGTCGTACGCGTGGACCTTCGGTGACGGCGGGACCAGCACGGACGCCAACCCGTCGCACCACTACGCGGCGGCCGGGACCTACTCGGTCGGCCTGACCGTGACCGACAACCGTGGCGGCACCAACCTCAAGACGGTGAGCAAGGTGGTCACGCACGTGAACACGTTGCCGGTGGCAACCTTCGGGGAGTCCTGCAACAGCCTCACCTGTTCGTTCGACGGATCCGCGTCGAGCGATCGTGGACGGCCCGATCGCCGGCTACGCCTGGAACTTCGGGGACAGCTCGACCGGGACCGGGGCGACACCGTCGCACACGTACGCCGCCAGCGGCACCTACACGGTCAGCCTCACGGTGACCGACGGCGACGGTGGCACCAACACCACCTCGCACAACGTCACGGTGACCCGGATCAACCAGGGCCCGACGGCGAGCTTCACGACCAACTGCACCAACCTTGGCTGCAACGTGGATGCATCAGGGTCCAACGACCCGGACGGCTCGCTGACCGGATACGCGTGGGACTTCGGTGACGCCAGTACCGGTTCGGGCGTGACGACCTCGCACACCTATGCGGCGGCCGGGACCTACACCATCAGCCTGACGGTGACCGACAACGACGGCGCGACGGCATCGACCACCAAGTCGGTCGCGGTCGTCGACCCGGCCAAGTCGGTCGACTTCGTCGGCGCCAGCCGGGTCAACGGCAACGCTGCCACCTTCACCAACACGGTGCCGGCGGCGGTAGTTGCCGGGGACACGTTGCTGCTGTTCTTCAGCGACAACGACCCGGCTCCGACGGTCAACGGGCCGGCGGGCTGGACGCAGGTCGAGACGGTGGGTTCCACCAACCAGAACGGCCGGCTATGGCGGAAGACGGCGACCGCAACCGACGCCAGTACGTCGGTCGCGGTGACCACCTCGGTGGCCACCAAGGCGGACGCCACCCTGCTCGCCTACCGCGGCGCCTCGGGGATCTCCAACTCGGCGACCGGTAGCGAGACGCTGACCCAGGCGGCACACACCACCCCGACGCTCACCACGGCCACCGTCGGCGGCCGCCTGGTCAGCTACTGGGCGGAGAAGTCGTCGGCCACGACCACGCTGTCCACCCCCGCCGGGACGACCTCCCGGGCGAGCAGCACGGGCGCCGGCTCCGGCCGGATCACCGCGCTGGCCGTGGACAGCAACAGCCCGGTGGTTCCGGGCACGGTGGGCGGTCTCACCTCGACGGCGGACTCCACCTCCTCCAAGGCGCTGATGTTCACGGTGGTACTGGCGCCCAACTGACCCCTCACCCCGCAGTACCGGACAGCCGTCGGCCTCATCGGCCGGCGGCTGTCCGGCTTTTCCGGGCTGAGGAATTTGTTATCCGATTGCCAGCTTTTGTCACGTCGCGTGCGGACCGGATTGCGCTTTTGGATGGTTATAAAGAAACTCCCGGTCGAGGTAGAGACGAATTCCTTCCGCAGGTGTTAACTCTCCGTCAAGGGGAGCCGCTGCCGGATCTCGGCCGCGGCCAAGGGGAGGAAATCGTGCGAAGAAACATCTACTTCGTCATGCTCGCGATCGCACTGGCGGTGACTGCCTGGATCATTCCGGTGCAGGCAAGCCAGGCAGTGCATCTCGACCAGGACCGGGTGGTCAGTGACAACCCGGCGAACTTCACGCCGAACGTGCTGGACGGATCGGTGGAGTCGATCGTCCAGGTCGGCAACACGATGCTGATCGGTGGTGACTTCCAGCCAGATCCAGGCATCGACCGGGGGACCGGTGCTGACCCGCAACAACCTGGCCGCGTTCGACGCGACCACCGGCGCGATCAGCACCACGTTCGTGCCGAACCCGGACGGAGAGGTGACCACGATCATCCCGTCCGGTGACGGGTCGACCGTCTACATCGGCGGCTACTTCAACAACGTCAGCGGTGCCGGTTCGCCGAGCACCGCGCGGATCAACGCGACCACCGGTGCGCGGATCACCACCTTCAAGCCACCGAAGCTGGACGGCCGGATCAAGGACATGCGCCTGGTCGGCAACCGGCTCTGGCTGGCCGGCTACTTCACCACGGTGCAGAACCAGCCGCAGGTCGCCCTGGCGACCGTCAACGCAACGACGGGGGCCTTCGACCCGTTCATGGGGTTGTCCATCGCCGGAGTCCACAACGGCGGCGTCACCACGGTGATGAAGCTGGACGTCACCCCGGACGGTAGCGAACTCGTTGCGATCGGCAACTTCAACGACATCGAAGGTGTCCAGCACCACCAGGTGTTCATGCTGAATCTCACCGGCACGAGCGCTGCGGTCGAGAACTGGCAGACGAACTTCTACAACACCGGCTGCTCGGGTGCCTTCCAGACCTACATGCGGGACCTGGACATCTCACCCGACGGCTCGTACTTCGTCATCTCGACGACCGGCGCGTACGGCGGCGCCAACGTCTCCTGCGACTCGACCGTCGCGCTGGGAGATGAACGCCCGCGGCAGCAACCTGAGCTACCGCTGGATCGACAACACCGGCGGCGACACGACGTACGCCGTGGCTGCCACCGGCACCGCTGTCTACGTGGGCGGCCACCAACGCTGGCAGAACAACCCGTTCGCGGGGGACAGCCCGGGCCGCGGTGCCGTCTCCCGTCAGGGGATCGCGGCGCTCGACCCGGCGAACGGTCTGCCGTTCTCCTGGAACCCGACCCGCGAGCGCGGTGTCGGCGTCTTCGACCTGTACTCCACCTCGACCGGCCTGTGGGTCGGCATCGGACACCGAGCACATCGGCCAGGCCTTCGAGTACCACCCGCGGATCGCGTTCTTCCCGCTGGCCGGTGGCACCGTGGTGAAGCCGAACAACACGCCCTGGCTGCCGAACAACGTCTACGCCGGCCGGTCCGCGCGGCCCGGCGGCGAGCCCGAGCATCCTCTACCGGGTCAACGCGGCCGGTGACGCGATCGGCGCGACCGACGGCGGCTCCGACTGGGGCGCGGACACTGCCGGTTCGCCGGATCCGCATCACGGCGCGGGCAGCAACACGGCCGGCTACAGCCCGGTCCCGAACGTCAACGCGACCGTCCCGGCCTCCACGCCCCGGGCGATCTTCGACAGCGAGCGGGATGGGGTGCGCAGACCTGGAGCTTCCCGGTCCCGAACGGCGTACCGCTGCAGGTCCGGCTGTACTTCGCGAACCGCTACGGCGGCACCTCGTCGGCCGGCCAGCGCGTGTTCGACGTGTCGCTCGAGGGCAGCACGGTGCTGAACGACTACGACATCGTTGCCGACGCCGGTGACCAGACCGGCACGATGAAGTCGTTCGACATCACCAGCGACGGCACGGTGAACCTGAGCCTGAGCAACGTGGTGGAGAACCCGCTGATCAACGGCATCGAGATCGTCCGCACCGACCTGTCCGACACGGGCGCGGCCGATGCGGTGACGAAGACGTCGTACGACGGGACCTCGTTCGGCGCGCACGCGTCGACCGGCAACGGCGGGATCAGCTGGCGCGACAACCGTGGCGCCTTCATGCTCAACGGCGTCCTGTACTCCGGTTCGTCGGACGGCAGCTTCACCCGCCGGACCTTCGACGGCGCCACCTTCGGCGCGGCGACCGCGATCAACACTGCCGACGCGCTGGTGCCGATGACGGACTGGCACAGCGAGGTCAGCCAGATCAGCGGGATGTTCTTCGACGCGGGCCGGATCTACTACACACTGGCCGGCCAGTCGAACCTGTACTACCGGTTCTTCACGCCGCAGAGCGGTGTCGTCGGTGCGTACCGGTTCACCGCGACCGGCAATGTTGCGGGCGTCGACTTCTCCAAGGTGAACGGAATGTTCATCACTCCTCGTCGCTCTACTGGGCGAGTTCAATCGACGGCAGCCTGCGGCGCTCTGACTGGTCGTCCGCGACCGGCGCTCCGACCGGTTCGTCGACCACGGTGTCCACCGACGACTGGCGAGCGCACTCGCTGTTCTTGTTCCAGTCGGTCAACGGGACGCCGCCGAACCAGTTGCCGACGGCAAACGTCGGAGTCACCTGCAACGACCTGAACTGCACGTACTCCTCGGCCGGCTCGACCGATCCGGACGGCAGCATCACGTCGTACGGGTGGAACTTCGGTGACGGTGGGACGGACACCGGGGCGAGCCCGGCGCACCACTACGCCGCAGCGGGGACGTACACGGTGACGTTGACCGTGACGGACAACGACGGTGGCACCGGCCAGGCGACCCAGTCGGTCACGGTGACGCACGTCAACGCGACACCGACCGCCTCGTTCATCGTCAACTGCGGTGGCCTGACCTGTTCGGTGGACGCCTCGGGCTCGAGTGATCCGGACGGCCCGATCGCCTCGTATGCGTGGACGTTCGGCGACGGCGGCACAGCGACCGGAGTGACGGCGTCGCACACCTACGCGGCGACCGGCACCTTCACCATCGGCCTCACGGTCAACGACGGCGACGGCGGCACCGACGGTACGACGCGGTCGGCGACGGCCAACTCGGATCCGGTCACGTTCGTCGGCTCCGACAACCTGAACGCGAACGCGTCACAGTTCACTGTGACTGTTCCGTCGGGAGTCTCCGCCGGCGATCTGCTGCTGCTCTTCTTCGCCGACAACGACCCGGCACCGACGGTGACCGGACCGGCCGGCTGGACGCAGGTCCAGACCATCTCGTCGACGAACCAGAACGGCCGGGTCTGGCGCAGGACGGCGACGGCTGCCGACGCCGGTAGCCAGGTCCGGGTGAACACCTCGGTGGTCACCAAGGCCGACACCACCCTGCTGGCGTATTCGGGAATCTCCGGTACGACGCCGGTTGCGGCTTCGGCTGCGAGTAGCGAGACGGTCACTCGCGCGGCGCACACCACGCCGACGGTGGCGTCGTCGGTCGCCGGTGCGCGGTTGATCAGCTACTGGGGTGAGAAGTCGTCCGCGACGACCTCGATGGTGCCGCCGGCCGGGATGACCACCCGGGCTTCGTCGAGTGGTTCCGGCTCGGGCCGGATCACGTCACTCACCGGTGACAGCGGTCCGCTGGCAGCCGGCACGCTCGGTGGCCTGACCGCTACCGCCGACACCACGTCGGCCAAGGCGCTGATGTTCAGCGTCGTGGTCGCACCCAGCTAGGCCGAAAAACAGAGGGAGCGGTCTGATCGGCCGCTCCCTCTGTAACAAATGCTGGATTTTCTCGATAATAGCGACGACAGGGGATTTGTACTTGGTGACTTGTGGTAGCCGGGGGGCCACTATTCGCCGTTTGCAGGGGTTTTCCGCCGCATATTCCGTGCGCCGGTCTTGGGGGAGGATGTTGTGCGTAGCCGCGCTGTTTCCGTCGTACTCGCGATGGTCGTTGGATTGCTCGCCTGGACCGCTGGTGTCCAGCCGAGTCAGGCGTTCCATGTCTCCCAGGACCGGGTGGTGAGTGACGACCCGGCGAACTTCACGCCGAATGTCCTGAACGGTTCGGTGAAGGCGATCCTGCAGGTCGGCAACACGATCCTGATCGGCGGCGACTTCACCCAGATCCAGGCCGCGTCCGGCGGACCGGTGCTGACCCGGAACAACCTGGCGGCCTTCAACGCGACCACCGGCGCGATCAGCACCACGTTCGCGCCGAACCCGGACGGCGAGGTGACCACCATCATCCCGGCCGCGGACACCTCGAAGGTCTACCTCGGCGGCTACTTCAACAACGTCAGTGGCGCCGGTTCGCCCAGTACGGCGTTGATCAACGCGACCACCGGTGCGCTCGACACCACCTTCAAGGCACCCAAACTGAACGGCCGGATCAAGGATCTGCGCCTGGTCGGCAACCGGCTCTGGCTGGCCGGATACTTCACCACCGTGCAGAGCCAGCCGCAGGTCGCGCTGGCCACGGTGAACGCGATCACCGGCGCCTACGACCCGTACATGACGCTGCCGATCGCCGGCCTGCACAACGGCGGCGTGACGACGGTGATCAAGATGGACGTCGCCCCGGACGGTGGCCACCTGGTTGCCATCGGCAACTTCGACACGATCTCCGGGGTCAAGCACCACCAGGTCTTCATGCTGAACCTGACCGGTGCCACCGCCGCGGTGGAGAACTGGCAGACGAACTTCTACAACACCGCCTGCTCGCGCTCCTTCCAGACCTACATGCGCGACCTGGACTTCTCACCGGACGGCTCGTACTTCGTCCTCTCCACCACCGGCGCGTACGGTGGCGCCGGGACGGCATGCGACTCGACAGCGCGGTTCAACACCGACGCCCGGGGCAGCAACCTCGGCTACTACTGGCTCGACAACACCGGCGGCGACACGACGTACGCCGTGGCCATCACCGGTACTGCGGTGTACGTCGGTGGGCACCAGCGCTGGCAGAACAACCCGCTCGCGGGTGACCGGGCCGGCCAGGGAGCCGTCTCGCGGCAGGGCATCGCCGCCCTCGACCCGGCCAACGGCCTGCCGTTCTCGTGGAACCCGACGCGTGAGCGCGGTGTCGGTGTCTTCGATCTGATGCCGACCGCTGCCGGACTGTGGGTCGGTTCGGACACCGAGCACCTGGGCCAGAACTTCGAGTACCACCCGCGGATCGCGTTCTTCCCGCTCGCGGGCGGTACCGTCATCGCACCGAACCTGACGCCGACACTGCCCAACGACATCTACCTCGCCGGTCCGCGCAACCCGGCCTCGGACACGATCAACCGCACGCCGTACGACGGGACGACCTTCGGAGCGAGAACCGCGGTCGGCGCCGGCGGTATCGCCTGGGGCACGAACCGTGGTGCCTTCATGCTCAACAGTTCCCTGTATGCCGCCTGGTCCGACGGCAGCTTCAACCGGCGCACCTACAACGGCACCACCTTCGGCGCGCCGACGGCCATCAATACCGGCGACCTGATCGTCAACATGTCCACCTGGCACAGCGAGGCCGCGCAGATCACCGGTCTGTTCTTCGACGCCGGCCGGATCTACTACACCCTCGCGGGCCAGACCAGCCTCTTCTACCGGTACTTCACTCCGCAGAGCGGTGTCGTCGGCACGATCCGCTTCACAGCGACCGGCAACACGGCCGGCATCACCTGGTCGCAGATGAACGGTATGTTCGTCAGCGGCGGCTCGATCTACTGGGCGAGCTCCGCCGGTGGTGGCCTCCGGCGCGCAGGCTGGTCGAGCGCGACCGGCGTACCGACTGGTTCTTCCGTCGTGGTGTCGACCGACGAGTGGCGGGCGCATTCACTGTTCCTGTTCCAGGGGGTCCAGGCACCGCCGAACCAGCCGCCGGTGGCGCAACTCGGCGCCACCTGCAACAACCTCGCGTGCAGCTTCTCCTCGGCCGGGTCCACCGACCCGGACGGCAGCATCACGTCGTACGCGTGGACCTTCGGCGATGGCGGCACGGCCACCGGCCCGAGCCCGAGCCACACGTACGCCGCGGCCGGGACCTACTCGGTCACGCTGACCGTGACGGACAACGCCGGCGCACCGGGGTCGACGTCGCAGAACCTGACCGTCAGCCAGAACGCCGGAGCGGTGACCTTCGTCGGCTCCAACAGCGTCAACCTCAACGGGACCCAGTTCCCGGTGACGGTTCCGCCGGGTGTGGCCGCAGGCGATCTGATGCTGTTCTTCTTCGCCGACAACGACCCGGCACCGACGGTGACCGGACCGGCCGGCTGGACCCAGGTCCAGACCATCACGTCGTCCGGCCAGAACGGCAGGGTCTGGCGCAAGGTGGCAACGGCTGGCGAGGTCGGAACGCAGGCCCTGGTCACGACCTCCGGGATCACCAAGGCGAACGCGACCATGGTGATCTACCGCGGGACCAACGGTACTGCGTCCGCTTCGGCGGCCGGCAGCGAGACCGTCGCGCAGATGGCGCACACCACGCCGACCGTGACGGCCACGGTGGACGGGTCCCGGCTGGTCAGCTACTGGGGCGAGAAGTCGTCCGCGACCACGACGCTGGCTCCGCCGGCCGGGCTGGTCTCCCGGGTGGCTTCCACCGGCAGCGGCTCCGGAAGGATCACCGCGCTCACCGGCGACAGCGGGCCGCTGACGCCCGGCACGGTCGGCGGGCTGACCGCGACCGCGGACTCCACCTCGGCCAAGGCCCTGATGTTCAGTCTTGTCATCGCGCCTGCCTAGCAGGGTATGTAGACCAACTTTATTTGGGAAAAGCGGATTCTAACTCAACACAAGCGGATCAGGTGGGGGGACACGCCACAGGCGTGCCATCGGACCGCGTAGCCCAGGGGGGTTCAGACGTATGGCATCTCGCCGTTCGTTGTTGCTGTTCATGTCCGCGGTGCTGCTCGCCTTGGTGGGCTCGCTGCTGACGGTCGGGACCGGCCGGTCCGCCGACGCCGTCCAGTTGCCAAAGGCGACGATTGTCAGTGACGATCCGGTCGATTGGACCCCGCACGCGCTGAACGGCGAGGTGCACGCGCTGATCCAGATCGGCAACCGGGTGATCGTCGGCGGGACCTTCACCACGATCCGGTCGGCCACCAGTACGACGCAGATCAGCCGGCGCGCGATCTTCGCCTACAACGCGACGACCGGCGCGCTCGACAACGCCTTCCTGCCGACCGTGAACGGCAATGTGGAGACCTTGCTGCCGAGCGACGACGGCCAGTCCGTGTACGTCGGCGGCAGCTTCACCACGGTGAATGGGACCAGCCGGACCCGGCTGGCGCGGATCAACCTGGCCGACGGGTCGCTGGACGCCACGTTCCGGCCCCAGCATCAACGGTTCGGTCTACGACATGAAGACGTCCGGCGGCCGGATCTTCCTCGGCGGCCTTTCAGCCAGGTCGGCGGCGTCAGCCACACCTTGATGGCGACGGTGAACCCGGTGACCGGCGCGGTGGATCCCGTATCCTGACCATCCCCTTCGGCTCGCCGGTTCGTGGCGGCGCCTTGCAGGTGGACAAGTTCGACATCACCCCGGACGGCGACCAAACTCATTGCGATCGGCAACTTCTCGGTCGTCGGCGGCCAGTCCCGGACCCAGATCGTGATGCTGGACCTGAATGCCGCCTCGGCCGCGGTCCGGAACTGGTCGACGCCGCGGTTCGAGCCGGACTGCTCGCCGCAGTTTCTGACCTACGTGCACGACGTCGACTTCTCGCCGGACGGCGCATACTTCGTCGTCGTGACCACCGGCGGTACTCCGCCGAACCGGCTCTGCGACTCGGCCTCCCGTTGGGAGACCGCTCCGACCGGCTGCAACCTGCAGCCGACCTGGATCGACTACACCGGCGGCGACACCCTGTGGAGCGTCGCGATCACCGGCGTCGCCGTCTACGTCGGCGGTCACCAGCGCTGGCTGAACAACACCGGCGGCAGCAACGCCGCCGCTCCGGGTGCGGTGCTCTCGCGAGGGCCTGGCCGCACTCGATCCACTGAACGGCCTGCCCTACAACTGGAACCCGACCAGGACCCGCGGTGTCGGAGTCTTCGACCTCACCTCGGTGCCCGGCGGTCTGCTGATGGGCAGTGACACCGACCGCGCCGGACAGAACTACGAGTTCCACGGCAGGCTGGCCCTGTTCCCGAACTCGTCCGTGACCCCGCCGCCCGGCTACACCGGCCAGCTCCCGGGTTCCGTCTATCGCCTCGGCGCCACCACGACGGTCCGCCAGTACGACGGCTCCGTGGCGGGCAACGCCACGACGGTCAACACCGGTACGGCGTCCTTCGCCAACTCGCGTGGTGCGGTGATGATCGACGGGTTCCTCTACACCGGGAACTCAGACGGGACGTTCACCCGCCGTTCCTACAACGGGACGACCTTCGGCAACTCCAGCACGGTGAACCTGCGCGGACTGACCGCGTTCGGCACCGACCTGCGCAACATCACCGGGATGTTCTTCAGCAACGGCCGGCTGTTCTACACGGTGGCCGGTCAGTCGTCGCTGTTCTACCGCTACTTCACGCCCGAGAGCCAGATCGTCGGCGCCTCGCGGTTCGTGGCCAGCGGCAACATCACCGGGATCAACTGGAGCCAGGTCTCCGGCATGTTCCTGTCCGGCAACCAGCTCTACTGGGGGACCAGCGCGGACGGCAACCTGCACCGGGTCAACTTCGCCAACAACGTCCCGGTCGCCGGGACCGCGGTGGTGACGAGCGGACCTGGCATCGACGGTCAGGACTGGCGTTCGCAGGGCATGTTCCTGTTCGCCGGGACCGGCCCGGTGCCGAACATCCGCCCGTCGGCGTCCTGGAACGCGACCTGCGACCTGCTCGACTGCGGCTTCGACGGCACCGCGTCGAGCGACTCCGACGGCAGCATCACGGCGTACGCGTGGGACTTCGGTGACGGCTCGACGGCCACCGGGCCGACGGCGTCGCACACCTACGCGGCGTCGGGGACGTACACCGTGACGCTGACGGTGACCGACGACGACGGCGCCACCGGGACCGACAGCCGGCCGCAGGTCGTCTCGAGCGTCGCGAACCCGATCGAGTTCGTCGGCGCCAACTCGTCCAACCAGAACGCGCAGACCCACACGGTGACGGTGCCGACGTCCACCAGCGCCGGTGACGGGCTGCTGCTCTTCTTCACCCAGAACACGACGTCGGCGCTGACCGGCCCGACCGGTGTCACCGGCTGGAACCTGGTCCGGACGCTCACCGGGTCCGGGATGGTGACCCGGGTCTGGCAGAAGGTCGCCGACGCGGGTGACGCGGGCAAGGACGTCTCGGTGAACCTCGCGGCGTACAGCAAGGCCGGGATGACGATCGCGGCGTACTCCGGAACCAGCCTGACCGCGCCGATCGGAGCCTTCGAATCGGCGACCGAGACGGTGACCCGGGCCGGCCACACCACGCCCGTGATCAACAACTCGATCGCCGGCGCCTGGCGCGTCTCGTACTGGGCCGACAAGACCTCCTCGACGACGTCCTGGACGGCCCCGGCGGGGGAGCAGGTGCGGTCGACCTCCTTCGGCACTCCCAGCGGTTACATCTCGACGCTGCTGACCGACCGTGGGGCCGCCGTAGCGACCGGCTCCCAGGGCGGCCTGACGGCGACCGCGAGCAGCTCGAATGCGGCGGCGACGGCATGGACACTTTTGTTGAGCCCGCGATGATCCGCGCATCCTCCTGGCGGGGGCACTACGCTTCCGCCAGGAGGTGTCGGATGCCGGGCAGGATCACTCAATGGGGAATCGTCGGTGCGACGCTGGTCGCGCTGGCGGTGGTGCCGTCGTGCGGCGAAGCGGTCGGGGCGGAGAGCGACTCGGCGGTGGCGACCACGACGCCTCCGCCGGATCCTCAGTTGCTGCTCACCTTCGACGACCAGGAGCCCGGCTCGGCGGCCGGCCGCGACATCCAGGGCGAAGGGTCGGCCGCGGCGGTGATCTCGCTGCTCGGCCTGGGGAAGCAGACGGCGACCTTCGTCAAAGGCCACCAAGGCGGAATCGCCCTGCGGATGCCGACCTACTCGGGGGAGGCGACGGGGTCGTACAGCGCGCTGCGGATCGAGCCGGAAGAGTGGCTCTCGCCGGGAGTGTCGGACTTCGCCTTCGGCGTGGATCTCAGGCTCGACGCCCACTCGAACGGGACTGCGATCGACAACGGCGACAATGTGATGCAACGCGGGCTGTACGCCGACGCGGCGCAGTACAAGATCCAGGTCGACAAGCACCACGCGTCCTGTGTGATCCGAGGTGCCGACGGGGCCGTGGTGGTGAAGTCCAAGGCGCTGCTGAATCCGTCGAAGTGGTACCGGCTGACTTGCCGGCGGACCGACAAGACCGTCACGCATGACGGTCCAGGACCTCGACTCGAACCAGCCTCCGGAGACGATCCAGAAGACCGGTCCGATCGGGCCACTGGACATGATCGGCTCAGAGCCGTTGGCCGTCGGCGCCAAGATCGGCGACGACGGCGAGATCGTCGGGTCGTCGACCGACCAGTTCAACGGCTGGCTCGACAACATCAGCTACGAACGGAGCTAGTCCGCTCGGAGCAAGCGGTCGACGAGCCCTTCGACGTACTCCGGAGTGAGCGGCCCGATGCCGAACAGGACCCGGATGTACATCGGGGCCATGACGTGATCGAGCACGCCGAGCGCATCGGGTGTTTGCTCGCCGCGTTGCCGTGACCGATCGAGCATGGTCTCCAGTAGCCGGGCGCGTTCGGCCAGGAAGTCGTCGCGGGTCTGCAGGCCTTCGTGGCCTCTGCCGGTCAGGGCGATGGTGAGGTGCAGGATCGCCAGGCCATCAGGTCCGGTGATCTCGCGGGCGACGTTGGCCGCGTAGGTGTGGAGGTCACCGGCCAGGCTGCCGGTGTCGGGCATCGGCGACCGTGTCTCGAGGCGGGTGAGTAGTACGTCGCTGAGCAACTTCTCCAGGCTTCCCCACCGGCGATAGATGCTCGTGTCGGCCACGCCCGCGCGGGCGGCGACGTCCCCGACGGCGAAGCTGCCGTAGCCGCGTTCGCTGACCAGGTCGGTCACCGCCTGGTGCACCGCCGCGGAGACCCGGGCGCTCCGACCGCCGGGCCGCTTGGCTACTTCTCGCTCGTCCATGCCTCTCACCTTAACGCAGTCAGCTCTTGCGTTTGTGCTAATCTGCGTTAACGCAGGAATCAACTGCTTTTGTTTCGTGAGAAGGGACCGTCCTTGACGACACTCGAAGGCATTGCGCCGGCTGCACCTCCCGTCGCCCGAGCGAAACGGGCAGTGCTGCTTGCCGTGATCTGCATGGGGCAGTTCATGGTGCTGCTCGACAACACCATCGTCGGCGCGGCGCTGCCGGACATGCAGCAACGGCTGCACCTGGAGCTGACAGGCCTGCAGTGGATCGTCGACGCGTACGTGCTGCTGGTGGCGATGCTGCTGCTGTCCGGCGGCGTCTTCGCCGACCGCTTCGGCCGCAAGCGGGTCTTTCTGGCCGGTGTCGCGGTGTTCACTGCCGCATCCCTGGTCTGCTTCCTCGCGTCCTCGCTCGGCTGGCTGATCGCCGGCCGGGCACTACAGGGCATCGGCGCGGCGGCGCTCAGCCCGGCCTCGCTGGCGTTGCTCGCTGCCGCCTATCCGCTGCCCCAGGAGCGGGTCAAGGCGATCGGCCTCTGGGCCGGAGTCAGCGGAATCGGTCTGGCGGCCGGGCCGGTAGCCGGCGGAGTGCTGGCGGACGCCTTCGGCTGGCCCGCCATCTTCTTGGTCAACGTGCCGATCGGCGTCGTCCTGCTGCTGGCCGGTCTGCGGATCCTGGGTGAGTCCCGCAGTCCGAGTGCGCCCGCGATCGACATCCCGGGGACGCTCTTGTCCGTCCTGGGCGTGGGGGCGCTGACCTACGGTCTGATCGAGGGCGGCTCCCGTGGCTGGACCTCGCCGGCGATTCTGGGCAGCTTCGCGGCCGCGACCGTCCTGCTCGCCGTCTTCGGCGTCGTAGAAGGCCGCCGGGTGGCACCGATGCTGCCGCTGCGGCTGTTCCGGCAGCGGCTGTTCACGGTGGCGAACGCCGCGATGGTCGTGGTGGGGTTCGCCCTGATGGGCTCGTCGTTCTTCTTCTCCCAGTTCTTCGTCTCCGTGCAGGGCAGCTCGATACTCCGGGCCGGCCTGCAGACCCTGCCCACCTCACTCGCCATGGTCGTCGTCAGCCCGTGGGCCGGCCGGCTCGCCGCCCGGTTCGGCTTCCGGAGCGTGGTCACCGTCGGCCTGGCGCTGGCCGGATCGGGGCTCCTGGCCCTGGGCTACGTGCAGGCGGACACGGCGTACCTGAACGTGTGGTGGCGACTGGCGATCGCCGGCATCGGCTTCGCACTGACCATGTCGCCGCTGACCGGCGCCGCCATCCAGGCGGTCGGCCCGCACGAGGTCGGCCTCGCCTCCGGGATCAGCAGCACCACCCGGCAGATCGGTGCGGTACTCGGGGTGGCGATGCTGGGAGTCGTCGTGCGCGCCCGGGAGTCCGGCGGCGGTTCCTTCGAGAGCGGTCTCGACAGCGCGTTCGTCGTCGCCGGTGCCGTCACCTTGGCCACGGCCGTGGTCACCGGGCTGTGGCTGGTGCGGTCCGGCAGCCGATCAGCCGAAGACTGACTCGATCAGCCGGTCCGAGGCGTGGCCGTCGTCGAGATGGCAGTACTTCGCGCGGAAGGCGTCGTACGCTCCGGCGTACGACGTCCGCAGCGCCTCCTCGTCGTTCAGTACGGCGGTCAGCTCGGCGGTCGTCGTCACCAGCGGGCCGGGCGCCTCTTGCTCGAGGTCGAAGTAGAAGCCGCGGAGCTGGTCGCGATAGTCGGCCAGGTCGTAGGTGTAGAAGATCATCGGCCGGCCGGTGACGGCGAAGTCGAACATCGTCGACGAGTAGTCGGTGATCATCAGATCCGCGGCCAGGTAGAGCGCCTGGATATCCGGGTGGCCGCTCACATCGATGGCCCGGGGATGGCTCGGCACCGGCGACGATGCGGCGACCAGGTGATGGAAGCGGAAGAGCAGGACGGTGTCTTCGGGCAGCGCGGCGAGCACCTGCTCGACCTCCGCGGCCAACGGGTTGGGCTTGGCCTGCCCGGTCAGGTAGTCGTCGCGCCAGGTCGGCGTGTAGAGCACCGCACGGGTACCGGGGGAGAGGCCGAGTTCGGCACGGGTCTTGTCCCGGAGCTCGGTCGCGCTCGGCCCGGAGAGCGAGTCGTTGCGGGGATAGCCGATCTCGAGCACCGACCCGTCGTACCGGAAGGCCTTGGAGAGCTTCTCGGTCGAGAAGTGGTTCGGTGAGACGAGGTGGTCCCAGCGCTGGACGTCCTTGGCGAGGCGCTTCGCGTAGAGGTCGGCGCCGTCGTACTGGGCGTCCGGCACGTCGAAGCCGACCCGCTTGAGCGGCGTACCGTGCCAGAGTTGCACGTACGTCGTCCTGCTCGTCTTCAACGGGTAGCGCGGCATCATGTCGTTGCTCAGGAAGTACTTCGCGGTGGCGATTCTGGCGAAGTACGCCGGGGTGTTGCGGACGACGCGGCCTACGTCATCGGGGAGTTCGACCTCGTTGTTGGCGACCACCCAGATGCGGCGCAGGTCTGGCCGGAGTACGGCGAGGCGCTCGGACACCGCGCGCGGGCTGTCGGAGTACTTGCCCCGCCAGCTCTCGAATACCACCGTGCTCATCAGCTTTGGACTTTCTGGTCGAGTGGGCTTGGTTCGTCGGTCTTGCTGTCTGCCCTTGCCAGCATGGGGAAGCCGTGCCGGCGGCGGACCAGCATCCAGAGCGGCGGTGCGATCAGGGCCGCGCCGAGGAGAGTCATCGCCGTCGCAACGTTGGGGACGCCCAGCAGCTTGAGGGCCGAGGCGAGCAGTACGAACGCGAGGACCCGGCGGATCAGTCCGCCCGGCGCTCTCGAGGAGACGCGCGCGCCCAGCCAGACGCCGGGCACGCAGCCGATCAGCATCGCGAGCGTCAGGTTCAGCTGGAACTCGCCGAACAGCAGATGCCCGAGAGCCGCCGACGCGACCAGCGGGACGGCCTGGAGAAGGTCGGTGCCGACCAGTTCGCTGGCCTTGAGGCCTGGGTAGAGGGCCATCAGCGCGATGATGATCAGCGAGCCCGAGCCGACCGAGGTCAGGCCGACGACCAGACCGCCGACGATGCCGACGGCAACGGTCGGGAGCGGCCGCGCGGTGATCTGCGGGCGACCTTGGGGGAGTGGTGGCAGCAGGCCGTCGCGCTTGCGGGCCCGCTCGACCAGCCGGATGTACGCGCGGACGGAAAGGCCGGTCGCGGCGATCAACAGGGCGACGCCGAGCGCGCGCTGGATGATCGTCTGCACCTGCTCGCCGTCGCCGAGCGCTCTGGCGATCAGTACGCCGCCGAAGGCCGCCGGTATCGAGCCGACGCACAACCAGCCGACCAGCTTGAGATGGACCGTGCCGCGCTTGAGGTGAACCGCCGCGCCGACCGGCTTCATCACCGCGCTGGCGACCAGGTCACTGGAGACGGCCGCGAGCGGCGGTACGCCGAAGAACAGCACGAGCACCGGAGTCATCAGCGCCCCGCCGCCCATCCCGGTCAGCCCGACCACGATCCCAATCCCAAAAGCCGCAGCCGCCAACCCCCAATCCACCGGTCAGACTTCCCGGTCAGACGACGGCGCCGGCGAGAATCCGACGCCGGCCGCTCCGGTGCCACCCGTTCCGGCGCCAGCCGCATCGACGCCGGGCGCTCCCGCGGTGCGGGCGCGATGCGAGGCCGCGTGCCGGGCGGTGGTGCCGGCGAGCCAGCCGCCGGTGGCGAGGAAGTCGGTGATGAGGGCCAGCGATTCCACCGTCTTCACGCCCGTGGTGTCGATCCGGAGATCGGCGTCCAGCGGTACGTCGTACGGGTCGCTGATGCCGGTGAACTGGGTGACCACGCCCGCCCTGGCCTTCTTGTACAGGCCTTTGACGTCCCGGCGTTCGCACTCCTCGAGCGGTGTGGCGACGTGCACGAGCACCAGATCGCCGACGGCCTCGACCATCTCGCGCACGGCGGCCCGCGATTCGGCGTACGGCGCGATCGGTGCGCAGACCGCGATCCCGCCGTGCCGTGCGACCTCGGCCGCCACGAACCCGATCCGGCGCACGTTGAGATCCCGCCCGGCCCGGTCGAACCCGAGCCCCGACGACAACATCCGCCGGACGATGTCGCCGTCCAGCAGGGTCACCTTCCGGTCCGCGCGCTCGTCCAGGTACTCCGCGAGGCTCTTGGCCAGGGTCGACTTCCCCGAGCCGGAGAAGCCGGTGAAGAAGACCACCACACCCCGCTCGCGCCGCGGTGGCCGCCAGCGGCTCAGCACCGGCATCACCTTGGCCAGCAGGAGATCGCTGCTCCCGGCCATCTCGCTGGTCGCCCAGGAGACTGCCTGCAGAGCCTCGACCCAGCCCTCGTCCCCACCCTCGACCGCAGGGCGGAGTCGCAGCACCTGGCGTGCGTCGAGCCGGTCACCGATCGCCTGCGCCAATTCGTCGTCGAGCGTATTGCCGCGCCAACTCACCGGCAGCGGGACCACGCTGAATCCCTCGGGCGCGACCAATTCCAGACACTGCCGCAATACCCACGCAGGCACGCCGTCCGGAGTAGCGCCGCTCTCGGGCACGACCACCAGCACTTCGTCGGCCCCGAACTGACGCAGCTGCTCGACGTCGACCTCGGTCAACGGGCGAGCGGCGCAGACCACGACCCGCGTCTCGCCGTCGGCCACCGGAACCACGGCACCCGCCGCACCGACGCCCGCCAACTGCCCCTCGATCCAGCCGTCGCCGGACGCGAGCTCGGTCAGCACGGCGACCGGAGTCGATTCGCAGTCCGCGACCACCAGCTCGCCAATTGTCATGGCCTTGGTGATCTCGTCGTCAGTGGCGGGCACCCGCACGCGGCCGCGCTCGGGAACTTCACCGACAGTGACGTCGCCCAGCACCGCAACCGGTATCCGCACGCCACGCAGCGCCAACCGCACATCGGCAACCACCCGATCACACGGACACACGACCGGCGCTCCGGCCCGTGCATCCCCTACCGCGCGCCACTGCATACGCGTAGCTTCCTCCAGCACACCAGCCCCCCAGCTGTGATCACCCACCCAAGGCAGGCGCCCCGTCATTCCCCCGGTGACTCACGGTCACCCGCGCCTAGTCTCCCCCATTCCCACCCCAGATGCCACCACCATGAACAGTTGGTAGCCAGCCGGCGTCCTCAGGCGAAGGTAGCCGGTTGGGTGCTAGCTGCGCCTGCGCGCCTCGTTCAACGAGCTGGAGCCGCCGCCTCGTTCAGCAGAGCGAGCTGGAGCCGGCGCCTCGTTCAGCGGAGCGAGCTGGAGCCGGCGCCTCGTTCAGCGGTGCGCGCTGGAGTCGGCGCCTCGGCGGATGTCGGCCGCGGCCAACCCGGCGCGCAGGGCGTCGCGGGCCCCGGCCTCCCACGGTCCACTCGCCGTCACCGGGATGTCGGCCATGAATCGCCGCTCGACCTCGGGGATCTGCGCAGCCACCAGCTCAGGATCGGTGCTCGCGGTCGCGTACAGGCTCCGGCCGTCGACACCGAACAGATCGGCAGCGACGAGCCGCCCGTCCACAGTGCGCATGATGTTGGCCGGGTTGTCATCCACCTTGACCTCGCACCACGGCACCTCGCGGCGCGCTCGTTCCTGGATCCGGTCCACCACCTCGACGAGGCCGGCGACCTCCGCCTCGCGCTGGGCGATCGCCCGGTGGAACGCAGCTGCCTCGTGCTCGGGAACAGGGTGGAGCCATTCCATGAGCTGGAAGTCGCCGCCACCGACGAGCCGCCGGTGCGCGAGCAGTTCGGGCACCTGCCGGGTGTGCGCGGCTTCCCGGTACAGCGCCACGCAGTACGCCGAAGCCGGATCGAACGGACTGATCCGCGCCGCAGCCGTCCCATCGGGCGACCGAAGCGCGACAGCCCAGTCACCGGCCCCACACGGAGCCCACCCAGCCGCCCGAAGTACCCGCTCCACCTCCCGGTGATCGTCCCGCACCCCAACCAGAGCAAGCACCTCACGCCCCAGACCCGATTCCACGACGTTCATCCCACGGAGCCTAGGCGCCCCCCTCACACCGTCGCCAAGCAGTCGTGCTCACCGCGGCGAAGATTGGTCGCGGCCATCGCGGTTAGCTGCGGCGGGCGTAGGTGGTGGCGGCGAGGTTGTAGGCGAGGTCCTGGGCTACCTGGAAGGCGTCGTCTTCGTCGAGGCGGTGTTCGACGACGAGCTTGGCGAGGTAGCCGGCGTCGATGCGCCGGGCCAGGTCGTGCCGGGCCGGGATCGACAGGAAGGCCCGGGTGTCGTCGACGAAGCCGGAGGTGTTGTAGAAGCCGGCCGTCTCGGTGACCAGTTCGCGGAAGCGGCGCATCCCGTCCGGGCTGTCCAGGAACCACCACGGCGCCCCCAACCGAAGGCTTGGGTAGACACCAGCCAGCGGTGCCAACTCCCGCGAGTACACCGTCTCGTCGACGGTGAACAGCACCATCCGGAACCCCTCGGCATGCCCGAACCGCTCCAGCAACGGCCGCAGCGAACGCGTGAACTCCGCCGCCACCGGAATGTCGTGCCCCTGGTCTGATCCGTACGTCGCGTGGATCCCCGGATCGTGATCCCGCAGTACGCCGGGGTGCAGTTGCAGAACGAGCCCGTCCTCGGCAGACATCTCCGCCATCTGGAACAGCATGTTCCCCGCGAACGCAGCCGCGCCCTCCGCCGTCACCTCGCCCCGCAACGCCGCTGAGTAGATCCGCGCGGCCTCGTCCTTCTCCAACGGGGTCGCCGCCGCACTCAGGTGCCCGTGATCCGTCGCCAACGCCCCCGCCGCGATGAATGCCTGCCGCCGCTGCCGCAGCGCCTGCAGATACCCCTCGTACGACGAAGTGTCGGCACCGGTCATCTCGCCCAGCAGGCGGGCGAGATCGCCCCAGCCGGCCCGGTCGAGGTGGACCAGCGCGTCGGGACGGAAGGTCGGGATCACCCGTCCCGGCAGGTCGGCCGCGATCTTCGCGTGCTGGGCCAGATCGTCGGTGGCCCCGTCGGTGGTCGAGATGACCTCGATCCCGAACCGGTCGAGCAACGCGCGTGGCCGGAACTCGGGCTCCTGTAGGCGAGCCGAGATCTCGTCGTACAGGTCGTCGGCGGTCTCGGCCGACGGCGCCACCGTCAAGCCGAGCACCTCGGCGAACTCGTGCTCCAGCCAGTACCGGCTGGGCGTGCCGAGGAACAGGTGCCAGTGCGAGCAGAACTCGCGCCAGATCTCGCGTGGCTCGGCCGTCCGGGTGCCGTCGGCGCGGGGGAGTCCGAGCCGGTCCGGCGAGACGCCCTGGGAGACCAGCATCCGGGTCACGTAGTGGTCCGGCACGACCAGCAGATCGGCCGGGTTGCCGAACGCCTCGTCGGCGGCGAACAGACCGGCGTCCACGTGCCCGTGCAGACAGAGCAGTGGCAGGGAGCGGGTCGAGTCGTGGATCCGCCGGGCCACCTCACGGGCCTCGCCGGCGGGGAACGCGCGGTCCGGATGGGGCTGCAGGGCCTTCGGCATGAGTCCTCCGTCAGGGGTCGGCTGCAACAGGTTCTGCAAAGGATTTCAGTGCACTGAGCATCGCACAACTCCCGTAAACAAAGGAAATCGTCGGTTGTCCACAACGCAGTGAGCGAGCTCTTGACACAGGATTGCAACCGATTGCAGACTCGCCCCACGGAACAGCCGACCAAGGCACCCGGCAGCTGGAGGAGGTGGCCATGCCCGCAACGATCCGCGATGTCGCGCGCCTGGCCGGGGTGTCCCCGTCGACCGTCTCGCGTGCGCTCTCCATGCCCGGCGTGGTCAATCCCGCCACCCGGGCCCGGGTGATGGCCGCCGCCGACAGCCTCGGCTACGCGCCGAACAAGGCGGCCCGCGGCCTGATCACCGGCCGGACCGGCAACATCGGCCTGGTCGTGCCCGACCTGGCGAACCCGTTCTTCCCGAGCGTCGTCAAGGGCGTCCAGGCGCGGGCCGGCGAGTCCGACGTCGCGGTCTTCCTGGCCGACTCCGACGAGAACGCGACCGCCGAGATCGGGCTGGTCCGGGCCCTGGCCAAGCAGGTCGACGGGATGATCCTGTGCTCACCCCGTTCGTCGGACCACGAACTGATCGGCTTGGCCCAGGAGACCAACGTCGTCCTGATCAACCGGCTGGTCGAGGGCGTCCCCGCGGTGACCTTCGACAACGAGGAAGCGATGCGGCTGGCGGTCGACCATCTGGTCGCGCTCGGCCATCGCCGGATCGCCTGGGTCGGTGGCCCGAAGACGTCCTGGTCCAACAAACACCGGATGATCGGACTGTTCGCCGCCGCGCACGACAGCGGCGTCGAGCTGGCCCCGGTCGGCTTCTTCCAGCCCACGTACGACGGGGGGATCGCGGCCGCCGACCAGGTGGTGGCCAAGCGGGCGACCGCCGTGGTCGCCTACAACGACCTGGTGGCGATCGGGCTGATGGCCCGGCTGCACGCACGGGGAATCTCGGTGCCCGACGACCTCAGCGTGGTCGGCGTCGACGACATCGCCATGTCCCGGATGGCTCATCCCGCCCTGACCACTGTGCGACTGCCCAAGCAGAAGGCCGGCCGGCTCGCCGTCGAGCTGCTGCTCGGACTGCTGGAGGACCACGACCCCGGGTCGATCAGCCTCCGCGCCACGCTGCACGGCGAACTGATGGTGCGGGCTTCGACCGGCGTGGCACCAGACCCGGCACGACCCTGAATCAGAGGAGACAGTCCGATGCGTCCCTACCGGATGATTGCGGCCGTCAGCACACTCGCCGTGCTGGCCGCCTGTGGAGCCCCGACCGCGGGTAAACCGTCGGCCGACAGTACCGGCGACGTGCCGGACAAGCCGGCCAAGGCGGTCACGCTGAACATCCTGGACGTGGCCGGCGACCTCCAGCTGACCCAGGGGATGATCGACGAGTTCGTCAAACAACACTCGGACGTGATCTCCAAGGTCACCTACTCCAAGGCTCCCGCGCCCGAGCTGTCCGGCAAGATCAAGGCCCAGCAGAACGCGAACCGGGTCGACATCGACCTGGTGCTGACCGGCACCGACGGCCTGTCCGCGGGCCAGCAGCAAGGTCTGTGGAACGAGCTGCTGCCGAAGTACGCCGACCGGTTGCCGGGGATGAAGGACTACCTCCCGCCGGCGCAGAAGATGCAGGAACTCGCCGGAAACAGCGGCGTGACGGTCACCTACTACCCGTCCGGCCCGCTGCTCGAGTACCTGCCGGCCAAGGTGTCGAAGCCGCCGACGAGCGCCGAGGAACTGCTCGCCTACGCGAAAGCCAACAAGGGCAAGGTGATGTACGCGCGCCCGGCGAACTCCGGTCCCGGCCGGACCTTCCTGATGGGCCTGCCCTATGTGCTCGGCGACAAGGACCCCAAGGACCCGGTCAACGGCTGGGACAAGACCTGGGCGTATCTCAAGGAGCTCAACCAGTACGTCGACTACTACCCGTCCGGCACCGCGGACACGATGAAGGCATTGGCGAACGGCTCGTCGAACATCATCGTCAGCACCACCGGCTGGGACATCAACCCGCGCGTGCTCGGCACCGTGCCGAAGGAAGCCGAGATCAGCACGCTGAAGGGCTTCCACTGGGTCACGGACGCGCACTACGCCGTCGTCCCGAAGGGCGTCTCCACCGACAAGCAGGCCGCGATACTGCAGCTGCTGCAGTCCATGCTCACTCCGGAGCAGCAGGCGAAGGCGTACGACAAGGGCTACTTCTACCCGGGTCCCGCGATCAAGGGCGTCGAGCTGAGCCAGGCACCGCAGGAGAGCCAGGACGCGATCAGGGACTACGGCCGCCCGGAGTACGACAAGCTCATCGCGGACAACCCGACCGAGGTGCCGCTGGACGCCAAGAGCCTGGTCGCCGCCTTCGACAAGTGGGATCGCGAGGTCGGCGGTAGCAAGGTGAAGAAGTCGTGAGTGGATTCGACGAACTCAGGCTCGCCGGAGTCGGCCGCAGATTCGGTACGGCGGACGCTCTGGCCGACCTGGACCTGACCATCCGGCGGGGCGAGTTCATCGCCCTGCTCGGGCCGTCCGGCTGCGGCAAGTCGACCGCGCTGAACTGCCTGGCCGGGTTGTTGCCGCTGACTGCCGGGAGCATCTGGCAGGACGATCAGCGGATCGACACGCTGCCACCGGAGAAGCGTGGCTTCGGCATGGTGTTCCAGAACTATGCGCTCTTCCCGCACCTGACCGTGCGCGACAACATCGCCTTCGGGCTGCGGATGCGCCGGTTGCCGAAGGACGAGGTCCGCCGGCGGACCGACGCGGCGATCGAGATGGTCCGGCTGGCCGACCATGCCGAGCAAGCTGCCCGGCCAGCTCTCCGGTGGTCAGCAGCAGCGGGTCGCGATCGCCCGGGCCACCGTGCTCGAGCCGTCGCTGGTGCTGATGGACGAGCCGCTGAGCAACCTGGACGCCAAGCTCCGGCTGGAGATGCGGACCGAGATCAGACGGCTGCACCAGTCGCTCGGCCTCACCACGGTCTACGTCACGCACGACCAGGAGGAGGCGCTCAGCATGGCCGACCGCCTGGTCGTGATGCGCCTCGGCCGGGTCCAGCAGATCGGCACCCCCGAAGAGGTCCACACCAAACCGGCCACCTGGCACGTCGCCGACTTCATGGGCTACCGCAACCTCCTACCGCTGACCGCGACCCGCGTCGACGGAGACAAAGTCGTTGTCCCCTTAGGCGGTGCAACTGTCGAAGGAATAGCCCAGCAGAACCTCGGTGCTGAGGATCAGGTTGTAGGAGCTGTGCGGCCTGAGGATGTGCGGCTGGGGAACGACGACGTGACCGGGCTGCGTGGGCGCGTGGAAGTGGTCGAGTACCAGGGACGTGAGCTGGCAGCCGAGGTCGTGTTGCCAGATGGCGTTCGTCTGCACACCCGGACCGATCGCAAGGTCGCGCCAGGAGAGCAGGTGTCGATCACGATCGCTCCCGGACGGCTCCTGGTGTACCCGTCCGACGGATCGACCGACCTGCAAACCGCAGAACTAGCCACCGCGGGTCTCGCGGTATGAGCACAGTCGACGGGCTGAACTGGCGGCACCGGCTGGCCGAGCGCGGGGTGGACCGGCGGCTGTGGTTGTTGCTGCCAGCAACTGTTTTCGTGCTGGTGCTCTTCATCTACCCGTTCGTCTACGGACTCAGCCTGTCCTTCCAGCCGATGAACGGCGGCGGGGCGTTCGCCGACTACCAGAAGTTCTTCAGCGACGCCTACCAGCGCGACACGATCTTCACCACCCTCAAGATCGCCCTGCCCGCTGCCCTGCTGAACGTCCTGGCCGCGGTGCCGATCGCGTTCCGGATGCGCGGCAGGTTCCGCGGCAAGCGGCTGATGACGACGGTGCTGGTCATCCCGATCACCCTCGGCACGGTGCTCACCGCGCAGGGCCTGCTCAACTTCCTCGGCCCGACCGGCTGGTTCAACCGGGTGCTGATGGGCATCGGCCTGACCGACGATCCGATCCGGCTGACGAACAACTACTGGGGCGTCTTCTTCTCGCTCATCATCACCGGCTTCCCGTTCGCGTTCCTGCTCGTGCTCTCCTACCTGAGCGGCATCGACCCGACGCTCGAGCGAGCAGCAGCCACCCTCGGCGCCTCGCGATCGCAGCGATTCCGCCGGATCACCCTGCCGCTGCTGGCCCCCGGACTCGCCACCACGTTCCTGCTCACCTTCGTGCTGGCCTTCTCGGTCTTCCCGTCGGCGGTGCTGGTCGGCAACCCGGCCGGTTCGACAAGGGTCATCTCGCTCGCGGCGTACCAAGCGGCGTACGAGCAATACGACTACGCCTATGCGTCGGCGATCGCGATGATCATGGGCGCGGTCGAGCTCGTCGTGGTCGCGGTCGTGCTGGTCTGGCGTTCCCGCCTCTACACCGGATCGACCGGAGGCAAAGGATGAGTCCCTCGACCGCCGCTCCGCGCGGCAGCGCGCCGATGGGCAACCCGCCGGCGACGACAGGGCTGCGCCGGGTCGTGCGGGCGACGCCGACGGCCTGGGTGATCTGGGCGCGTGGTGATCTTCTTCTTCGTCAACCTGGCTGGGGTTGTCGGCTCGGTGTTGGTCAGTTCGTTCGGTCGGCGCTGGTTCGACACCTGGTTGCCGACCGGGTTCACCACCCAGTGGTACGGCGAGGCCTGGGACGAGTTCGGCCTGTTCCACGTCATCACGGTGACGCTGATCGTCTCGGCGCTGGTGGTCGTCCTGTCGGTCCTGATCGGCGCGCCCGCGGCGTACGTGCTCGCCCGGCAGAACTTCCCCGGCAAGCGGCTCGTCTACCTGACCTTCCTGCTGCCGATCCTGATGCCACCGATCACCTACGGCATCCCGCTCGCGACCGTGCTCTACAAGTTCGGCTTCGCCGGGCATCTGTCCGGCGTCGTCCTGGCGAACCTGGTCCCGTCCGTGCCGTTCGTGATCCTCACGATGACGCCGTTCATCGAGCAGGTCGATCCGCGGATCGAGAGCGCGGCCCGGATGCTCGGCGCCGGGACCAGGGCGGTCTTCCTCAAGATCCTCGCGCCGCTACTCGTGCCTGGCCTGCTCGCCTCGGCGATCCTGGTCCTGGTCCGGACGGTCGGCATGTTCGAGCTCACCTTCCTGACGGCCGGACCCGACTCCCAGACGCTCGTCGTGGCGCTCTACTACTCCATGTCCGCAGCCGGCATCCGCGCCCAGCAGTCGGTCGACGCGATGGCCGTGATCTACACCTCGATGATGCTGGTGCTGCTCGTCGTCGCCCTCCGGTTCGTGAATCCGACCCAGCTGGTCGCCCGGGTCAAGGAGGAACCGGAATGAGGATCACCGAGGCGAAGGTCGTCGTCACCAGCCCCGGCCGCAACTTCGTCACGCTCAAGCTCGTCACCGACGAAGGCGTGTACGGGATCGGCGACGCGACCCTGAACGGCCGCGAACTAGCCGTCGCCGCCTACCTCACCGAATACGTCGTACCGCTGCTGATCGGCCGCGATCCGGCCCGGATCGAAGACACCTGGCAGTACCTCTACCAAGGGGCGTACTGGCGCCGTGGACCGGTCACGATGTCGGCGATCGCGGCCGTGGACACCGCGCTGTGGGACATCAAGGGCAAGGTCGCGGGTCTGCCCGTCTACCAGTTGCTCGGCGGCCGGAGTCGCGAGGGCGTCACCGTCTACGGCCACGCGAGCGCCGAGACGACCGACGACCTGCTGAAGGAGGTCGACCGCTTCGTTGCCCTCGGCTACAAAGCGGTCCGGATCCAGACCGGGGTCCCCGGCCTGCCCTCGACGTACGGCGTAGGCCATGCCGGTACGACGTACGAGCCGGCGAATGCCGACCTGGCGCTCCCCGAGGAGAGCACCTGGTCCACCGAGAAGTATCTCGCGCATGTTCCGTCGGTCTTCGCGAAGGTCCGCGACGAGTTCGGGCCGACGCTCCGGCTGCTGCACGACGTCCATCACCGATTGACGCCGATCGAGGCCGCGCGGCTCGGCAAGTCACTCGAGCCCTACACGCCGTACTGGATCGAGGATCCGGTGCGGGCCGAACTGCAGGAAGGGTTCCGGCTGATCCGGCAACACACCACGACGCCGATCGCGGTCGGCGAGGTGTTCAACAGCATCTGGGACTGCCAGCAGCTGATCCAGGAGCAGCTCATCGACTTCATCCGTACGACGGTGGTGCACGCGGGCGGGATCACGCACCTGCGCCGGATCTTCGACCTGGCCGCGCTGCACCACGTCCGCAGTGGCTCGCACGGAGCGACCGATCTGTCGCCGGTCTGCCTCTCGGCCGCGCTGCAGCTGGACATCTCGATCCCGAACTTCGGCCTGCAGGAGTACATGCCGCATTCGGCGGAGACCGATGCGGTCTTCCCGCACGGGTACACGTTCGACGACGGCTACCTACAGCCGAGCGATGCGCCAGGGCTCGGGGTGGATCTCGACGAGGAGGCCGCGGCCGAGTATCCGTATCGCCCGGCCTATCTGCCGGTGAACCGCCTGGAGGACGGAACGGTGCACCCATGGTGATGCCTGACGTGGTCGTGCTGGGCGAGATCCTGGTCGAGCTGAGCTCCACCGAGCCGCTCGACGCAGGCGTCGCCCTCACCCTGAACTTCTCCGGCGACGCACTCAACGCGGCGGCAGCATCCGCAGCAGCAGGCGCCCGTACGGCGTTGCTCGCGCGCGTTCCCGATGACGAGCTCGGGGACCGGTTGCTCGAGCGAGTGATTGCCTTGGGCATCGACACGGCACTGGTCATGCGGGTGCAGGGGCAGCACGGCCTGTATCTGCAACATGCTGATCCGTCCGGGGCACGCGAGTTCACCTATGTTCGCCGGGGGAGTGCCGGTTCCGGGCTCGAGCCGGGAGACGTTCCGATCGACCTGATCGCGAAAGCTGGTGCGGTGCTCGCCAGTGGAATCGCGTGCGCTGTCTCGCCGCTCTCGGCCAAGGCGGTCCAGGTAGCGGCCGTCAACGCGCGATGCTTCGTCTACGACCCGAACTGGCGTCCTCGCCTGGTCGATGCCGCGGGAGCAGCCGGACACTTGCGGGCGCTCGCACCGCTCACCCGATTGGTCACGCCCGCCTGGCCGCGGGAGGCGCAATTGGTGAGCGATTCCGACGACCCAGTAGCTGTCTGTACTGCGCTGCGAGAGCTCGGGGTGCAGGCGGTCGCACTGACTCGCGGAGTCGACGGAGTCTTGCTGGACGAGGGCGGCGAAATCACCGAGATCCCAGCGATCCCAGCACCGGCCGTCGTCGACCAGACCGGCGCAGGCGACTCGTTCGCCGGCACAGTCACCGCCCGCCTGGCCCTCGGCGACTCCTTGCCAGACGCAGTCCACCTCGGCGTAGCAGCCGCATCCCTGTCCGTGGAAGGCCTCGGGGGCACCGGCCGCGTCGCTACTCTCGAAGAGTCACAAGCCCACGCGAACCACCAGTTCGTAACAGTCAGCGAAGAAGCAGCGGAGGTATGTGGGTGACTGAGCGGTTGAGTTTGCAGAGTGTGCCGGCCGGACTGAAGCCGAAGGTGGATCCCCGGGAACTGACCGTGGGGATCGTCCACCTCGGGCTCGGGGCCTTTCACCGGGCGCATCAGGCGGTGTTCACCGAGCAGGCCGCAGCGCTCACCGGCGACACACGCTGGGGGATCAGTGGGGTCAGCCAGCGATCCGCCTCGGTGCGCGACCAGCTCGCACCGCAGGACGGCCTGTACTCCGTACTCACGCGCGGCCTCGATTCGCCCTCCCTCCAGGTGATCGGGAGCATCCGTGAGGTGCTGACGGCACCCGAGGACCCGGACGCGGTGGTGACGCGGATCGCGGATCCGGGGGTCGCCGTCGTGACGTTGACCGTGACCGAGAAGGGCTACCGGGCCGTCGCGGGGGGCGGCCTCGATCTGACCGATCCGGAGATCCAGGCCGATCTGGCCGGGCGGCCGCCGCGAACGGTGGTCGGGCAACTGGCGGCCGGTCTGGTCCGGCGCGCCGAGACCGGTGCCGGACCATTGACGATCCTCTCCTGCGACAACCTCGTTGCCAACGGCCCCTTCCTGCGCCGGCTCATGGACGACTACGCAGCCGCTCTCGGCAAGGGAGGTGGGAAGCATGCTGACCTGCTGGTGGAGCAACTGGCTACGGCTCGTTTTCCGGCAAGCATGGTGGATCGGATCGTGCCGGCGACGACCGAGGCCGACCGGGAAGAGGCGGCCCGGCTGCTCGGCGTACGGGATGAGGCTCTTGTCGTTGCTGAGCCCTTTCTCCAGTGGGTGATCGAGGACGACTTCGCGGGCGCGCGGCCGGCTTGGGAGCAAGCGGGTGCTGTGCTCACCGATGACGTCGCGCCGTGGGAGCAGGCCAAGCTGCGGATGCTCAACGCGACGCACTCGATGCTCGCCTACCTGGGTGGGTTGCGGGGCTACGAGACGATCGCGGAGGCAGTCCGCGATCCCGAGCTTGCTGAGCTGGCGGGTGAACTACTGGCGTACGACGTCGTCCCGACGCTGACGCCGCCGGAAGGGCTCGACCTCACGGCGTACGGGACGAGTGTGCTGGAGCGGTTCGCGAATCCGGCGTTGAAGCATCGGACCGCGCAGGTCGCGATGGACGGTTCGGTCAAACTCCCGGTCCGGCTGCTCGGCACCGTGCGCGATCGGCTCGCGGCCGGTGCCGGCCCGCGGTTCGCCTCGCTCGCGGTGGCCGGCTGGATGGTCTACGTCGCCACCGGCAAGGACGCCAACGGGCGGGAGCTCACCCTCGACGATCCGCAGGCGGCCCGGCTCCGCGAAGCGGTCGCCAAGGCCGGTCGAGGAGCGGCGGGTCTGGTCGACGCGCTGCTGTCCGTCGACACCGTCTTCGACGAAGAACTCGCCACGGACCAGACCTTCCGCTCACTGCTGATCGAAGGAGTCATCAGCCTGCAGCGCAGCTGACGGATTTGCACCTTCCTGCAACGACAGACCCTGTGCCACCGGCAAGTACTCGCCCTAGCCTCGGGCCATCGGAGTACGAGCAGGGGGGAACTGCACATGCAGGTTGGAAAGCACCGGCGGCTACTGGCGTTGGCGATCTCGACCGTGATCGCGATGCCGATCGCGGCCGCCGTCACCGCGACCAGCGCCCAAGGAGTCGACTGCGTCGGCGTCGCGATCCCGGTCGGCGGCAACATCCAGGCGATCGTGAACGCAAACCCAGCCGGTACGACGTACTGCCTCGCGGCGGGCGTCTACCGGTTGACCAACCCGGTCAGTCTCAAGACCGGCGACACTCTCTGGGGCGTCGGGCCGTCCCCGACGACCGGGACGATGCTCTCCGGCTCCCAGATCGTCACCGGCTGGGTGGCATCCGGTTCCAACTGGTACGTCGACGGCGCCCTGCCACCGGACTATCCGCCGAACACCACCGGGATCCAGTGCGAGGACAACGTCCTGAACCAGTGCTGGCGGCAAGAAGACCTTTTCCGGGGCAGCAGCACCCAGTTGGTGCGAGTCGGCAGCGTTGCTGATCTCGCACCCGGCAAGTTCTACGCCGACTACGCCGCGAACCGCATCTACGTGCGCGACAACCCGACCACGACGACCATGCAGCTGAGCCGGGCGCACAGTGCGATCTCTTCCGGTACGGCGACCGACGTAACCGTTCGTGGGTTGGGTGTTCGGTACTTCGCCAACCAGAGCCAGTCCGGCGCGGTCCAACTCGGCACGCGATGGAACGTGTTCAGCGTCTCGATCGCCTACAACCACGCGGCCGGGTTCAAGTTCGAGGAAGGCGACGGTGCCTCGCTGTCGGCTTCCGGCGTCTCGTACAACGGCCAGCTCGGCGGCGCCGTCTACCGGGCGACGAACTTCAGCATCACCGACGTCGAGGTGCATCACAACAATCCGCAGGCGAGCTACCGGGTGGCCGACTGGGAGTCCGGCGGGATCAAGGTGACCACGCATTCGACCGGCGTAATGGACACCGTCACCACCCACGACAACCTTGGTGTCGGGTTGTGGGCCGACAGTTACGCGGGCAGCAGCGCGACGACCAGCGGGCTGGAGATCCGCGACTCGGCGATCACGAACAACTCCGCGGACGGGATCCGGTTCGAGATCAGCTCGAACGGGTTCATCCACGACAACACCCTGACCGGCAACGGCTGTGACCTGAAGGGCCGTCGTGGCGTCGGCGTCGAAGGCGGCCTGTTCGACGGAGCAGGCATCGACGTGAACACCGCCACCAACGTTGAGATCACTGGGAACACGGTGTCGGGGAACTTCAACGCGATCGGCGGCCAGCAGCGCAAGGATCGCACGCTGGAAGACCACATCACGCTGACCTACCTCACCGGGCTGAACGTGCACGACAACACGGTGACCAGCACGCGGTGCGCCAACGGATACGGCCTCGGGCTGACCGGCCTCGTGTCGAACGACAAGACGGCGCACCCGCAGACGTATACGACGGACAACAACAGGTTCGTCAGCAACGACTACCAGATCCCGGCAGCGGACGGCGGCCTGAACGCCCTCCGCTACTGGTGGAGCGGAAACAGCGCGCACAAGTGGACGACCTGGACCAGCTCGGACCACCAAGATGCGGGCGGTACGGCGGTCGCCATCCCCTGACGACCGCTCCTTTGGGCCCTGTTGTCGGGCATCGTTGCCACATCGCGCCATGATGATGACCGCTGTGTAGTTGCCTTGGCACACCCAGTGATGATTCCGGGCTGCAGCGGTTGCCGTTCTAGGCAAGGCGTAGCGACCTGTCCTACTCTCGGAGTTCGACGTCCGTTCAAGGATCGGCCGGCGGCGCACGACCTGGGGGAGGGTGGTCGGATGAAGATCCTGATCAGTGCCATCAGGTGCAGTCCGGGGGATCGTCGTGAGGCCGGTGCGACCTGGGCCTGGTGCAAGGCGGCCGCCCGCGATCACGAAGTCTGGTTGGTGACCCGCGGCGATTCGGCGGAACTGATCCGCAAAGAGCTGGCCGTTCGGCCGGTTCCCGGGCTGACCGTCGTACCGCTGGATCTGCCGTGGCGGCGGGACTACTGGTGGTCGGACTCCTTGTGGTTTCGGCATGCGGCGCGCAGAGTCCAACGTTTGCATGACGAGCACGACTTCGCGGTGATCCACCATCTGACGGTCGGCCCGCGCGGCGTTCCGGTCAGTACGACGAGCAAGGACCCGGTCCGGATGATCTGGGGTCCGGTCAGCCTGCCGACGCCGATTCCCTTGAGTCTTACGCATTGGCTGGGTGCGGGCGGTCTGGCGGCGGAGTTCGGGCGACGGCTCGGTGCGGTCGTGACGCGGCGGATCTTCGGCCGGCGGGCGGCCCGGCAGGCGGATCTGGTAGTTGCTCAGGACAACGATGTGGCATCGTTGCTACACCATCGGGCCGTGGTCGAACCGGTGGCCGCGATCCGTCCGGTGACCGGCGGTGGGGGACCGGGCGACGGATTCGGTGCCGTCGGCTCCAGTACGGCGGTCTTCGCCGGCCGGCTCGTGCCGGACAAGGGGCTGCTGCTCGCGATCAGGGCGCTCGCCCGCCCGACCGCGGCGCGCTGGGAGCTGCGGGTGATGGGCGACGGACCCGACTGGCGCCGGGCGGAGCGGCTGGCCGAGCACCTCGGCGTACGGGATCGGGTCGAGTTCCGTGGCGACGTGCCGCGGGCGCAGGTGCTGTCGTCGTTGCTGCGTGCCGATGCGTTGCTGGCGCCGTGGTTGCGGGCGCCCGCGGCCTGGACGATCGCGGAAGCGTTGGCGCGTGGCTGCCCGGTGGTCTGCCTGGATCGCGGGGCGCCGGCTGCGCTGGTCGGTCCGGGCGAAGGCGCGGTCGTCTCCTGGCGCGGCGACGTGGTCGGCGGCCTGGCCGATGCCTTGGGCAACATCACGGCCCGGATCGAGCCGGTCACCCGCTGGGCCCCCGACCGCCTCCCCGCCATCCTCGCCGACTGGTACTCCACCCAGCCCGCTAGAAGCTAGCAGCCCGCCCGCCTAACGCCATGCCCGGACCGCCAGCCCCGCCTTGGACAAGGAACTGTTGCCTTGGACATGTCATTTCATGTCCGAGGCAACGAGTTTCTGGTCCCGACCTAGTCGCGGTGTGAGCGGCCGGGCAGGGCGAGCATGCGGTCGAGGGCGATCTTGGCGTACTTCTCGGTGTCGGCGTCGACCTTGATCGGGTTGACGACAGTGCCGGCGACGAGGTTCTCCAGCGCCCAGACGAAGTGCGGGAGATCGATCCGGTTCATCGTCGCGCAGTAGCAGACCGTCTTGTCCAGGAACAGGATGTTCTTGTCGGTGTGCAGTTTCGCCATCCGCTGCACGAGATTCAGCTCGGTGCCGACGGCCCACGTCGTACCGGGTTCGGCTTCGTCGAGGGTCTTGATGATGTACTCCGTCGAGCCGACCAGGTCGGCCTTGGTGACCACCTCGTGCTGGCACTCGGGGTGCACGATCACCTTCACCTCGGGCACCCGGGCACGAACGTCGTCGACCGACGCCGCTGTGAACCGGCCGTGCACCGAGCAGTGCCCGCGCCACAGGATCATCTTCGCGGCCGCGAGCTGCTCAGGAGTCAGCCCGCCGCCCGGCTTGTGCGGGTCGTACACGACGCACTCGTCCAGGCTGATGCCCATCTTCAGTACTGCGGTGTTGCGGCCGAGGTGCTGGTCAGGCAGGAACAGCACCTTCTCACCCTGCGCGAACGCCCACTCCAGAGCGACGTCGGCGTTGCTCGAAGTACAGACCGCGCCGCCGTTGCGCCCGCAGAACGCCTTGATGTCGGCACTCGAGTTCATGTAGGTGACCGGCACGGTCACGTCCGCGATCCCGGCGTCGGCGAGCGCGTCCCAGGCCGCCTCGACCTGCTGGATCCGGGCCATGTCGGCCATCGAGCAGCCGGCCGCGAGATCGGGCAGGATCACCGTCTGGTTCCCGTTGGTGAGGATGTCCGCGGACTCGGCCATGAAGTGCACACCGCAGAAGACGATGTACGGCGCGTCGGGGCGGGCCGCCGCGTCCCGGGCGAGCTTGAACGAGTCACCCGTGACGTCCGCGAACTGGATCACCTCGTCGCGCTGGTAGTGGTGACCGAGCACGAACACCTGGTCACCGAGCGCCGCCTTGGCCTTCAGCGCCCGCTCGACCAGATCCGGGTCGGACGCCGGCGGGAGCGCCCCCGGGCACTCGACCCCCCGCTCCGAATGCGGGTCGGTGTCGCGGCCCAGGAACAGCAACGGAAGAGACTTCGAACCAGTCGCAGTGGTCGTCACGTCAACCATCGTGCCACGCGGAAGGTCTCGAACCGCATGGGGCATCTCACTGCCCAGAATGCGATCAATCCGTGGTGCTACCCGGCTACGCCGGGTGGTGGCCGCAAGTGCGCGGGGTGGTGGAAAGCGCGGTTGGTCTGGTTGGGAAGGTAGGGAGGGGTATGACGGGCTAGGCGGGGTGGTGGAAGGTGTGAGGGGTGTGGCGGGCTAGGCGGGGTGGTTGAAGTAGGGGCCGGGGGCACCGAAGGCCGTGGGGAGGAGGGGCTGGTGGTTGGCGATGAGAGTCAGGTCTGCTGCCTCTTCGGCGGTGAACCAGCCGACCTCGGTGACCTCGTCGGAGAGGCCGGCGGTGCCTTCGACCTGTTCGGCGCGGAAGAGGATGCCGACGACCTGGCGCCGGTTGCCGTCCGGGTAGACCACGACGACGTCCGGATTCGAGTACACCCCGAGCAGTTCCGTCACCCGGACGACGAGGCCGGTCTCCTCCAGCACCTCCCGTACGGCGGTCTCGGCCGGCCGCTCACCCGCATCCATGCCACCGCCCGGAAGACACCACTCCCCGTTGTCGCTGCGCCTGGTGAGCAACAACCGATCCCCGTCGAGGACCGCAGCGGTCGCCCCGATACTCAGGCTCGCAGTCGCCCCGATCCGCTCGCCGTACTCGTGCGTCGTCTGCCTAGGCGTGGTCTCAGTCACCCGCCCGATCATGCCCTCCGGCAGGCCTGGTCGGCCGCACGGGTGGTCTCTGGAAGCCGGTACTTCGGCGCCAGACGCAGTACGAGTGACGTAGCAGTCTCCAGCGAGATCCGGTGTCCGATCGAGACGAACGCAGGCTTCACCTTGTACTGCGTACGCAGTACGCACCCGACCACCTCGTCGTCCAACACCAGCTCCGCCGAGTCGCCCCGCTGAGGTCCCGGCTCCTCGAAGGTCCCCACGAAGGCCGTCTTGCCGACGCCGATGCTCGGGATCCCGGTCAGTACGCCGAGGTGGCAGGCAAGTCCGAAGCGCCGGGGATGAGCCAGGCCTTGGCCGTCGCAGACCAGCAGGTCCGGCGTCACTTGGAGCTTGCCGAGTGCATCCAGCAGCCCGGGCACCTCGCGGAAGGCGAACAACCCGGGCACATAGAGAAACGAGGTCCGGCCGCGCACCACAGCCCGGTCGACTTCCTCCAGAGTGGTCCCGTCGAGCACGACCACGGCCGCCACGAAGTCGTCGCCGTCGTACGCGACATCAAGCCCGGCCACGTACTGCGGTTCGCTCGGCCCAGGTCCGATCCGGTAGACCTGGCCACGCAACTGCTCCTGTACGGCGAGGGCCTCTTCGGCGGTTGTTGGCCAATCCACCAGCGCAAGGTATCGGTCCGGGAGCCGATCACCGTCAGAGGAGACGTCCGCACTAGGGGAAGATGGGTGGCATGCGCGTGCTGATTGCTCCGGACAAGTTCGCTGGGACGTTGACCGCGGTCGAGGCCGCGGCCGCGATCGAGGAGGGCTGGCGGCGGCGGGACCCCGATGCCGAGGTGCTGGTGGCGCCGATGGCGGACGGCGGGCCCGGGTTCATCGACGTGCTCTCGGCGGTGGTCGACGGCATGCTGCTCTCGGTGACCGTGCGCGGACCGCTCGGCGACGAGGTGCCGGCGACCGTCCTGGTGGCGGGCGAGACGGCGTACGTCGAAACCGCGCAGGCTTGTGGATTGCATCTGGTCGAGAAGGAGCAGCGGCGGCCGGAGGACGGTACGACGTACGGCGTGGGACAGCTGATCGCTGCGGCCATTGACGCTGGAGCCAAGCGGATCGTCCTGGGCCTGGGTGGCTCGGGGACGAATGACGCTGGTGCGGGGCTACTCGCGGCGCTTGGCGCTACTGCCGCAGGCGGAGACCTCGCAGCAGGGGCGGCCGGGCTGGCTGAGCTGACCGAGGTCGACCTGGAGCCGGCGCGGACGAGGACGACCGGAATCGAGTTCGTAGCGGCCAGTGACGTGGAGAACCCGATGCTCGGGTTGCGTGGCGCGACCAACATCTTCGGGACCCAGAAGGGGATCACCGACGAGCGGAAGCCGGCGGTGGACGGCTATCTGACCAAGTTCGCCGAGCTGGCCGGCCGGAAGACCGCTGACGCGAAGGGTGCGGGTGCGGCGGGTGGTCTCGGCTACGCGCTGTTACTCCTCGGGGCAGAACGAGTGTCCGGGATCGACCTGGTCGCCGAGCTGACCGGGCTGCGCGAAAAGGCGGGCCGGGTCGATCTGGTCATCTCCGGCGAGGGAGCGTTCGACTTCCAGTCCCGCGACGGCAAGGTGATCTCAGGCGTGGCGAAGGTTGCCAACGATGCGATGCGGCCCTGCGTCGTGCTGGCCGGCAAGGTGCAGATCGGGGCGCGGGAGATGCGCACGATGGGCGTGGAATCCGCCTATTCGCTGGTCGACGCGGTCGGCGAGGAGCGCGCGTTCGCCGATCCGCACGGCTCACTGGCAGCTGTCGCCGAGCGGGTAGCGAGGACTTGGGCTCGCTGAACGGTTCGATCGCCGCGTTCCGGAGTACGGGCACGGCGGCTGACGGTTGTTGAACCTGGAAACTGATGTGCGACCATGGGAATGGTTCCGGGACGACGGTTGTTGGCCCGGAAGACGGCGGAACTTCCGCGCGCGGCGTGCTGCCCAAAGCGGCCGGGCGCTCAAGAGATGACTGGAGTCAGGAATGACTGAAGCGCAGACCGAGCAGACCACGGCCACCGGGATCCTGCTCAGCGATGGTGCGGCGGCCAAGGTGAAGGCGCTGCTGGACCAGGAAGGTCGCGACGACCTCGCCCTGCGGGTCGCAGTGCAGCCGGGCGGTTGCTCCGGTCTGCGGTACCAGCTGTTCTTCGACGAGCGTCAGCTCGACGGGGACGTGGTGGCCGACTTCGGCGGCGTCAGCGTCGTGACGGACCGGATGAGCGCGCCGTACCTCAAGGGTGCGTCGATCGACTTCGTGGACACGATCGAGAAGCAGGGCTTCACGATCGACAACCCGAACGCGACCGGCTCCTGCGCCTGCGGCGACTCGTTCAACTGAGCTAGCCACAAAGAAGCCCCGCTCACCGGACACGGTGAGCGGGGCTTCTCTGCGTTCTAGTGCGCTGTGACCCCTTCGCGAGCCCGCTTCGGCAGGGCGAAGGTGACGGCCAGGCTGATCACGAACAGCCCGACGGCGACCAGGATGCTGGTCTTGGTGGCGCCGAGGAACTGGTGGGCCGGGATCAGCTGGAAGAAGACCGTCCCGATCACCGCGACCCCGATCGCCCCGCCGTACTGCTGCATCGCGGTCAGTACGCCGGACGCGGAGCCGGCGGCCGTGTCGTCGATCGAGGCCAGGATGATGTCGAACAGCGGCGCGAACACCATGCCCGAGCCGATGCCCATCACGAGCGTCGCCGGGACCAGGTTCCAGATGGTGGTCTGCTGGCCGTAGTGCTGAAGCGTGAACCAGACACCGGCGGTCGCGATCGTCATCACCACGATCCCGAGCTGCAGCGCCTTCCGGCCGAACCTGGGCGCCAGCAGCCCTGCCGACAGCGGCGCACCGATCGCGATCCCGAGGGAGAACGGCACCATCGCGAGGCCGGCCCGCAGTGGGCTGTAGTGCAGACCGAGCTGGGTGAACAGGTTGAAGACCAGCATGAAGCCGGACATCGCCAGGAAGAACGAGGTGATCACGCCGAGCCCCGCGACGTACCCGCGGTTGCGGAACAGGGACGGGTCGATCACCGGGTTGCCGGACCGGCGCTCCCGCCAGCCGAACAGACCGAAGACGGCGACGGACGAGATCATCATCGCGATCGACCAGGCCGGCCAGTCGAGCTCGCGGCCCTGCACCAGCGGGTAGATCAGCAGGCCGCTGGCCAGGCTGACCAGGAGTACGCCGATCGTGTCCAGCCGGGAGGCGCCGGGCGTCTTCAGCTCGGGCATGAAGCGCAGGGCGCCGAAGACCGCCGCCAGGCCCAGCGGGACGTTGATGAAGAAGATCATCCGCCAGCCGGAGTCGAACAGATCCGCCTTGATCAGCAGGCCGGCGACGACCGGACCGGCGACCGCGGACAGCCCCATCACCGGGCCGAACATGCCGAACGCCTTACCGGTCTCCTCGGCAGGGAAGACCGCCTTCAGGATGGCGAACCCCTGCGGGATCATCACCGCGCCGAGCAGTCCCTGCGCGACCCGGCTGCCGATCAGCAGTTCGGGCGAGGTGGCGAAGCCGCAGAGTGCCGAGGCGAGGGTGAAGCCGACCGCGCCGATCAGGAACAGCCGGCGCCGCCCGACCAGGTCGCCGAGCCGGCCGAAGGTGATCAGGCCGATCGCGAAGGCCAGCGTGTAACCGGCCAGCATCCACTGCAGCGCGGATTCGGAGCCGCCGAGTTCGGCCCGGATCGAGGGCGCGGCGATGTTGACGATGGTCGCGTCGACCAGGTCCATGATCTCGGCGAGCAGCACGGTGCCGAGCACGATCCAGCGCCATCTGTACGGCGTACCGGTGGTTGAGGTGGGCGGTTCGGTGGTGAGGGTGCTCATCGATGGCTCCAACGGAATCGAACGGTGTTCGTTGACGAACACTGTTCTATCTACGAACGCTGTTCCTGTCAAGTACAGTGTTCGCTATGAACCAGTCGCCGTGGCAGCCCATCAGTCCCGAGAAGCCCGCTCGCGCCGTGCGGGAGCCGCTCACCCGCGAGCGGATCGTCGACGCGGCGATGCGGATCCTGCTCGAACAGGGATACGACGCGGTCTCGATGCGGAAGGTCGCCCAGGCGCTCGACACCGGCCCGGCCTCGCTGTACGCCCACGTCGCGAACAAGCGCGAGCTCGACCAGTTGCTGGTCGACCGGGCGGCCATGGACATCGTGGTCCCGAAGCCCGACCCGGCGCGGTGGCGGGAACAGGTGAAGGAGGTGCTGCGCTCGTCGCTGAACGCGATGCGGGCCACTCCGGGCGTGGCTCGCGCGGCCATCGGTCAGGTGCCGATGGGGGAGCGGGCGATGGACAGCACCGAAGGGCTGCTGGCGATCCTCAAGGCGGGCCGGGTGCCGGACCAGGCGGCGGCCTGGGCGATCGACATGTTCATGCTCTACGTCACCGCCGTCTCCTTCGAGGAGTACGTGCAGGGTGCCGGCGGCTGGACCGAGGAGGAGGTCGTCACCTTCGTCGACGGAATGCGGACGTTCCTCCAGAACGCTCCCGACGGACCGCTACCCGATCACCGTCGCGCTGGCCGGCGCCCTGACCGCCGGCGCCAACCCCGACGACCGCTTCGAGTTCGGGCTCGAGATCCTCGTCGGCGGCCTGGCGGCCATGGTTCCGCCGGACTAGCCGAAACACGCATGAGCTTGCCGTTCACGATGGCACATGGCTAACGTTCGGATTGTCGACAAAACTACGACGCGCCGAGGAGGGCTCTCATGGGCTCCGATCACCCGCAGCCGCCGACGGTCGAGACCGAGCCGCCGCCAGGGGTGCTGAAGAAGGCGATCGCCGCCTCGGCCATCGGCAACGCGACCGAGTGGTTCGACTACGGCATCTACGCGTACGGCGTGACGTACATCTCCGCGGCGATCTTCCCCGGCGACACCGAGAGGGCGACGCTGCTCGCCCTGATGACGTTCGCGGTCTCGTTCCTGATCCGCCCGCTCGGCGGCCTGGTCTGGGGACCGCTGGGCGACCGGCTCGGCCGCAAGCACGTGCTGGCGATGACGATCCTGCTTGATGTCCGGCGCAACCTTCTGCGTCGGCCTCGTTCCGACGTACGACGCGATCGGTCTGTGGGCGCCGATCCTGCTGGTGCTGCTCCGGATGATCCAGGGCTTCTCCACCGGTGGCGAGTACGGCGGCGCCGCGACCTTCATGGCGGAGTACGCACCGAGCCGTCGCCGCGGGTTCCTCGGCAGCTTCCTGGAGTTCGGCACGCTGGCCGGATTCTCGCTCGGTGCGCTGCTGATGCTCGGCTTCTCGCTGGTGCTCAGTGACGACACCATGCAGTCGTGGGGCTGGCGGCTGCCGTTCTTCGTCGCCGCGCCGCTCGGCATGGTCGGGATGTACCTGCGCTCCCGCCTCGAGGACACCCCTGTCTTCCGTGAGCTCGAAGAGGCTGGTGAGAAGGAGGAGAGCACCACCACCCAGTTCAAGGATCTGCTCTCGGAGTACTGGGCGCCGATCCTGCGGCTGGGCGGCATGGTCGTCGCGCTGAACGTCGTGAACTACACGCTGCTGACCTACATGCCGACGTACCTGGAGAACGAGATCGGGCTGTCCTCGGACCAGTCCCTGATCGTGCCGATCATCGGGCAGCTGACGATGATGCTGTTCCTGCCGTTCGCGGGCCGGTTCTCCGACCGGGTCGGCCGCAAGCCGTTGTGGTGGGTCTCGCTGGCCGGCCTGTTCGTGCTGGCGGTGCCCGCGTTCCTGTTGATGGGGACCAACCTCGGCGGCGCGATCGTCGGGTTCGCGATCCTCGGGCTGCTCTACGTCCCGCAGCTGGCGACGATCTCGGCGACCTTCCCGGCGATGTTCCCGACCCAGGTCCGGTACGCCGGTTTCGCGATCGCCTACAACGTGTCGACCTCGCTGTTCGGCGGCACGGCCCCGGCCGTCAACGACTGGCTGACCGAGAAGTCCGGCAACAACCTGGCCCCGGCGTTCTACATGATGGCGGCCTGCGTGATCGGTGCGATCGCCTTGATCAAGGTGCCGGAGACGACCCGCTGCCCGCTCAACGGCACGGCCACGCCGGGCACCGAGGACGCGCTCCCGCCGGTGGAGTTCGAGCCCGCCCGGTAAAAGGTGCTATTGCAGATAACACGCGCTATCTGTATCGTTCTGTGGTTGTGTCTGCATAAAAAAAGACGCCCCAGAAGGAGCATCTAAAAGAAGAATAGCGCGGCCGGGGTGGCCGTGTCAAGAAAAGAGTCAACAATGCCCACCAGGGCAGTGTGAAGTCGGGGAGCGCGCGTGACCGAAAGCCTGCTGAAGCACGAGATCACTGAAGAACAAGGCCATGTGACGATGCTGTACGAGCGTCTCGACGTACTCCGGGAGCGCGCGGCGGCCGATGTCCGCCGGGTTCTCGGCGAAGAAACGGTCGGTACCGATCAGGCGGCGGCCGAACGCGAATCGCTGACCGGGCTGTATTCCCGGCGGCATACCCAACTGTCGTCGGTGGAACGCGGATTGTGTTTCGGCCGGGTCGACAATGCCGACGATTCCACCTTCCATATCGGCCGGATCGGGATCTTCGACGACGACTACGAACCGCTGCTGATCGACTGGCGCGCGCCTGCTGCCCAGGTGTTCTACCAGGCCACGGCCGCCAACCCGCTCGGCGTGACCAGGCGCCGGCACATCCAGTTGCAGCACCGCACCGTGGTCGGCGTCGACGACGACCTGCTCGACCTCGACAGCCTCACCGAGACCGGGCGCAGCACGCTGACCGGTGAGGCCGCGCTGCTCGCCTCGGTCGCGTCGAACCGGACCGGCCGGATGAAGGAGATCGTGGCGACGATCCAGAGCGAGCAGGACGAGATCGTCCGGTCCGGCCTCACCGGCGCGCTGGTTGTCCAGGGCGGCCCGGGGACGGGCAAGACCGTCGTTGCGCTGCACCGCGCGGCGTACCTGCTCTACACCTATCGCGAGCAGCTGTCGGAGAAGGGCGTGCTCGTCGTCGGGCCGAACTCCACCTTCCTGCACTACATCGACCAGGTGCTGCCGTCGCTCGGCGAGACCGACGTGATGCTGTCGACGGCCGGCGAGCTCTATCCCGGCGTCGTCGGTACTGCGCCGGAGCCGGTCGCGGCGACTCGCATCAAAGGCCGGCTTGCGATGGCCGACGTCGTGGGGAGGGCCGTCCGGGACTTCCAGCTCGTGCCGGACAAGCCGATCGATCTCAAGATCGGCAGCTTCCGCCTGCAACTGAAGCCGGCCATGATCCGGTCGATCGGCGATCGGGCCCGCAAGCGCGACGACCGCCACAACCGGGCTCGCCGGCACTTCTTCAAGGGCGTCGTCGACGAGCTGACCCGGCAGGTGACGAACCAGGTCGGCGGCAAGTACATGGGCGAGGAGGATGTCGCCGACCTTCGCAAGGACGTGCGGGAGGACGACTATGTTCGCTCGCTGGTGAACCAGCTCTGGCCGGAACTCACTCCGGAGGCCGTCGTCGCGTTGCTGCTGTCTTCCCCGGAACGGCTGGCCTCGGCAGCTTCGCAGCTGTCCGACGACGAGCGGGCGCTGCTGATCCGGCCGCGCGACGCCGGGTGGACGCAGTCCGACGTACCGCTGCTGGATGAGGCGGCCGAATTGCTGGGGGAGGCCGAGTCGGCGCTGCAGTCCCGTACTGCGGCCGCCGCGGCCGAGACCGCCGTGCTCCAGGAGAACGCTGAGTACATGAAGTCGGTGATCATGGAGGAGCGCGAACAGGACTCGGAGCGGATCACCTTGATGCCCTGGGAGGTCGAGCAGTTCATCGGCCAGGCCGCGCATCGCAACCGGGTCAGGGATCCGCTGGCGACCATCGTCGAACGCGCGTACGGCGACCGGACCTGGCAGTTCGCGCACGTCATCGTCGACGAGGCCCAGGAGTTGTCGGCGATGGAGTGGCGGACTCTGATGCGCCGCTGCCCGCGCCGGTCGATGACGCTGGTCGGCGACATGGCCCAGACCGGCTCAGAGGCCGGGACCGGTTCGTGGGCCGAGATCCTCGACCGGTATGCCCCGAAGCGCTGGCGGACCGAGGAGCTGACGGTCAACTACCGCACACCGGCCGAGATCATGGCGGTCGCGGCCGACGTACTGGCGGCGATCGATCCGCTGCTGATTCCGCCGAAGTCGGTCCGGGAGACGCGCAACCAGCCGTGGGTCCGGCAGGCCCTGCCGGAGGAGTTCGCCAAGGCACTCGTCGAGGAGGTCGCTGCCGCGCAGGAAGAGATCGGTGAGGGCCGGCTCGCGGTGATCGTGCCGACCTCGCGGTACGACGAACTGACGACGCTGCTCGACGCCGAGCTGTCCGGCATCGCCTACGGCACCAAGCCGTCGGTGCTCGACTCGACCACGGTCGTGCTCGACGTCAGCCAGTCCAAGGGGCTCGAGTTCGACTCGGTGATGATCGCCGACCCCGCCGCGATCATCACCGACTCCACCCGCGGCATGTCCGACCTGTACGTCGCGGTCACCCGCGCCACGACACATCTCGGCGTCGTGACTTCGGGCGAGGTGCCCGGCGTCCTGCACCGGGCGGCTAGGACGTGATCGGTTCCTGGAGTTCGGTGACCCACTGAGCAGGGTCGTCCGGTACGTCGAGGTACAGCTCGCAGGCAGGTCCGCTGGTTCGATGCCCGTTGTCATCGAGCCAGCGGGCCAGGGCCTGCCACGATGGCAGCACACCCTCGATGGGTCCGCGGTGAACCAGGCAAGCGACTCGACCGGCAGGCCGGTCCAGCACAGTGAGCCCGTTCAACTCGCCACCCGACGAGACCGAAGCCGGTACGCCGGCGTGCAGGCGCACCTGGTCCCCGGAGGTCTCGTAGAAGCAGGTCAACCGGCCGGCCGGCTGCACACCAGTTGCCCCAGGCAACCGTTCGCCGAGTTCTGCGCAGAGCGGGCGGATCACCGGGCCGATCTCCTCGGGGGTGAAATCGGCGGCGACGCCCGACAGTACGACGTACCGGGTGGCGGGTAGTTCTTTGACGACCACGGCCGGGATCTCGTCGCCGAGCTCGATGCTGCGCAGGCGCGCTTCGACCTGGGTCAGCCGGGCGGCGCTCTCGGCGACGGCGGTCTCCAGTTCGGCCTGGCGGAGTTTGAGCATCGCGCGGACCTCGGCGAGGTCGAGCTCTTCGGTCAGCATCGTGCGGACCTGTTCGAGGGTGAAGCCGAGGTCCTTCAGGGCCACGACCCGGTTGAGGTCGGCGAGCTGGGCCGCGGTGTAGCTGCGGTAGCCGGTCGCCGGGTCGACCTGGGCGGGCCGGAGCAGGCCGATGGCGTCGTAGTGCCGCAGCATTCGGACGGACACCCGGCCGTGCCTCGCGAAATCGCCGATCGCAAACACGGGTCACAGTCTTGCAGGGTTGACGACCTCGGCGGCGAGTTCGGCGAAGGTGATCGCTGTGTCGTCCTCGTGGAACGGCGCGATGACCTGAGCGCCGACCGGGAGGCCGGGGGAGGCGACCGGCATGCTCAGGGCAGGGAGTCCGGTGAGGCCGGCGAGCGCGATCCAGAACACCTGCGCGTCGTACGGGCGGCCGTCGATCGTGCGCTCGTCGAAGGGCCTGGTGTCGTGCGGGAAGGCTGTGGTGAAGCTGGTCGGGCAGAGGAACACGTCGATCTCTTCGAAGTGCTGCTGCCAGGCGGCGCGGGCTGCCATCCGCCGGTGTTCCTGCTCGATCACCTCGGCTGGAAGGTCTCCTTCCAGCAAAGCGAAGAACAGGCCGACCTGGAAGCCGAAGTCCTCGACCTGCTCGGCCGGATCGATTCCCGGCGGCCAGCCTTCGACGATCTTCGCGCCGGCCCGGCCGAGTGCATCGACGGCCTGCGAGAGTGCGCTGCCGACTTCGCTGGTCACCGGAGCCTGGTCGTGGTCGAGCACGACGCCGACGCGGTAGTCGGAGAGCTTCCGGTGCCGCGGTGGTTGGAGTTGCCACCACCTGGCTCCGGTGACCTGCAACGCGGTGCGGAGATCGGTGGCTGATCGTGCCATCGGGCCGACCGTGGAGATGGTGGGGAACTCGGTCTCGACGACAGGCGGGCCCGGTGGCTGGAAGCCTCGCATTGGTGCGACGCCGGTCGTCGGGCGGAGGCCGTAGACACCGCAGTAGCTCGCAGGCAGGCGGATCGATCCGACGAGATCTGATCCGTAGTCCAGGTAGGTCATCCCTGCCGCCAGGGCCGCAGCCGCGCCGCCGGACGAGCCGCCCGCAGTACGGGTGAGGTCGTGCGGGTTGTTGGTGCGGCCGTAGACCTCGTTGTCGGTCTGGCCGTAGTCGGCAAGCATCTCCTGCACGTTGCTCTTGCCGACGATGATCGCGCCGGCCTCGGTCAGCCGTGCGACCACTGTCGCGTCCCAGTCCGGGACGTAGTTCGCGAACTCCGGATTGCCCCAGGTGGTGTGCAGGCCGGACACGTTGAAGGCGTCCTTGATGGTCATCGGTACGCCGTGCAGCGGGCCGGTTGGCTTGACCCGGTCGGCGGCCCGGGCTCTTTCCAGCGCGTACTCCGGGCGCGTCTCCACGATCGCGTTCACGCCCGGATCGGCGGCGATCCGGGCCAGCATCCGTTCGGTCACCTCTTCGGAGGTGACTGTCCCGGCCCGGATCCCGGCCGCTAGGTCAGTTGCACTCTGGTCTTCGATGTCGGTCATGGCCCCCGGTTTAGAGGCTGACACCGTGTCAGAGTCAACGCTCAGCTGAGCACCGTGGCGACGGCGTCCGACCAGATCGAGGCGGCCTCGGCGATCTCGTCCGGGTTCACGACGAGCGCCGGGATGAAGCGCACGACCTGACCCCAGGCGCCGCAGGTGAGCAGCAGCAGGCCGCGGCGGGCCGCTTCCTGCTGGGCGGCGATCGCGGTGACCGGGTCCGGTTTGCCGGCGGCGTCGCGGAACTCGTTGCCGATCATCAGGCCGAGGCCGCGGACGTCGGTGATCTGGTCATGCTTGTCGGCGATGAGCTGCAGCGCTTGTTTCAGCTGATTCCCCCGCTCGGCGGAGTTCTCGACCAGGTGCTCGTCCTGGATCACGTCGAGGGTGGCGATCGCGGCCGCACAGGCCACCGCGTTCGCGCCGTACGTGCCGCCCTGTGAACCGGGCCAGGCCTTCTCCATCAAGGCGGCGGGCGCTGCGATGGCCGACAAGGGGAAGCCGGAGGCAAGGCCCTTCGCGGTGACGAGGATGTCCGGCCTGGCGTCGAAGTGGTCGCCACCCCAGAACTTGCCGGTGCGGCCGAAGCCGGTCTGTACCTCGTCGATCACCAGCAGGATGCCGTGCGCGTCGGCGCGTTCGCGGAGACCGGCGAGGAAGCGCTCGTTGGCCGGGACGTAGCCGCCTTCGCCGAGGACCGGTTCGACGAAGAACGCGGCGGTGTCGGCCGGCGTACTGAGGGTCTGCAGCACGTAGTCGAGTTGGGTGAGGGCGAAGTCGGTGGCCTGCTCGACCGGCCAGCCGAAGTGACCCGGGTCCGGGAACGGGGAGACGTGGACGCCGGCCATCAATGGGCTGAAGCCCGAGCGGAACTTGGTGCCGGAGGTGGTCATCGAGGCTGCTGCCACAGTGCGGCCGTGGAAGCCGCCGTGGAACACGATCACGTTCGGCCGGCCGGTCGCCTGGCGGCTGAGTCGCAGCGCCGCCTCGATGGCCTCGCTGCCCGAGTTCGCGAAGAACAGCGGTCCAGGGCTGAGGGGAGGACCTCGCCGAGACGTTCGGTCAGGGTGAGCAGCGGGCGGTGCCTGACGGTCGTGTACTGCGCGTGGATCAGCGTGCCGACCTGGCGCTGGGCCGCCTCGACGACGCGCGGATGGCAGTGGCCGGTGCTGGTCACGCCGATCCCCGCGGTGAAGTCGAGATAGCGGCGATCCTGCTCGTCGTACAGGAGGACGCCCTCGCCGCGGGCGGCGATCACTCCGGTCGCCTGTTTCAGGATCTGTGAGAGCTCGGCCACGGCTTCCCCTTGCCTGCTAGCGGACGGTTGGTAGATTGTCGACAATCAGCGTATCTCAGGCCAGAGGTGTGTCAACGGGTGGAGGTTGGGATGACCGACAGCGGTGAAACGAGAGCGCCGGGGCTGGAGCCCGCGGAGGCGAAGGTGGTCGATGCCGTCGAGAAGCGGTTGTTCATCGACGGGAACTGGGTCGACGCGGCGGGCGGGGGGACGTTCGAGGTCGTGGACCCTTCGACCGGAGGGACGCTGTGCGCGGTGGCGGATGCTGCGCCTGCGGATGGTAGAGCTGCCCTCGACGCTGCAGTAGCCGCGCAGGCTGCGTTCGCAGCGACGTCCCCGCGCGCACGCGCGGACCTCCTGATGGGGGCTTTCGAGCTGCTGCACGAGCGGATCGACGACCTCGCGCTGCTGATGACGCTGGAGATGGGCAAGCCGCTGGCCGAGGCGCGCGGCGAGATCGCCTACGCCGCCGAGTTCTTCCGGCACTTCGCGGCCGAGGCGGTGCGGATCGACGGCGGCTACCAGACCGCGCCCGCGGGGAACGCCCGCTTCCTGATCACCCGGCAGCCGGTCGGGCCCTGCCTGCTGATCACGCCGTGGAACTTCCCGATGGCGATGGGGACCCGCAAGCTGGGGCCGGCGCTCGCGGCCGGGTGTACGAGCGTGATCAAGCCGGCCCACCAGACGCCGCTCTCGATGCTCGCCCTGATGGAGATCCTGGCCGAGGTCGGCGTACCGGCCGGAGTGGTCAACTGCGTCACGGCGAGGGATGCGGGCGGCGTGATGGAGCCGCTGATCCGCTCGGGCCTGGCGCGCAAGCTGTCCTTCACCGGTTCCACGCGGGTCGGCCGGGTGCTCCTGGAGCAGTGCGCCGAGAAGGTACTGCGGACTTCGCTCGAGCTCGGCGGCAACGCGCCGTTCATCGTCTTCGAGGACGCCGATCTCGACGAAGCGGTCGACGGCGCGATCGCGGCCAAGATGCGCAACATGGGCGAGGCCTGTACGGCGGCCAACCGGCTCTACGTCCATTCGTCGGTGATCGACGAGTTCGGTCGCCGGCTGGCGACCAGGATGGGTGCGCTGACGGTCGGTCGAGGGACCGCGGAGGGGGTGACGGTCGGTCCGCTCATCGACGAAGCCGGCTTGGCGAAGGTGGAGTCGTTGGTCGCCGATGCGGTCGCCCGCGGCGCCGAGGTGCTGACCGGGGGAGTGCTGACGCCGGGCGATGGCTACTTCTACCCGCCGACGGTGCTGACCGGCGTACCGCGGGATGCGTTGATGTCGGACCAGGAGATCTTCGGTCCGGTGGCGCCGTTGACGCCGTTCGAGACCGAGGCCGAAGTAGTTGCCGCAGCCAACGATACGCAGTACGGGCTGGTCTCTTACGTGTTCACCAACGACCTTCGGCGTGCCCTTCGCGTCGCCGAGTCGCTCGATACCGGGATGGTCGGGCTCAATCAGGGCGTCGTCTCGAATCCGGCTGCGCCCTTCGGTGGCGTGAAGCAGTCGGGCCTCGGGCGCGAGGGCGGTTTCGTGGGGATCGACGAGTTTCTGGAGACGAAGTACATCGGCATCGCGCTGTAGCACTGGTGGGCCGGTGCCCAGGGGTGGGCTACAGTCGGTGGTGATGGAAACCAACTCCTGAAGACGTGCGCAGCGTTTGAGGCGATCGCTACCCGTGTGGTGGTAGCAGGTCTGCCGCTGCCCGCATGTCGTGTCGCTCAACGACCGCATCCGGCGCTCTTCAGGAGATCTCTGTGTCCAGCCCTGTCCTTGGCCTGCCCTGCCTCGATTTAGTCCAACCCGTTCACGATGACGCCGTACTACGGACCGTCGATGGCGTCGACGATCTGATCACCGGTCCCGACGTCGTGTCCCGATCACCCGGTCGCCTCGTCTGCCGCCTCGACGGATCCCTGCAGGATCTGTACGACCTGCGGCTCTTCAACTCCCTCGCAGTACTGGTTCCCGATATTGCTTCCGTACTACGGTCCGCCGCGTCCGGGGTGATCTCGGCTCTGCGGTCGGATGCTCCACTGCGGTTCAGGATCGCTCCGAGTGTTCAGGAGGCCGAGATCCTGCGGGCGGCGCTTGGTGAACTCGGGTGGATCGAAGACGGCAGCGATTGGTCGGTCAACTTCGTCGACGGTACGGCCGGGTGGGAGGCGGAGATCGGGCCCTTTCACTGGTCCCGCCGGTTCGGCAAGCTCGAAAGGTTGCCCTGGTCAACCAAGCCGGTCGTCGCGGAAGTCCTTGTCCGGTTGGCGAAACTCCAGCCCGGTGATCGCGTTCTCGATCCGTTCTGTGGAAGCGGTACCTTGCTCGTGGCGGCCGGGGCGGCCGGGCGGCAGGTGATCGGTTCCGATATCGATCCTCGAGCGATCGCGATGGCGCGTTCCAACCTGGGCAACGTCGCCGCCCAGCTGACAGTCGCCTCCGCCGAACAGCTCGAGCATCCCGATGGCAGCATCGATCGGGTGATCGCGAACCTGCCGTTCGGCAAGCTGGTCGGCAGCCATACCGGGAACACGCGCCTCTATCCAGCTGCTCTGCGGGAGATCGCTCGGGTACTACGGCCGACCGGTCGGGCTGCGCTGCTGACCGACGACAAGCGACTCTTCGAAGCTGCGGTCGCCGGGACGAAATCCCTGAAGATCGTCCGGCGACGGATGCTCACCTATGGCGGCGTCACTCCGACGGCCTACGTACTCACCCGCACAAGGGCCCGCCGCTAAACCTTGTCATCCGCGGCGACGAGGCCGTGGAGGTGCCAGTCGTGCCAGCCGTCGGCGTGCTTGATCGCCTGGCGGAGCGTGCCTTCGAGTGGGTACCCGGTGCGCTCCGCCACTCGACACGACGCGGTGTTGGCTGTCGAATGATGGATGTTCAGGCGGTGGAACCCGATCTCGGTGAAGGCCCAAGCAGACATGGCCTTCACCGACCTCGCGGCGACGTCGTTGCCGCGGGCCTTTGGGGTTACCCAGTAGGAGACTCCGGCAGATCCCTCGGCCAGCGAGATCTCGCGCAGGCCGACCTGGCCGAGGGGCTGGTCGTCGCCGTCGGCGATCGCCCAACTCACCGCGGTCTCGGCTTCCCAGCGGGCGGCCCATTGCCCGGTCCACTCGATCGCCTCGTCGAGGCTGTCGAGCCGGCGCACGTGCCAGCGTTGGATCTCCGGGCATCCGAAGGCTTCCTGCACCATGGCGGAATCGGGCTCGCGCCAAGGCCGTAGTACGAGCCCGTCGTTGGTCGTGAGGCGGGGCTGCCCGTTGCCCCGCACTGATCCTGCGGACATGGCCGGCTCAACAAGCAGAGGCATACCGCAGATTATGGCTTGCTGGTGAGCCGGGTGATGGCGTCGTCCATGTGGGCGATGAGCAGGGTGTCGGTGCGGAGGGGTCGCCGGACTGGATGGCTTGGGCGAGGGCGCGGTGTTCCTCCACCCGGACGTCGGCGGCCGAGTAGGTCTCCTCCAGGGCGTGGATGCACATGCGCGTCTCGGTGATGAAGGTCTGGTGCATGCGGGACAGGCGCGGGCTGCGCGGCGAGCGCGACGAGACGTTCGTGGAAGGCGATGTCGACCTCGCCGACCTCGGCCGGATCGGTGGCGGCGGCCATCTGGTCGACCAGGCCGAGAAGCACTCGCCCGGCCGTCCGGTGATCGCCGGCCAGGATCTTGCGGGCGGCGGCGCGCTCGATCGCCTCGCGGGCCAGGTACATGTCGCGGACGTCGTCCGGCGTCATGTCGACGACGAACAGGCCGCGGTTGCGGATCGCGATCAGCAGGCCCTCCTGGGTCAGCCGTTGCATCCCCTCGCGCAGCGGGCCGCGGCTGACGCCGAGCTTGCGGGCGAGTTCGGCCTCGCCGAGCTGCGTGCCCGGCTTGAGTTCGCCGTGGCCGATGGCCTTGCGCAGTTTGTCGGCGATGATGCTCGGCGTCGACTCCTGGACCAGCGGCTCGATGTAGTTGGTCACTTGCCGTCTCCGGTTGCTGAGAACAGCGCGCCGAGTCCTGGCAGCTGCGGGACCGGGCCGAGTAGTTGCAAGCCTTTCCAGACCGTCACCTGGTTCGCGGTCAGCACGGGCTTGCCGATGGCGGCTTCCAGGTCGTCGATGATCGCGAGGGTGTGCATCGCGGTGTCCGGGACGAGCACGGCCTCGGCGTCCGGGTGATCGGCCGCGCGGACCATCGCGATCACCTGCGCCGGTTCCAGGGTGCCGACCTCGGCCGCGGTGACGATGCCGTGGCTGCCCATCGAGACCACCTCGGCGCCGCCCGCGGTCAGGAACCGGACGAAGTGGCGGGCGAGTCCTCGGGGTACGACGCGGCGACGGCGACCCGGCGTACGGCCAGGGCTTTCAGTGCGTCGACGAAGGCGATCGAGGTCGAAGAAGCCGGTACGCCGATCGCTTGGGCGACGCCGGCGGCCTGGTTGCGGGCTCCTTCGGGGCCGAAGACGAAGCTGCCCGACGTACAGGCCCACATCACGGCGTCGGGGGCTTCGGCGGTGAGTTCGGCGGCGCCGTCGGCGAGGCGTTCGGCGCGGCCGAGATCGAGCAGCGCGTCGACCCGGTGGGCGTCCTCGCCGACCGAGGTGATCACCACCGGCAGCCGAATCGCGCCGCCGAGCCGCGCCTCGAGCGCCGGGTAGTCGTCCTCGGCGCTGTGCCCGGGATACAACAGCCCCACGGTAACCATCACACCTCCCGGCCCTGATAGGTAGATTGTCGACAATGCTAACCCAATCGGCTCATCTCGAGGATCTGGCGGCGGGACTTATGGGTGCGGATGAGGTGGTGGTGTGGTGAGCGCGTTCGATGTGAGCGGGCTTCGGAAGGTTCTGGGCAAGGAGCTGCGGGGGACGGTGGCGTCCGACTCGGGGAGTCGGGGGTTGTATGCGGTGGATGGGTCCAACTATCGGGTGGTGCCGGAGTTGGTGGTGGTTCCTGCGGATCAGGAGGATCTGGCGGTTGCCGTGAGTTTGGTGGCTGCGGCGGGGGCGCCGGTTGTGTTGCGGGGTGGCGGTACGTCGATGGCCGGGAACGCGATCGGTGGCGTGGTGATCGATGCGTCGCGGCATGTGAATCGTCTCTTGGGGATTGATGTTGACCGGCAGCAGGCGGTGGTTGAGCCGGGGGTTGTGCTGACCGATCTGCTGGCGGCGGCCAAGCCGTATGGGTTGGCGTTCGGGGCGGATCCGTCGTCGGGGTCGCGGGCGACGCTCGGCGGGATGATCGCGAACAATGCTTGCGGGGCGCATTCGGTGGCGTGGGGTACGACTGCGGACAATCTGCTGAGTCTCGACCTGGTGCTTGCTGATGGTTCTCTGCTTACGGTTGACGGTTCTGAGCTTCGCGGTCCGCGGGCGGGGGAGTTGGAGGGCGCGCTGCGTGGGCTGGTGGAACGGAACGAGCTGCTGATCCGGCGGCGGTTCGGGCAGTTCAGTCGGCAGATCTCGGGGTATGCGCTGCAGCGGTTGCTGCCGGAGTACGGGTTCGACGTCGCGAAGCTGCTGTGTGGGAGCGAGGGCGGGTTCGCGGGGACGTTGCAGGCGACGGTCGCGTTGACTCCGTTGCCGGCGGCAAAGGTTCTGTGCGTGCTCGGGTTTGCCGACTCGGTGACGTCGGCGGATTGCGTGCCGGTCGTTCTTCGGCACCAGCCGCTGACGATGGAGTCGATCAACTCCGACCTGGTCGAGCGGTTGCCGACGGAGGTCCGGGAGGCCGCAGTACAGGCAGGTCTTCCGGCTGGTCGGGCTTGGCTGCTTGTGGAGTTGGGTGGTGCCGACGAGGTGGCTGCGGCTCAGGCTGCCTCGACCTTGATCGAGGAACTGCGGGACAGTGGTTCGCCTGCTACGGCTTCCTTGGTGAGCAACGCGAAGGCTCAGGCTGTGCTTTGGCGGTGTCGCACCGACGCGGCCGGGCTGGCTACCCGGCGAGCTGATGGGGCTGAGGCGTGGGGTGGTTGGGAGGACGCCGCCGTGCCGCCTGAGCGACTTGGTGCTTACCTGCGGGGGCTCGACGAACTCCTGAGTCGCCGAGGGTTGTCCGGGGCGTCGTACGGGCATTTCGGGGAGGGATGCATGCATATGCGCATCGACTTCGACCTGCTGAGTGGGCGCGGGCTTACGGCGTACCGGGAGTTTGTCTTTGAGGCGACGGAGCTTGTTGTCGAGCTCGGCGGGTCGGTGTCGGGGGAGCACGGTGATGGGCGGGCGCGGTCGGAGTTGCTGACGCGGATGTACGGCGCCGACGGGGTGCGGCTGTTCGGTGAACTGAAGCGGATCTGGGATCCGGCCGGGGTGATGAATCCCGGGATGATCGTCGATCCGCCTCGGCTGGATGCGGAGATCCGGCATCAGGGGGTGGCGAAGGATCGCAAGCTGCTGACGATGTTCGACTATCCGGACGATGGTCATGATTTTGCCCAGGCGCAGCGCCGCTGTGTCGGGATCGGCAAATGCCGGCAGAGTTCGGGCGGCGTGATGTGTCCGAGTTATCAGGTGACGCGCGACGAACTGCATTCGACGCGGGGGCGGGCGCATCTGCTCTGGGAGATGCTCGAAGGCGAGCTGATCACGGACGGGTGGCGCTCGACCGAGGTCCGCGATGCGCTCGATCTTTGCCTTTCCTGCAAGGGGTGTCAGTCGGATTGCCCGGTGAATGTGGATATGGCGACGTACAAGGCCGAGTTCACTCATCACCATTACGCTCGCCGGCCGTGGCGGCGGCCGCTGTCGCATTGGTCGATGGGGTGGCTGCCGCTCTGGTCTCGGCTGGCGGCCCGGGCGCCGCGCCTCGCCAATCGCTTCGCGCGGCTGCCTTTCGTGAAGTTTGTGGGCGGCATTGCTGGTGAGCGCGAGGTGCCGCCCTTCGCCGCCGAATCCTTCACTTCCTGGTTCGTTGCCCGGAGCAAGAAAACTGGCCGGAACGGGAAGGTCGTGCTGTGGCCTGACACGTTCACCAACTACCTGGCGCCCGAGGTCGGTCGTGCGGCGGTCGAGGTGCTGGAGGCGGCCGGATACGAGGTGGTGCTGCCGGAGCATGGCGTCTGCTGCGGGCTGACCTGGGTCTCGACCGGTCAGCTGGGTGTGGCCAAACGCGTCATGGAGCGGTCCCTCGCGATCCTGGCGCCACACCTGACAGCCGGTACGCCGATCGTCGGCCTCGAACCGAGTTGCACCGCGGCGCTCCGGCAGGACCTTCCTGACCTGCTCGCCGGCAATCCACTGGCCGCGGCACTCGCCTCGTCGACGCAAACGTTTTCCGAGTTTCTGAGCAAGGCAGACTGGGAGCCGCCACACGTCGGGGGATCAGCTCTGGTCCAGACCCACTGCCACCAGCACGCAGTACTCGGCTTCGACGCCGACCGCCAACTCATGAAGGCGGCAGGCATCACCGCAGAAATCCCCGACGCCGGCTGCTGCGGCCTGGCCGGCAACTTCGGCTTCGAACGAGACCACTACGCCCTCTCCAAGAGCATCGGCGAACGCGCCCTCCTCCCCGCCGTCCGCCAGGCACCCCCCACAGCCCCCGTCCTAGCCGACGGCTTCAGCTGCCGAACCCAAATCACCCACGGCACCACCCGCCACCCCCTACACCTAGCCCAACTCCTCGCCGCCGCCCTAACCGAGAAGCGCTAGCTTGCTGTTGAAGACGCGGGAAGGCGGTCAGGCGGGTTGCCAGAGTTCTATTCGGTTGCCTTCGGGGTCGGTGACCCAGCCGAAGTGGCCGATGCCTTCCATGGATTGGGTTTCTTCGGCCACGTCGGCGCCCTGGGCGCGGAGTTGGGCGAGCATCGCGGTCAGGTCGGCGACGCGGAAGTTGAGCATCGTCTGCTGGGTGGGGGAGCCGAAGTAGTCGGTGTCGGCCGGGAATGGCGCGAAGACGGTTGCGCCGGATTCCTGGCGCCAGAGGCCGTGTTCGTCGGCGTCGAGGCCGAGGTAGTCGCGATACCAGGCGCCCAGCGCCGCCGGGTCGGCCGCCCGGAGGAAGTAGCCCCCGATTCCAAGTACACGTTCCATGGGCGTCATCCTGCCAGCACAACGACGGTCAGGGCTGCGTTCGAAGCCAAGTCAGTACTGCGAGCACCCGACGGTTGTCGTCAGGCGTTGGCGGTAGTCCGAGCTTCGTGAAGAGCATGTCCACGATCACCACGTCCGGCCGGTGCCGTTCCACCTCCACCAGCAGATCCGTCGCATTGGCGACCCCGGCGTCGACCGTGAAGCCCTCCTTGGTCAGCAGCTGCACGATTCCCTCCCGCAGCAGCACGCTGTCGTCCACGATCACGACGTGCATGGCAGACCAGATCCTGGAGCTTGGTGCGGAGGTGAGCGTATTCGACTGCTTGGTGGAGGAGCGAAGCCTTCAGCACTGCCCGGGTCGCGGTGAGCGCGGGATCGGCGAGTGTGATGGCCTGTGTCTGGGGGTGGTTTGGGGAACCGGCTGTGAGTTGGTCTTACCTGACGCCTCCTGGTTCGGAACGAAACCGAAAGGGCAGATCGGCTCTCGCCGACCTGCCCCTTGATCTGATGTCTTGGCCCGCTCTGGTTACAAGCCCCAGCCGTACCTGACCCGGTCCCGACCGGAGCCGTTGCGGACAGCCAGATCGATGTTGGTACCACTGCCACTCTGGGAGAACATCGAATACCAGTCGAAACCGCCGCCGTCGGTGCGCTTTCCACCGATGCCGGGCCAATATGTGCCGCCCATCTGATTGTCACGCATGACCTGGGTGACGGCGCGAAGGTAACGAATGTAGTTGTCGGTGCTGCTCGCATTCGCATAGTTCAGGCCGTTCGACATCGGCGCACCGTACTCGGTTACAACTGCCCGGGAGGCGCAGTTTCCGAGCCGGGTCTGCAGGTGGCTGCGGAAACCGTCGTACGTCATCGCGCCGTAGAAGAACGTGTAGTAGTGGAACGAGAACAGTGTTCCGCTGAAGCGGCTGTCGTTGCAGACGTCCCGCAGGTCCTGGCTGAAGCCGGTGCCGCCGATGAGCACCCGGCTGCGCACCGCCGAATAGTGGTAGTTGAGCCAGTCCGCCGCAACATTTCGCCACTCCGCCGAACTGTAGCCATGCGGCTCGTTCATCGGCTCGAAATAGACATTGGTGTTGGCGCCGTACGTGCTGGTGACCCGGGACCACATCGTGTTCCACGCGGCGTAGTCCGTGACCCGACCGCCCGAGGCGGCACCGTCCTCCCAGTACGCGAGGATGACCTTGAAGCCGCGCTCGGTCGCAGCATCGATGGCGCCTCGGTAGTTGTTCCACCAGGTCGTGCCCACGGTGTGGGTGTTGATCGGCAGCCGGACCGTGTTGACACCGATCGCGGCCATGTCGTCGTACACGGCATTGGCCTTGGCCCGCACGGTCGCGTTGCTGTCGGTCTGGCTGAGGCCGGAGATGACGAGCGGGCCTTTGCTGAAGTTGTCACCAAGGACGGCCCAGTTCATACCGTGGAACTGGTTGGTTGCGGCGTTCGCCGGCGCCGAGGTGGCGATCAGGCCACCCATCGCGAGAGTGCTCACCACCAGGAGGAGCAGCGATCGGCGTAGGGCCGTGGTTCGGGACTGGGGCGGTCTTCTGTTCATGTTCTGACCTCTTCTGAGCGCTCGAGGATCTACTGCTTCACATGTTCAAGAAATATCGACTCGGAACCCGGTGGTGTCTATCCATCGATCAGAGGTACGCAAGAACGTTCAGACCCGAACAGGGGCGAGTTTGACACTGCAAGTACTTAAGTGAAATCGCAGATAAGACTGAAGCGGTGCGCCCTTGGTAGTCCGTCCCGTGCGGTCTGCAACTGTCCAAACGGAACGACACCCGTCGCCCCGGGAGTCACCATGGTTAAACCGCGATCCGACGGTGCTGCGGCCAGCGATGGTCACGTCATTGACGGCGAGATACAGATCCGCGCAGTTGCCTGCCTCGGTGGGTGTCCGGACGATGGAGTGATCGCCGTCGACGTCTGCGCCACCATCGCCGACGAAGCCAGCACCAGCGGTGATCTCGCCGACTGGCAGGTGCCACTACAACTCAAAGACCGGATCAGCTCCATCACCCAGAAGCGGACACCGCAGCCCTCGCCCGGTCGCGGATAGGCCGTCCGCGAGAGTCTCGAACCCCTGTTCAGGCGCAGTACTGACCTGGGCTGCGGTCTGCATCGGTCTCGGCGGACTGTGCCTTGCGGATCGCCGGGTTGGTTCCGGTGATCAAGCAGGTTCTGGGCCGAGGAGCCGCAGGGCGGTGAGGGCGTAGGCGCGGGCGGCGACCAGCAGTTCGGCGACGGTGACGGACTCGTCCGGACGATGGGCCTGATCGGTGACCGAGCCAGGACCGAGGACGACAACCGGTACGCCGAGGTCGCGCGCGATGAAGCCGCCGTCACAAGCCGCCGTCCACCCACCCAGCGGAAGCCCTGGGCCGCCCGCGTCGCTGAGAGCGGCATCGGTGACCTGCACCAGCAAGGCCGACGGAGATGTCTCGAAAGCGGGCATCTCCATCGGCATTTCCAGCTCGAAGGTCAGCCCGCGATCGGCAAGCCCGAGCCCCTCGACCAGGGCTCGGAGATCAGCCAGTACTGCGTCCGGCGACTCGCCGGGAAGCAGCCGCCGATCCGCCACCACGACGCACTCGGCCGGGACGATGGAGCCGCCCGTCCCACCGTCGATCTGGCCGACGCTCCAGGTCGCCGGGCCGAGCAGCGGATGCGGAGACAAAGCCAGTTCCTTGTGCAGGCGTTCGATCTCGGCCACCACGGCGACCGCGCCGTAGATCGCGTTGGCGCCACCATCGGGATTGCCGGCATGGCTGGCCCGCCCGTGGATCGCGACCCGCAGATAGGAATCGCCGCGAGCGCCGATGATGGTCTGGAGATCGGTCGGCTCGGCGGTGATGCACCCCAGGAACGAGCGCTCGTCCGCGACGTACGCACGGATGCCCTTGCCGGTCTCCTCCTCGTCGACCAGCGCGGCGAGTTCGACCGGGCCGGACAACGCGACGCCGCGAAGGGCAGCCATCGCGACGAGCGCAGCGGCCACTCCACCTTTCATGTCCGAGGCACCACGACCGTAGATCCGGCCGTCGATCAGCTCGCCACCGAAGGGATCGCGCGTCCAGCCTTCACCGACCGGTACGACGTCCGTGTGGCCGAGCAACAGCAACCCTGGACCGTCACCACCGGGCAGCACGACGGACAGGTTGTCCCGGCCCGGTTCTACCCGGGAGGCGACGACGTCCAGACCCAACGAGATCGCGGCGGCGCTCAGAGCGGCCACAGTCGCCGCTTCGTCGCCGGGAGGGTTCTGTCCGGTTGCCCTGAGCAACGACTGCGTCGTACGGACCAGCAGGTCCTCGTCGATCCGGTCCAGGACGGCTTGTTCGGTGGCGGAGCTGCTCACGGAGTTCCCTTCCGGCATTCAGTCCTTCGCGAGGAGATCGACGGCGCGCCGGAGCCGGGCGATTCCCTCGTGGATCCGGTCCGGCGCGGTGGACGCGAAACACAGCCTAAGCGCATCCCCGAACCGCCCGCCCGGTGAGAACGCCGAGCCGGGAATGAAGGCGACGCCCTCGGCCAGCGCGACCTCGAACAGGTCGGCCGTCGACACGCCGTTCTCCAGCGTCACCCAGAGGAAGAACCCGCCCTCGGGATCCGTCCATCGCGCGATGTCGCCGAAGTGTGCGGTCAGCGCATCGTGCATCGCCTGCTTGCGCCGCCGGTACTCCGCACGCTGCACCACGAGATGGTTCGCCAAATGGCCACCGGTCAGAAACCCGGTGAGCAGCCGCTGGGCCGGCAGATTCGTGCAGGTGTCCATCGCCTGCTTCGCATTGATCAGCAGCGGCCCGAGCTCCGGATCCGCATCCACCCAACCGACCCGCAGACCAGGCGCCACGATCTTCGAGAAGGTCCGTACTGCGAACACCAGCGGATCGCCGGCTCCGAGTTCGAGCAGCGTCGGCAGCGACTCGCCCTCGAACCGCAACAGCCCGTACGGGTCGTCGTCGATCACCATCGACCCCCACGAGCGTGCCAGCTCCAGCAACCGCCGCCGCCGGGCCAACGAGAGCGTCGCGCCGGAAGGGTTCTGGAAGGTCGGGATCGTGTAGATCGCCTTCGGTGTGCGGCCCGCTTCTTCGACGAGTCGCTCGAGCGCATCGACATCCATCCCCTCGAGGTCTACCGGAACCTCTAACAGCTGTGCGCCATAGGACAGTGCCGTCGCGCTGCCGTTCGTGTAGGTCGGCGACTCGACCACGACCAGGTCGCCGGGGTCGACGAAGATCTTGCAGAACAGGTCGAGCCCTTGCATCCCGCCGGCGGTGATCGTCAGCCGTTCGCTGGTCGTCTCGTCGCTGGTGCCGCGGAGCATCTCCAGCAACGCGGCCCGGAGCGGGGGATCGCCTTCGGTCGCGGCGTAGTCGTAGGCGTCCGCGAGACCGAGTTCGACGGCGGCGATACCGGCCAGGATCGCGGACGGGACCGCTTCGGCCGCCGGACTGCCCATCGCGAACCGGACGATGTCGTGCGTCTGCCGCTGCAGCAGCGAGGTGCTCGAGTCGATCACCGAGCCGACCAGGCCGGCCGCGCGGTCGGCGTACGGGAGTGTGCTCATGCGATTACCTCCGGATCGTCAGTTCCTGGGGCAGATCGGTGAGGCGCTCGACGCCGGCCGGCGTGACCACCACGGGTTCGGAGAGTTCGTAGCCCCAGCCGTCCATCCAGATGCCGAGGATGACGTGGAACGCCATGCCTGCTGTGAGAACTGTCTCTTCACCCGGTCGCAGGCTGACCGTCCGCTCGCCCCAGTCGGGCGGATAGCCGATGCCGATCGAGTACCCGATCCGCGATTCCTTCACCAGCCCGTACGCCGAGAGCACGGCGTCGAAGGCAGCGTGAACCTGAGCACCGGTCGCGCCGGGCCGGATCGCCGCGAGGGTCGCCTGCATGCCCTCGGCAACGATCTTCGCGGTCGCGGCGAGGCGGTGTGGCGGATCGCCGAGCATCACCGTGCGGGCCAGGGGTGCGTGGTACCGGCCGAAAGCTCCGGCCAGCTCGATGGTGGTCGCCTCGCCGCGCCGGAAGGGGCGGTCGGTCCAGGTGAGGTGTGGGGTTCCGGAGGCATCGCCGGTGGGCAGCAGCGGGACAATCGCGGGGTAGTCGCCGCCGTGGTTCGGAGTCCCGATCGCCTGTGCGGCAAGGATCTCGGCGACCAGATCGCATTGCCGGCGACCTGGCCGGAGCTGGTCGAGCGCGATCCGCATCGCGGTGGCGGCGATCGAACCGGCGATCCGGAGCTGCGCGAGTTCGTGCGCGGACTTGATGAGACGGACCCAGTTGACCAGCTCGCGGGAGTCGGTCAGCCGGTGACCGGGGAGGCCTGCCGTCAGCGCGAGGTAGGCGCGGGCGGAGAAGAAGTGCGAGTCACCCTCGAAGCCGACCTCGGCGCCGGCTGGGATCAGGTCGCGGGCCTGGGCGGCGATCCAGTCGAAGGGGTGGACGTCGGGCCGGTGGACCAGTGTCTCCGGGTAGCCGTGCACCTGCTCGGCGCGGAGGTTGCAGGTGAAGGCGGCGCCGGCCGCGTCCATTGCACGAGCGAAGAAATGTGGTTCGCCGTCGGGCAGGACGAGCAGGCACTGGGGTGTGTAGAAGGACCAGGCGTCGTACCCGGTCAGATAGAAGAGGTTCGCCGGATCGGTGACGACCAGCGCGCCGTAGGAGCGTTCGGCCATCGCCTGGCGCACCCGGCGCAGGCGACCGGCGTACTCGTCGGGCTCGACCGCCTGGCTCAGCAGGTCCTCCACGTCCACCTCCGCCCGCGCATTGCAGATTGTCGACAATGCCAGGGAGCCTAGTTCCAGTCCAGGCAAAACAGAAGCCGCGCCCGAGTTCAGGCCAGCAGACGTTGCCCGGGGCCGACTGCCTGGCGGCCGGCGAGGGTCAGCGCGGACCACATGGTGACCTGGTTGGCGGTGAGGACCGGCTTGCCGAGATCGGCCTCGAGAGCGGCGATCACGTCGTACGTCGGGAGGTTCGTGCAGCTGACGAAGATCGCCTCGGCGTCGGGGGAGTCGGTGTCGCGGACGAGGTCGGCGGTCGTCTCGTACGGCACCGTCCAGATCTCCGAGGTCAGCCCGAGCCCGGCTGTCGCGACGACCTCGACGCCGGCTTCGCCGAGATAGTCGCCGAGTCCGGCGGTCAGATCTTCGGTGTACGGCGTGACGGCGGCGATCCGGGTGATCCCGAGGTGCCGGAGCGCGATCAGCAGTGCTCCGCTCGTCGTCACCGCGGCCGGGGCGCCGGCGTCCTCCATCGCCGCGACCAGGGCGGCTTCACCGGCCAGGCCGCCGACGAAGCTTCCCGACGTACAGGCGTAGGCGGTGACGAGCGGGGAGACGGCCAGGACGTCGATCGCGCTACGGGCGACCAGGGGTGGTTCGGAGATGTGGATCGCCATCTCGAGGGTGGCCGCGAGCGGGACGTACGGCATCCGGGTCAGGTGGAGGCTGACGTCGTCGGGGACCCAGCGCCAGAGTTCGCGGTCGAGCGCGAAGTCGTACGGCGCGACGATGCCGATACCGGTCTGCAGCAGGGGAGGCTGGCCCACTCGCTCAGTGTGCGGTCCGGACGTGATTGTTGACAATCCTACGGGCGGGTTTCTAGCCTCGGAGCGTGCCCCAGCCCCCGGACCGTCCCGTCGTCGCGGTGCTCTGCGAGCGGGCCACGGACCGGCCGCCCGGGCTCGACGCTCTCGCCGTTGATTTCCGGTACTGCGCTGCCGACGGGCTGGCCGACGCTGTGCGGGGTGCTCGCGGACTGATGCTCTGGGACTTCTTCTCCACGGCTGTCCGCGATGTCTGGTCCGCTGCCGATGCGCTCGAGTGGATCCATGTGACCGCGGCCGGGGTGGACACGCTGCTCTTCGACGAGCTGCGTGACTCGACTGTCGTGGTGACGAATGCCCACGGGGTCTTCGATCGGCCGATCGCGGAGTATGTGCTGGGCGCAGTGCTGGCGGTTGCCAAGGACAGCCGGCGGAGTCTCGAGCTCCAGCGGGAGCATGTCTGGCAGCACCGGGAGACTCGGAGCATTCTCGATGCGCGGGCGCTGGTGGTCGGGACGGGTGCTATCGGGCGTTCGGTGGCCCGGTTGCTGCGTGCTGCGGGGCTCTCGGTTCGTGGCGTTGGCCGGGTGGCTCGGTCTGGCGATCCGGATTTCGGTGACGTGATCGCCAGTTCTGCTTTGGCTGGGGAGGTTGGGTGGTGCGATCACTTGGTTCTGGCTGCGCCGTTGACGGATGCCACTCGTGGTCTGGTGGACGCGTCGGTGTTGTCGGCGATGAAGGCCGGCGCGCATCTGGTGAATGTTGCCCGAGGCCCTCTTGTCGATGAGCAGGCACTTCTTGCTGCTCTTGCCGAGCCGGGTGGTTTGGGGTGGGCGACGCTCGACGTCTTCGACAGCGAGCCGTTGCCGCCGGAGCATCCGTTGTGGAACAGGCCGAACGTGACGATCACGGCGCACATGTCGGGGGACGTCATCGGCTGGCGGGACAGCTTGGCTACGCAGTACGCCGGGAATGTCCGTCGCTGGCTCGCGGGTGAACCGCTGCTCAACGTGGTGGACAAGAAGCTCGGCTACATCCCGGGAGGCACGGCCTGATGGATCTGACCCGACTGCAGGGCGTCGAGCTCGTTGCTCTCTATCGCAGCGGCGAGTTGTCGCCGGTCGAGGCGACCGAGGCCGCGTTGGCCGCGATCGACCGGTACGACGAACAGGTGAACGCCTTCGTGCTGGTCGATGCCGAGGGAGCGATGACCGCCGCGAAGGAGTCGGCGGCCCGGTGGCAGACAGGGGAGCCACTGGGCCCCGGCGACGGTGTCCCGACCTCGATCAAAGATGCCCTGTGGACAAAGGGATTTCCCACCTTGCGGGGCAGTACTTTGATTGATGAGGGGCAAGCCTGGGAGGAGGACGCGCCCTGCGTCGCGCGGTTGCGGGAGACCGGCGCGGTGATCATCGGCAAGACCACGACACCGGAGTATTCCTGGAAGGGAGTGACAGATTCCTATCGGTACGGCGTGACGGGCAACCCGTGGGATCCAGGGATGACGTCGGGCGGATCGAGCGGCGGTTCGGCGACCGCGGTCGGGCTCGGGATGGGGGCCTGGTCGATCGGGACGGACGGCGGCGGGTCGGTCCGGATCCCGGCGGCCTTCACCGGGACGGTCGCGCTGAAACCGACGTACGGGCTGGTGCCGTTGTTCCCGGCGAGCGCTTTCGGGAACCTGTCGCATGCCGGGCCGATGACCCGGACCGTGCGGGACAACGCGGCGATGCTCGATGTGGTGAGTGGATTCGACTCGCGCGACTGGTCCGCGATGCCGACGCCCTCGCGGTCGTTCCTGGCCGGGTTGGACGACGGGGTCGCCGGGCTACGGGTCGGCTACTCGCGGAATCTCGGGTTCGTCGAGAACGAGCCCGAGGTGGAGGCGCTGGTCTCGGCTGCCGTGGCTCGATTGGCGGCGGCCGGTGCGGAGGTGACCGAGGTGGATCCGGGGTTCGCGGATCCGCTGGAGGCGTTCAACGTGTTGTGGTTCTCGGGTGCTGCGAAGGTTCTGGAGGGTTATGGAGAGGCGGTGGACGATCGGGTCGACGCCGGGCTTCGCCGTACTGCGGCCGCCGGGTCGGCGTACACGGTCTCGGACTACCTCGACGCGACGGCGGTGCGGGCCGAGCTCGGATTGCTGATGGGGCGGTTCCACGCGCAGTACGACGTACTGGTGACACCGACGTTGCCGCTGGCTGCCTTCCCGGTGGGGCAGGACGTGCCGGACGGCTGGCCTTCGCCGGAATGGACCAGTTGGACGCCGTACACGTATCCGTTCAACCTGACCCAGCAGCCGGCCTTGAGTGTGCCGTGCGGGCTGACCTCGGCCGGCTTGCCGGTGGGATTGCAGATCGTCGGTCCGCGCCATGCCGACGCGCTCGTACTGCGGGTCGGGCAGGCGTACCAGGCCGCGACCGACTGGCATCTTCGTCAACCTTCGGTGGGAGCGCGATGAGCAGGTTCATCACGGTGACGCTGGACAAGCGCGACGTGCGGTGTGTCGCCCGATTGCTCGACGAGGAGGCACCCCGCACCTGCGCCGCGGTCTGGGACGCTTTGCCGTTGTCGGCGCCCGTGTTCCACGGGAAGTACGCGCGGAACGAGATCTACACCTTGCTCCCTTCGTTCGCACCCGTTGCCCCCGGCAAGGAGAACACGACGGTCACGCCGATCCCGGGCGACCTGTGCTGGTTCTCGTTCGACGCGGACGACCTCGGCAACCCGGCGTACGGGTACGAGGAGGAGCCGGTGTCTGCCTCGATCGTCGACCTGGCGCTGTTCTACGGCCGGAACAACCTGCTGATCAACGGCGACCAGGGCTGGGTCCCCGGCAACGTCTTTGGCGCCATCACCGGGAACCTCGCCGAGATGGCCGCCGCCTGCCAAGACCTCTGGATGGGCGGCGCCCGGGGTGAGACGCTGACTTTCGCCCGCTCCTAAAGGCCTTCGCGGAAGCCGGTGCGCCAGGAGGCGTAGTTCGGTTGCCAGTCGAAGGTCTTCTTGGCGAGGGTGTTGTCGGCACCGCGAATCTCGGTGAAGGCGGTGACGCCGAGGTCGCCGACTGCCAGGCGGCCCAGCCAGGCGGGGACGTGGCGTGGCGGTTTGGCGCCGAGGATCCTGGCGAATTCGGGCAGCCAGACCGACGCGGGCGCCGGGTCGTCGTCGGCGACCTGGTAGATGCCGGTCGCCGTGCCCTCGATCGCCTTCACCGTGACGTCCGCAGCGTCGTCGTAGTGGATGAACGACCAGATGCCGGCGCCGTTGCCGATCAACGGGAGGCGGCGCTTGCGGATCATCTCGACGAGCGAGCCGCCGTTGCCGATGTCGCCGGTCGGGCCGTAGAAGCCGGCGTACCGCAGTACGACGCCTTCGATTCCTTCGGCGTCGGTGACGCGGGACTCCAGGTAGCGCAGGGCTTTCATCGTCTTGACCGACGCGGGGGCCGGGTTGGGATCGAGCGGATCCTGCTCGGTCTTCGTCGCGGAGCCGCCGTGCTGCAGGTTCCACCCGGCGTACCCCTGGAAGACGACCCGCCGTACGCCGGTCGCCTGGGCCGCGGCGAGCAGGTGGTCGGTGCCCTCGGTGCGCAGCCGGTTCGTCACCGCGAAGCTGTCGTCGAACTTCTTGAAGTCGATCCCGCTCCTCAGCGCCGTCATCTGGTGAACGACGATCTCGGGCTCGGTCGTGCTCACCGCCCGCTTCACCGCCTCGGCGTCGAGCCCGTCCGCGATCACCACTCCGGCGCCCTGCGCCCGGACCGCCGGTGCACTCGACTCCGACCGGATCATGCCGGTCACCTCGTGCCCGGCGGCCACCAGCTTCGGCACCAGTGACTGTCCGAGCCCGCCCGTCGCACCCGCAACCAGAATCTTCATCTCTCTCGTCCTCCAGTTCGCTGTTTACGCACCCAGGGACACGGCGAACTGGAGGTTCGTGACTATGACCTACGTCACTGCGACCGCAGAGAGAAGGTCGCCGGGCCGAAGCCGACGTTGTTGAGGCCGTCGATCGTCATCGTGTCGCCGTCGGTGCGGCACGTCATCGTGACCGCGAACGGTGACTCCAGATAGCGGAAGGTCGCGACGAAGGCATCGCCGTCGGCGTACGCGCTCGTCACCATCCGCGACGGCGGATCGGTGAGCTCGTCGGTCAGCTCTCTCCAGTCGCCCGGCGCGCACACGACCTCCTGGGAAGCCTCGCTGGAACTGCCCCCCAGACCCGCCGCGTGCGAGTAGGTGAAGGTGCCGGTCCCATCGGCATCCAGGCGGACGGCTGCGAGCATCGACTGGTTCGGCTCGAAGGTGTAGGTCCGGCCGTTGCCGGTCGGCACCGCGCCCTTGGGCGGCAGGATCTCCAGGCGCTGCGGCCGCGGAGTCCCGTCACCCGTACCGCCCTCGAAGGCCGGCAGGAGGTGCTTCCAGACGAGGTCGAGAGTGGCCTGCATGTCGGGGGAGGCGCTGGTGATGGCCAGCGTGGCGTCCTGATCGGGGAAGACCAGGACGTACTGACCGAACGCCCCGTCGGCGCGATACGCGCCGTGCCGCGCACGCCAGAACTGGAGGCCGTAGCCGCGCTGCCAGTCCGGGTTGTCCTCGTTGTCGTTCGGCACCTGCTTGCTGGTCGCCGCATCGACCCAGTCGGCGGGGACGAGCTGCTTCCCCTCCCATTCGCCGCGCTGCAGCATCAACTGCCCGAACTTCGCCATCGAGTCCGTGGTGAGGTTGAGCCCCCAGCCGCCCGTGGTGATCCCCTCGCGCGACACGTCCCAGGTCGCCTCGGTGGCGCCGAGCGGCTCGAAAAGCCGGGGCCGCAGGTAGTCCAGCAGCGTCTCGCCGGTCACCTTCTGCAGGATCGCCGACAGCATGTACGTCGCGCCGCTGTTGTAGACGAACAGCGTGCCCGGCTCGACCTCGACGTCGAGCCCGAGGAAGAGCCCGACCATCCGGCGGTCCCGGGTCAGCCGCTCGACGGTGTCCTGCGAGTGCCCGGTGGTCATCGTCAGCAGGTGCCGGACCTTCATCGCGGCCAGGTTGTCGCTGATCGTCTCCGGCAGCTCGTCCGAGCCGAAGAACGAGATCACCTGGTCGTCCAGCGACACCTGGCCGGCGGCGACGAGCAGGCCGATCGCCATCGAGGTGAAGCTCTTCGAGACCGAGAACAGCATGTGCCGATCGGCCAGCCGGTACGGCGCCCACTCCTCTTCCAGCACGACGTGGCCGTGCCGGACCAGCGTCATCGTCTGGATCTCCTGCTCCGAGGCATCCAGCGCGGCGACGAACGAGTCGAGCGCGGCGGCGGATAGGCCCTGTGCTTCTGGGGTACTCCGTGGAAGGCTGCTCATTCCTTAGACGCTATCTCCCCGGACGGACAAACTCTTGCGAGCCGCAGTGATCATGAATCCGGTCAAAGTGCCGGACAACTTCCGTACGACGGTCGAGAAGGCGCTCGACGAGCACCATTTCACCGACTCCCTCTGGCTCGAGACGACCGAGGACGACGCCGGCGTCGCGATGGCCCGGCGCGCGATCGAGGAGACGGTCGACCTGGTCGTGGTCGCCGGGGGAGACGGTACGGTCCGGGTGGTCTGCGCCGAACTCGCCGGACTGACGATCCCGGTCGCGGTGCTGCCGGCCGGTACCGGCAACCTGCTCGCCCGCAACCTCGGGATCTCGCTCGACCTGGAGATCGCGCTGTCCGAGGTGCTGGACGGCTCCGAGCCGCCGGATCGACAGCGTTCAGGTCGAAGGCGACGAACTCGGCACCGACCGGTTCGTGGTGATGGCCGGGCTCGGCCTGGACGCCGCGATCATCGCCGACGCCCCGGACGACCTGAAGAAGCGCGTCGGCTGGGCGGCGTACATCGTCTCGACCGTCAAGAACCTCAACCACCCGTTCGTCACCGTCGAGATCACCATCGACGACCGCCCGCCGATGCGCCGGCGGGCCCGCACGGTCGTGATCGGCAACGTCGGCACGCTCCAGGCCAACATCCCGCTGCTGCCCGGACGCCAAGCCCGACGACGACCTGATCGACCTGGTCGTCCTGGCGCCCCGCCGGATCACCCACTGGCCCCGGCTGGCCCTCAGCCTGGTGATCAAGCGGATCCAGGAAGGGCGCCACATCGAGCGCTTCACCGGCCGGACCATCCGCCTGCGGACCCAGCACCCGGTCCGCCGCGAACTGGACGGCGACGAGATCGCGGCCGGCAGCACGCTGACGGCCACGGTCGATCCGTCAGCGCTGGTGGTCCGGGTTCCTTAGCTTCAGTGCTGGAGCAGGACCGCAACCGTCCGCGCGGGGACGGTTGCGGTGCCGGTGCTTGCCGTCCAGGTGGTTTGCTTGACGATCGGGTCCGAGCCTCCTGCCTGGACGGGGGAGAGGGTGAGTGCGGCACCGCTGAGCCCTGGAAGTTGCTGGGTCACGGCTGAGCCGGTGGTGTTGAAGACGACGACCAGGCCCTTGAGGGACGGGTCGACGTTCGGGCCGACGGTGTCGTCGATGCGCAGGGTGACGACGCCCGGGATGGCTGCAGGCGTGCCGCTGAGCGGGTAGGAGAGCTTCTGGTTGATCAGGTCAGCCGAGCCCAGCCGGAACAACGGCGTCGAGAACCTGAGCTTCAGGAGGTCGGCGGCGGCGGCGCTTGCGGTCGCTACGTCGGCGGCCGAAGGCTTCAGGGCCGGATTGGCCAGCAGCGGCTTCATGAACGGCTACTTGGCCTCGTTGTCCGGCCTTCGGCGGCAGGCCGTGCCCGAAGCCGTTGTCGGCGCCTGTCCAGTCGAGCGTGTTGAACCAGTCGCCGGAGTCGTAGGAGTTCCGGTCGAGCGACTTGCTGCGCAGCAGGTCGGCACCCGCGTGCCAGAACGACGGGGTCTGGGCCAGCGCGGTCGTTGCCAGCGACAACGTGTTCATCCGGACCCGGTCCGCCATCGGCAGCGTGGCCGGCAGCTTGTAGGTCAGCGAGTCCCACAGCGTTTCGTTGTCGTGGGCATCGACATAGCTGATCACCTCGTCCGGCTGATCGGCGTACCCGGCAGGTGAGCCGTTGTAGTCGACCCCATCACCTCGTACGACGGCGCCGCCGTCCGCCGACCTGAAGCTGAACGAGCGGAGGTTGCCCGCGAGGCCGAGCTGCACCAGATCGGTGTCGTGCGCGAGCCGCTTCGCCTGGTCGGCCGGCGAGCCGTTGATCGGAGCACCGTTCGGATCGCTCGCCGCACCCGAACCGAAGCCCTGGACCCGCGGGTCGTCGTCGAACGGCCCGCCACCGCGGACGGCGTCGCGCATCCGGTCGGAGAACGTCCCGATCCCGGTGCCGCCGAGGTTGCCCTGCGTGGCCTGGACGAACAGCGCGTTGTTCGCGACCTCACCGAAGTTCCAGCCCTCGCCGTACAGGTAGATCTTCTTGCCGTCCACGCCGTCGTGGGCGAGGGTCAGCTTGTCCAGAGCGGCGCGGACCTTGAGCATGTTCGCCTTGCTGTGGTGCCCCATCAGGTCGAACCGGAAACCGTCGACGTGGTAGTTGCGGGCCCACGAAACGGTGCAGTCGACCATGATCTTCTCGGCCATCGCGTGCTCGGTCGCGATGTTGCTGCAGCAGGTCGAGTTCTCGACGCCACCGGTTGCGTTCAGCCGCTGGTAGTAGCCGGGGACGACCTTGTCGAGCACCGACGTCGGCGCCTGTCCGGCAGCGGGCGTGTGGTTGTAGACCTGATCCAGTACGACGCGCAGCCCCGACTTGTGCAGTCCGCCGACCATCGTCCGGAACTCCGCGACCCGCGCGAGACCGTCCTTGGCGGTCGCATACGAACCCTCGGGCGCGAGCCAGTGGAACGGGTCGTAGCCCCAGTTGAAGCCGTCCTTCGCAGCGACCGCGCTGACGCAGGCCTGCTGTTGCTCTGAGTCCGGCGGGAAGGACTTGAGATCGCAAGCAGGTTGCGCCTGCGTGCCTTCCGGGATCGACGCGATGTCGAACGTCGGCAGCAGGTGGACCGTGTTCAGCCCGGCCTGCGGCCAGCGCGCGCAGATGCTTCGTCCCGTTGCCCTCATCGGCGAAGGCGAGATACGTCCCGCGATGCGCCGACGGCACGGTCGGGTCGCTGATCGAGAAGTCCCGCACGTGCAGCTCGTAGATCGTCGAATCCACCGACCGCGCGCGAGTTTGCGGCGACGGCGTACCGGTCCAGAGCGCGGGCTTCCCGGCGGCAGCGTCGAGATCCACCGCCACGGAGTACGCCGAGTCGGTGGTGAGCGCCACGGAGTACGGGTCGGTGACGACGTTCGTCTCGACCTTGCCCGGTCGCTCGGCGCGAAGACCGTCACCTCGAAGCGGTAGGGAGCGTTCTGCCAGGAGTGCCGGCCTTCCACGGACCATGAACCGTCCGACGCGGCCTTCATCGGCACCCGCGGCAGAGCCGACGAGCAGTACGACGTTCTGCGCGGTCGGCGCCCACAAGGTGAACCGCGGTACTCCGCCGTGCCACGTCACGCCGTACGAACGCGACGCGGCCGAGCCGTACACGTCATCCAGCACACCAGGGATCTGTACGCCGGTCGCGTCGAGCAGCCGCCCGGCATCGTCGTACTGCGCCAAGCCCGAGCTGCCCCTTGAGGATCTTGCCGCGCGTCAGAAGCGTGATCCAGCCGCAGAGCCGTGTAGCCCGCCAACGCCGGGAACTTGGCCAGCACCGCGGCCGGAAGACCGCGAGGATCGACCCGCAGCCCGGCCGACGAGCCGCCGATGTCGTCCGCGTCCACGGCCAGCGAACCGTTCGGCGACCAGTGCAGCCGCCAGCGGGACCGCTCCGGGTGAGCAACCGGCCGGTACGGCGAGCAGGTCGCTTGCCGACCCAGTACGCCTTCGCCTGCTTGAGGTCGGGCTGCGCGCCCGGCTTGGAGGTCGTCACTGTGAGCACGTGGGTCGCGAGCACGTACGAGAACGTGACGACCAATCCGTCGCCGGGCACGCTTGATCGGGATGTTGCCGCCGGTCGGACTGCCGCCTGCGCCGTAGCTCTCGTCGAAGGACAGGCCGTGCGCGACCTTCGCCTCATAACTGCCCGCTCCGATCTCGCGTCGTCGACCAGGTGTACGTCCCGTCGCCGTCCTGGTCGGTCAACCAGGGTCGCATGCAGTCGGGTGTCCAGTCCGCCGGGCAGCCCAGCTCGGACTGGAACGAGCCGGGCACGGTGACGATCGGCCCCTGCGCGTCGGAGGTGGCGAAGTGCCGGCCGTGCTCGTAGTAGAACGTCGTCGGGTGTCGCCGGAGCGGTGTAGGAGATGTTCGCGCCGTTGAGGTTGCCGCCGGCCCCGTAGTTCTCGTCCCACGCCTTGTTGATCGCTGCCTTGTACGCGTGCTCGCCGGCGGGGATCGGTGTACGTGCCCTTCCAGACCTTGTCCTTCGGGTCGAGCGTCAGCTGCGCCTGGTCGCAGTCCGGCGACCAGTCCGCCGGGCAGCCCATCTCGCTGTTGTGGTCGCCCGGCACGCTCACGTTCGCCGGCTGGGTGACCGGGCCGGTCCCGCCGCCTCCGCCGCCGCCGGGCGGCGGTGGCGTCGCCGACCACGCCGTACGAGCCGGAGACGGAGTAGTTGCCCGACGCGTCCTTGAGTACGGCCCGGTACTCGAGCAGCGTGCCCTTGGCAAGCTCGCTGACGTCGTGGAAGACCCGGTACGGCGCGTTGTCGTCGGACCCGAGTCGCTGCCACGCCGTCGTACCGACTGGGCGGTAGCCGAACGTCACTGTGACCGGGGTGTTCTCCGGGACGGCGGCGGCGATCTCTGCGCGACCGCCGACAACTCGCGCCCGGCTCCGGCGAGCTCATGTAGACAGCGGGTGCCTTGGAGCGATGCGGCACCTTCGATGGCCGCCTGGTAGACCGTCACGGAGAGCGGGGCCTGGGTGAGCGACGGCGCGGCCTTCGCGGTCGGTCTTGAGCGACTTCGTAGAACCGCCATAGATCGGCTTGAAGACGGCTGTCGACCCGTACGTCGGGATGGTCGCCGATCGCCGCGGTCGTCGCGTTGTTGGCGACGACCAGGTACTCGGTCTTGTCCGCGCCGAACCGGCTGAACGCGTACAGGCCGTTGGTGTTCGACGAGTACCGGTGGACCTGGGTGCCGTCCGCCAGAGCCGGGTACTTGCGCGCGCAGCTTCTGCAGTGCCGCGATGTGCTTGTACATCGGCGCATTGGTGTTGAACGGGTCCTTGCTGCCGATCGTCGTCGTCCCGGTGCCGTCGACGACCTCGTCGTCGGCGTAGTCGGCGGTCTTGGTCGCGAACATGTCCTGCCGCGCGTCCTTGTCACCGCCCGGTCCGGTGAAGCCCTGCTCGTCGCCGTAGTAGATGACCGGCTGGCCGCGCGTCAGGTACATCAGCGAGTGGGCCAGCTTGTCGCGGGCGAGCAGGTCCTGGCCGTTGGCGCCGCTCTGCTTGAGGAACGTGCCGACCCGGCCCATGTCGTGGTTCCCGAGGAACGTCGGCAGTTGGTACGCGTTCGAGTCGGCGTCGGTGTAGTAGTCGTCGTTCGCGTAGAGGTCCCGCAGCTGGGTGCTGGGATCGCCCTTGGCGAAGGCGACCGCGTTCTGCTGGAACCCGAAGTCGAGCGTCGCCTGCAGCGCGCCCTGCGGTCGTGTAGGTCGACATGAACTTCGGATCGGCGTCGAAGACCTCGCCGAACATGAAGAAGTTCTTCGACCCGCTCGCCTTCGCGGCCGCCAGGATCTGCGGCGAGAACTTCTGCCAGAACTCCAGGTTCACGTGCTTGACGGTGTCGATCCGGAAGCCGTCGATGCCGATCTCGGCCCAGGTCTTGTAGACGTCGATCATCCCGTCGCGGACCTTCGGCTGCTCGGTGAACAGGTCGTCCAGCCCGACGAAGTCGCCGTACTCCGCGGACTCACCGGCGAAGGTCGAGTCACCGCGGTTGTGGTAGAGCGTCGGGTCGTTCAGCCAGGCCGGCGCCTTCACCGTCTCGTCGGCCGGCGTCTTGAAGACCGGCACGTTCGGGAAGCTCACGTTCTTGTCGAGCGGCGGGAAGGTGTCGCCACCGGCATACGGCCTTGTCGTCGAAGACGTTGCCGTTGGCATCCTTGTACGGCGAAGTCGACTTGGGGATGTAGCCGTACTGGCCGGACTGGTAGTCGATCACATCGGCGGTGTGGTTGGTGATGATGTCGAAGAAGACCTTCATCCCCTTCTTGTGCGCCAGGGTGATCAGCTGCTGCATGTCCGCGTTCGTGCCGAGATGCGGGTCGATCTGGGTGAAGTCGGTGATCCAGTAGCCGTGGTAGCCGGCGCTGACGTTCGCGCCCGTGCCCTGGACCGGGCGGTTCTTGAACGACGGCGTGAGCCAGATGCTCGTCGTACCGAGCGACTTGATGTAGTCGAGCTTCTGCATCACGCCGGCCAGGTCGCCACCGTGGTAGAAGCCCTTGTCGGTCGGGTCCAGACCGGTCGAGAGCCGGTCGCCGGTGAGGCCGCCCGCGTCGTTCGACTTGTCGCCGTTGGCGAACCGGTCGGCCATCAGGAAGTAGAACCGCTCCTTGGTGAGGTCCTTGCGCAGACTCGGCGTCGCGAGCGCCTTGTCGGCCTGGCTCAGCCCGCCGGCCAGGTCTACCGGCTTCACGCGTGACCAGGTGGGTCGTGTCGTCGTAGCTGAACTGCACCTTGGCCGGACCCTCGAGCCTCAGCGGGATGTTCGCCCCGTTGAGCACCCCACCGGCGCCGTAGTTCTCGTCCCAGGCGCCGTTGACCGTGACCTTGTACTCATAGGCACCGGCCGGTACGTCGAACACCCGCCCGTACTGCGAACCAGTGCCCTTCACGAGCTCACTGGCCGCGCAGGACGGCGACCAGTCGGCGGGACACCCCAGCTCGCTCTGCAGCGAGCCCGCCACCGTGATCACCCGATCGGCTGCGACCTGAGCTGGTGCCGGAGTCGCAGTACCGAGCCCGAGCACCACCATCGCTACCGCAGTCACGCCTGCTGTCACCCGACGCACGACAGACCTACTCATCACGGGACCCCTCCCAAAAGACAGCACAAACTGCTCGGACGCTAACCCCGGCCACTGCTCCGGGGAACGCCTCAAAGGTCGCGTTCAGGTAACGGCGGGTTCAACCCACCAGGGCCGGGAGGGTGGTTTCGATCGGAGTGGTGAGGACGGCGGCGGCCTCTTCGTCGTACGGCGTGGGCTCGGCGTTGAGGATGACGAGCGGAATGCCTGCCGTCAGGGCCACGTCGCAGAGGCCGGCGGCCGGGTAGACCTGGAGGGAGGTGCCGATGGCGAGGAAGAGGTCGGCCGAGCGGGTTGCCGCCACAGCTGCGTCCAGTACGGCCGGGTCGAGCGCCTGGCCGAACGAGACCGTTGCCGACTTGAGGATGCCGCCACAGAGCTCGCAGGCCGGGTCCTCGTCGCCGGCGTCGAGCCGGGGGAGGACGTCTTCCATCGGGAGCCGGTGAGCGCAGTTCAGGCAGTCGACGTACCGGACTGTGCCATGCAGCTCGTGGACCAAGGCCGGTGCCGAGCCGGCCTTCTGGTGCAGGCCGTCGATGTTCTGGGTGGCGAGTCCGGCCAGTCGGCCCTGTTTCTCCAGGGCGACCAGGGCCAGGTGTCCGGCGTTCGGCTCGGCGGTCCAGACGGGGGCGGCGAGGCGGAACTTCCAGGCCTCGACCCGGACCGCCCGCGACGCGACGTACTCGTCGATGTCGAACATCGCCTGCGCGGCCGGGTTCTTCGTCCAGACGCCCTGCGGCCCGCGGAAGTCGGGGATGCCGGAGGCGGTGGAGATGCCCGCTCCGGTCAGTACGGCGATCCGGTCGGCCTTCGACAAGAGTTCCGCGGCAGTGGTCACGCGTTAGAACGTAGCGCTTCCCATTCGGGCGCCAGAATCGACATCACGATCGAGTCGACCCACTCGCCGTCCCACTTCAGCGCGTCGCGCTGCCCCCTCGACCACGAAGCCGGCCTTCTCGTAGGCCCGCTGAGCCCGCGGGTTGAAGGCGAAGACCCCGAGGCTGATCCGGTGCAGCCCGAGCACCTCGAACCCGTAGCCGACGATCAGCCGGGTCGCCTCGGTCCCAGCCCGCGTCCCGGCCGTCGGCCCGATCAGGATCCGGAAGTTGCAGGCCTGGTTGTCCGGAGTCTAGTCGTTCAGCACCGCCTCGCCGACGGTCTCCCCGGTGGCTTTGTCGACAATCGCCAGGTCGAGCCGGTCGGTCTGGTCCTTGCGGGTCCGGATCCACTCCGGCCCTTCCTCGGTGATCTCCTCGTGGCTCCCGTCAGGCGGCCCACCTCGGGGTCGTCCATCGCCGCCTTGAGCGCGTCGTAGTCGCCCTCGTCCAACGGCCGCAGGACGACCAGCTCACCGGTCAGGGTCGGCTTCACCGAGAAATCAGTCACGCACCGCAGTCTTCCAACGGACCCGTCGCCCCCGCCACGGAATTAGGAGAGCCGGCGTACGACGTACTGGCCGTCGTCGGCGGAGACCAGCTCCTGGGAGCGCATGCGGCACCAGGCTGGGATGTCGGTGGCGGCGGCAGGGTCGTCGGCCAGGACGGTGATGGTGTCGCCGACCGCGATCGAGGGGAACGCCTGGGCGAGCTTGATCACGGGGAGTGGGCAGAGCATGCCGCGGCAGTCGAGGGTCACATTCCTACCTCCGCCCGGATCCGGCGGACGATGCCTGGGAGCACGGTCGCGAAGCGGTCGACCTCGGCGTGGGTGCTGGTGCGGCCCAGTGAGACGCGGATGTTGCCGTGGGTGAGCACGCCCATCGCGGCCAGGACGTGCGACGGGCGCAGCGTGCTCGAAGTACAGGCTGATCCGCTGGAAACCGAGAAGCCTTCCGCGTCCAGCGCGGTCACCAGCGCCTCGCCGTCGACGTACAGGCAGGAGAAGGTCAGTACGTGGGGGAGCCGATCGTCAGGGTCGCCGACCACTTCCACGTCAGTGATGTCGGCCGCGATCCGCTCCCGCAGCTCGGCGATCCAGGCGCGATGCTGCTTGTCGAGCTCATCTGCCTCGGTCAGCCGCGCCTGCAGAGCAGCGGCCGCCGCCAGGATCGAGGGGATGTTGGGATGCCCGGGGGACAGTCCGTCCTCCCGCTCGTCCACCGGCCAAGTCGGCGCGAGCCGCGTGCCCTTCCGTACTGCGAGCAGCCCGACCCCGGCCGGCCCACCCCACTTGTGAGCACTAGCAGTGAGCGCCGACCACCCAGCCGGTACTACGTCATGTCCCAGCGAGGCAGCAGCATCCACAAAGAGCGGCACGCCCGCCTTCGCGCAGACCTCAGCAGCCCAGGCGATCGGCTGCCGAGTCCCCACCTCATGGTTCGCGGACTGCAGCGCCACTACAGCTACGCCTGGCTCGGCTACTTGCGTGGCGAATGCCTCCTGGTCGACTCGCCCGGAAGCATCCACGCCGATCTCCACCGCAGTACCGGCAGCCGCAGCAGCATGCAGTACTGCGGAATGCTCCACGGCCGTGTGGACCACAGTGCTCCCCACCCGCCGTCGGGCAGCAGCTACAGCGGCCAGGCCGGAGTGGATCGCCGCCGTGCCGGAAGTGGTCAGGTAGAGCTCGTCAGGGCGTACTCCGACACTCTCCGCAAGCACCGCTCGGGCGTTGTCCAGCAGCAGTCTCGCGGTCCTTCCCTCGTGGTGCAGACGGGCCGGATCCGCCCACCCGGAATCAACTGCCGACAGCAACATTTCCCGGGCTGCCGGATGGAGTGGTTCGGACGACGCGGCATCTAAATACGCACGCTGGATCCCGGCTCGATCACACGGGAAACGCTAAGCCCTACCTATGCGCAGAAGCGCCGGAGGTGTCCAGTAGTGTTCTGTCGTCAGTCTCACCTGGGAAGGGAAAGGCGCCCCGTGGGTTCGAACGGCACGCCCGGAGTCACGCGCGCAGCTGGTCTGGAGAAGATCAGCGCCGCAGCACGTCCGGCGAAGCGACGCCTGCTAGTGGCGACGTCAGTAGCGGTCGGCACCTTGGTGCTCACCGGCTGCTCGTCGGAAACCACTGCGCAGTGGAAACGACTCGGTCTGCCGGTGGGCGCATCAGACCGGACCGAGGCGATGAGAAGCCTCTGGATCGGGGCCTGGATCGCCGCCCTGATCATCGGTGTCCTCACCTGGGGCCTGATCCTGTACGCCTCGGTGCGGTTCCGCCGGCGGAACGAGGACGCGCCCCGGCAGACGCGGTACAACCTGCCGCTCGAGGTGCTGTACACGCTGGCCCCGTTCGCCATCATCGGCGTGCTCTTCTTCTACACCGTCGAGCACGGCAACAAGATCACCGAGATGTCGGACCACCCGTCGCACACGATCAACGTGGTCGGCCAGCAGTGGCAGTGGACCTTCAACTACAAGGACACGGTGAACGGCCAGGAGGGCGTCTGGGAGACCGGAACGCTCGACAAGCCGGCCGAGCTGTGGCTGCCGCAGGGCGAGTCGGTGCACTTCGACCTGACCTCGCCGGACGTCATCCACTCCTTCTGGGTGCCGTCGTTCTACTTCAAGCTGGACGTCATCCCGGGCCGCACCAACAAGCTCGAGCTGACCCCGACCAAGACCGGGACCTTCGCGGGTAAGTGCGCGGAGCTCTGCGGCCTCTACCACAGTCGGATGATCTTCACCGTCAAGGTGGTCACCCCCGACGAGTACAAGGCGCACCTGGAGGACCTCGCCCGACGGGGCCAGACCGGTGCAGCGATCGGTGGTCAGGACGCGACCACCATTCCGGGCCACCCGGCCAAGGAGGGTGAGAAGTGACCGACTTCGCCGAGCGCACGGGCGGTGTCGCGGCGACCGCGGCTCTGCCGAGGCGGCGTAGCAAAGGCCAGATCGCGGTCAAGTGGCTGACCACCACCGACCACAAGCTGATCGGCCACCTGTACCTGATCACCTCGTTCATCTTCTTCCTGATCGGCGGCGTGATGGCGCTGCTGATCCGCGCCGAGCTGGCCAAGCCGGGTCTGCAGATCGTGAACGAAGAGGTCTACAACCAGCTCTTCACCATGCACGGCACGATCATGCTGCTGCTGTTCGCGACGCCGCTGTTCGTCGGCTTCGCGAACGTGATCATGCCGGTCCAGATCGGTGCCCCCGACGTCGCGTTCCCGCGGCTGAACATGTTCAGCTTCTGGCTGTTCCTGTTCGGCGGCCTGATCACGATCTCCGGGTTCTTCACCCCGGGCGGCGCGGCCGACTTCGGCTGGTTCGCCTACGCCCCGCTGTCGAACGCGGTCCGTTCGCCGGGCGTCGGCGGTGACCTGTGGATCATGGGTCTGTGGATGGCCGGTCTGGGCACCATCCTGGGTGCGGTCAACTTCGTCACCACCGTGATCACGATGCGTGCGCCCGGTATGACGATGTTCCGGATGCCGATCTTCACCTGGAACATCCTGGTGACGTCGATCCTGGTGCTGATCGCCTTCCCGATCCTGGCCGGCGCGCTGCTGATGCTGGAGGCGGATCGAGCCTTGGGGGCTCACGTCTTCGACGCGGCCAACGGCGGGCCACTGCTGTGGCAACACCTGTTCTGGTTCTTCGGCCATCCCGAGGTCTACATCATCGCGCTGCCGTTCTTCGGCATCATCACCGAGATCCTGCCGGTCTTCAGCCGCAAGCCGGTCTTCGGCTACATCGGCCTGGTCGGCGCGACCCTGTGGATCGCCGTCTTGTCGGTGGCGGTGTGGGCGCACCACATGTTCGTCACCGGGGCGGTGAACCTGCCGTTCTTCTCCTTCATGACGTTCTTGATCGCGGTCCCGACCGGGGTGAAGTTCTTCAACTGGATCGGCACGATGTGGGGCGGATCGGTCTCGTTCGACACCCCGATGCTGTGGTCGATCGGCTTCCTCACCACCTTCCTGTTCGGTGGTCTGACGGGCGTCATCCTGGCCTCGCCGGCGCTGGACTACCAGCTGTCCGACTCGTACTTCGTGGTCGCGCACTTCCACTACGTCGTCTTCGGCACGGTGGTGTTCGCGATGTTCGCGGGCTTCTACTTCTGGTGGCCCAAGATGACCGGCCGGATGCTCGACGAGAAGCTCGGCAAGCTGCACTTCTGGCTGCTGTTCATCGGCTTCCACACGACGTTCCTGGTGCAGCACTGGCTGGGCGTCGAGGGGATGCCGCGGCGCTACGCGTCGTACGGCGCGAACGAGGGCTTCACCACGCTGAACGAGGTCTCCAGCGTCGGTGCCTTCATCCTCGGCCTGTCGATGCTGCCGTTCTTCTACAACGTCTACAAGTCGCGCAAGGCGCCGCTCGTGGGCGTCGACGACCCGTGGGGCTGGGGCCGCTCGCTGGAGTGGGCGACCAGCTCGCCCGCCGCCGCGGCACAACTTCGTCGCGCTGCCGCGGATCCGGTCCGAGAGCCCCGGCGTTCGACCTGCACCACCCGGAGATCGCGCTGGCGGAGTACGGCGACAGCGGCGCGCCCCGGGACAACCTGCTCGACGCCGGTGAGGACCAGGGCCGGGTCGAGAACCTTGAACGCAACATCAGCGCCGGTACCAGCGTGGACGGGGAGGGTAAGGCATGAAGGCTGAGGCCTGGGTCTTCGGCATCCTGACGGTGTTCGTCCTGATCGTCACGCCGATCTACTGGCTCATGTCGGAGGATCCGACCGGCACCACCGCCCTGGTGATGACGTTCTTCCTCTCCCTGCTGGTCGCGTTCTACCTCAGCGTGACCGGGCGCCGGATGGACGCCCGGCCGGAGGACCGCAAGGAAGCCGAGATCATGGAAGGCGCCGGCGAGCTCGGCTTCTTCCCGCCGTACTCGTGGTGGCCGCTGTACTGCGCGGGCACGCTGGCGATCGTCGTTCTCGGCGTCGTGTTCGGCTGGTGGCTGTTCATCGTCGGCTGCGGCCTCGGGATCGTCACCCTGTCCGGGTTCATCTTCGAGTACTACCGGGGCGACCACGCACACTGAGAAGTGCTGGCAATCTCGTAAAAAAGCGAACCGAACAGCACTGCACAACGTCACCAGTACTGCGGGCCACGAGGGCCTCGCCGTACTGGTGACGTTGCAGTGCGCTGGTACACGATCGGCGGGTTAGGCTTACCCGGGCGGTGAAATCGATTCACAGGGGAGTTCAGGGTGTTGAGTAGTACGGTGCGGAAACACGGCCTGGCCGTGGCGGGGATATGCGCGATGCTGCTGGTCGGCACCGCTTGCAGTGACACCAAATCGGCCGACTCGCCGCCGGCGGGTGGTTCGCAGAGCAACTCCACGCCGGGCGCTTCGACTACTCCCGGTGACGACAACAGCAACCCGGCCCAGGACCCCGCGGCCGCGACCGTGCAGATCGTCCCGGCGAAGGGCGCGTCCGCCGTACGGCCGGACAAGCCCGTGACGGTGGCCACCACGGCCGGCACCATCCAGGACGTCACGCTGAAGGACGACGACGGCGGCAAGGTCGCCGGCACGTTCAACACCGAGAAGTCGCAGTGGACCTCGGCCGGCGGCCTCAAGCCGGGCGCGAAGTACACCGTGTCCGGTACGGCGCAGGGTACCGACGGCAAGAGCGTCCCGATCAGCTCGACCTTCTCGACGCTGTCCGCGGGCACCAGCCTGAAGGCGTCGGTCTCGCCGCTCGACGGCGAGACGGTCGGCGTCGCGATGCCGATCCAGATCTTCTGGAACCACGCGGTGACCGACAAGGCCGCGGTCGAGAAGCAGCTCAAGGTGACCACCTCGGTCCCGGTCGAGGGCACCTGGCACTGGATGAACAGCAAGCAGGTGAACTACCGCCCGAAGAACTACTGGCCGGCCGGCACCAAGGTCACGGTCAACATCAACACCCAGGGCGTCAACGCCGGTGGCAACATCTGGGGCTCGTCGAGCCGCACGATCGACTTCACCATCGGCAAGTCGGTCGTCGCGAACGTCAACGTCAAGAAGCACACGATGACGGTGATGATCGGCGGCAAGCTGGCCCGGACGATCCCGATCACCGCGGGCAAGGACGGGTTCACCACCCGGTCCGGCGTCAAGGTCATCATGGAGAAGTACCGGACCAAGCGGATGGACGCGGCCACCATCGGCATCAAGCCGGGTGACCCGAACTACTACAACATCAGCGACGTCCAGTGGGCCCAGCGCGTCACCAGCTCCGGCGAGTTCGTGCACGGCGCACCGTGGTCGTCCGGCAGCCAGGGCAGCGACAACGTCAGCCACGGCTGCGTCGGCATGAGCCTCAAGGACGCCCAGTGGTACTTCAACCAGACCCTCCGCGGCGACCCCATCATCGTGACGGGCACCTCGCGCCACATGGAGACCGGCAACGGCTGGACCGACTGGAACCAGTCCTACGCCTCCTACAAGGCCGGCTCCGCGCTCGCCTGATCGATCTGTAGCCAAGAGCCACGCTGGTGCATTCGAACCAGCGGGGCTCTTGCTTTGGTCTTAGATCCTGGTGACTCCTGACCTTCCAAGTAGCCTTCGACCTCGTGGAGACCTTTGCGACAGCGACGGCTGAGTTCCAACGTCTGGTAGCGGCCGTGCCGCCGAACGCCTGGGACAACCCGACGCCCTGCGACATCACGGTCCGCGAACTCGTCGACCACGTTGTCGCCGGCAACATCTTCGCTGTGCGGCTGCTGGGCGGTGCCTCAGCGGCGGATGCGGTCGCGGGGCTGGACGTCGATCAGCTCGGCGATGACCCGCTCTCAGCAGTGATCAGTTCCGGCGCGGAGCAACTGACCGCATTCGGCACCGCGGACCGGACGCCCCTCCTGCATCACCCCAGCGGGGACATCTCGTACGAGACATTCGTTCGCTTCCGGCTCGGCGATCTGGTGGTCCACGCGTGGGACCTGGCGATCGGCGCAGAGCTGGATCCCACCTTGCATCCCGCCGTGGTCGAGGAGACTCTGGGCGATCGTCGTACCGCACCTCGACAGCATGCGCGCTATGTCCGGCTACGGGGGCGGGCCGAGCGGCGAGCTGCCGGCCGATGCAACCGACCAGGAGCGTCTGTTGGACGCCTTCGGGCGTCGGGCTTGACGGATGGTTGAGGTTCGCGGTGGTTGGATCGGGCGAGTGAGAGTTGGGCGCCGCCGGAGTCGCGTGATCTGACTAGTTCGCTGCGGTTTCTGGTGTGGCTCACTCGGTCACAGGCGCGGCGCGTCGTGGTGGGGGCGGTGCTCGGCACCTGCTGGACGGTTGGGCTGGCTGTACCGCCGTGGGTGCTGTCCCGGGCAGTGGATGAGGGGCTGGTCGCGGGCGATACGGCGGCTCTGTGCGGTGGGCCTTCTTCTGCTGGCGATCACTGTGCTGAACGCATTGCTGGGGATCAGCAGGCATCGCACGATGACCAAGATCCGGATGGACGCATCGTTTCGTACAGTGCGGGCGACGGTGTGGCACACGTCCCGGCTGGGTGCTTCGCTGACTCGTCGCGTCGGTGCGGGGGAGGTGGTGACCGTCGGCATCGCGGACGCCCAGATCGTTGCCCAGGCGTTGACGGTCACGGGGCCTGGCGTCGGTGCGGTGGTCGCGTACGCGGCTATCGCGGTCGTGCTATTCACCATTTCGCCTTTGCTGGCCGCTGTCGTCCTAGCCGGCGTACCGCTGCTTGCTGTCGCTGTTGGTCCGTTTCTGCATCGCATCGAACGAACCAGTGGTGAGTACCGGGCACACCAGGGGCTATTGACGACGCGTCTGGTCGACGTACTGGCCGGGCTTCGGGTGCTCAACGGGCTCGGCGGGAAGGCGTTCGTGGCGTCCCGCTACGCGCAGGACTCACAGGGACTGGTGGGGCGCGGCTACCGGATCGCGGGACCGTCCAGCTGGGTGGGCGCGTTGGCCAGTGGCCTCCCCGCGCTCTTCCTGGCCGCGGTGGTGTGGTTGTCGGCTCGGATGGCTGCCGTCGGCGAGATCAGCATCGGCGAGCTGGTCGCCGTCTACGGGTACGTCGCCGTGCTGGTCGTTCCGGTGTCGTTCTTCATCGAGGGCAGTGGGGACATCGCCCGCGCGCGGGTGGCGGGTCAGCGAATCATCGATCTGCTCAACCTGCCCATCGCACGTCACGAGGGTGCGGAGGCGCTTCCGGCCGGCTGTGGACCGTTGGCCGATCCTGAGTCGGGGGTCGTCGTTCGGCCCGGCGTACTGACTGCGCTGACAGGGGCTCAGGCCGCAGCGGTGATCGAGCGGCTTGGGCACGTGAGCGCCGATTCCGACGCGGGGGTGACGTGGGCCGGCGTACGGGTTCATGACGTTGCGCGCGAGGAGTTCCGGCAGCGGTTGGTTGTCGCGGACAACCACGCGGAGGTGTTCGCCGGCGCAGTACGGGAGGTTGTCGCGGGGCGGCTCGAGGCTGACGACGATCGGATCCGGTCGGCGATCCGGGTGGCGGTCGCCGAGGACGTCGTGGAGGCGTTGCCTGCTGGTCTGGATACGGCGATCGCTGCCGGTGGGAGTGATCTCTCCGGTGGGCAGCGGCAGCGGATCCAGCTTGCGCGGGCCGTGTACGCCGCGCCCGACGTACTGCTGGCCGTCGACCCGACCTCTGCGGTCGATGCCACCACCGAAGCAGTCATGATCGACCGGCTCCGCGCAGCCCGGCGCGGCCTGACCACGGTCGTCACCACGTCGTCGCCACTCGTACTGGATCAGGCGGACGAGGTCATCGTCCTGGTCGACGGCCGCGCCTCGTCGGTCGGAACGCACGCGGAGCTGCTGCGGAGCGATGCCTTCTATCGCGCCCTGGTGTCGCGGGCCCAGGACGACGCCGATGAGTAGGCAAATGCCGGTGGCGGGACCGGCTGAAGTCCGTACGGCGGTGGGACGCGACCTGCGGGCAGATCGCCGGGCCGTGATCGGGCTGGTGCTGGTCAACGGGCTCGCCTCCGCGGCAGGTCTGATCGGTCCGTGGTTGCTGGGGCGGATCATCGACACGATCCAAGGTGGGACCGGTGGCGTCGGCGCTGTGGACCGCCTGGCCTTGTCCGCGCTGGTGTTCACGGTCGTGCAGACGGTGCTGACGTGGTGGGCGCTGAAGATCGGCTATCGGTTCGGGGAACGTACGGCGGCGCGCGTCAGGGAGAGGTTCTTGCTGCGGACCTTGGCGCTGCCGCCGCGAGTGGCGGACCACCTTCCGGCCGGCGATCTGATCTCGCGTGGCAGTACCGATGCCGCGCTGGTCGCTTCGACGCTGCGGTCGGCGGTGCCCGAAGTACTGGTGGCGATCATCCACGCGCTGTTCCTGATCGTCGCTGTGCTGGTCCTGTCGCCGTTGCTCGGGCTCTGTGGGCTCGTGTGCCTGATTGGTGTCGGCGGGGCCGTGAGGTGGTACCTGCGGCGTGCCAGGCCGGTCTATCTGGCGGTCGCCGCCTCTGGAGCTGAACTGGCCGACGTGGTCGCCAGCAACGCCAAGGGGGCCCGCACGATCGAACTGCTAGGCCTGGAGGACCGCCGGACCGAGGCGGTGGAGGGCGCGATCACGCACGCCCGGTCGGCGCGCCTGGATGCGCTGTGGCTGCGGACGGTGCTGTTCCCTTGGGCAGACGTCTCGCTGGCGCTGCCGGTGGTCGGTGTGCTGCTGATCGGCGGCGGGCTCTACGCCAACGACCTGACCAGCCTGGGAACCGTGGTCACGGCAACGGTCTACCTCCGTCAACTCGTCGGACCACTCGACACCCTGATGCTCTGGATCGAACAGCTCCAAGGCGCCGGAGCCTCCTACGCCCGCGTCGAAGGGTTGGCCGACATCGCCGGCGAGCTCGCCCCCGGAGGCGACCCCGAGGGTGATCGAATCCAGGTGAGCAACGCGCACTACAGCTACACGGGCACCCGCGACGTACTGCACGGCATCGATCTCTCCGTCCGGCCCGGAGAACGCCTGGCCATCGTCGGCACCTCCGGGGCAGGGAAATCAACCCTCGCCCGTCTCCTGGCCGGCCTGGACCGCCCGCACACCGGCTCGGTGACCATTGGCGGTACGCCGGTTGCCGACCTATCGCCGGACCAGCTGCGCGAGCACGTCGTACTCATCACCCAGGACCACCACGTCTTCCACGACACCGTGCGCTACAACCTGCAGATAGCCCGGCCGGACGCCACCGACGAGGAGATGTACGCCGCTCTGGAGGCGGTCGGTGCCACCCACCTCTCCGACCTGGACACCGAGATCGGCCGCACCACCATCCTGGACGGTGCCACCGCCCAGCAGCTCTCCCTGGCCCGGGTAGTCCTCGCCGACCCGCACACCGTGATCCTCGACGAAGCCACCGCGCAGCTGGACCCCGAACGGCCCGCCGTACGGAGCAGTCCCTGGCTGCGGTACTCGCGGGCGCACGGTGATCGCGATCGCCCACCGCCTCCAGACAGCCCATGACGCCGACCGAATCGCCGTCATGGAGTCAGGCAAGCTCGCCGAGCTAGGCACCCATGCCGAGTTGGTCAAGGCAGCCGGCGCCTACGGCAAGCTCTGGCACTCCTGGCACGGCGGATCCGCGTAGTACGGCAAAAGAAAAGACCCCGGCTGATTCCAGCCGGGGCCTTTCTACTGCCAGGTCAGTGCTTGGTGATCTGCTCGCGCGCCGTCTCCTCGTCGACTGCTCGACGGTGCCGGTGAGGCCTGGGGACCTCGGCGGTGTGCGCCGAGCTCCTCGTGGTCGTCGTGCCCGTGACCGTGGCCGTGCGCCTCTTCGATCTCCGCGGCGGTCGGCTTCTGCACCGAGTCGGCGAAGTAGAACTGGGAGAGCCGGGCGCGGATCTTGTTCAGCGCCGCGGCTGCGGGGCCGCGGACGCCGTTGTCGTCGGTCTCCGGGCCGACCTCGAGCGGCAGGGTCCGGTCGCGGGCGGTGAGCTCGTACGCCTCGTACTTCGAGATCGGGGCGTGCTTCTCGGTGTACTCGCCGTCGGGCGACCGGACGATGATGCCGGTCTCCAGGCCGTGCAGCAGCCGGTCGTTGTCGGCGCGCTGCAGCGAGATCGCGATCCGCCGGGTCGCCCAGAAGGCGAACACCGGGCCGAGGAACACCGCGAACCGCAGGAACCAGGTGACATGGTTGAGCGAGATGCCGAAGTGGGTCGCGATCAGGTCGTTACCGCCACCGATCCACAGCAGGCCGTAGAAGGTGATGAACGCGGCGCCGATCCCGGTCCGGGTCGGCACGTTGCGCGGCCGGTCCAGCAGGTGGTGCTCCCGCTTGTCGCCGGTGATCCACTGCTCGATGAACGGATACAGGGCCACCAGGGTGACGAACGCGGGCGGGATGATCAGCGCCGGTATCAGCAGGTTCCAGCTGAGCGTGACGCCCCAGAAGTGGGACTCGAAGCCCGGCATCAGGCGGACGGAGCCCTCCAGCCAGCCCATGTACCAGTCGGGCTGGGAGCCCGCCGTCACCTCGGCCGGGTTGTACGGGCCGTACAGCCAGACCGGGTTGATCTGCAGCAGCGCGCCCATCAGCGCGGTGATGCCGAAGACGACGAAGAAGAAGCCGCCGGCCTTGGCCATGTAGACCGGCATCAGCGGGTAGCCGACGACGTTCTTCTCGGTCCGGCCGGGACCGGGGTACTGGGTGTGCTTGTGGTAGACGACCAGGAACAGGTGCGCGGTCACCAGCGCCAGGATCAGACCCGGGATCAGCAGCACGTGCACGGTGAAGAACCGGGAGACGAAGTCGTCGCCGGGGAACTCGCCGCCGAAGATGAAGAAGCTCAGCCAGGTCCCGATCACCGGCGAGGCCTGGATCATGCCCTCGGTGATCCGCAGTCCGGTGCCGGACAGCAGGTCGTCGGGGAGGCCGTAGCCGATGAAGCCCTCGATGATGCCGAGGAACAGCATCCCGAAGCCGATCACCCAGTTCAGCTCACGCGGCTTGCGGAACGCGCCGGTGAAGAAGATGCGCAGCAGGTGGACCATCATCGAGGCGACGAACAGGACCGCCGCCCAGTGGTGGATCTGCCGCATCAGCAGACCGCCGCGGACGTCGAACGAGATGTCCAGCGTCGAGGCGTAGGCCTCGGACATGTGCAGGCCCTTGAGCAGGCTGTACGAGCCCTGGTACTCGACCTCGGCCATCGACGGCTTGAACCAGAAGCGTCAGGAAGATGCCGGTCAGGAGCAGGATGATGAAGCTGTAGAGCGCGATCTCGCCGAGCATGAACGACCAGTGGTCGGGGAAGACCTTGCGCAGGTTCTTCTTGCCGATCTTGCCGATGCCCAGCCGGTCGTCGACCCACTTGACCGGCGGCGGGAAGTTCCTTCGTGGACACTGTTGTCACCCTCGTTCCCAGAAGCTCGGGCCGACCGGCTCGGTGAAGCCGCTCTGCGCGACCAGGTAGCCCTCCGCGTCCACTGCCAACGGTAGCTGAGGCAGCGGCCGGGCGGCAGGGCCGAAGACGACCTTGGCGCCGTCGGCCAGGTCGAACGTCGACTGGTGGCACGGGCAGAGCACGTGGTGGGTGGTCTGCTCGTACAGCGAGATCGGGCAGCCGACGTGGGTGCAGATCTTGGAGTAGCACAGGATCCCGTCGATGCCCCAGTTCTCCCGGCCCGCGGGGGCCGGATCTTGTCGGGCTCGATCCGGACCACGATCACCGCGGCCTTGGCCTTGGCGTTCTGGTACTCGACCGCGCTCTCTTCCTGGATCGGGGCCAGGTTCGCCGGTGCGGCGTTGACCAGCTGGCCGACGACCAGGTCGGACGGCTTGATCGGGCGCAGGGTGACGTCGTTGACGACGCGGATGCCCTTGGCCCAGATGGTGTTGTAGAGGCTCCGGCCGGGCAGCGGGCCGAGGTCGCGCAGCAGCACGATGGCCGGCAGCCCGAGCAGACCCATCGCGCCGATCAGCGACCGGCGGATCAGCTTGCGCCGGGTGAAACCGGACTCGGCGGCGCCCTGCTGGAAGGCCTCGATGATCTCGGCCTTCTTCTCCGGGGAGGTGAAGGCGTCGTGCCGGTCCTCGGAGATCTCGGTGTCGACCATCAGCTTCTTGGCCCACTGGATCGCGCCGGCGCCGATCAGGAACAGCGCCAGGCCGAGGCACAGCCCGATCACCAGGTTGTTCGCGTTGCCGGTCAGCGGCCCGAACTCGAGGATCGAGTCGCGCGGGATCGCGAAGTACGCCACGCAGGAGCCGAGCGCGAGCAGGCCGGCCAGCGGTGAACATCGTCGCGACCTGACGCTCGACCCGGTCGGCGGCCTTCGGGTCGATATCGGTGATCCGCGGTTCGTGCGGCTCGATGCCCGGGTCCGGCGATCGGCTCCGCCACTACCACGCTGGCTGTGGTCGTCTCCCCCTGTACTGCGGGGAGGTTCTTGTCGTCGCTCATTCTGCCTTCGCTCCCTTGGCCCTGACGCCCTTGGCGCCGATCCAGACCGCTACGCAGACCAGCAGGCCGATCCCGACCAGCCAGCCCCACAGACCCTCCGAGACCGGGCCGAGCCGGCCGAGGCCGAAGCCACCGGGGTCCTTCTGCTCCTGCAACGCGTTCAGGTACGCGATCACGTCACGCTTGTCCTCGGGCTGCAGCACCTGGTCGGAGAAGACCGGCATCTGCTGCGGACCGGTGAGCATCGCCTCGTAGATGTGCTTGGGGTCGACCCCCATCAGCGACGGCGCGTACTTGCCGTTCGGCAGCGCGCCACCGCGGCCGGCGAAGTTGTGACACGCCGTGCAGTTGGTCCGGAACAGCTCGCCACCACGGGTGATCTGCTCGTCGGTCGCCTTGCTGATGTCGTACGACTCTTGGGCCGGTACGGCGGGGCCGGGGGCCAGCGATGCGACGTACGCCGCCAGCGCCTCGATCTCCTCCGGCGTGTACGCCGGGGTCTTGCGCGGGATCTGCGCGCCGGGCTGCATCGCGGGCATCCGGCCGGTGCCGACCTGGAAGTCGACCGCGGCCGCGCCGACTCCGATCAGGGACGGGCCGGCCTGCTTGCCTTCGCCGTTGCCACCGCCCTCGGCGTTCAGGCCGTGGCAGCTGGCACAGCCGACCGCGAAGAGCTTCTTGCCCTCTTCGATCTGCTGGGACTGGGCCGAGTTGTCCGCCACCGCGTTGTCAGGGGCGAACGCGGCGTACGCGGAGCCCACCGCCAGGAGGCCGAACAGGAGCACGACGAGGCCGGCTGACCGGTGCCGTCGTCGCGCGGAGAGGAAGCGCGCCGGTGACAAGGAAAGTCTCTTCTCACTCATTTGAGCAGGTAGATGGTCGCGAACAGGGCGATCCAGACCACATCGACGAAGTGCCAGTAGTACGACACGACGATCGCGGAGACGGCCTGTTCGTGGGTGAACTTACGAGCCATGTACGTCCTGGCGAGGACGAACACGAAAGCGATGAGACCGCCGGTCACGTGCAGACCGTGGAACCCGGTGGTCAGGTAGAAGACCGATCCGTACGGCGACGACGAGATCGTCACGCCCTCGTGGATCAGCTTGGCGTACTCGGTCACCTGGCCGGCGATGAAGACCGCGCCCATCAGGTAGGTGACGATGAACCACTCGCGCATGCCCCAGGTGCGGGGGTTCGCCAGCGCGCCGGTCCGGCCCACCTTGCCGTGCTCGGCGGCGAAGACGCCGGCCTGGCAGGTGAACGACGACGCGACCAGGATGAACGTGTTCACCGAGGCGAACGGCACGTTCAGCATCGCGGTCGACGCTTCCCACAGGGACTCGGTCCCCGCTGCCGCCGCGGCGGTCGTCACGGACCGGATCGTGAAGTACGCCGCGAACAGGGCGGCGAAGAACATCAGTTCGCTCGAGAGCCAGACGATCGTGCCGACACTGACCATGCTGGGACGGTCATGGTGTCCGTGTTCACGGGACGCTGGGAGCGCGGTTGCAGTGGCCACGGCGTCATTATGTCGGTCGAGGTATCCGACAGCACGCCCACCCCCATGCATGTCGGCGACTAACTGTTTCTACTGTGGACAGGTGCTTCCCCTCCACGCCGGACCAGGCGATCAGATCGCGCCGTTCACGCCTGTGCGTCTACTGACGGCATGGACCTTCGAGCCGGTGTTACTGGCAGTGATCATTGTTGTCGGTGGCCTCTACCTGTACGGCGTCCACCGCCTGCACCAACGGGGTGACAAATGGCCCGTCGGCCGGACCTTCGCCTTCGTCGGCCTCGGTCTCGGCAGCGCCGTGATCGCCACTCAATCGGCTCTCGGCACCTACGACACGGTGCTGATCAGCGTGCACATGGCTCAGCACATGATCCTGTCGATGCTGACCCCGTTGGCGCTGGCGCTCGGCGCGCCGGTGACGCTTGCCCTGCGCACCCTTCCGGCGAACCCGCGGAAATGGTTGCTCTCCGTGTTGCATTCGCGGGTGGCGAAGGTGCTCTGCTTCCCGCTGATCGGCTTCACGCTCTTCGTTCTGAGTCCCTGGGCGCTCTACTTCAGCGGCTGGTACGACGCGACGCTGCGCTCGACGGCGCTGCACGACCTCCTGCACCTTCATTTCATCTTGGTCGGATCGTTATTCTTCTGGCCGCTGGTCGGCCAGGACCCGGTGCCCGGGCGGGTGATCTACCCGTTCCGGCTGATGCTCACCTTCCTGACGCTGCCGTTCCACGCGTTCCTCGGCATCACGATCATGTCCGCGAACAAGCTGATCGCCGAGGATTGGTACACGAGCTTCGGCCGCTCCTGGCCGCCGTCACCGCTGCGTGACCAGTACATCGCAGGCGGTTTGCTCTGGGGCTCCGGCGACATCGTCGGACTGGTCTTCTTCGCCGTCCTCTTCGTCCAGTGGGTGAAGCAGTCGATGCGGGAAGCCAAGCGTGAGGACCGCCGGCTGGACCGGTTGGAGGAGCAGGCGCGCAGGGCCGAGCAGGGTCCCCGGTAGCATTCGCATGTCCACTGTCACAGACACACAGCTTGGGATGAATCGATGAGCTCAGAGGGTCCGCTGAAGGTGCTGGTCTACAGCGACGACCGTACGACGCGGGAGTCGGTCCGGCTGGCGTTGGGCAAGCGGCCCGCGGCCGACCTGCCCGAGCTCGAGTACTTCGAGTGCGCCACCGAGCCGGCCGTGATCAAGGCCATGGACGCCGGTGGCATCGACCTGGCGATCCTGGACGGCGAAGCGGTGCCGGCCGGTGGGCTGGGAATCGCCCGGCAGCTGAAGGACGAGATCTTCCAGTGCCCGCCGGTGCTGGCCATCATCGGCCGCCCGCAGGACGCGTGGCTGGCGACCTGGTCGCGCGCCGAGGCGGCCGTGTCGCACCCGATCGACCCGATCAAGCTGGCCGAGGCGGTCGCGGACCTGCTCCGCGCCCGGATCGCCAAGCTCCCCGCGACGACCTGATCCGCCGGCCATGACAGCCGGTACTACGGGGGCGCGTGCTTTTACGTGGCCCCAGGTGCTCAACCCGTTGCTGCGCCGCGAGGATCTCGATGCCTCGGCGACCGCGTGGGCGATGGAGCAGATCCTGTCCGGGGCTGCTTCTCCGGCGCAGCTGGCCGGGTTCGTGATCGCGCTGCGCGCCAAGGGCGAGACCGTCGTCGAGGTCGAGGGCCTGGTGGCGACGATGCGCGATTTCGCGACGCGCATCGAAGTACCGGGACGCACTTTGGATGTCGTCGGTACCGGTGGTGATCAGGCCCACACTGTGAATATCTCCACTATGTCGGCGATCGTTGCTGCTGGGGCCGGGGCGAAGGTGCTCAAGCACGGCAACCGGGCGGCTTCGTCGGCTTGTGGTGCGGCCGATGTGCTGGAGGAGTTGGGGATTCCGCTGGACCTGACCGCGCCGCAGGTGGCTGCGGTGGGGGAGATGGCCGGGATCACCTTCTGCTTCGCGCCTGCGTTCCACCCGGCGTTGCGGCACGCCGCAGTACCGCGGCGTGAGCTCGGCGTACCGACGACCTTCAATTTCCTGGGGCCGTTGGCGAATCCTGGTAACCCGTCGGCGCAGGCCGTCGGTGTGGGGGACAGCCGGATCGCTGGGCTGATGGCCGGCGTACTGGCTCGGCGGGGGATCGACGCCTTGGTCTTCCACGGTGATGACGGGTTGGACGAGCTGACCACGATGACGACGTCGCAGGTCTGGACGGTCGGGCGTGGGGTGGTCGAAGGACCCGAGACGCTGGATCCGCGGGAGTTGGGGATCGAGCCGGTTCCGGCCGAGGCGCTTCGGGGTGGCGACGCGACGTTCAACGCGAAGGTCGTGCGGGCGCTGCTCGATGGCGAGAGCGGGGCTGTGCGTGACGTCGTACTGCTCAATGCTGGTGCTGCGTTGGCTGCGCATGACGCGAGCACGGGGCCGTTGGTCGAGCGGATCCGGGATGGGATGGAACGGGCGGCGGAGTCGATCGACTCGGGTGCGGCGAAGGCGCTACTCGATCGCTGGATCGCTGCCTGCGCCGAGGTTCGCTGAAGTTTTCTTGCAGGCCGCCCGCTCCGAGACTGGAGCGGGCGGCTTTCGTTCGTACGGTCAGTCGCCGATCTTGATCTGCGAGACCTTGGTCCGCCAGACCGGCAACCACTGCGGCGTCGACCCGGCGATATCGCCGATCGAGACCGCCGCCGTACCGTCGCCGCGATCGATCACCGCGATCAGGATGACGGAGTACGTCTCCTGCAGCTTCGGCTTCTTCACCGCGATCCGGGCGGTGATCTCGTGCCCGGGATGCCCGTCGACCTTGATCGCCCGGTGCGTGACGGCGTACGGTTTGGCGTTGGCGTCGTACAGCCTGGTCAGCGCCATCCCGCCGGCCGACTGGGCCGCAGCCTTGAGACCTGCCGGGGTGCTCGTGTACGGCACTGACTTGGACAGTTGCCCGAACGACACATAGTTGCCCCAACTACTCTCGCCGTCGTACTTCGCATGCACGGTCAGCCAGGTCGCGGCACCGCCGTACAGCCCGGTCCGCTCGTAGTTGTCGCCCCAGGCCGAACTCATCAACGGCATCGTGTCGTTGTTGGAGGCAACCAAATTGGTCCCGATCACCTTCCCCACCGGCGGCGGCGTAGCCGACGGACTGACGGACGGGTTGATCGTCTTCATCGGACTCGACTTGGCCGACGGCACCGCAACCGGGGTAGTCGCATCCGCCTTACCCCAAATCCAGCTGACACTGAGCGCGGTAGTCACCAACGCAACCACCACCAACACCAACGCCCCCACCAACCGAGGGCCCCGAGCCGATTCCCCGCGCTTCGTCACGATCCCATAGGCGTCATCAGAGCCCACTTGCTCGCCAGCCGAAGAGCCGCCCACCTGGCCAGGCAAACCGCCCAGGTGCCCAGGCTGACCGCCTTGCTGCCCGCCGCCGTGCTGCTCACCCCGGTACGCCGACCTTCCAGGCCCTTGCTGCCCAGCCCCGGCTTGCCACGCACCGTCCTGCTGCCCAGGCCCCGCCTGCCACGCAGCCGGCTGTTGTCCAGGCCCGGCTTGCCACGCACGTCCTGCTGCCCAGGCCCCGCCTGCCACGCGCCCTGCTGTTGTGCGGGTCCTCCCTGCTGCCCACCGCCCGGCTGTCCAGGCGGATAAACCTCACGAGCCCCGCCCATCCACCCAGGCCCAGACGCCGGCTGCCCACCTTGCTGAGCCCCCGCCCCGTACGGCCCCTGCGGACCACCTCGCCCCGGCCCAGCCTCCTGCTGCCCCGGAGGCACATGCCCCGGCCGATCCTGCGGCCGCCCTGCAGGCCCCTGCGAGCCTTGAGCAGACCTCGCCTGCCCCTGCCCGGGATACACCTGTCCACCAGGCTGCCCCGCGTACGGCTGATCCACCGGCCGCTGCCCGGGGTAGGGCTGACCCGCCGGGGGTTGTGCGGGCAAAGGCTGACCCGTCTGCGGCTGCCCGTAGTACGGCTGACGAGCAGGCGGTTGGCCGGGCTGAGCCTGACCCACCGGTGCCTGACTCTGACGGGTTGCCCCGCCGATGGCTGACCGTGGCGAACCTGCCCCGGCGGCACCTGCCCCTGCTGAGGCTGACCACCTGGTGCCTGACCAGCCGGACCTTGAGCTAGAATACGGCTGCCCAGAAGCAGACGGCTGCCCGCGGCGTACCGGCTGGCGACTGCCCTGGAGTACCGGCGGGAGATTGCCCCGGAGCACCCGAGGGTGGCTGCCTCGACATACCGGCGGATGACTGCCCCGGCGTACCGACAGGCGATTGCGACGGCGCACCGGAAGGCGGTTGCCCCGGCGTACCGGCTGGTGATTGGCCCTGCATCCGCTGCTGTTCCGGCTGCGGACGGATCGGGGGAGGAGGCGGCGGCGGAGCAGGTGCCCGCGACTGCCCGAACAACGAGTCCCCGGACAACGCATCCGACAACACCCCGTCCGACAACGCATCCGAACGACGACCTACCCGAGCCCAGCGGACCCGGCGACGGCGCACCCGAGCATCGGACCGGACGACGTGTGCCTGCGGTCAGAGGACTCGGATGACGGCGCTCCTGACCACGGCTCGCCCGAGCTCAGCGGGCCCGATGATGGGGGGCCTGCGGGTGGGGGTGCGGTCGACCAGGGGGCGTCGTCGGAAGGTATGGCGTCGGCGGGGGGTTCGGGGGGTTGGCGGGGGGTGGTGGGGCGTGGGGGTGGGGCGCTGTGGCGGGCGGGTGGGCGGGGCGGGGGTGGGGTCTCGTTCTCAGCCAACGTTGATTCCCTTGTAGACCTGGCTTTCGGCCGTCCTCAGGTCCGGCCGGTTCGTGGGGATGTCGCTGATGTACGCGACCGCGGTACCGTCACCGAGGTCGAAGACGGCGACGGTCAGCGTCAGTACCCGCGCGCTGATCTTCGGCGAGTTCGCGGTGACGGACTGCTGGTAGTACCAGCCGTTCTTGCCGGACCGTTTGACCGATCCGTTGCGCAGCGGCGTGAAGGTGACCGGGATGTCGCCGTACATCGAACTCCGGATCTGGACCGACAGGTCCGCGGCGGTCGCCTGCGGGTTCCCGTTGAAGAGCGTTCCGGTACCGAGCGCGCCGACGAACATGTCGGCGTACCAGTCGTTCGTGCCGTCGAAGTTCTCCTGCAGCAGCACGTACTGGCCGCTGGAGTTGAGCAGCTGCGGTACGAGCCGCTTGCGGTCCGACCACGGCGGCTTCTGGCGCGGGAACGAGATCGCGTCGGAGGCGATCCGCGAACCCTCGTGCAGCTTGGGGTTCTTCGACTGACCGGGCGAGGTGCTGTTCTGCGGTCCGGTCGGCTTGGTCGTCGGTTGCGTGGGCGCCGAGGTCGGCGGGGTCGAGACGTTGCCGGTCGGGCCGGTCGAGACGGGAGCTGTCGGACCGGGATCGGCGGTCTTGTTGTCGCCGCGGTCCTTCAGGATGAAGAAGACCCCGGCGACGACGATGAGCACCAGCCCGACCGCCGCCGCGACCACGATCATCGTTTTGTTGCCCCCGGCACCAGGTCCGCCGGAACCACCGGATCCACTCTTGCGCCCGGAGTTCTTGTCCCCGCCACCACCGCCCCGCGGCCCAGCACCACCCTGATCCCAGGGCCCTGCCGTCGTCTGCGTCCCACCGCCCTGCCACTGCTGCCCAGCCCCCTGCAGCGCAACACCCCCACCCTGCCAAGGCCCCTGAGCATCACCCCCCAGCCCCTGCCCACCCCCAGCCTGCCAAGCCCCAGCCCCCTGCTCCCCACCAGCCCCCTGCCAAGGACCCGCCTGCACACCACCCTGCGTTCCGGCATCCAGCTCCGCACCAGTCGCCTGCCAGCCCCAGCCGCACCCTGCGCCGCCGTGCCGTGCCCCGCACCAGTTGCCTGCCACGGCCCCGCCTGCACGTCACCGCTCTGCGTTCCGGCGTCCAGGTCCCCACCAGTCGCCTGCCACGCTCCAGCCGCACCCTGCACATCACCGCCCTGCGCCGCCGTGCCCTGCCCCGCACCAGTTGCCTGCCACGGCCCCGCCTGCACGTCACCGCCCTGCGTTCCGGCGTCCAGGTCCCCACCAGTCGCCTGCCAGCCTCCCGCAGCACCCTGCGCATCACCGCTCTGTGCCGCTGCGCCTTCGCCTGTTCCGGTCGCTTGCCAGCTTCCGGATCCGCTCTGTGCGCCAGCGCCTTGGGCACCTGCCGTCACCTGCGAGCCGTTGCCACCAGCCTGTACTGCGCTGTCGGTGCCATCACCGCTCTGGTTCCCGGCGGTCTGCCATGAACTACTGCCACCCGACTGCCAAGCAGCAGAGCCCTGCTGAGCCCCCGCCTGCCAACCCGAGCCTTGCTGAGTACTTGCCTGCGACCCCGCAGCCGAACTCGCCTGCGACCCAGCGGCGGAACTCGCCTGCCACCCGCGGCGGAACCTTCGCCTGCTCCGGTGCTCTGGTCTGATCCATCGCCCTGACCACCCGCCTGCCATCCAGCGGAGGTTCCTTGGCCCGATCCAGCGCTCTCACCTTGCTCGGTGCCTTGACCTGCACCGGTGCCTTGACCTGTGCCAGTGCCCTGACCGTCCTTGACCCCGTTGCCCTGGGCCGAGCCGGTGCCCTGGCCTGAGCCGTTGCCCTGGGCCGGTCCCGCGCCTTGACCCTGCTGGGTTGCTTGGCCTGTCTCGGTGGCGTCGGCTTGGCTGCCGACCTGCCAGATGTTTGAGGCGGCCTGCTGGGTCTCCGTTGTCTGCCAGCGGTTGCTGGTCGACTGGAGGGTAGGAGAGGTTTCTTCAGACTGCTTCGGCTGCACCGACTGGGTCGGTCGCTCCGTCCAGCTCGTCGGCGCCCACTCCTGCGTGGAAGCGTCCTGATCAGCGCCCTTCTTCGCCCACGAACCGGCGACGACAGTCCCTCCACCGTCAGCCTGCTCACCGTTCGCCTGCTCACCGCCACCGACGGCGCTGGGCTCGCTCTCACCAGGCTCGGCGCTGGAGTCGTCGATCGGCGTACCAGCGGCAGGCTCAGCCAGCTTCAGCTTCCAGCGACCCTCATCGCCAGTTGGCTCAGGAGTTGCGCTAGTCGAAGGTTTCGCATTCGGGTCGACCGCTGGGGTCGGCTGCTGAGTCCAGTGGCTAGCGGGAGCCGCAACCGGCGCTGCAACCGCAGTCCAGGTGGCTTTGGCCTTCTCAGCAGCACTGACCTTCGCAGCAGCATCTTCGGCGGACGTAGTACCGGCAGATGTCGTCGGAGAGCCGCCGGACGCCGCCGGAGAGCCGGTGGAAGTGGCCGGCGTGCCGGTGGTGGTCACGCCGAGCGTCGGCTCCGGGTCAGCTGAGGTCTTCGCAGACGACCGGTCAGGTTCGGCGGAGGTTACCGCGGGCGCTGGCTCAGGTTCGGCGGAGGTCGCCGGAGAGCCGCCGGCCGTCGCCGGCGTACCGGTGAGCGCCGCCGGTGTACCGCTGGAGGTGGCCGGTGCGCCGCTGGATGTCGCCGTGGTGGTGAGTGTCTCCTCGCTCTGCGCGTTGCCTTCGTGCGGGCTGGCGGTGGAGGAGGCCGTCTCCGAGGAGGTTGCTGTGGGGGACGGGGCGGCGGAGGTTGCTGTGGGTGTGGGGTCGGTGGGGACCTCGGTGTCGGTTTTGTTGGTCCATTGCGTCCCGTTCCACCAGCGGATGGTGTTGGGCTGGCCGGTGGGGTCCGGATACCAGCCCGCGGGAGGGTTGCTCATGGGTTCACCGTAACTTCAGCTCGTGTCAATCAGGGCGCGGAATCCAGCCCTCAGACGCCGTCCTCCTGGCCCAGGCTGAAGGCCGCCTCCAGGTCGTGCGTGGAGTAGGTCCGGAACGCGATGTGCGTCTCGGTGCTCAGTACGCCGGGCACCCGGTTCACGTGGTCGGGGATGACGGTCGCCAGGTCGTCGTGCCGGGCGACCCGGATCATCGCGATCAGGTCCAGACCACCGGTCACCGAGTACACCTCGCTGACGCCCTCGATCGCCGCCACCTGTTCGGCGACCTCGGGAATACGTGCGACGTCGGCCTTGATGAACACGATCGCGGTGACCATGTCGTCCTCTCCTCGAATCCCTGAAACCTGCCGCTGAAGCATAGTGCCGACCGCTCACCCACCCCGCTCCCTGCCTCCGCCCGAGCTGGGCGTGGGGTTGGGTCAGCCGACTCGGGCTGGGCCCAGGGGGCGGGAGCGGCGGCGGCGTTCGCTGGGGTGGTGGTGGTCTTCCGAGTGGGAGTTGTCGAGGCGGCTGACGTGGCGACCGGCGCCGCTGACCGGGCAGGTCCAGGTGCCGTCCATTTCGACCAGGCGGATGCCGGGGGAGTCGAGCCAGCGTAGTACGAGCTCGATTTCCTCTGGCGAGGCGCTCGCGACCGGGCCGATCCCGGGCAGGACCGTCTCGGCCGACGCGCGCAGCATCTCCAGATACTTCCGCGGATCCGTGCCGCGCGGGCTGATCCCGGCCGCGGCGAGCCGTCCGCGGCGGATGACGTGGAGCTCCCAGCCGCCGTCATCCGTACGCCGGGCCGCGCAGATCTCCGCGCAGCTCGTCAGCGACGACATCCGCTGCATCTTCGCGCTGCTCCGGACGAACGCACTCAGCCGATCGCGATGGACGGCCGCGTCCTCGAACCGTTCGTCGGCCGAGAGCACGTCGATCCGCCGGTCGAGCGCCTCGACCACGGGCGCCGGATCCACCGTCAGCGCCGAGCGCAGCGCCGCCACGAATTCGCCATACGAATCCGCCGAGATCCGCCCGTCGCAAGGCGCCACGCAGCGACCCATCTCAGCGAGCACACACGGCGAGACCGACGGCGTCCGCGACATCCGCACCGTGCATTGCCGGATCGGGAACGCCTCGTGCAGCGCCGCCATCGCCCGCTCGGCGGTCTTCCGCGAGCTGAACGGGCCGAGGTAGCCGGCGTCGTCGTCGCGGAGTTGCTTCACCAGCGACAGCCGCGGGAACGGCTCGACCGTCACCTTCAGCCAGTGCTGCCGCTCGGGGAACTTGGAGCGCCGGTTGTACCGCGGTTTGTGCTCCGCGATCAGCCGGAGCTCACGGATCTCGGCCTCCAGCGACGTCCCGCACTCGATCCCCCGTACGCCGGTCGCGATCCCGATCATCTCGCCGATCCGCGTGCGGGTCTCCGAGGCGGTGAAGTACGACCGGACGCGCGTGCGGAGATCCTTCGACTTCCCGACGTACAGGACCTCGCCGCGATCGTCGGTGAACAGGTACACACCAGGTGCGTGCGGCAACGATTCGGCCAGATGCCGCTTCGCGCGGACCTGCGGCGCGACGCGCGAGGAGTACGTCTGCAGATCTTCCAGCGTCTGTACGCCGAGGGAGCCGACCCGCTCGAACAGTCCGTGCAGTACGTCGACCGTCGCGCGGGCATCGGACAGGGCGCGGTGGTTCGGCGTGACCGTTGCCCGGAACAACTTCGCCAGCGTGCCGAGCTTGCAGTTCGGCGCCTCGTCGGGCGTGATCACGCGCCGGGCCAGCAGCGCGGTGTCGACGACCACGAAGTCGGGCCAGTCGTAGCCGTGCACCTGGCTGTCGTGTTTGAGGAATCCGATGTCGAACGGCGCGTTGTGGGCGACCATCACGCAGCCGCGGGCGAACTCGAGGAAGGCCGGCAGCACCGAGCCGATCCGGGGTGACGAGGCAACCATCCGGTCGGTGATGCCGGTCAGTACGGCGATGAACGGCGGGATCGGCTCGGCCGGATTGACCAGCGTCTGGAACTCGCCGACCAGCTCACCGGCGCGAACCTTGACCGCGCCGATCTCGGTGATGCCCGAGTCGCCCGGCGCGCCGCCGGTGGTCTCCAGGTCGACGACGCAGAAGGTGACGTCGCGCAACGGCGTCCCGAGGTCGTCGAAACTCGGTTGCACACCACGGATCGGCCATGGAGCCGGGGCAGCGGCATGATCCGGCGATGGGCTGCTCATGCCCAAGACGCTAGAAGCCCCCACCGACAATTCCGCAGGTGACACGCGAGGGAACCGACTACGCTCTACGTATGCGTACTCAAGCGATCACCGCGAATCCGGGCGCGTCCGCCCGGGCGCTGTGGTCTGCGTCACTGGCTGAGCCAGGCAGCCGTTCCGGCCGGACTGCGGACCGGTGGCTGAGGCCGGCGCCGCCGCGAGCTCCGCTGCCACCACCCTGCCCGAACCGGTGCGGCAACGGGTCTCACCCTCGCCGCCCAGGCTCTGGGGCAGCTGCCCGCGACCGACATCCCACCACCGCTGCGGCGGTTCGCCAGTTTCGCGCCGGGCAAGCGCGCGAAGCTCTCGGCGTCCGTGCTCGGACCGATCCTGGAGACCGACGAGCACTTCCGCCGGCTGATCGCGTTCGAGGTACGGCGTGAGCACCGCGAGCTGGGCGACGCCGTCGCCGAGGGCATCCCGGTGCCGGCAGCCGAGCCGATCGAGGTGGCCGCGCTCGGCGTACCTGCTGCGCCCGACCGACTGGGAGCAGCGGGTCGCCGACGCCGCCCAGTTGCCGCCGGAGCAGCCGAAGCTCGACGACGAGGCGATCCACCGGCTCACCGAGCAAGCTCGATCAGGCCCGCACCGAGACACGCCAGGTGCGCGAACGTTTGCGCGAGCAGGTCACCGAACTCAAGGCGGAGAACGTCACGCTGCGGCGCAAACTCAACGACGCGCGGCAGCGGATCGCCGGGTCTGCAGAGCGACCTCGAGCTGCGCACCGTCGAGGCCAACACGGCCGACGAACGCGTCGACGCGGCGCGTGCGGAAGTAGACCGTGAGCTGCGCAAACTCCGCGCCCGCATCACCGAGCTGGAGGCAGTGGAACACGCAGCACGCCGTACTGCGGGACAAGAGCGCGAGCTCGCCTCCACCAGGACACGCCTGCTGCTGGACACTCTTGTCGAGGCAGCAGGAGGACTCCGTCGCGAGCTGGCTCTGCCGCCCGGGGGAGAGCTCCGCCCTGCCGACACCGTCGCGGGGATAGAGCCTGCGTCGGCCCCGGTGGGGCGTACGGCGCCCGACGACGACCCAGCGCTTTTCGACGAGCTCCTGTCGCTTCCGCAGGTGCACCTGATCGTCGACGGCTACAACGTCACCAAGACAGCCTGGCCGAACTCCCCGCTGCACTCCCAGCGCCAACGCCTGGTCACGGCGCTCGGGGCCCTGGTGGCGCAGCGGCGGATCGAGATCACCGTGGTCTTCGACGGCGCCGAGCTCTCCGGCCCGGTCCAGCTCAACCCACCCCGCGGCGTACGGGTCCGCTTCAGCCCCGCCGGCGTCATCGCCGACGAGGTCATCCGCCAACTGGTCCGCGCCGAACCCCCGGGCCGCCCCATCGTCGTCGTCTCCACCGACCGCGAAGTCGCCGAAAGCACCATCACCATGGGCGCCCGAGCCCTCTCCGCCACCACCCTCCTGTCCCGCATAGCCCGCGCCTGACCCACCCCGCCCCATCCAGTGCCCCGCAGTACGGGCTGCTGATCAACCCCGGTCCGCCGAGCGCCCGCAGTACGGGCTCGGGTCTTGCCGTACCGACGGACATGAGGTGTAGCCCGTACTGCGGGTCGCCGCGCTCTCGCCGCGCTTAGCTCACGCACGAGGCGGGCTGCGTCCGCGGATACCTCATGTCCGTCGGTACGGCCTGTGGACAAAGCTCGGCGTCCGTCGCCCCGAACCAGGCAGGATCTGGCGATGGAATCGGTAGCAACAGTCCTCGCCCGAGAGGGCGGGCGCGCCACGTACGGCGAACTGGTGGCCGCCACCTCCCGTCGCAGGGTGGCCGCGGCGCTGAAAAGCGGTGAGGTCGAGCGAGCCGCGCGCGGTGTCTACGTACGCCCCGGCAAGTTCGCAGATCATCGCGCCGCCATCGCGTACGACGGTGTCCTGTCGCACACGAGCGCCGCAGAGTACTGGGAGCTGCCGCTCCTTGCTGCACCTGATCTCCCGCATGTCACAGTCCCGCCCACCCGACACAGACGATCTGGCCCGCCCGCCGTCCTGCACTGGGCAGCGATCGACCCCAAGGACCTTCCGGTGCGAACGACCTCGCTCGTTCGCACCGTGATGGATTGCGCCCGGACTCTGCCGTTCGGTGAAGGGCTCGCGATCGCGGACAACTCGCTCACCAAGGGGAACATCATCCGCTCCGACCTGGTCGCGGCGGCGGCGCGGATGCGGGGACCGGGGACGCCGAAGGCCCGGCGCGTCGCTGCCGCGGCGAACGCGTGGTCTGCCAGCTTCCTTGAATCTGTCCTTCGAGCGCTGCTGCTGGAGGCTGGGATCGAAGGGTTTGAGCTGCAAGTTGTAATCGTCAGCGGATCATTCCAGGCCCGGGTCGACCTCGGCCACCGGCAGTTGCGGATAGCGATCGAGGCGGACGGGTACGAGTTCCACGGCGGGCGGCGGGACTTCGCGGCGGATTGCCGCCGGTACGACGAGTTGGTGGCCGCCGGATGGCTCGTCCTCCGCTTCACCTACGAGCAGGTCCTGTCGAACCCGGACTGGGTCGTCACCACCATCCGCGCAGCAATCGCCCAACGCCTAAACCACGCTTGAGCGAGCGCAGTAGTGGCTCTCTGTGGCCAGACGGCGTACCGACGGACATGAGGTGTGGTCTGTACGGCGAGTTGCTGCCTACCCCGTCCCGCCTAGATCCCGCCTGAGGTCGGCGCTTCGCGTGGATACCTCATGTCCGTCGGTACGCCGGTCCGCCTGGTGCCGGGAGCGGTGGCGACGGGAATTGTCGGTGGGGGTCTTTAGCGTTCTTTTCAGCCGGGTGCAAGTCCGGGTGCTTCCCCACTTGGAGGATGTTGTGCTGATCGACTGCGATGCGTGTGCGATGAGAGGTCCGGATTGCCGTGACTGCGTGGTCACGGTGCTGCTCGGGATGCCGCCCGAGCAGAGTTCGATCCGGGTCGACGACGAAGAACTGGCCGCACTCGACGTGCTGGCCCAGTCCGGGCTGGTTCCGCCACTCCGCCTGGTGCATGCCGTCAGTAGCGTCGAACCGAACATCGACGACTCCGCGGCTTCCGCCGATACCGCCTGAAACTCCGCCGACTGCCGCCGAACTGCCGGTCAACCGCCTGTCCTCGCGCAGCAGGCGTCGGTAGTTTTCGATTGACGACAACTGGGGAGAAGAACATGTCGATTCAGCAGGCAGTTCGGCCACGGCTCGAGCCCGGTTATGCACCGGACGCCGGCTGTCCGGTCTACGAGTTCGGCCCGAGAGACGAGCCGAACCTCAGCGGCCGGCAGCTCAGGATCGGCCGCCTGCTGGAGACCGGCGCCAAAGATGCCGCCATCGCCCGCCAGCTCGGCCTTTCGGTGCGCACGGTCCAATCCGACGTCAGCGGGCTGGTCGCGGCGCTCGGAGCCACCTCCCGCTTCCAAGCCGGTTGCCTGCTGGTCCGGTACTTCGGCTGAGCCGGCGCCGTCAGCTTCCCGCTGGCCCCAACTGGTCGAGCGCGGCCTGCAGATCCGCCACCAGGATGGGATCGCCGAGTTCGTCAGCCGCTTGCAGGGCGGTTCGAAAGGCGGCTCTTGCCTCGGCCGGACGGCCCAGCTCGGTCAGGGTCTCGCCGATGTTGCCGTAGGCATGCGCGAAGGTGACGAGGTTATTGTCCTGCTTGGCGATGTCTGCGCCCTGATGGAACTTGGCGAGCGCTTCCTCCGGCTTCCCGTCCAGCTGCAGGAGCTTCGCGAGCATGTTGGTGCTTCCTGCCGTGATCTCCGCGACGTCCAGGCTACGACTCATCGTGAACGACTTTTCGAAGGACGTTCTCGCCGCGACGAGGTTCTCGGCGTAAAGGTGGGCGAATCCAGAGTTGTGGGTCGCCAGCATCGCGCCGTACGGATCGCCTACCTCGGCGGCGATCTGTTCACATTCGGCGAAGTTGATCGCTGCCACCTCGTAGTCGCCCCGGTCGAGCGCCAGGATGGCCAACCCACTCAGCGCTCGCGCGAGGGGGAAGCGATGATCCCCGTGGCGAGCGATGGCGACTGCTGACTCCAGGTGCTGCGCGGCCTCGTCGTACTGGCGAAGCTCGTGGAAGGCGGTGCCCATTCCGGACAGCAGGATCCCTTCGCGTTCTTTGTTGCCTTGAGCGCGAGCAACCTCCAAGGCGAGTTCGTGGGTCCGCAACAGTGCCGGCCACTGCCTTCGGAGGTGGAAGAAGTCGATCATCGCGGTCGGTAGGTGAATCGCCGGCCCGTACAGACCCGCTACGGCGGCTACCTCGACAGCGTCGGTGATGGTGGCGACCTCGTCCAAGCACCATTGCAGGGCGTCGTCTCGGGTCGCGAACCCGGCGACGACGACATCGTCGAGAACAGGCGTGATCGGCGAGCGAACCCGCTGCGGCCGCAGCTGGCGGTTGGCTTCGTCGGCAGATTGCAAGTAGTAGTCGAGTGCGCGAGCGAGCGCGGGACCGTCCGGAGCGGCACAGCGTCTCGCGAACACCCTGACGAGGTCGTGCATGCCGAACCGTCGCGCGCTCTGCTGCTGGACGAGATTGAGCGCGACCAGCCGCTGCAACTGCCCCTCGGCGGCCGCGAGGCTCGATGCCGTCAACGAGGCGACGACGCCCTGGCCGAACGAGGTCCCCGGGAGCATCCCCAGCTGCCCGATCAGCAGTTGGAGATCGCCGGGGAGGCGGTCGTAGGAGATCTGGAACGCGGGCAGCACCGATGAGGCCGGATCGTCGGGAAGGGACAGCCGTTCGAGCCGATCGGCCGTCGTCAGGTCGTCGGCCGCCTCGCGGAGGGTGCGGTGGTTGCCGAGGGCAAGGCCGGCACCGATCACCCGTACGGCGAGCGGGAGCCGCGCGCAGAGCTCGATGATCTCGGCGGCGGCGGATCGATCCTCGTCGACCCGGGCGGCGCCCAGGATGCGGCGCAGGAGTTCACCTGCCTCGGATTCCGTCATCGGGTCGAGCAGCAGGGGAGTGGCGCCTTCGCGAACGACCAGGCCGGCCAGCTGCTGGCGACTGGTGACGATGGTGGCGCAGGTCCGCGCTCCCGGGAGGAGCGGCCGTACCTGATCGGCCGTCGCCGCGTTGTCGAGGATGACGAGCAGCCGGCGATCGGCGGTCAGCGAGCGGAACAGGCTCGAGCGCTCCTCGACTGTCGGTGGCTGTTCGTTCGGCGGGACCTCGAGCGCGGTGAGGATCCGGCCGAGTGCCTCGGCGGGATCCATCGGTGTCTGGTTCGGGGTGAACCCGAGCAGATCGACATAGATCAGCCCATCCGGGAAGTGCGCGGCTGCTCCGTGGGCCCAGTGCACGGCCAACGCGGTCTTCCCGCTGCCGCCGATGGCCGAGACGGTCACGATCCGCGCTGCGCGCTGATCCGAGACCAGTACGTCGAGCGCCCGCAGTTCGGTGAAGCGGCCGGTGAAGTGCACATCGGCGGCCGGAAGTTGGTTGAGCCTCGCGACCGGTCGGGAGGCAGCGACCGGAGTGCCCTCGGCGACAGCGGCGAGCAGCAGCCGGGTGTCCTCGGTCGAGAGGTCGAGGGCGCTCGCGATCAGCCGGATCGACTTCGTGCGCGGTTTGGTGACGCGTCCCGACTCGAGAGCGCGCAGTGATCGTTCGGACAGCGTCGACCGCTCGGCCAGTTCTTCCTGGGTCAGACCGGCGCGTTGCCGGAGCCCCCGGATCTGCCGGCCTATCTCGTTCAACGTCGTCCTCTCACGATCACGGCGTCAGCTGCGGTGACATCGTAGTGATCGGACGCCGTACTGGCCCAGTCCGGTTCGGATCCGCGCTGTCCGGACGTTAAGTTTGGATCAAACCAGAGGGGCGAATTGCATCGGTCACGAATCGGTTACTACTGTTACCTCTCGTTGCCCCAGCGTGCCGGTTGACCAGACCGGCCGGGCAGCGAAGAGCCGAAGTGTGACCCGCCGGGTCGTTCGGGAGTTAGAGCGGTAAGACTCCCAGCGAGTACCAGGCGCGGTTGACGGGGACGGCGTCGAACACAGGAAGGGACCGACCAGGCTGTGTCCACCGGCCGCATTACCCGCACCAAAGGAATTGCCCTCGCCGCCCTCACCACCACCGCCGTAGCCGGCGGGGTGCTGTTCATCCAGGGCGCCGCGGAAGCGGACCCGAAGCCGACTCTGGCTCAGGCGAAGGCCCAGGTAGCGGATCTGCAGGAGAAGGCCGAGGTCGCCGGTGAGGCTGCCAACGCGCTCCGCGGCAAGATCAGCGCCCAGGAAGCCAAGGTGAAGGCGCTGCAGGCCGGGATCGCCAAGCAGCAGGTCCAGGTCGATGCGGTGAAGCGGCAGATCGGTTCCCTCGCGGTCGCCGGGTACCAGACCTCCGGGATGTCCACGACGGCGCAGTTGCTGCTGTCGACGAACCCCGACCAGTTCCTCAGCCAGGCCTCCACCGCGCAGGCGTTCGCCGGCCAGCAGAACTCGGCCCTCCGGAAGTTCCAGGACGCGCAGGGCAAGCTGACCGACCTTCAGTCCGGTGAGCAGAGCGAGCTCGCGGCCCTGCAGGCCGTCAAGGCCCAGCAGGAAGACCTGAAGAAGCAGCTCCAGGCGAACCTCGACGCCGCCGAGAAGGTGCTCAGCAAGCTCAGCGACGCCGACCGCGCCCGGATCGCGCAGGAGAACGCGGAAGAGGCCGCGAAGGCCCGCAACCAGCGCCCGAGCCGCGACAAGGGCCGGATGGACGACGACCTGCCGAACGTGCCGGCCAGCGGCCGCGCGGCCGTCGCCGTACAGGTCGCGCTGGACCAGCTGGGCGACGCCTACTCGTGGGGTGCCGCCGGTCCGAGCCGCTTCGACTGCTCCGGCCTGACGATGTACGCCTGGGGCAAGGCCGGCGTCTCGCTGTCACACTCCTCGGCCTCGCAGTTCGGTGAGGGCCGCCGCGTCAGCCGCGCCAACCTGATGCCGGGCGACCTGGTCTTCTTCGGTACGTCGAGCATCCACCACGTCGGGATGTACATCGGCAACGGCAAGATGGTGCACGCGCCGAACCCGAGCAAGCCGGTCCAGGTCAACGACGTCGACTACATGAGCGGGTACGCCGGCGCTGTTCGTCCGGGCTGATCCGTACCTCTGACATGATCAACGGCTCCGGGGCAGTGGCCCCGGAGCCGAGTCATGTCACCGGCCGGGTGCTTCACTGGCTCAGGCGGCAGACGATCCCCGGAACACTAGAGTGATCCGGGCAGGTGAGCAGCGAGGGGCCGAGGTGAGCGAGGAGCAAGGCGGCAGCACGCCAACCGATCCGCCGACCCCTCAACCCGGCCGCCCGACGCCGACCAGCCGTCCGATGCCTCAGGCCCCCATCTCGATGGCGGGAACCAAGCCGGTCTCGGATCAGACCACTGTTCTGATCCCCGCTCAGCACTCCGCAGGCGGCTCGGCTCTGCCCGGCGGTCTCAAGCTCGCCAACCTCAAGCTGGGCAACTTCAACCTCGGGAAGCTTCCCACCAGCCTCTCGCCGACCATCCTGAAGCGCGTCGCTCTCGGTCTCGCGGTCGTCGTGGTCGCCGGTGCCGGTTTCGTCGGCCTGCGCAACGTCGCGAACGCCCCCGCCGACCCCGGCGCCGGCAAGTCCGGCGTACCGAGCCAGAGCAAGTCTCCCGACGACGCCGCCGAAGGTGTCCGCCGGGCGGTCGAGGGCGAGGCCGTCCTCCAACGCATGGCCGACGCGATCAAGAGCGAGAGCCGCGGCACGTTCATGAGCACGATCGACCCGCAGGCGAAGGCGTTCGACAAGCAGGCGCGGACGGTCTACAACAACCTCGCGAAGTTGCCGCTGGCCACCTTCCAGCTGCGCTACGTCAGCGACGACCCCGGCGCGCTCGAGCCCGACCGCACGAACGCGCTCGGCGGCTCCGAATCCTGGCTCGCCCAGGTCGAGGTCTCCTGGCAGCTCACCGGGTACGACGCGAAGCCGGCCCGCGAGTCCCTGCCCGTCACCTTCGTGACCGCGAGACGGTACGACGTACGCCGCGTCCTTCAGTGAGCGGTTCGTCGCCGGGCAACGGCGCCCGATCTGGGCGCTCGGCGCGATCGACGTCGCCAAGGGTGACCACAGCCTGGTGATCAGCCTCAACTCGCAGGCGAACGCGGACGACTACGCGGCGGTGAGCGACAAAGCCGTCGACTCGGTCAGCAAGGTGTGGGGCAAGAACTGGCGGCAGAAGACCGTCATCCTGCTGCCCGCGAAGCAGTCCGAGATGGAGGCGGTGCTCGGCGCCCAGCCCGGCACGTACACCCAGATCGCCGCCGTCACGATGGCCGAGCTGGACACGCCTCAAGCGGGCGCGCCGGTGCGCATCGTCGCCAATCCGAAGCTGTTCGACGAGCTCGGCAAGCAGGGCCGCCGGATCGTCCTGACGCACGAGACCACCCACGTCGCCTCGACCGCGACGGCCTCGCCGGTGCCGTTGTGGCTGGCCGAGGGATTCGCCGACTACGTCGCCTTCACCGCCGTGTCCGTCCAGGACGAGTCGGCCGCGAAGGAGCTCTTCAAGGCGATCCGGGCCGGCAAGGTGCCGAAGACCCTGCCCGGGCCGGAGGCGTTCGCCGCGTCGGCGACGGAACTGCCGCAGGCGTACGAATCGGGCTGGCTGGCCTGCCGCCTGATCAGTGAGCGCGAAGGCCAGGCGAAGCTGGTGAGGTTCTACCGGACCGTGCACGCGTCGAAGAGCCCGACCGGCCTCGCCGACGCGTTCCGCACTGTCCTCGGTACGACGGAACAGGAGTTCGTCGCCGACTGGCAGAAGTACCTCCAAAGGCTCGCAGGTGTCTGAACGAGCTCCAAGAATCGCGGCCGTCCTCCTGGCCGCAGCGCTCGTCGTAGTGATCGCGACGACCACGCCCTGGCACCTGATCGACCTGCCGAAGCCAGACGCCGCCCTCGACTTCACCACCGCCGAGATCGACCGCCAGAACCAGTTCCGCCACGAGTTGTTGCCCTGGTCAACCGCCTCCTGGGTGCTCTCCCTGCTGATCCCACTCGCTATCGGTTTCAGCCCGCTCGGCCGACGCCTGTACGACGCGATCAAGCTCAAGCGCTGGTACTACGTGGCGCCGATTCTCGTTGTAGCGTTGGGACTTCTCGCCAGCCTCGGTGACGCTGCCGACCGACGTCGATGGCCGAGCGCGTGACCCGGAAGTACGGCCTGTCCACCGAGGACTGGGGCCTCTGGCTCCGCGACCGCGCGGTCAACTGGTTGCTGACGGCAATCGTGCTGACAGCGATCACCCTCGGTCTCTTCGCCCTGGCCCGTCGTTGGCGCACCTGGTGGTGGGCGACGGCCGCGATCACCGGCGCGGTTCTGGTGCTCGGCATCTCGTTCGCCTACCCGGTCCTGGTCGAGCCGAGGTTCAACGACTTCACCTCGACTCGCGCCCGGCCCGCAGCGGGATCAGCTTCTCGAACTGGCCAAGCAGGACGGCGTACCGGTCAAGGACGTCCTGGTCGCCGACGCCTCCAAGCGGACGACGGCACTCAACGCCTACGTCTCCGGCTTCGGTTCGACCCGCCGGCTCGTCATCTACGACACGCTGCTGAAGGATGCCCCGCCCGCTCAGGTCCGGCTCGTCGTCGCGCACGAACTCGGGCATGCGGCCGAGGACGACGTTCTCCACGGCACGCTGATCGGAGCGCTGGGCGCAGCCTTCGCTGTCGTCCTCCTCAGGCTGATCTTGAGGACGAAGATGTCGGATCCGCGCCGAACAGCCCTGCTGCTGGCGCTGATCGTGGCCGGTAGCACTCTCGCCGCTCCGGTGCAGAACCTGGTCAGCCGCAAGATCGAGGCCCGCGCCGACTACCACTCGCTGCGCCTGACGAACGACCCGGCCGACTTCGTCGCGATGCAGCATCAGTTGTCGGTGGCAAACATCTCCGGCCTCGATCCGAGCCGCTGGCGCTACTGGATGTTCGCCAACCACCCGACCCCGCCGGAGCGGATCGCGATGGGCCGGGCCTGGGCGACCGAGCACGGATCGGTGGTCCCGCCGCTGGTCCGGCGATGACCGTTCTCGTTGTCACCAACGACTTCCCGCCTCGCCAGGGTGGGATCGAGACCTTCGTCCGGTCGCTGTGCGACGAGCTCCGCGACGACCTGGTCGTGCTGACCGCCCGGATGCCCGGCGACACGCAGTACGACGACAAGCCTGCCCTTCCCCGTCGAGCGGGACCGTACGGCGATGTTGTTGCCGACGGCACGGGTCACCGAGGCATGCGGTGGACGGTGATGCGCCGCTACAACGCGGATCGGGTGCTCTTCGGCGCAGCAGCTCCGCTCGGCTTGATGGGGCCGGCTCTTCGCAAGGCCGGTGCGCAGAAGATCGTCGCGATGACCCACGGCCACGAGACCTGGTGGGCCGGCGTACCGGCGACTCGCCAAGCACTCCGAAGGATCGGTGACGCGGCCGACACCGTGACCACGGTCTCGGACTGGTGCGAGCAGCAGATCGCGAAAGCCCTGTCGGACAAGGCGAAACTCCGGCGACTGACACCCGGCGTCGACACCACCAGGTTCTTCCCGGGCTGCGGGGGAGAGCAGGTGCGGAAAGGGCTCGGGCTGGAAGGCGTTCCGGTCGTCGCGTGCGTATCGAGACTGGTCGCGCGCAAAGGGCAGGACACGCTGATTCGCGCGTGGCCGCGGGTGCTGGCCGCAGTACCGGCGGCGGTTCTGCTCCTCGTCGGCGGTGGACCGCAACGCGAGCAGCTCACCAGGCTGGCCGAGACGATGGGGGTGGCGCACGCGGTCCGGTTCACCGGCGCGGTGCCGTGGGCCGAGATTCCGCCGTACGTCGACGCCGCGGATGTCTTCGCCATGCCGTGCCGGACGCGGCGGTTCGGGCTGGAGCCGGAGGCGCTCGGGATCGTCACGCTGGAGGCCGCCGCGACCGGGAAGCCGGTGCTCGTCGGCGATTCCGGCGGTGCGCCCGACACGGTCCGGCACGGTGAGACCGGCTACCTGGTCGACCCGTACAACCCGGTCGCGGTCGCCGTACGGCTGATCGATCTGCTGACCGATCCGGCCCGCTCCCGGGCGATGGGCGCGGCCGGTCGCGAGTGGGTCGCCGCCGACTGGACCTGGCAACAATCCGGAGAGACGCTGCGCACGCTGCTCGAGATCTAGTGGACAAACCTTGCGGGGGTGTGTGTACTCTGGGTCTCATGCATCAGACGTCACGCCTTGTAGCAGCCGTACGAGCATCCTGCTCTCCGGCTGCCGCTGCCTGACATCTCGAACCAACCACCGGCGACCGGAAACGGTCGCCGGTTTTGTGTTTGCCCAGAACCAGGCTCACCTTTCCGGTCCACCCCACCGCAAAGGACACCGACATGAGCCTCACCAAGACCTTCATCGACTTCTTCATCGACCACGGCCACGTGCCCACCACGGGCTCGTCGCTCATCCCGCGCCCCGGTGACCAGGTGCTGTTCACGACCTCCGGGATGCATCCGCTGACGCCTTACCTGGAAGGCGAACCGCATCCACTGGGGCGCAGACTGAGCGGGCGTGCAGCGATGTCTGCGCACCACCGATCTGGACGAGGTCGGGGACCGCACCCACCTGACCGTGTTCGAGATGCTCGGCTCGTGGTCGCTCGGCGACTACGGCAGCGAGCAGACCCTGCGGTGGGGGTACGAGCTGCTCACCGAGGGGTTCGGCATCGACCCCGGTCAGCTGTACGTGACCGTGTTCGGCGGCGACAACCAGGTCGAGCTGGACCAGGAGTCGCTGCGCACCTGGCAGTCACTCGGTGCTGCCGATCGAGCTGACCACCGACGACAACTGGTGGTCGAACGGCCCGACCGGTCCGTGCGGCCCGGACTCGGAGATCTTCCTCTGGACCGGCAAGGGAACGCCGACCGGCACGCCGACCACCGACGACCGCTGGGTGGAGGTGTGGAACCACGTGATGATGCGCTACCGCCGGCTACGACGACGGCTCGCTGGAGCCGCTGCAGCAGCGCAACATCGACACCGGGCTCGGGCTGGAGCGGCTGACGATGCTGATCGAGGGCAAGGACTCGGTCTACGAGACCGCGCTGTTCGAGCCGTGGATGCGGACCGTCGCCGAGCCTGTGGAAGCTCGACCTGGAGTCGCAGCGGATCGTCATCGACCACCTCCGGTCGAGCATGGTGATCGTCGGCGACGGCGTGCATCCCTCCAACACCGGCCGCGGCTACGTGCTGCGCCGGCTGATCCGCCGGGTGCTGACGCTGCTCTGGCGGGTGGACGACAGCTACACCCTGTCGGACCTGCCGATGGAGCTCTTCAAGCACACGCAGGAACACTTCCACCAGGGCGAGCTGCTGACGCTGGTCCGCCGCATCCTGATCGACGAGGAGATCCGGTTCGGCAACCTGCTGGAGCGTGGCCGCCGGATCATCAGCCACGAACGGTTCCAGAAGACGCTCGACCAGAGCGACTTCGACTACCTGCACGAGACCCACGGCCTGCCGCGGGAACTCGTGCAGTCGCTACTGCCGTAGCAGGGCCAGCTCGTCTCCGTGCGGATCCTCCACTTGCCGGGACTCCGGGTGGTCGAAAGTGAACACAGACCTCGTGTTTGTGTCGTACTGCGACCAGCCCGGATCCCCGGTGGTGGCGAAGCGACCCAGGCCGCGTGCATCCGGTCGGCCAGCTCCTGCGGCGGATTGTCACCCTGCAACGGCGACCGGTCCAGCGCCAAGGTGTCGAACACGAACGGCAGCTCCAGCGCATGGCATGCGCCCGAGCCCCGGCAAGCGGCGACTGCCAGGCGAACTCGTAGACGTACGCCGTACCGCCTGCGACTCGCCTCGGCGAGCCGGATCGTCGGTACTTCGAAGAACGCGGCGCTCGTCGACGCCGCGAAGATCTCACCCGGCGACTGACCGGCCGGTTGGCGGCGAACGTCTCGCGATCGCCGGATCGAGACCCGCCTGCGCAAGCAGTACCGGCAATGCCTCAGCAGTGACTGCCGCCGCGAGCCCGCTCGGCACGAGGAAGAGCCGGAACTCTTCGCTGCGTCGATCCCGGTCAGCAGCTCGACTCCCGCGGCAGCGCCGCCCGCGATCGCGTCGAGCGGGAGCTGGTGGATCAGCTCGCCGTCGATCACCGGGAAGAACGGCATGATCCCGCCACCGGCCTTGACCACACTCGCACCCAACCGCGCCGGATCAGGCTCAGCCCGCAGCTCCGCCGACACCTCCCGCTGTGCATCGATGAGATCCGCAGCCGGTACTGCGCCAAGCGCCTCCGGCGTCGCTTCAATACCCAGCCGCTTGGCCACCTCGGCGGTCATCAGCGCCGGCGTCACTCGCAGCGCCACCGCCTCGGCCGACCCGCTCTGCATGATCGCCCGCCGGAACAGCCCTTGCGAGGCAGGCAACGAGAGCAGGGTGGCGACACTCATCCCGCCGGCCGACTGCCCGAAGATCGTGACCTGACTCGGATCGCCACCGAACGCGGCGATGTTCTCCTGCACCCATCGCAGCGCAGCGAGCTGGTCGAGCAGCCCGCGATTGCTCGGCGCCCCCGCGACCACCCCGAAGCCGATCACGCCGAGCCGGTAGTTGACGCTGACCAGGACGACGCCGTCGCGGGCGAAGGCAGTCCCGTCGTACGCCGGCGCTGCGTTGGACCCGTTGCGGAACGCGCCACCGTGGAACCACACCATCACGGGCAACCCCGAGCCGCCGGGCGTCCAGACGTTGACGTTGAGGAACTCGTCGCCGGGGATGATCGGGTTGCTCAGCAGCTTGTTGAAGGGCGGGTCATAACGGCAGGCTGCGGCGCGGTCGCACCCAGCACCGTCGCATCCCGTACGCCGTCCCACGGGCTTCACCGGCTGAGGTGCGGCGTACAGGTCGGCACCCAGCGGCGCCGCGGCGTACGGAATCCCCAGGTAGGCAGTCACTCCGTCCTTCGCCGACCCTCGAACCTGACCACCCGTAACCGCCGCAATGGGCTCCATACGGCCCATCCTTACACCTGGGCCGTAAGCGCGGGCTCTGTCACCGGGAGGTCGGCCGGCGCGACCTTGCCGACCGAGGACTGGGCGACGAAAGCACCGAGCAGGACGATCGCACCGCCGATGATCTGGTTCGCTGTCAGGGTTTCGCCGAGCAGGAGCCACGCGTAGATGCTGGCGGCCACCACTTCGACGTACGCGACCGCACCGCCGATCGCTGCCGACAGCCGCTGGACTGCGGCCGCTCCCGCGAGGTAGGCGATCACAGTGCTGACCACGATCAGCAAGGCCGCGAAGGTCCAGCCCGGCGCGGAGCGGTCGCCCATCGCGATCGTGTCGGACAGCACGTGCCACGGCATGGTCCAAGGCGCCGACGATCTGCGGTCAGCAGCATCGCACCGACGACGCTGCCGGCCGCTGTCATCACCAGCGGATCCGCGACGCCGGTGAGCTTTTCGATCAGCAGGAAGTACGTCGCCTGGCAGGCCGCCGCCGTGAGTCCGGCAGAGCAGGCCGATCAGGTCGATCTGGAGGCCGGACCAGATCTCGACCACCGTCCCGAGGCCGACCAGCGCGATCGCGACGCCGAGCACGGCGGAGCGCGGTACGGCCGATCTTGCGGCCGAACTTCAGCCAGAGCACGACGAGGACCGGGCCGGAGAACTCCAGCAGGATCGCGATGCCGACCGGCAGCCGGCTGGCGGCGATGAAGAAGAGCGTCTGGCAGCCCGCGATCCCGGTCAGACCGTAGAGCACGAGCTGCGGCCAGGACTGCGCCGGGCGGCCTGGATCCCGGCCCGGCCGCGGAAGATGAGCACGAGCGGGACCAGCAGGACGGCCGGAGCCGAGGATCCGCAACCAGGCGGCCTGTTCAGGGGAGATGCCGGCACTGATCAGCGCCTTCGCGAACGGCCCCGAGGCGCCGAACGTCAACGCCGAGAACAGCGCGAATCCGAGCCCGATCGACTTGGTCCGGGCGGCATCCATCGCAACTCCTCACTCCACGTCCAGGCCACTCCTGTACATGAGCGTCACTGTTCCACACTCATTACATACGCGTCGAGCGAGATTCCAGCAGGTGGTCGATTGCCGGAGATACTACGAATCCGTATAGTACGGATACGTGAAATCCGAAACCGCAGGACTGCTGCTGGAGCTGCAGCGGGTAACACATGCGACCTTGCAGGAGCTGACCGGGAAGCTGGTCGATCTCGACCTGTCGGCGTCCGAGCTCAACGCGCTGGGCAACCTGGCCGACGGGCAGGCGCGGACCGTGTCGGAGCTGGGTGCGGCGATCGGCATCAGGCCGACCACGCTGACCGGCGTACTGGATCGGCTCGAGAAGCGCGGGTATCTGACCCGGGGCGCGCGGGCCGGGGATCGGCGGGCCGTGCTCATCGAGCTGACGCCGGACGGCCGCGAAACCGCCGCGGTGATCGTGGCGGCGATGGAGGCGATCGAGCAGCGGGCCTTGGTTTCGGCGGAAGCGATCAGCGGGTTTCGGCAGGTTCTTGCTGCGTTGGGAGGGCACGGTGGATGAGTTCGAGGGCTTGATGGCGGAGACCATGCGGACCGCCGAGCGGTTCGGGCATCGGGAGCATCTGCGGCTGACCTGGCTGGCCGTCCGGCGGTACGGGGTGCCCGCCGCGATCGGCGTGGTCAGCGAAGGCATCCAGACGACAGCCCGGTACGCCGGTGCGCCGCAGAAGTATCACGCGACTGTGAGCAGAGCCTGGGTGGAACTGGTCGGGCACCATGTGGCCGAGGAGCCGCTTGCGGACTTCGACAGCTTTGCCGGCCACAACCCCGCACTGTTCGACAAGCGGCTGTTGATGCGCTTCTACCGTTCGTCGACCCTTGCGTCGTCCGGCGGCCCGGAGCTGAGTGGGTCGAGCCCGATCTCGCTCCTTTCCCTTGGGTCTAGAGCACGTTGACGGCGCGGGCGGCGATGATCGCGATGGTGAGGAGGGAGATTCCGGACTGGATGCCCATCAGGGCCTTGGTCCGGGCGGTGAGCGGCATCGTGTCGGTGGGGCTGAACGCCGTCGCCGCGGTGAAGGCGACGAACAGGTAGTCGGTGAAACCGGGCAGCCAGCCCTGCCAGCCCGGGAGGTCGACCGTCATCTGCGGGAAGAGCAGATCGGCGCGCTCCTCCTCGTGCTCGTGTTCTGGCATCCGGGCGAACGGGCCGCCTCGGTCGATCTCCCAGTACCAGACCGCGAACGCGACCACGTTCGTCACCCAGATCAGCAGCGCAGCCTTCACCAGCACCGCGCCGTCGGTGCTGTGGCCGGTATCGAGATAGGCGATCATCCCGACCAGGTAGATCGCGTTGATCAAGACGAGCACCGCCAGCAGCACCAGCTCGATGTAGCGCAACCACGGCTCGTCCATGCGTAGGTGGAACGGGTTCATCCACACCAGCGGTATCAGCAGTGCGATGCCGATCGCCGGCAGCAGCCAGCGCGGCAGCTCGGTGATCTGTGGCGGTACTGCGAGTTGTAGCGCCAGCACCACGAGCACTGCCAACGAGGCCGGCCAGCGGCGGGTGTGTCGCATGCTAGGCGCAGGTTCCTTGCTCACTGCAGCATTCTGACTCTGCTTGCGCTTGTCGCGGTGGGACCTCAGCCGATCGAGGCGTCGACAACCGCCTGCCCGACGTCCGTACGCCGGTAGTGCACCTGGTGTCCGGTGCGTCGCCTACTCACCAGCCCTGCGCCATGCAGCGCGGCAAGATGCTCCGCAACCGTCGCCAGAGCCAGCCCGTACTGCGCTGCGAGGGCGCTCGTCGTCGCCGGCGGATCCAGCGCCACCAGGAGTGTCGCCCGAGTACGCCCGAGCAGCGTCGCCAGCGGATCCGGGGGAGCCGGCGCGTCAGACCAGAGCCGGCCCGCTCCACGAGCCGGATAGACCACTGTCGGCTGATACCCCGGCGCGGCAACGACCACTAGATACGGCCACCCGAACACCCCTGGCACCAGGAGCAGCCCCTGACCGCTGAGTTCGCGATCCTGCTCGCGGAACTGCGTCGTGATGAGCTTGTCGTCCTCCCAGCTCAGCGCCGGATGGAGATCGTCGAACAGCTTCGCCAGACCACCGGAGGTCAGCTGCTCGCCGCGATACGCGATGTCATCCTCGAGCACCCGGCTGATCAGCGGCCAATCCGGCTCGATCAGCGCATTCCAAGCAGCCTCGATCTCACGCGCAAACCCTTCACGAGCCGCCGCCGGATCCTCGAGCATCCGGTTGATCGCCGCCGCACCCGGGTTGTTCTTCCCGTCCCGCGACTGAATCAACTCATCCCGCACCTGATGCAGCGGCGTACTACGAACCCGCGCAATCTCCGTCTCGAACCGAGCCCGAGAAGCCTTAGGCGGCGGAGTCAAAAAGTCAGGCGTATATCCACTCGCGGGTTGGACGGCTTGCAGCATCCTCAGCTCCAGGCCGGCCGTGATGTCAGCCTTGGCGGCAACCCAGGGCGAGTACAACGGCCGAGGACGACGCCCACCGAGCACGCGCACCGCAGACATCGTCTCCCACAAGGGAGACAACCCGAACCGGCACCGCAAGGCATCCGCCTGGCTGAACTTCAGAATCGTCACACCCACCAACTTTCGGCCCCAACCGAAAAGCTACACCGCCCCAGCCCCCTCGGACCACGCTCAATCCCGTGCCCACCTCCACCCCACCCACACCCGACCCGACCATCGCCACCCCGCCCGCGCCCACGCCCGACCCGACCATCGCCACCCCGCCCGCGCCCGCTCCACCAGCGCCGGCTCCGCTGATGCCCGCCCCGCCAATGCCCGCCTCACCCACCTCAGCTCCGGCGCGTAGCGCCGGTTACGGGGCGGTGTTGCGGGTTCCAGGGCTGCGAGCGATCTTCGTAGCCCACGCCGTTTCGATGGCCGGGACGGTCGCAGCTGAGGTCGCGCTCTCGATTCTGGTCTTCGAGCGGACTCGATCGCCTCTGCTGTCTGCCTTGGTGCTGGTTTGTTCGTTCCTGCCCTACGCGCTCGGCGGGGTAGCGCTCTCTTCGATTGCTGACCGTTTCCCAGCCAGGCGAGTGCTCGTCTGTTGCGATCTGATCAGCGGGACCGCGATCGCCGCCATGCTGATTCCCGGGATGCCGGTCGCCGGGCTGCTCGGGCTTCTCCTGGTGACCGGGAGCGTCGCGCCGATCTTTGCCGGTGCCCGAGCAGCCAGCCTGGCGCACCTTCTCGACGCCGACCTGTTCCCGACCGGCCGCTCGTTGCTCAGGGCAATCAGCCAGCTCACCCTCCTAGCCGGCTTCGCAGTCGGCGCCATCGCGGTCGCCGCGATCGGTCCCACCTGGCTGCTCGGTCTGGATGCCGTCTCCTTCGCAGCCTCAGCCGCCCTGATCGGACTCGGCACCCCGTCAACGCCCAGAACCGGCGCGCCTACTCGGAGTGCCGTGCGGGAATCCCTTGCCGGCTTGGGATACATCTTCGGCAACACCCGGCTCCGAAGACTGATCCTGCTGTCCTGGGTCGTCCCCGCCTTCTCGTCGATGCCCGACGGACTCGCCGTCGCCTACACCGCCCAGACCGGCGTCGCCGCATCCTTGGCCGGCGCGCTGTTCACCGGGTACGCCGCCGGCTCAATCCTCGGCGAGCTCATCGCGACCCGCCTCGCACCCACCACCCGAAGACGACTCGTAGTCCCGCTGATCCTGCTCACCCAGCTCCCCGCGATCGCCTTCGTCACCGAACCTTCCATCCCACTCGCGGCGGTCCTCCTCGCGATCTCAGGCTCCGGCTACGCCTTCAACCAAGGCATCGACCCGCTCATCCTCGCCGCCGCCGACCCGACGTACCGAGGAAGGCTGTTCACCATCCAAACCAGCGGCCTAATGGCAATCCAAGGCATAGCCATCGCCCTGGCCGGAGTGCTGGGCACGCTGATCCGGCCGAACCTGGCCATCTGCGTCGGCGGGCTGGTCGGCACAGCAGTAACTATGGTGCTCGCCCAGAAAGCACTCTCGACCGACTGACCCGGCCTACCGCCTACCAGGGGATGGAGTCGTTGGCGCCGGGGCCGCGGGAGACGCCTGTGGGGCCGTTGGGTGGGAGGGTTGCCAGGTGGACGGGGGCTACGGCGCCGTCGGCGACTGTGCGGGTCCCGCGAGAGATTGGGGCGCCCTCGTTGATGTCGGTCGGGACGAGACCCGGTGTCGCGGCGTTCACCTTGATCCCGTCGGCCTTCAGTGCGGCCGCGTAGAGCACCGTCAGCGCATTCAGCGCCGCCTTCGACGAGCTGTAGGGCAGCAACTGGTTCCTCGACTGCGACGACCCGAAATCGCTCAGCAACGTGAGTGATCCGAGACTGCTGGACATGTTCACGATCCGCCCGTTCGGCGACCGGCGCAGCAGCGGGACGCACGCCGACGTCACCGTCGCGACGCCGAAGACGTTGACCTCGTACTCGGCCCTGAGCAGGTCGGCGGTCACATCCACCGCATCGACGCCCCACTCGAGCGCGATCCCGGCGTTGTTGACCAGTACGTCGAGCCGCCCCGAGTCGGCCTCGATCGTCTCCACCGCGGCAGCGACCGAGCCTGCGTCGGTGACGTCGAGCTGGACGAACCGCACGTCCCCTTCAAGTTCCGCGGCCGCCGTCTTCCCGCGGGCGACATCCCGGGCGCCGAGGTAGACGGTCATACCGAGAGCTGCGAGTTGCCGGGTGATCTCCCGGCCGATTCCTTTGTTGGCACCGGTGACCAGTGCGACTTCGTTGGTATTCATGTCTTCCAGTTCAGTCGCTGCGGCGGCGAAAGAAAAAGACCGATCGGGTGGCCCGGCATACCCTGGAGGTATGGCAGAACCCGAGATCCGCGAGCTGCGCTACTTCCGCGCGGTCGCGGAGGATCTGAACATCACCCGCGCCTCCGAACGGCTCGGCATCGCCCAGCCGCCGCTGTCCCGGGCGATGCGCGGACTCGAGAGCCGGCTCGGCGTCGCACTGTTCGACCGCTCGGACCCGCGCCGCATCAGCCTCACCGAAGCCGGCGAGACCTTGCTCAAAGAATCGGCCATCGTCCTCGACTCACTCGATGCCGCAGTACGCCGTACGCAGCGCGCCGGATCGTCCGCCAAAACCCTGATCGTCACCGCCAAACCAGGCGCCGCCACCGACCTGCTCACGTACGTCGCGAGCGAGTTCCGCGACGAAGCAGCTGCGCCGGAGATCCGGTTCGAGGTCACCGGCCTCGGCGAGCAGGTGGACGCGGTGCTGGCCGGCCGGGCCGACCTCGCGATCATCGGGTCACCGCATCTCGACAACTCCCTGGCGCAGGAGGTCCTGCTCGTCGAAGGCCGGATGGCAGCACTCCCGGTCGGGCACGAGCTCGCGTCCCGCGAAGTGCTCGGGGTCGACGATCTCCGCGGGCAGATCTTCACCCATCGACCGGGGACGACCGATGCCGGCCGCAACTTCTGGTCCGGGCAACGCGACGGCCAGCCGGCCGGTACGCCGCTGGGCCCGGTCGTGCAGGACAGCGCGCAGATGCTGGAGATGGTCGCGCTCGGCCAGGCGATCGCGCTGCTGCCGATCTCCTTCACGCTCCGGAGCGTCCGCCCCGAGGTCGTCTATCGCCCGGTCCCGGACGCCGAGCCGTACACGATGGTGATCGCCTGGAAACCCGGCAACCCTTCACCCTGGGTCGCCCGCTACGTAGAAGCGGCCAAGCGCTGGGCCGCCGACCAACCGACCCTCGACGACGCAAACCGTTGGACCGTCGGCAACTGCGACGAGCTGGCTTAGTGGTCTCGGGCTCGCCCACCGGATCCCGCTCTGCGCCGCAACCAGTACGACGTACTAGGCGCTGGACCTGACGACCAGGGGAGCGGTGACCAGGCGCCCCGGCTGGTCCGGATCGCCGTTGATCTCTTGTAGCGCTCGGCTGAACAGGCACGAAGCGATGTCCCGCAGCGGAATGCGTGCCGTCGTGAGCGGCGTGTCCAGCATGCTGGCAAAGGGAAAGTCGTTGAATCCGGTGACCGCGACATCCTGACCGACCTTGATCCCGCGCCGCTGCAACGCCCGCATCGCCACCACCGCGAACGCATCGTTGTCCGCCACAAATGCATCCACGTCGTTCGAGCAGTTCGTCACGTACTCCGCGACCGCGTCCAGATCGCCGAACGACTGCACCGAATGCGGTGAGCTGAACTCCTGCAAGAACCCGTCCCGCCGCTGATGCACCCACGGCAGACTGCTGTCCGTCGCAAGATAAGCAGCCCGGGTCCGCCCGGTCGCGCGAAGATGCTGACCGATCGCAACCATCGACGCTTCGTTGTCGACATCCACCCAGCACTGCCGCTGCTGATGACCGGTCCGCCCGAACGCCACGAACGGGAAACCCCGCGTGCTGAGAAACTCGATCCGCGGATCCCGGGGCATCGTTTCCAGGACGACGATCGCGTCGACCTGGCGAGCCGCGATCAGCTTCTCGTAGAGCGCGATCTCGGTGGCTCCCTCGGTCGGCGTCGTCACGTGGACGCCGTACCCGCCGATCGCCGCCGACTTCACCAGACCACCGAGCAGGCCGTGCAGGAAGCCACCCAGGCCAGGGTTCTGATCGCTGAACGCGTCGTCCTCCAGGTAGAGCGGCAGCCCGATCACCTGGCTGCGGCCGGAGGAGAGCGCCCGTGCCGCATGGTTCGGCGTGTATCCGAGTTCGTCGATCGCCGCCTGCACAGTTCGGACCGTCGGCTCACTCACCCGATGCGGCGCGTTGAGCACGTTGGAGACGGTCATCGCCGACACCCCAGCGAGCCGTGCGACATCAGCCACCGTCGTACGGCGTACCGGTTGTCTCTTCGCCTCGGTCATCCAGCCCCCTTCGAACCTGGTCAGACCCGCTCGATCCGGGCCACCCCGCCGACCGGCACCTCGACGGCCCAGAGGCCGGCGGGTGGCGTGGTCGTCGTACGGGACAACTCTGCGCCTGAGCAGTCAGACACTACGAGTTCCACGGGGCCAGACCCAGCACCTTCGATCAGCAGGCGCGGCCCGTCGCCGCCGTTGACCAGCAACAGCCGATCTGCCGGTTGCTCCAAACGCACCACAGGGTTGGCGAAAACGGCCACGACGGTGCTCGCCTCGGATGTCGCGGTGGCCTGCGTGTAGCGGGCATCCGGCCGAGAGGGAGTCAGTACGCCGTGCAGCAGCGTCTCCGCGTGCTCCTTGCAGAAGGCGAGCCAGAACCGCACGACCTGGTCATGTTCGGGGGACAGGTTGCCGAGCTCGACCGAGACCTGCGGCGTACTGAAGAGTGCGCCGATGAACTGGCGGGCGACTGCTTCGGCCGGAGCCGCCGGGTTCCACATCAGCATGTCGGAGTGGACTGCGCGATCGCCGGCGAGCAACCGGGCGTCGATCGTGCGGACCCTGTTCTCGACGGCGTCCATCGCGCAGTCGCCGGCCCGGAGGAAGGTGCCGAAGCGCCAGAGCCGGGGATTCACGTAGTCCTGGCGGAATTCGATCAGCAGGTTCGGGCGGAGGCGCTTCAGCTCTTCCGTCACCGCTTCCAGGATCAGCTCGACGCCTTCGTCGACTGTCTCGCAGTCGCCGCCGGGTGCTTTCGGAGCGTTTTCCCATGCCCAGGAGTCGATGAAGTCGATCTTGAGACCGTCGACGCCCCAGTCGCGGACCGGGCGGACGCAGCATTCGACGATGTGCTCGCGGACCTCGGGGAAGCGTGGGTCGAGGACGGATGCGCTCAGCCCGTCGACGTACCCGAGGGTGCGGTCCTTGAGGCGGTCCCAGGCTTTCGAGTGCGCTCCGATCAGCGGCGGCGCGATCCAGAGCACGTAGTCGAGGCCGAGTTCGTGCACCCGACGTACGTGCTCGGCCATGTCGGGGAACGTGCTGCTGGTCGGCTCCCAATCACCGCAGTGCGCATAGCCGCGAGCAGTGTCCTCGGTCTGCCAGCCGTCGTCGACGATCACCGCCCGGCACCCGTACTGCGCGCTGACGCGGGCGTGATGCTCGACGGATTCCGCGGACACGTGCTGGTGGTCGCTGTACCAAGTCGAGTACATCGCTTCGCGGGCAACTTCGGGCACTGGCGTGATGCGGTTGCCGAGCTCGGCGGTCCATACGTCGGTGACGTCGCGGAGGGCTTCGCTGAAGTGCTTTCCGCGCAGGTCGATCCGCAACTCGAACCGATGCTCGCCGGCGGTCGGCTCGACATCGTCGATGGTGAGCTGGATCAGTTGCTCGGCTGTCTCTTCGTTGACGCCGACGGCGAAGTCGCAGCCGCGGACGTTCGACGATGAGCGAGACGGCCAACGGTGAATGGTCGTCCAGACCGACAAAGGCGGCGACCGGCGCGGACCTGACCGACCGGATATCGCGGTGCGACCCCCAGTCGGTCGGCAACTCGCGATGCGATCCCTGAGTCGCCCGCCAGAGCGTGATCGCGGCGTCCACCGGCCAGGTGAACCGCAGATGCACCGGCTCCGCGATCAGGTCAGCGGCGACTACCTCGAAGACCAACACTCCGGCGTCGCCTGCGCCCCGGTCGCTGGCCCCGCCCTCGCCGCGTGCACTCGCGCCGGCGATCTCTCTCACCGTCCCGCCCGTCACCGAACCGGTGCGGTGGACGGCGCCGTCGGGGGAGCGGACCTCGAAAGAAGCCTCGGGCACCGCAGACGTCATCGATCACTCCTGTTCGCCGGCACGCACTGTAGAACTCGACTATAGCGGTAAAATCGACTGCTCCAGAGATATTGACGAAGTTAAGTAAGCGGCCTAGTTTTAGCGCTAATATCCCCTTCTCCCGGAAGGAGGCCGCGATGTCGGACCTGAGTCTCAGGTCGGATTCCGGCTACCTCGAGAACGCCTTCGCCTGGGCCCGCAAGCGCGCCCTGGACTGGGTCCAGACCGACGCGGCGGCGGGCAACCTGCCGTCGTACTGGGCGGGTTACCCGTCCCGGCCGATGTTCTACTCGCGCGACGTCTGCCACCAAGCGGTCGGCGCGCACCTGCTCGGGCTGGACGCGGAGAACTTCGCGATGCTGCGGCACTTCGCCCGTTCGGCGACCGCTGCCCGGAAGTGGTATCCGCTGTGGGCGTTCCATTTCGACGGCTCGATCGCGGAGCTGGACTATCACGGCGACGAGCACTTCGTCCGGGAGATCCCCGCGGTGTTCGACCTGACCTACCGCGCGCTCGGCCAGTACGACTGGACCGGCGACCGGCGCTGGATCGACGACCCCGATCTGGCCGCGTACTACCTCCGCTCGGTCGACGACTTCGTCGCCGAGCACGACAGCGACGGTGACGGCATCCCCGAGTCGTCCGGCACCGGCGACATCTTCCTCGGCTCGGCGACCTACAACGAGCAGGACGCCGAGCATCCGCTACTCGTCGCGGGCGACGGCCTTGCCACGCAGTACGGCGCCTTGCTGGCTCTCGCGAAGCTCGCCGACGGAAACGACCGCAAACGTTTTCTGGAGCAGGCCGAGCAGCTTCAGAAAGACTTCCTCGCCTCCTGGTGGGATGCGAGTAAGGCCCGGTTCGCGCGCGGCCGCAGCGTCGATGGGCTGGACTTCGGTTGGGGACTGGAGGCGAGCTGGTTCGTCCCGATGCTGGGGCTGAGCGGGTCGGGAGAGCGCAACGAGCTGTTCCTGGACTACCTCGAGACCCAGCTGGCCGAGCACCCACCGGCCAACATCGAGGCGTTCACCTACCTGCCGGAAGTCTTCTTCCGGCACCGGCGTGACGAGTCGGCCTGGCGCTGGCTGCGGCACATCATCGACAGCCGCGACGACTACCCGGAGATCTCCTTCACCGTGGTCGAGCACCTGGTGGCCGGGCTGCTCGGGCTGGTGCCGGACGCGGCATCGGCGTCGCTCACCGTCGACTCCCACCTGCCGGCCGAGATCGGCTGGCTGGAGGCCGACCACGTCCCGGTCGGCGACTGGGACCTCCGCATCACCTCCCTTGGTCGGCAATCCACCGAGATCACCGTGCACAGCGGACCGGGCCCGCTCCGCGTGTCGATCGGCTCAGCCGGCCCCTGGACAGCAGTCAACCCCGGCCAGACCGCCCGCCTCACCCCGGGCGAGATCGCTCGGCTCACCCCGGACGGGACTGCCGGGCTCACCCCCTCGGACGAAGCTCATCCCTGAGACGAAGGACCCCTCATGAAGCTACTCAAACTGCTCCCGGTCGGTGCCGGGTTGACCGCTCTCCTCCTCGCCGCGGGCTGTGCGACTGGTGACGCCCAGCCCGCCTCCGGCGGAAACAAGGATTCCGCCAACATTTCCTTTTCCTTCTGGGGCACCAACTCCGAGGCCGCCTCGCTGAAGGCGATCGCCGCGGCCTTCGAGCAGGCGAACCCAGGAACGAAGGTCACCACGAACTGGATCCAGTCCGACTACGAGCAGAAGATCCAGACCTCGATCGCGGCCCACACCCAGTCGACCGTGATGGAGATCAGCAACACCAGCCTGGCCGGCTTCGCGCCCAGCTTCGCCGAGCAGGAGGTGGACGGTTCGAAGTACGTGCAACCGAACATCGCCTCGGCACTGCAGTTCCAAGGCAAGTCGTACGCGATGCCGCTGGCCGCCAAGCCAAAGGTGATGGCGATCAACGTCGACGCCTTCAAGGCTGCTGGGATTCCGCTGCCGAGCAAGACCACACCGATGACGCTGGAAGAGTTCAAGAACGTCGCGGCCAAGCTGTCGCACGGTGACGGCAAGGCGCGCGTCTTCGGTTCCAGCAACCTCTGGTACCGCGGCTGGCTGACCGCTGCCGGTGGCGGGTACTACAACGCTGACGCGACCGCGTGCACCTTCGGCGATGCGACCGGCGTATCGACAGCGCAGTACGTCGTGGACATGCAGAAGAACAAGTACGCGCCGAACTCGGTGGATATCCAAGGACAGGACCAGGCGCAGTGGTTTGCGGCCGGCCGACTCGGGACCTTCAGCGACTTCGGTCCGTGGACGGTGGCCGACTTCGTCAAGATCAGCAAGCCGAACTGGACCCTGGTTCCCGTTCCTGGCAAGGGTTTCCCGATGGAGGTCGACGGGCTCGCGATCGCGAAGACCGCGACCGGCAAGCAGCTCGAGACGGCCAAGAAGTTCGTCGAGTTCGCCAGCACGCAGCAGGTCGCTCAGGACAAGCTGATCCAGGGGAACACGGCCCTCGGCGTACCGATCATCAGCGCTTCGAGCGCGACGCTGGAGAAGGTGCTGCCGGCCGATCGCAACCTGGCCGCGTTCACCACCGCCCTGAAGACCGGGCTGGTCGGTGTCTCGGTGGCGAAGGAAGCGCAGATCTCCGGTGACGCCGACAAGGGCATGACCAGCTACACGGCGCTCGGCACCGGCAAGGACGACGTCGCGAAGATCCTTCCGCAGCTGAACGACAAGTGCACCAAAGCCCTGAAGCAGTGAGGTAGACCGTGAACCCGACGATCGGATGGATCCGCTCGCTGGCGGAATCCTGGGGAGTCCCTGCGGCGCTGGTGCCGCTGGTCCCGTTCCTGATCCTGCTGATCGCCCTGTACGCCGTCATCGGACTGGCGGCGTACGGGGCGTGGCGGAAGTGGCCGCGGGCCGACAAGACGATCGCGTTCTGGCTGTTCATCTCGCCCTGGCTGATCGGGTTCCTGATCTTCACCGTCGGGCCGATGGTGTCGTCGATCTATGTCAGCTTGACCTCGTGGGACCTGATCACGCCGCCCAAGTTCGTCGGTTTCGCCAACTACAGCGAGGCTTTCAGCGATCCGAGGGTCGCGCAGGCGTTGAAGGTGACACTCCTGTACGCCGTGATCTCGGTGCCGCTGCAGACGCTGCTGGCGTTCCTGGTCGCGCTGTTGATGAACGTGGATCTTCCCGGAATTCGGCTTTTCCGCACGATCTGGTATTTGCCGAGTCTGGTTTCCGGGGTTGCGCAGATGGTGCTGTTCCTGTGGGTGTTCAACCCGCAGTACGGGCTGGCGAACGACGTGCTGGCGAAGTTCGGCGTACAGGGTCCTGGTTGGTTCAACGATGCGTCGTGGGCGTTGCCGACGGTGATTTTGATGAGTCTGTGGACCGTCGGGGGAGCGATGGTGATCTATCTCGCCGGGCTCAAGGACGTGCCGACGAATCTCTATGAAGCGGCCGCGCTGGACGGTGCCGGAGTGACCCGGTTGTTCTGGCACGTCACGCTGCCGCAGTTGTCGCCGATCATCTTGTTCAACGTGCTGACCGGGATCATCGGAGCGCTGCAGATCTTCACCCAGGGCTTCATCGCCACCGGCGGCCCGAAGGATTCGCTGCTGTTCTTCGTCTACTACCTCTACGACAACGCTTTCCAGAATTTCCGGATGGGTTATGCGTCGGCGCTCGCCTGGATCCTCTTCGTGATCATCCTCGCGCTGACCGCCGTCACCGCCCGCGCCAGCTCGTTCGCCGTGTACTACGAATCCGAACAAGGCGGCCGTCGCCGTGTGAAGAAGGGCTGAGGTCATGGCTGTCCTAGTCGAGTCCCCGCGTCGCGTCGCTTCCGCGCCTGGTGCGGTGCGGCGACCCGATCGCCCGTACTGGCGACGCAACCTGCCGGTCACGATCATCCTGTACGTCGTACTCGCGCTCGGGTCGCTCGCCTTCGTCTACCCGTTCCTCTGGATGCTCGCGACCTCGCTCCGATCCCTCGCGGGCGTGGGTTCTTCGGGCGCGAGCATCTGGCCGCACGAGTTCCTCTGGAGCAACTACAGCCGCGCGATCACGTCGTTCCCGTTCTGGCGCTACGCCCTGAACTCGGTGCTCACCACGCTGATCCCGATCATCGGCACCGTGTTCTCCTGCTCGCTCGCCGGCTTCGCCTTCGCCCGGTTGCGGGTGCGTTTCTCGGGCATCGTCTTCGCGGTCGTCCTCGCCACCATGCTGCTCCCCGGTGAGGTGACGATGGTTCCCCAATTCATGCTCTTCAACAACCTGGGCATGATCGATACCCTCTACCCCCTCATCCTCCCCGCCTTCTTCGGTTCCCCCTTCTACATCTTCCTGTTCCGTCAATTCTTCGCCCGAATGCCACCCGAACTGGCGGACGCCGCGGTAGTCGACGGCTGCGGCTGGTTCCGTATGTTCCTCCTCGTGTACCTGCCCCTAGCTCGCCCCGCTGTAGTAGCCGTCTCGATCCTCTTGTTCATGGGCTACTGGAACAACTTCCTGGGCCCCGCCATCTACATCAACTCCGACCAATGGAAGACCCTCCCACTGGCCCTGGCCGGCTTCCAATCCAAGAACGGCACCGACACCCCGTTGCTCATGGCAACTTCGGTGTTGATCACCCTCCCGTGCCTGGCCATCTTTTTCTTCGCCCAAAAACAAATCACCAACGGCATAACCTTCACCGGCGGCCGCTGACCTCGCTTCCTCGAGCTGAGGTGGTTGCGTGTGTCCCGCGCCGTCACCTCCCGGTCGCTCCTGCGTCGCGACCTCCGCTGCCGACTCCCGCCGCCCCGCCCGCCCAGACCGCAGGGCTCCTGCGTCGCCTGCTAGACAACTACAACCTGGCACCGCGCCGACCCGGTCGCCTCGAACTGAAGTGGTTGCGCGTCTCGACGCAGCCTTTTCGTCGATGTCCGGCCTTGCCGACCGGGTTATCGGCCCGCTCCTGCGCCTTGCGGCGTGCAGCTTTACGACTCGTCACGGACACCGATCCTGGACCGCCAGGACCGGCCCCCGCGACTCGACACCAGGGCTGCGACACAGCCGATGATGCTCAGCAATCAGCCATCACGCGGCAGGTCGCGTTGCTAGCTGTGAGCTGGGCCGGCTTCGCTTTCGGCTGCCGGAAGGGTGATGCTCCATGCCCCTACGGATTTGTTGCGAACAGAGACCCGGCCGACCCGGGTGCCCGCGGATAGCGGGTCGAAGTCGGCGGTGAGGTCGATGCCATCGTCCCCGTAGCCGGCGGAACTGCCCCGCGCCAGGAGTGGACTCCCGTCCTCAAGCCAGACCTCCACTCTCCACGGATCTCCGGTGGCGTCCAGCCCGGCCTGGTGAGTTCCTTCCAGGAGGATCCGAGCCTTCAGGTTGTACTCGTCGGGCCTGTCCGGCACGACGATCGGCCAGACCTCGATGCGCGGCTGCGTCTGGCTCAGGATCCAGTTCATGTCAGAACCCGCATTTGATCTCCGCCTGGTTGGACTCAACAGGGCTGGGGTAGTACTCGCCGTTGGCATAGATTGAATAGGCTACCTGCACGTACGTTGAGTACTTACTGCGGTTGCATCCCTTCACGTAGGCGTCGGTGCGGGCGATCTGTGCGTTGACGAGGTCGCCTTTCTTGCCGCCCTTGTAGACGTCGCAGTGGAAGTGTCCCGGACCTCCGGGGTCTTGCACGCACAGGTTGACCTTGACGCTGATCTGCTGCGAAAGTTTCTCGGTGCACTGCTGCACAGCACCCCAATAGAACCCGCTGATCGAGTCCAGGTCCGGGGCGGCAAAGGTACCGCGGCAGGCCCACGACCAGCCCGATGCCTGTGGCCCCATCTCGCCGGCCTTCTGAGTTCCGGCGGCCACCTGTCCTGTCTTGGTCTTGCCGATGGTCCACTGGTCACCCGGAGCCAGACGCACCGCGCTGCCGGGATCGCCGTCGCCTCCCCCGGTGGCGTTGGCCGGACTCGCGCCGACCAGGCACAGGACCGCGGCAGCGGTCGCGAACAAGGCTGTTTTGCGGATTCGCATGGTTTCTCCGATCAAGGTGGGCGGGCCCCGAGCTGAAGACTGGGGCGAGTCGCCGACCTCGAATGCGAGCCCCCCAGGCTGCCAACGCAACGTAACTTTCTGACTCCACACAGGCAATGGCCGTAGGCCCATACCGGACGAGATTGCACGAACCTGCAAGACCGCTCCCCACCGCCGAACCGTCCCAAGGCCGTCTCGGAACCACACTTTTATCCCCAGATGCCGCTGCTCGCTCAAGGTTCCTCGTGAACCGCGACCCGGTAACGCTCCGGTATGAACGGTCTTGCCACACAGCCTTGTGCGACTGCGGACCGTGCCGGCACGTGTCAGAGGGTGCGGGCTGCTTCGGTGAAGTGGTGGGTCAGGGGCTCGTTGGGATAGCGGGTGGTGAGCTCGGAGGAGAGTTCGCCGGCGACCATGACGAGGGAAGGGCGGCTTTGGCGGGTGCCGTGGATGCCGGTGAGGCCCAGCGTCGCTGCCTCCTCGAGGTCCCCTTGGCGGGCCGCGACGATCGCGAGGGCTACGCGACTCTCCCCGATGCGCATCGGGGAGAGTTCGGTGCCGTCCGGGGCGAGGTTGTCCTGGATGACCGCGGTCGCGTACTGGCGGGCCAGTTGATCGTTGCCGGCCAGTCGATGCACGTCCATCGCGTAGTACTCCCACTTGGCCGGGTCGACCTCGAAATGGTTGTCCGGCCTGTCTGGGTACGGCAGTCGGTCGAGGATCTCGCGACCGGAGTCCAGCAGCGGCTGCAAGTTCGATTGACCGAGGCGGGCGCGGGCCTTCGCCTCCTGGGCGATGAGTTGCACATGGGCGCCTGATTGCCGGGCGACAGCCTGGCCGGCTTCAGTTGAACTGATCGCGTCGAGGAATCGACCTTGGGTGAGCGCGAACCAGGCAGACATCTCGTATGCCCAGCCACTGATCTCCGGATGGCCGGCTTCGGCGCCCAGTTGGAGGGCCGCAGTACGGGTCGATTCAGCCGCAGCTCGCATTCCCAGGTCGTACTCGACGCATCCCGCGAGCAGCGCGAGCCAGCCGCCGGCCGCGAGGAGTTCGGTGTGCGCACGGAGGCCGACCGGGCGCCGCAACAGTTCGCCGACATGTCGCAGCCAACCTTGAGCCTCCTCGCGCAGTTCCAGCGCATCGCGCCACGAGTACTGGCAGCACAACTCCACGAGCGTCGCGTGCAGCCGCTCCAACGTCGCGGGTGTCGCATCGGATGCTTGCAGGCGCTGGACGAGTTCGGCCGTCTGCCACGGCGTCCGATCGAGCCTTGCTACCACGTCGTCGCCAGCTGCGCTGATCAGTACGCCGTTCGCCCGCAGCGCCTCGTCGCAGAGTCGTGCAAGCGCCTCGGTCGCCGGCTTGCGGCCGTTCTCGATGTTCGACAGATACCCACGGCTGAAGTGGGTCGCACGGCTCAGCTCAGCGAGGGACCACCCACGATGCTCGCGGTACTCCCGCAACAGCCGCCCGAATGCCATAAACCCAGTGTGACCCCGCAGTTGTATCCCTGTCGCCTCTTACCGAGGGATACAAGGCAGCCGTGGCAACGATGCCGCAGTCGGCACACGCTGTCGGCATGCTCAAGCTCGTGAACGAAGGAACCTGTGATGGTGTCCATCCCGAGACCGGCCTGCATTGCGTCCTCGACGAGCATCGCGGGCCTCACCGAGCCGCCGACGCGTCTGAATGGCTCGACGACGAGTAGCCCCCAATCGGCGGGGCGCGCACGTTGATCCCTGCGTCCGTGCGCGTCTCGCCTGCCAATTCCCTAGATATCGCCGCGGGCTTTGGCGAAGGGGAGGCGGTCGAAGATGAGGTGGAGGTGGGTGATGCGGCCGTCGGCGACGGTGTGGAGTTCGGCGCCGGGGGCGTGGGGGACCGGGGCGGTGATGGTGTCGTACATGAGGAGGGCGGTGGTCTCGTCGCCGAAGGACGAGAGGAGGGTGCTGGTGGTGACCTTCTGGGAGAAGGGCTCCATGAAGGCGCGGAAGGCGGCGGCGCCGGTGATCGGGCCGGCGGGGGATTGGCAGACGATGTCGTCAGCGATGTAGTGCATGGCTTTGTCGAAGTTCTGGCTGGTCCAGGCCTCGTAGTAGGCGAGGACAGTCTCGAGAGCGTCGGTCATCGGCGCGGTCCGTTCAGCGGTCATAACTGGATAGACACCAGCCCCACCACAAACGGAACGGTCGCCCCGAAATACGTCGTACCGGTCCTGAGGCGTACCGACAGACATGAGGTGTGCGCACAGTCGCCTGAGCGCCACGCTCAGCCGAGGGCTCGGCGCTTGCTTTCTGGGGCGCACCCCATGTCCGTCGGTACGCCGGCTGCTAATGGCACCATGGCGGGGTGACGGTGCTACAGCAGGCTCAGGCGGGAGACGAAAACGCTTTCCGTGAGTTGACTGCGCCCTACTTCCGGGAGCTTCATCTGCATTGCTACCGGATGCTCGGGTCCGTCACCGATGCCGACGATGTGCTGCAGGAGATCCTGCTCGCTGCCTGGCGCGGCCTCAAGGAGTTCGAGGAGCGGGCGTCGGTCCGCACCTGGCTGTACCGGATCGCGACCAACCGCTGTCTGAACGCGATCCGGGACAGCAAACGCCGTCCGCCCGCCGAGCCGATCCCGCCCTTCGATCCGCCGCCGCCGTCCCGCACCGGCGACGTGACCTGGCTGCAGCCGTATCCGGACGAGTTGCTCCAAGAGCCAGAAGCCCACGCCGTACGGCGGGAAACCGTCGAGCTCGCCTTCATCGTCGCCCTGCAACGGATGCCGCCGAAGCAGGCTGCCACCCTGCTCCTGGTCGACGTACTCGGCTTCGCCACCGCCGACGTCGCCGACCTGATGGACACCAGCGCGACCGCGATCAAGGGAGCCCTCCAGCGAGCGCGAGCCGCCCTCCCCGCGAGCAACCCACCCCCGGCGCCGGAAACCGAACGCCAGTTGGCCAAACGCTTCGCCGAAGCCTTCGTTGCCGACGACATCGAAACCATCACCAGCCTGCTCACCGACGACGCGTGGCTAGCGATGCCGCCGGCCCCGCACGAGTACTTCGGCCCGCCGGCGATCGCGAGCTTCCTGAGAGCGAGCGCCGAGGGCCGCACCAGCTCACTCGTCCTCGAGGAAGCCGGCGCGAACCTCCAGCCCGCCTACCGCTGCTACTTCGTCGACCAGTACGCCGTACGCCGGTACGCCGGTCACCTCGTCCTCGACGTCCGCAGCGACGGCATCCACCAGCTCACCCGATTCCTCAGCTAATCGGTGGGGCGAGATACTCCAACGCGTAGCCGTCACCCGCGCGAGTCACCCGTCCGACCCCCGGCGAATCCAGATGGGCACCCGCAACGAACTGTCCGGGCCGTGCCAATTGCTCCAGCAGCTCAGCCCGTACGCCGCGCGCCTGCGACCGATCACCGTCGTACTCCCAGCAGATCTCCGGCTGCCCGAACTGCAACGTCGGCACGTGTACCGTGTCGCCCCAAACCAGCAGCTGACCGTTGTCACTCCTGACCTCGTAGACCGTATGCCCCGCCGTGTGCCCAGGAGCCGGAACAGCCGTGACCCAGTCGTTGATCGCAACTCGCTTATTGACCGGGACGACCCGGTCGCGGACCGGCTCGAGCCTGCCCGTAAACACCGACGTGTCGCCCGCGCCGATCCACACTCGCTGAAGCTCCGGAAAAGCCTCAGAGCCATCCGGTGCGATGAGCCCATCGACATGATCCCGGTGCCGATGCGTGATCGCCACGTCAGTGATCTCCTCGCGACCAACTCCAGCCTCGGCCAGCGCATCGAGCAGCAACCCCATGGTCGGAAGCCAGACGTCGGATGCACCGGTGTCGACGAGCACCGACTTCGTCCCGTCAGTGATGAAGAACGCATTCACCGAAAGCCGCAAGTTGCCCTCAGCAAGCGGAACCACAGCCGGCACCTCATCGAGCGGTCGACCACTCTCATCACGAAGCCGCACCGGCGGCATATCGACATACCCATCCCGCAGCGAAATCACCTCCAGCCCTCCAAATGAGAACCTGGCATGCAACCGCCCACCCGAACTGAACCGCATCAGACCTCCATCATGTCGTCGTGCTTGCCTTCGGGGGAGAAGCGCTGGCCAGTCCGGCGAGTAGCAGGTTGATGCCGGCGAGGAACTGATCGCGGTCGTCGTGGTCGCGCAGTTGACCGGCCATCCGGCGTACGAACGGATACTGCTTCTCGTCGAACTGCTCCCATTCCGCGGCGACGTTGGCCAGGAAGGCCGATCGGTCGGTCCCGGGGGAGAGGAGGCGGGCGGCCGCGGAGTACTGGCCGGCGAGACCGAGGATGTAGGTCACGAGTGCTGTCGCCGCGTCGAACTGTGCCTCCCGCGGAACGCCGAGCGCCTCGAGCTGCCCACCGATGGCTTCGAAGATCCGCAGTACTGCGGGTTGCCACGGCTCGCGGGACAGGTACGAGCCCGCCCAGGGATGCGCGTCAAACGCGTCGAACACCGCAAGCGCGATCGCCCGAATCGCCGCCCGCGGCGCCGCGGTGGTCTCGGCTCCCTCGGTCGCCGCCCGCGGTCCCGCGGTGTCGACTCTGCTCGTCCGTCGACCGCGGCCCCGCAGTGTCGACCTGCTCGTTCGTTGCGCCGCGGCCCCGCGATGTCGACCTGCTCGTCCGTCGCCCGCGGCCGCGCGGTGTCGACCTGCTCGTTCGTCGCCCGCGGGACCGCGGGCATCGCGCGCGCGATGACCTCGTTGGTGGTTGCCGCGAGCAACTCGTTCTTGTTGGCGACGTGCCAGTAGATCGCGCCGGCGCCGGTGGACAGGCGCTCGGTGAGCGCGCGGAAGGTCAGCGCGCTCTCGCCGTCGGCGTCGAGGATCTCGATCGCGGTCTCGACGATCCGCTCCTTCGACAGCGCGTCCGTACGCCGTTCGCCGCGCTCCGCCTTGCTCGCCATGGGCCCATCTTGACATGACTGGAACGTTGTTCCAAGCTGGAGACTGGAACAACGTTCCAATCACCCTCCCGAAAGGACCCACCATGACAGCCCCGAGAACGACCCCGGTCACGATCGTCGGCGCGGGACTCGGCGGCCTCACGCTCGCCCGCGTCCTGCACGTCCACGGCATCCCCGCCACCATCTACGAGGCGGAACCGTCCGCCGAGACCCGAAGACAAGGCGGCCAACTCGATATCCACGCGAACGACGGCCAGGTCGCGCTCGCGGCAGCAGGTCTCACCGCCGAGTTCCGCGCGATCATCCACCAGGGCGCCGAGGCGTTGCGCATCCTGGCCCCGAACGGCGAGCTGCTCTTCAAGGACCCGGCCGACGGCTCCGCCGGACGCCCGGAGGGTGCTCTTCGAGGACCCGATCGACGGGCTCCGGGACCGTCGACGGCCCCGGAGGTGCTCCGCGGCGACCTGCGGCGGATCCTCCTCGACTCGCTACCGGCCGGGACGGTCCAGTGGGGCCACAAGCTCACCGAGGTGAAGCCCCTCGGCGACGGCCGGCACGAGCTGACCTTCGCCGACGGCTCGACCGTCACCAGCGACATCCTCGTCGGCGCGGACGGCGCCTGGTCGAGAATCCGTCCGCTGGTCTCCGAGGCGCAGCCGGAGTACACGGGCACGCTGTTCGTCGAGACCTACCTGTACGACGTCGACGTACGGCATCCTGCGACGGCCGAAGCGGTCGGCGTCGGGCGCGATGTACGCGCTGACCCCGGGGAAGGGGATCACCGCGCACCGCGAGGCGGGGGACATCCTGCACACCTACGCTCAACTTGTTCGCTCTACCGACTGGGCCGCCGGCATCGACTTCACGGATGCCGCTGCAGCGAAGGCCGCCGTCGCGGCAGAGTTCGAGGGCTGGGCTCCGGAACTCACCGCGCTGATCACCGGCGGCGAGACGGCGCCGGTCCTGCGACTGATCCACACGCTGCCGGACGGGCATCGATGGAATCGCGTCCCCGGCGTGACGCTGCTCGGCGACGCCGCCCACCTGATGCCGCCGTCCGGCGACGGTGCAAACCTCGCGATGTTCGACGGCGCCGAGTTGGCGAAGGCGATCGTCGAACACCCCGGCGACACCGAAGCCGCTCTCGCCGCCTACGAGGCCGAGATGTTCCCACGCAACGCGGCGTTCTCGGTCGACGCCCGCGAGATCCAGGACCTCTGCCTCGGCGAGAGCGCGCCGTACGGGCTGATCAACTTCTTCACGGGTGCCCGCGACGATGAGCCGATCAGCCCAGTGGCGTGAGGAAAACGTTTTCGGTGCCGTGCAGAAAACGTTTGCGGTTCAGGCTTTCCGAGCCGCTTGGATCTCCAGGTAGTGCGGGTTGTGCATGATGCCGAGCACGTTGCCGAAGGGGTCGATGACGGAGGCGGTGGTGAAGTCGCTGTCGCCGTGCGAAGTGATCGGCTGGTACTCCTTGGCGCCCATCCCGAGGAGCTTCTCGAAGGTGCCGGCCAGGTCGTCCACGTGCCAGTGCATCACCGCGCCGCCGGGGGCGTTGCCCGCACCGGGAGGCGCGTACTTGCGGTCGATGAACCCGATCTCGTCGCCGTCGTCCCCGACCCGGAACTCGACGTACGCCGGGGTGGCGGGCGCGGCCGGGAACGCGTAGTACGCCTCCTGGCCGAACAGTTCGGCGTACCAGTCCCGCGCGGCGGCGAGGTCGTCGGCGTAGAAGCTGATGGTGGCGAATCCTCGGAACATCGGGGTCTCCTTGGTGTTGTTCTCGATGGCGATGACCCCATCCTGCGCCCTAATAGTGCTCACCCAATGAGCACTTTTCTGACAAGTTTCGGCGAGGGTGTCGATTCCGGCCTGTCCTGCTCGACGCACTGATCAGAGCAGGGTTGGATCGGACTCTGCCGACGATCGAAGGAGACAGTTGTGCGAGTCATGGTGCTGGTGAAGATGACGCCTGCCGACGAGGCGTCGTACCCCAACGACCCGCAGGCGAACGACGACCTGGCCGAGATGGGCCGGTTCAACGACCTGCTCACCAAGGCGGGCGTGATGCTGTCCGGCGAGGGCCTTGCGCCGACCGCTGAGGGGAAGCTGGTCAGCTTCAGCGCGGATGGTCAGAGCGTCGTCGACGGGCCGTTCACCGAGGCGAAGGAACTGGTCGGCGGTTACTGGATCTGGCAGGTCGAGTCGATGGACGAGGCCGTCGAATGGCTGAAGAAGGCGCCGTTCCGCGACGGCACGGTCGAACTCCGCCGGGTCTTCGAGGAAGCCGACTTCGCCGACGGCTACCCGCAGCCCAAGGCCTAGGCATGTCCAGCTCGTTCCTCTACATGGCGATGTCCCTCGACGGCTTCATCGCCGGTCCCGATGACACCCCGGAGAACCCCGGCGGTGACGGTTTCATGCGGTTGCACGACTGGATGGTCGATGCTTCCGGTGAGATCTACCGACCGGACGGGCCGGCTGGGAAGTTCTACGACTCCATCAATGACAGCGGGGCCGTACTCGCGGGTCGTCGTACGGTCGAGCAGGTCGATCACTGGGGCGGCAGTCACCACGGCGTACCAGTGTTCGTGCCGAGCCATCGCCCACCGGGTCCGACCGTGGCCAACTACCCGCTCGTCACCTATGTTGCCGACGGCATCGAGTCGGCAATGGCCCAGGCGAAGGCAGCCGCGGGGGAGCGCGGCGTACTGGTCCATGGCGCCTACACAGCCCAACGAGCCCTAGAGGCCGGCGTACTGGACGAGCTGGTGATCTCCCAGGTCCCGGTTCTCTTCGGCCAGGGCCGACGCATGTTCGACATCCTGCCTGCCCGGATCGAGCTGGACATTGTCGAGGTCGTGGACACGCCCGAGGCCACTCACCTCCACTACCGCGTACGCCGCTGAGCCGGCCGGCGGACCACCGCGTCCGCCGGCCCACCGGCCGTTCGGGCGCCGAGCCCTCACCGTCCCGTCGTGCCGTCGATCTGCTCCGCGGATGATGTCGGCGTGCCCCGCATGCCGCGCGGTCTCCTGAATGACGGCGAGAATCGCCCACCGAAGATCCTGCGCCTTCCCGTTCCGGATCACCGGTGCGTCGGGATCGCCGATTCTCCCGATAATCTCGTTGCTGGCTTGACAAGCAGCCCTGTACTCCGCCCGCAGCGCCTTCAGCGAGACACCGGGATCGACCTCCATCGATCGCTTGCCTCGGGCAACTTTGCCACCAGCCACGATCTCCTCGAACCACAGCGACTCGACAAAGGTGAGGTGCTGAACCAGCCCAGCAAGATTCGTCCCGGAACCGACCGTACTACAGCGCGCATCCGCCTCACTGAGCCCCGCCAGCTTCTTCAACACCCCGGCCCGCAACCCATCGAGTTCCACACACAACCGCTCAAGCTCACCCACCATCCCAGCAGGATAGGACGCACGACCCACCCGCGACGGCGTACCGACGTACGGGTTAGGTGCCGGGGCGTTGGAGGAGGTAGTCCTCGGCTCGCATGGAGGCGGCGGGTTTGATGTCTTGGGGGAGGAGTTCGCGGAGGTCGCGTTCGGTCAGGCTGTCCGGGTCGCGGAGGGCGAGCCGGGTGGACTGGTTGGAGATCGCCTCCTCGAGCACGTTCCGGATGAACCGGCCGTTACCGAAGTTGTGCCCACGCGGCGCCGGCGGGATGATCCGGCGGACCACCGCCATCACCTCGTCGCTGAAGATCATCCCCTTCTGCCGCGCCTGCAGTTCGAAGATCGCGACCAGCTGATCGGTGTCGTACTCGCTGAACGCCAGCAGCTTCGGGAACCGCGACGCCAGCCCGGTGTTCGACTCCATCAACCGCTGGATCTCCCGGTGGTACCCGGCCATGATCACGACCACCTCGTCGCGATAGTCCTCCATCATCTTCAGCAACGTGGCAACCGCCTCGTGCCCGAAGTCACCCGGAATGTTCTCCGGCACCAGCGTGTAAGCCTCATCCACGAACAGCACCCCACCGAGCGCCTCACGGAACTTGGCCGCCGTCATCGGTGCCGTACTACCCACCGCCGAACCAACCAGATCGGACCGGTCGACCTCGACCACATGCCCCTTCTCGAGCACGCCCAACTGCTTGTAGATCCGCCCGAGCAACCGCGCGATCGTCGTCTTCGCCGTACCAGGCTTCCCGACGAACACCATGTGCCGCGCCCGTTCCTGCGTCGGCAGCCCGAACTCCTTGCGCCGCTGATTCGTCTTGATCTCGGCGACCATCCGGCGTACGGACTCCTTGACCGACTCCAGCCCGACCAGCGCCTCCAACTCCGCCAACGGCCCACCATCAGCAGCCGTCGGCACCACCACTGGCGCCTCTTCCTCTTGTACTACGTCAGCTGGTTCCTCAACTTCTTCCTGTACGACGGGCGCAACCTGTACGACGGGCGCCTGCTCTCGCACCACCTCTTTGACGACCTCTTTGACGACAACCACCTGGTCGCGCCCAATCTGGAAGAAGGCCCCTAGATCAGGCACCTCCAGCTCCGGCCACGTCCCGTTCTCCATCACCCCGGACAGATGAACCGAAACCCGAGTAGCCGCAGCCGCCCACGACCGAGCCAGCACCTCCTGCCCCTGCTCAACCGCCCGCGCCAGCCACTCACCATTGCCCGCCAACCACTCCTGCGGATCGAACCCATCCCTCAGCTCAGCAAGCGCATGCTCAACATCCCACCCAGCAATCCCAAGAATCTGCCCCACCGCAGGCGGCTGACTCGTCAGCCCGCTCACCCGAATTAACCGCGCCAGCAACTGCGAGAAGTCCGGTGACTCACCCGGCACCACGGCCGACAGCCCAGCATGCGCGTCCCGCAAGGACTCCAGCGAATACCGCAAGGCCGCCGCAGCCCCACCCAACTCCGGCAACACCGCCCGCTCAGCGTCACTCAACGCGGCGCTCTGCCAAAACTCCACAATCGTCTCGTAGTCCGCCAGCACATGCATCCGCAGCAGCTCCCGATCGGTCAGCACCCGATCGAACGCCCCCACCAACGCCCGCGCCCGCTCCGCAAGCGGCGGCGCATCCACAAACAACCCCACCACATCCCGCGACAGCTGCAACGCCTGCCGCCGCCCCTCCTGCTCAAACCCCCGAGCCCCACCCACAGCCAACAAGGGCCAATCAGTAGCACCAACCCGTACGACGTACCCGTCCCCACCCACCCGCACCGGCGCCCGATAAAACTCCCGGCTCAACACGGCCCCAAGATCGGCGTACTCACCCCGCAGTACCGGCACCCACCCACCCAACAACGGCGCCACCTGACACAAATACCAAACAGCAGCCGGCGCCCCCTCCACAAACTCCGGAAACACCCCCGGCCGCAACGCCCTAGGATCCGCAGCCCAAGCCTTCAACTGCTTCCTGACGCCGGCCACCCACTCCGCCGGCACCTCCCACGGCCGCTCAGCACCAAGCACATCAAGCACCGGCACTCCCCGAGAGTGGTCAGCCACAGAGATCCTCTCCACACTTCCGCCACAACCAGCCCGCCCACTTTAGTCGGTCACCGGTTCCGCATCGCGGAGGAGCTACTGTTCCGCGGCCTTCGGATAGAAGTGCATGATCGCCCGATCCTTACCCAGGTACTTCACCTCGACAGCAAGGCGCTCGATCTGCATCTCCCCACCCTGCCGAATGCTGAACGCATTCCCCGACCCGTCCGCCCCCCGCATACTCAGCACCGCCAGCCCCTCCGAAATCGTGTGCAGCGTCACCCGAGTAACCCCCACCACCCCCGGCTTAACCGCAAACTTCACCCCCGCCCGCAACAACACCTCACAACTCCCGTCAAAGCAGGCTGAGGTGTTGCTCCCATCCTTAGCCACCGGCACCGGCGTAGTCGTCGGCGTAGCCGAAGGAGTAGCCGTCACCACCGGCGTAGGACTCGCTTGCGGCCCACCCTCAGACTCGCCCGAGCACCCCGACCCCCCAACAACAACCCCCACCACCAGCAAACCCACACCCCAACGCACAACCAAACCCCTAACCCGGCCGGCGACCCAGCCACACCCCCGAACCTAGGCCGCCCCGCCACGTCGCACTCAGCCCTGTCAGCAACCGATCAACCGACTCCTTCAGCCACTCGGCTGGAAGACTTTTCGTCCGCTGACGGACCTATAACGCGGCATCGACCGAAAATCTCACCAGCGGCCCCATCGGAGCTGGCGCTACCTCGTCACGGCTGGTCGGGCCCGAGGGTGATGACGGCCTGGTCCTCCTCGACGTCGTCGGCCGAGATGGAGAACGCGGGGAACGGTGCGAACTCGTGGTCCTTCAAGGTGACCGTGGCCGAGCCGCCGGTCTTGGTGAAATCGATGGTGATGTTCACCGCACCGCCTTTGATCGACATGATGCTGAAGACGACCTGGTCCTTGCCGATCGGCCCCAACGTGTCACCGGCCTTGGCTTGCACCTCGCAAACTCCGTCGAGGCAAGCCGAGATATCGCTCCCGTCGCTCGGGTACCCCGCCGGCTCCGGCTCGACCGGTTCGACCGGTTCGACATCAGTCGGCCACAGCTCAGTCGGCTCCGACACGTACGGCGTAGGCGTCGGCGACGGACTAAGCGCGGCATCCGGCTCGTCCGAACACCCCGAAACCCAGCCCCCGATCACCAGCACCGTCCCACACGGGCCAAACTCCGCCATCCCCGCACACCCAACTCCTCACCCGACCGCCCAACCCAACTCCACCCGACCCTAGGCAGTTTCACCGCCCACTCCCGCCCCTGTCCGCAACCGGCCAACCGACTCACGCAGGATTCGAACCGCCAACCAACGGATGAGAAGTCCGCCGGACCGCAATGGGCACGGGCCGATTTGAGCCTTCATCGTTGCGTTACGCAGCTCGGATAGCCGACGCCGCCGTCCCTCATATGGCAGAGTCACGTCATGCCGCCAGACTGGTCCCCGGACTCGGATAACAGAGAACGCGCAGGCTCGGACCGACCGTCGACTGCACTACGTCGTGCAGAATCCGACTTACAGCGGGGCCGCAACCTCGATCTCTACGTTGTGCTTGTTGTGGCCGTCGCCATGGCCATCCTCGGTATCTTCAACGTCGTTGATGCTGGTGTGGTCGGCGCCGCCACCCTTGCGGTGTTGGCCGTGATGGCGTCCTCGGCTCTCACAAGCCGCCACCAAATCGACGAAGTAAAGGCCGCATTGGATCGGCTGGTTTCAGGGGAAGCCGGCAACGTACCGGCCGAGCGATTCCTATCGCCTCGTCTTCCGGCGCTCGATACTGAAGCCGCGGCGGCAACCGATATCGCCCTTGTTGGAGTCACCCTGACCAGGACCGTCCGCGATTTGCTTCCCGTTCTGGACCAGCGTCTGCGGCAGGGCGCGACTATTCGGGTCATCCTGATCGATGTGGATAGCGATGCGCAGACTGAGGCGGTCGCTCGTAGCAAGAAGGCCAGCAGTCCGGACTTCTATCGTCATCGGACCTCGGCGACGATAGATCTACTCCGTGTACTTGCGTCGTCCGGCAGGAACCAATCTGCTCTCGAACTCCGCCTCCTGCCTTTCGTGCCAACCTTCGGCATGTGCCTGCTGGATGCTAAGCAGCGCCACGGACGAATCCATGTTGAGGTTTATCAGCACAGAAGTATTGAAGCCAACCCATCCTTCAGCCTCCGAGCGGATCGGGACGCTCGATGGTTCAGTCTCTTTGCCGGACAGTTCGAAACCCTCTGGGAGAGTGCGCGCACCGTTCCGCTATCGACCGCGGCCGACGGGGAGTAGCGGAACGCTGTCGTGCGCGGATGCAGTGTTCCCGGGCTCAACCGCTGAGCCTGGGGAGTGGCGGACGGCACACGAGGTACGTCTACCGTGTACTCGATGACGCGTCGTTTTGCTGCCCGACCGGACCGTCACGGTGAGCGCTGTCAGGCTATGGGGAGGGTGAGGTGGTCACGGGCGTTGCTGGATGAGCAGGGTGATGTCGAGGCCGGCAGACGACCGGCACCCACGCGCCGACCTCTGCCAGGCACCCGGCCCTCTATATTGTTATTTCTCTTTGTTCTTTTCTTTTAGTTGTTGCTGTTTTATTGATCTTCAGTATTTCTCTTTCGGGCGTCCAGGGCCAGATGCTAGGTCTGCGCCCCGCCCGCCCTTTATATCTTGTTCTTTTTGAAGATCTTTGAATCTTCTAAACCAAATTCTTTACTTGGTGTAGAGGGCTTCTACGTCTGCTTGGTGCTTTTCCATGACGATGTGGCGGCGGAGGGAGAGCTTCAAGGAGAGTTCGCCGGATTCTTGGGTCCAGTCGGTGGGGAGGATGGTGAATTTTTTGATGCCTTCGGCCTTGGAGACTGCGGTGTTGGCGTCGTCGATGGCTTTTTGGATCTCGGCGATCAGGTCCTTGTCGTCGACCAGGGAGGGGACGTCGGTGGGCTTGTCGTGGGATTTGGACCAGGCGACGATGGTTTCCGGGTCGATGGTGACCAGGGCGGCGATGAAGGGTTTGCCGTCGCCGACGACCATGCACTGGGAGACCAGGGGGTGGAGGCGGATGCGGTCTTCCAGGACTGCGGGGGCTACGTTCTTGCCGCCGGCGGTGACGAGGATTTCCTTCTTGCGGCCGGTGATGCGGATGAAGCCGTCGGCGTCGAATTCGCCGAGGTCGCCGGTGTGGAACCAGCCGTCGGCGTCGATCGCGGCCGCGGTGGCCTCGTCGTTCTTCCAGTAGCCGAGCATGACCTGGCCGCCCTTGAAGCAGAGCTCGCCGTCCGTGTCGACGCCGACCGAGACGCCCGGCAGGGGCCGGCCGACGGTGCCGATGCGGATGTCGTCGGGGAGGTTCACAGCGAGCGCGGCGGTGGTTTCGGTCAGGCCGTAGCCCTCGAGAACCGGTACGCCGATGCCGCGGAAGAAGTGGCCGAGGCGATCGCCGAGCGGCGCTCCGCCGGAGACTGCATAAGCCACGTTGCCGCCCAGCACCGCACGAAGCTTCCCGTAGACGAGCCGGTCGAAGAGAGCATGCTTGGCCCGAAGCCCGAAGCCAGGCCCAGAAGAACGCCGGCGCGGTCGAGTAAGCGATAGCAGTCTCAGCAGCAGCGTCGAAGATCTTGCCCTTGCCGAGGCATGCGCCGACTGGCTGGCCGTGTTGAAGACCTTCTCGAACACCCGCGGCACGCTCAAGATGAACGTCGGCTTGAAGCGACCCGAGATCCGGCACCAGGTTCTTCACATCGGCGGTGTGTCCGAGCTTCACCCGCATCATCACGCAACCGACCTGGATGATCCGCGCAAAGACATGCGCCAACGGCAGGAACAGCAACGTCGAAGCGCCCTCGGCGAACAACCCGTCCAGGATCTTCACCGCCGTACCCAGTTCGTCCATGAAGTTCGAGTGGGTGATCTTGCAGCCCTTCGGCCGCCCGGTCGTCCCCGACGTGTAGATCAACGTCGCGAGATCGCCAGGCACGACCGCCGTACGACGCTTGTCGAGCTCGGCATCCGAGATGTCCTGCCCGAGCATCGTGAGCTCGTCGACAGCGCCCGACTCGATCTGCCAGACCTCCTGCAGCGAAGGCGCCTCGGCGCGAGCCGACTCCACCACCGCGCCGTGGGCCGCGTTCTCCACGACAGCGACGACAGCCTCGGAGTCGGTCAGGATCCACTGGATCTGCGACGCCGAGGAGGTCTCGTAGATCGGCACGGTCGCCGCGCCGATGCTCCAGATCGCGTAGTCGATCAGCGTCCACTCGTAGCGGGTGGCCGAAAGCAGTGCGACCCGGTCGCCGTGCTTGACGCCGGCCGCGATCAGGCCCTTCGCCACCCCGCTCACCTGGGCGGCGAACTCGGCCGCGGTGATGTCCAGCCAGCCGTCCCCGACCCGGCGGCTGAAGACGGCGGTGTCAGGATGGGAGGAGGCGTTCGCCCAGACGGAATCGCTCAGGCCACCGGTGGTCGGTGGCTCGATCACAGCTGGAACGGTGTACTCACGCATCCGCGTCTCCTCAGTCGGTCACGATTTGTCGACTCCGGCGCACGCTACAGTCACCTACCCGGTAGTAGCCAGACAGATGTGACCCAGGGAACTAGGAATTACGTATGCCATCGCTCGACATCAGTTGCGACGACTTGGTCGTTGCTGATCCAGCCTACGTCGCAGAGCGGCTGGGTACGGACACCCTATGGCGCGAGTGGTGGCCGGAACTCGACCCTGACCCCCTCGGAGCGCCGCGGTCTGGAGGGCGTGCGCTGGGCAGTCACCGGAGCGGCCATCGGTACTGCGGAGTGGTGGCTCGAGCCGGTCCGCGACGGAGTCGTCGTGCACTGGTACCTCCGGGTCGACCCTGCGAAACACTCGAGCACCAGAAGCCTCAACAAGCTCAAGGAGCGGTACGTCGCCAGGTACCGGAACCGGATCTGGCGGTTCAAGGACGAGGTCGAGTCGGGCCGCGCCGCAGGCGAACGCAGTACGGGCTCGGAACCCGCGATAGTCTCCGGTGTGGGCATCGGGGTGCCGGAAGCGGACCCCGGAGCGTCTCGGCAGAACACGTCCCGGCAGCGAAGAGGTGAATCGATGGCAGAGCAGACCACCTCGACCATCGTCGTGAACGCGACTCCGAAGGCGATCATGGCGGTGATCGCGGATTTCGAGGCGTACCCGGAGTGGGCGGACTCGATGCGCGAGACGAAGGTGCTCTCCACCGACGAGGCGGGACGGCCCAAGCAGGTCAGGTTCAAGGTGGACGCCGGGGCGATCTCCGACGAGTACACGCTGGACTACGTCTGGTCCCGCAACGAGGTGACCTGGACGCTGGTGCAGGCCAAGATGGTCAAGGGCATGGACGGCGCCTACGTACTGCGGGATCTCGGCGCCGACGGGACCGAGGTGACGTACCGGCTCGCGGTCGACGTGGCGATCCCGATGATCGGAATGCTCAAACGTAAGGCGGAGAAGGTCATCATCGACACGGCCCTGAAGGGGCTCAAGAAGCGCGTCGAGTCCTGATAGCGGTGACTCGGGTACTGCTGTACACAGGGAAAGGCGGCGTGGGCAAGACCACGTCCGCGGCCGGCACGGCCACACTCGCCGCACTGCGCGGACTCCGCACGCTGGTTCTCTCGACCGATGCCGCGCACTCGCTGAGCGACGCGTTCGACAGCGAGGTGGGTCCGGAGCCGACCGAGATCGACGACCTGCTGTTCGTGCAGCAGATCGACGCGCAGCGCCGGTTCGAGCGGGCCTGGGGTGACATCCAGTCGTACCTGCGCTCGGTCCTGCACACGGTCGGCGTCGACCCGATCGAGGCCGAGGAGCTGACCGTGCTCTCGGGCGCCGAGGAAGTGCTCGCGCTGCTCGAGGTGCGCGACCACGTCCGCTCCGGCCGCTGGGACGTCATCGTGGTCGACTGCGCGCCGACGGCCGAGACGCTCCGGCTGCTGGCGCTGCCGGAAGCCCTCAACTGGTACATGGATCGCATCCTCAACGTCGAGCGCAAGGTGACCCGCACGCTGCGGCCGCTGATCGGCAAGGCAGCTGGGATCCCGATGCCGGACGACAACGTGTTCGACGCGCTGCGCAGGCTGCACCGCGACCTCGCCGACATCCGCGCCCTGCTGGCCGGTCCCGACGCTTCCGTGCGGCTCGTGCTGACCCCCGAAGCTGTGGTTGTCGCCGAGGCTCGCCGCTCGCTCACGACCCTTTCGCTGTACGGCTACCGCGTCGACGGCGTGATCGCGAACCGCGTCTTCCCGGCCGCCGGCGCCGACAACTGGCGTCGCCAGTGGGTCGCGGCCCAGCGCGGGATCCTCGACGACGTCGCCGACTCGTTCCGCCCGCTGCCGATCTGGGAATCGCCGTACCGGGCGTGCGAGCCGGTCGGTGTCGAGGAGCTTGCTGCGTTCGCCGTCGAGATGTACGGCGGCGACGACCCGTTCACGCGGGCCACCGACGAGACCTCGCTCTGGGTGGATCGCCACATCGACACCGACGGGCGCACCTACACGCTGACCATGCCGTTGCCGTTGGCATCGGCCAGTGACCTGGAACTGGCCCGGCACGGTGACGACCTGATCATCACGGTCGGCTCGTACCGCCGCGTGCTGCCGCTGCCGGCCGCGCTGGCGCGTGCGGTGGTCGCCGGAGCGCGCCTCGACAACGGACGCCTGCAGGTGCGCTTCGCGCCACGCGAGCCACTGGCCGGTACTACGGCGCAGGAGCTGGCGCAGGGGATTCGCGAGCAGTACGACGCGGAGCCCGAGCCGGCCGCGATCACGGAGGGCACCAGGTGAGCCAGGATCGAACAAGGAGCCGATCGGATCGGTCGCCGAGGAAGCCGCCAAGCTGTTCGCGGTGCTCCAGCAGGCGACGTCCGAGGCCAAGCACCAGCACAGCGCGCCGAGCGACGAGGAGCCCGCGTACGGCGTACCGGCTGATGACGAGTCGGCGTACGGCGTACCGGCTGCTGAGCCTGACGAAGCTGAGGACGAGCACGAGCACGGTACTGCGGAGCGGGGCGGGCCGGAGTGCCAGTGGTGTCCCGTCTGCCAGCTGATCGCCAAGGTGCGGACGACCAGCCCGGAGACGATCGAGCAGTTGTCGACCGCGGCCGCCGGGGTGCTCGGCTCGCTGCGGTCGTTGCTGGAAGCCGCCGCGGAGGCTGCGCGGCAAGCCCGGGCGGACGCAGAGTCGCGTACTGCGGGGTCGCAGGAACCCGAACCAGCTCGGTCCCGGGTGGACCGGATCGATGTGAGTGAGGACCCCGAACCATGGGACTGACGATCGGCATTGACGTCGGCGGTACGAAGATCGCGGCGGGAGTGGTCGGCACCGACGGCAAGATCGGCGCCCGGACCCATCGCGACACCCCGGCGAACTCGGTGGACGACACCGCCGCGGCCATCTGCGACGCGGCCGCGGAACTGATCGCCGGCCACGAGGTGGAGGCGGTCGGGATCGGCGCCGCCGGGTTCGTCTCGTCGGACCGGTCGACGGTGCTGTTCGCGCCGAACCTGGCGTGGCGCGACGAGCCGCTCGGGACGCGGGTGGCCGAAGTACTCAAGGTTCCTGTGGTCGTGGAGAACGACGCGAATGCGGCGGCCTGGGGCGAGTTCGCTTTCGGGGCTGCGCGGCACGTCGAGCACATGGTCTGCATCACCGTCGGGACCGGCATCGGTGGCGGCGTCGTGATCGGCGGCGAGCTGCTGCGCGGGGCTAACGGTGTGGCGGCTGAGCTTGGGCACATGCGCGTCGTACCGGGTGGGCATCGGTGTGGGTGTGGAGCTCGTGGGTGCATCGAGCAGTACGCGTCGGGGAGTGCGCTGGTCCGCGAGGGACGGGCGCAGGCCGAGTCGGGTTCGCTGGCTGCCGCGCAGATGCTGAGCGTTTGCGGGATCACTGATCCGGCGCAGCTGACCGGGCCGATGATCACGAAGGCCGCTACCAGTGGGGATCCCTGCGCGGTGGAGCTGTTCGATGATCTCGGTCGCTGGCTGGGGGAGGCGCTGGCGAGTATCGCGACGCTGTTCGACCCGGCGATGATCGTGGTCGGCGGCGGCGTGAGTGCCGCCGGGGATCTGCTGCTGAAGTCGGCGACGGTGGCGTTCGAGAAGAACCTGCCGGCGAAGGCGAACCGGCCGCATCCGACCTTCGGGCTGGCCGAGCTCGGCAACGACGCGGGCATCATCGGCGCCGCCGACCTGGCCCGCCGGCCGGCCCCGGCGCCGGAGAAGACGCGGTGAGCACGCCTCGCGCGCTTCGCGCGTACCGCGCGAGAGCGGTGAGCGCGCCCCGCGCGAGATGCCGAGCGCGCAAGCAGTTGGCCGCCGCACGCTGTGCTGGGGACGGTTGCGGCAGAGGGTTTGTCGGTGGGTGGTTCGCTGGTTGTAGGGGGTCACACCAGGAGGGTCGTGCGATGGCTCTGACGCAGGCGTTGACGATCGGGATCGACATCGGTGGCACCAAGGTGGCCGCCGGGGTGGTCGATCCGGAGGGCAACATCCTGGACCGGCTCCGCCGGGACACCCCGACGAAGGACCCGCGGGAGACCGAGGACGCGATCGCGGAGATCGTGCACGACCTCGAGTCGCGGCACGACGTGATCGCGGTCGGGATCGGCGCGGCCGGGTTCGTCGACGGGACTCGTTCGTCGGTGCTCTTCGCTCCGCACCTCGCCTGGCGGCACGAGCCGTTGCGGGATGCTGTTGAGCGTCGGCTCGGGCTGCCGGTGGTCGTCGAGAACGACGCGAACGCGGCTGCCTGGTCGGAGTGGCGGTTCGGTGGCGGTCAGGGTGAGAGCCACCTGGTCTGCGTGACGCTGGGCACGGGCATTGGTGGCGCGATCCTCAATGACGGTGCGCTGCAGCGCGGGAAGTTCGGGATCGCGGGCGAGTTCGGGCACATGCAGGTGGTGCCGGGCGGTCATCGCTGCGAGTGCGGCAACCGTGGTTGCTGGGAGCAGTACGCGTCCGGCAACGCGCTGACCCGGGAGGCTCGTGAGCTCGCGCTCTCCGGTTCTCCGGTCGCGCACAATCTGCTGCGCGCGGCCGAAGGTGATCCGCGCAAGATCAACGGTCCGATGGTGACCGACCTGGCCAAGGACGGCGATCCGGTCGCGATCGAGCTGCTCGAGGACGTCGGCCGCTGGCTGGGCATCGGGCTGGCGAACCTCGCCGCCGCTCTCGACCCGGGCACGTTCGTGATCGGCGGTGGCGTCTCCGATGCGGGCGAGTTGTTGCTGGCACCTGCGCGCGAGGCGTTCAAGCGGACGCTGACCGGTCGTGGGTTCCGGCCGGAGGCGCGGATCGTTCGCGCGGTGCTCGGTCCGGAAGCCGGCATGGTCGGCGCGGCGGACCTGGCGCGCGAAGAGGCGACCTGGTTGCGCCGGGTGCGGGTGAAGACGACCGCGGTGACGGCCAAGACGGCTGCTCGCAGTGGACGGTCTGCGAGGCTTGAACGAGCGGCGCGGAAGTCGGTTGGCCGGCGTACGGGCATGCGTACGGCGGAACCTGAGGTCGCGAAGCAGCCCGCTGAGTTGCATGGTGAGCCCGAGGCATGACGGAAAGCCCGTCGCTGCGGGTGCTGTCGTACAACGTGCACCGCTGGGGTGATGACCGCGAGGCGCTGGCCCGGGTGGTTCATGCCTGCAAGCCTGATGTCGCGTTGATCCAGGAAGCGCCGACGTGGTGGGGGACCAGGCGCAAGCGCGAGGCGATGGCGGCGACCTTCGGGTTGACCTATGTCGCCGCCTCGGTGCGCAACGCAGTACTGGTTGCCGACGGCATCGACCTTTCCGGACCGTCACGCTGGCGGGTCTGGCGCCCGTTCTGGCGCCGGCGTCTGCGGTTCATCGCGACGCAGCTACCCGGCGGCGCGGTCGGCGGGCGGATCAAGCTCGGCGAGGTCGAACTGGCGCTGATCGTCTGCCACCTCGGCCTGAACATCCGCGGCCGCCAACACGAGCTGGAGCAGGTACTGCGGGGTTGCAAGTCCTTCGGCCTGCCCTACTTGCTCGTCGGCGACCTCAACGAGGAACCAGGCGGCCCGGTCTGGGATCGCCTTGCAGCAGAAGGTTTGACCGACCTCGGCGTCGACGCCGGCCCGACCTTCCACTCCGACAACCCGGTCAAACGCATCGACGGCGCCATGCTCTCGCCCGAGCTGGCCGGCCGGATCATCCCGCTCGACACCATCGAAGGCGTCACCCGCACCGACCTCGCCGCAGGCTCCGACCACCTACCGATGCTGATCGAACTCAGCCTTCTCTGAACTCACTCAACGGATCGGTGACCACCTCGCGCCACCGATCGCGGTGCCCGTGGGCCTGCAGCCGGTAGTAGATCGTCTCGCGCCGCTCCGGCCCGGTGTTCCCGCCGATGTTGTGCCCCAGCAGGTATTGCGCGAACAGCACACTCCCGGCCGATCCGAACGTCTGGATCTGCTCACCGAGCTCGATCTTCGGGTACGGCGCATCCGCTGGTGTCCTCCGCCAGCTCGGCCAGGGCATCGGCGCCGTGTTCGGCAAGGTACTCCCCGAACCGCCGATGCGTGCCCGGCCAGACGTGCAGGTTGCCGTGATACTCCTCCAACTGATCCGTCAGCCAGACACCGGCGAGCACGGAGAACGTGTACGGCGTACCGTCCGGCCCGAGCGGATTCAACCCATCCACATGTGGACTTCCCGGCCGATGCGACCACGAGGGAATCGTCGTCGCGATCTGCGCAAAGTCCGGCTCATCAACGCCCAACTCAGGCTTCACCAACTCAGCGGCCAGCCCCGCGACAGTCTCCCGATAGAAGTCGAGCAACGGATGCCCAACGCCGCCCTCGAACCGAGGCCAGGCGAAATGAAACCCAACATGCCCCGCCGCCGGCGGCTCCTTCTCCAACTCCGCCGCAACCAACTCCCGCCCCCGCGCAATCTGCTCCGCACTGAGCACCCCAGGAACGACCAAGAAACCCTTGCTCACGGAACGTCGTACGCATCGCTGCGGTCATCGTCATGCCGCACACTCCACCAACGTTCAGCTGCGGTCCGCAACCGAATAAACTCTTTGTGTATTGAAGAAACCGCCGCGAGGATGGCGGTATGAGCGAGAAGCGGCCGGTGGCGTTGGTGACGGGCGTCGGCCGGCGGGTGGGGATCGGCGCCGGGATCGCGGAGCGGCTGGCGGCTTCTGGGTGGGACGTCGCCTTCACGTACTACGCCGGCTACGACGAGCGGATGCCGTGGGGGAAGGACACCGCGGCACGGGACGAGATCGCGGAGGTGCTGGCCGGGCACGGGGCACGGGTGTTCTCGGTCGAGGGGGACTTCGAGGATGTTGCGGCTCCGCAGGCGGTGTTCGAGGCGACCCGGGCGGCGCTGGGATCCGTGCAGGCGTTGGTGATGTCGCATGCCGAGTCGGTGGACAGCTCGATCCTGGACACGACGGTCGAGAGCTTCGACCGGCACTTCGCGGTGAACGCACGAGCGAGCTGGTTGCTGATCAAGGCGTTCGCGGAGCAGTACGACGCGCCGTACGGCGCTGGGCGGATCGTCGCACTGACGAGTGATCACACGGCGGGCAATCTCCCGTACGGCGCGAGCAAGGGCGCGCTCGACCGGATCACTCTCGCGGCGGCGCACGAGCTGAGCGATCTCGGGATCACGGCGAACGTGATCAATCCAGGTCCGATCGACACCGGCTGGATGACCCCAGAACTGGTCGACCGGTTCGCCGCTCAGAACCCACTCAAGCGCCCCGGCCGCCCCACCGACACCGCCAACCTCGTCGCCTTCCTCTGTTCCAAGGAAGGCGGTTGGGTCAACGCCCAACTACTCCACAGCAACGGCGGCCTTCAGTAAGTAGTCCTCTTATTTCTTCTTGCGGTTGAGGAAGGCGAGCATGGCTTCCTGGGCGGCGGGGGAGCCGAAGAGAGAAGCCGAGAGTTCGGCGAGGGTGGTGCCTCGGGCGTCGATGTCGGCGAGGAGTTCTCGGTTGAGGAGCTTCTTGGTCTCACGGAGGCCTTGGGGGACGCCTTTGAGGAGGGACTTCAGGGTCTCGTCGAGGGTGGAGTCGAGGTCTTCGGAGGGGACTGCCTGGGTGACTAGGCCGAGGCGGGCGGCTTCGGCGCCGTCGAAGGTGTTGCCGGTGAGGAAGGTGAGGGCGGCGGCTCGGTCGGTGAGGCGGGGGATGACCGTGAGGGAGATCGTGGCGGCGGCGAGGCCTAGGCGGACCTCGGTCAGCGCGTACGTCGAGGTCTCGGCCGCGAGGCTGATATCGGCTGCCGCGACGATGCCGATGCCGCCGGCGCGGACCGGGCCGGCGACGCGGGCGACCACCGGCTTCGGGTGCGCCACGATTGCGCGCTGGACGTCGACCATCCGCTGCGCGCCGACGCCCATCCCGACCGACGTCGCCTCGGACATGTCGGCACCCGAGCAGAACACGTCCAGCGCGGACCGCAGGACGACGACCCGGACGGCCTCGTCGGCGCCGGCCGTCTCCAGGTGCGCGAGCAGCTCACTCGTCAGCTGCTGGGAGAGCGCGTTCTTGTTGTGCGGCGAGTCGAGCGTGATCGTCGCGACGCCGTCGGCCACGGCCAGGTGCACCAGTTCGGTCATGGCCGCCATCCTGCCCTGTCCGACCTCACCGTCGCCGTAACCCAGGCCACCGTGACGCCAGGCGGATCACGAGCGCGCTGAGCACGAGCAGCGGGAGGACGTAGGCCGCGGCAGTTGTGTAGCCGTGCTCTCGCGGGAACAAGGCGCCGGCCGGGGTTGCGATCGAGAGCAACAGCCCGGCAAGAGCGCTGCCGATACTGAACCCGACGCTGCGGACGATCTGGTTGACCGACAGCACGCTCGACGTCTCTTGCTGGGGCACCCCGTCGAGCACCAGCCTGGGCATGATCGCCGAGGCCCCGCCGACGCCGAGCCCGAGGATTGCCATCGCGGCCAGAATCACGACCAGCGAATCCCGGCCGATCGCGAAGAGTCCCGCCGCGAGGACAACACAGGCCGCGTCGATCACGAAGACCGAGCGCGCGGACACCCGGCCGGTCAACCACGGCGTCAGCCGGCCGGCGGCGAAACCGAGCACGGAGAACGGGATCAGCGCGGCGCCGGCCAGTACGCCGGACAACCCGAAACCGTACCCGGCGTCCGGTGAGGTCTGGACGTAGCGAGTGAGCAGCGAGAAGAGCAGGTACATGCCGATGCCTGCGGTGAGCATGGCTGCGTTCGCTCGCAGCAGGCCGCCGCGGGCGAACAGGCTGACATCGACTAGCGGCGCGGCGACGCGGCGTTCGACCGCTGCCCAAGCGCCGAGCGCGAGCGCGGCGGCGACGAGGATGGACGCGCCTTCCCAGGGCGGGTTCCAGACCGACGGCTCGGCCACGACGAACAGCACACCGAGCGTGCCGAGGCCGAGGAGTACCGCGCCCGGAACGTCGATCCGGACGCTCGGGCGAGGAGTGTCCGGTGGGAGTGTGCGCCACGCGATGAGGACGGCACAAAGCGAGAGCAGGAAGCCGACCGCATAGGCGACGCGGAGCCCTGCGAGTTGGTCGACGAGGCCCATCAGTGGGTAGGCCACCCCGAGCCCGACCGTGCCGGCCACCGAGATCGTCGCGATCGTGGCGTGCGCGCGGTCAGCCGGCAAGTGGTCGCGGGCCACGCTCATCAACAGGGCCAGGGCTCCCAGTGCGACGCCCTGGAGTGCGCGGCCGAGGAGCAGTACGGCGAACGGCGCCGGGATCGCGGTGAGCAGGCCGCCCAGGGCGACGAGGGCGAGAGTGCTGAGGATCGTGGCGCGGCGGCGCGGGCCGGTGCCGAGCCGGCCGAGGATCGGCGCGGCGATCGCGCCCGCGAACAGGGTCACGGTCAGCGTCCACTGGGCGGTGCCCAGCGACACCCCGAGATCGAGCGCGACGGAGGTGATCAGCGGGGTTCCCACCCCGCCGATGACTGCCCCGAGGAACGCCACCGTCACGAGCGCAGGACCGAGCCCGCGCGCCTCCGGACCGGGCCCGTGCGGCGCTGCGGGACCTTCCGGCGTGGTCATCGGTTCGTCTCCGTGGTGATGTGCTCGAACAGCCCGGGCTGGATGCGGGTGCGGACCCCCTTGCTCCACGGCTCGTCGATTCCGTCGACATCGAGCGCGGCACCGACGTTCAGCAGCATGCCGAAGGCGAGGAACGACTTGACCGTTACCGCGTCCAGACCGGTCGAGTCGGCCACGACCTGCCACATGTGGGCGAAGCGCTCACGCACAGCCGCCTGTACTTCGGCGTCCCCAGAGGCGGCGAAGCCTTGCAGTTGGAGTAACAGCGAGGTCCGGTCCGACAGGAGCCCGTAGTACTGCGCGCCCATCCGCTCCAGGCTCTCTGCCCCGGTCGCTCCCTCGCCTGCCTGGAGCATCCGGTCGCTGACCTGGTCGAACGCGGCCGTCACCAGCTCCAGGAACAAGGCCTTCTTCGTCCCGAACATGCGGAACACATAGGCCTGGGTGATTCCTGCTTCCCGCGCGATCGCCTCCGTCGAGGCTCCATGCAACCCGTGCGCGGCGAACTCCTCCGCCGCGCACGCCAGCACCTGCACCCGACGCTCGGCCCCACTCATCCGGTTGACCATGGGGCCAAGGTTACTAGTTACTAACTACTAACTAATCCTCGGAGTCCAGATACAGGCAGAACGGATGCCCGTCCGGGTCGAGCATCACCCGGACGTCGTCCTGCGGCTGGAAGTCCGGCAGCTCGGCGCCGGCTTCGAGGGCGTGCGCGACCGACTCGGTCAGATCGTCGACCGCGATGTCGAGGTGCAGCTGCATCTGCTGCTTGCCCTCGGCGGCCGGCCAGACCGGTCTCTCGTAGAGCTCCTCCCGCTGGAAGCCCAGGTTGTACCCAGCCTTCTTGGACGGGGCCAAGGTCACCCAGTTGGGCTCATCGGCGTACAGCGTCCAGCCGAGGAGCCGCTGGTAGAACCGGCCCAGCTTCTGCGGATCCGGCGAGTTGAGCACCACGCCGAACCAATCAGCCTTCGTTCTCAGTGCCATGACCCCACGATGGACCATGGCACCGACAGAACTCACGCAGGCGAGCGGCGTACGGGTTATCCGGCGTACGGGCTATTCGGCCGCGACGTACGACGGAACCAGCTCGCGCGCCAGGTGCTCGACGAACAGGCCGACGTCGGTGACGATGCCGCGGGCCTGGGACGAGCCGCGGTCGGCGAGCTTGGTGACGGTGGCCGGGTTGATGTCGACGCAGGTGAGCGGGATGGAGGCCGGCAGGATGTTGCCGGTGGCAACCGAGTGGAGCATGGTGGCCGCCATCAGGCAGTAGCCGACGTCGGCGAGTTCGGCGCGCATCGCCCGCTGGCCTTCGAGGACGTCGGTGTAGACGTCCGGCAGCGGCCCGTCGTCGCGGACCGAACCCACCAGCACGAAGGTGTTCCCCTTCTGCACCATCGCGTGCATCACGCCCGACGTCAGCACGCCCTGCTTCACCGCGTCGGCGATCGAGCCGGCCTTGCGGATCGTGTTGATCGCGCGGATGTGGTGCTCGTGCCCGTGCTCGACACCGCGCCCGCGCGCCAGGTCGACGCCCAGCGACGTGCCGTACAGCGAGGACTCGATGTCGTGCGTCGCCAGCGCGTTCCCGGCGAACAGCACGTCGACGAAACCGGCCTCGACGATCGCGACCATGGCCGGCGCGGCGCCGGTGTGCACGATGCCCGGGCCGCCGACCCAGAGCACCTTCTGCCCGTTCGCCTTCGCCTCGCGCATCCCGTCGGCGACCTGCTTCACCAGCACCCGCTGCGGCTTCTCGCTGGACACGTCCGACTCCATGAAGCCGAACGCCTCCTCGTCGTGCGCGACCAGCGGGGGAGTGACCCGGACGCCCTGGGCGCTGGAGATGATCCGCATCCCGGCCTTCACCTCGGACATCGGGATGGTCCGGACCGCGTCACCCTCGATCAGCAGGCCGCAGTCCATCTCCGGGTTCCGCACCTGCACCCAGTGACCGTTGAGCCGGACGCTGGTCGGCAGGTTGGTGGTCGAGTAGAAGCCGTCCGGGAAGACGCCGTCCTGCTCCACCTCGGAGATCTCCGGCGTACCGGGGTTGACCAGGTTCGCGCCCTTGGTCTGGATCCGCATCAGCAGTCGCTGCAGCGACTCCTCGTCCTCGGCGCCGACCGTCATCCGGACCGTCGACGGGTCGTCCTTGTCGTAGCCCAGGTCGAACTTGTCCAGCGTGTACTCACCGCCGTACCCGCGGATGTCGTCCAGGACGCGGGACAGCAACCCCGTATCCATCAGGTGGCCGGTGATCTCGACGGTCTCGGTGACCTGCACGGGGCTGCCTCCTCTGCAGAGCGGTCGTCGGATTGTCCGACGATCTGCACTCTAGTGGCTTTAGACGACCGCCCCGTCGTCCGGGGTGTCCTCGGGTGGGAGGCGGTCCTTCATCCTGATCACCAGGGTGAGGAATCCGGCGATGAAGCCGACCACGGCGATCGTCGTGATCCGGCCGGTGCCGAAGTCGAAGAGCGCGGCCAGGATCAGCAGCGCCGGTCCGCCGAGCAGCCCGAGCCAGGCGGCCCGGCTGATCCAGTCCAGTCGCGGTCCGCGCGGCGGCTCCGGCGGTACGAAGTGGTCGTGCGGGTCGTCCGTACGCCGGGCCGGCGGCTCCTCCGGCGGATCCTCGTCGGTGTCCCCGACGATCAATCCGGCCGGTACGTCGATCAGCGGCTCGTACGAGTTCTCGTCCACGTCCTCGCTGACCGGCCACCGCGGCACCGGCGTCGTCGAGTGCCCAGGCGCCGAGGGAGCGTTGAACTGCTCGACCAGCGACTTCCACTCGGCGTCCTCGGCACTCCGGTCGATCACCCCACGAGCCTGGTCGGTGGAGTCGGCGTCCACGAAGATCTCCTCGAACCCGGCGGCGATCTGCTCGACCGCATCCGCCTTCTCGGGCGCGTGCGCCTCGGCCTTCTTCGGTACGTCGACCGTCGGCCGAAGCCGTTTCCCCGTCGACTCGGGCTCGGCGGCGGGGCTCGCGGGAGACGGCGCTTCGCCCGCGGACCCGGCTCGCCCGGCGTTACGGCGTACGCGGCGATGCCGGCCTCGGCCAGTGCGGCCAGCACCGGTTCGGCGACGAGGGGGTCGATCCCGCCCATCGACGTGTACGCCGAGGCGGTCAAGCCGTTGTCACGCATCAATGCTCAGCCGTTCGATAAAGGCGGTCGAATCCGCGAAGATCCTTGGTGCGTCGTTGTCCAGGGTTGCCACGTGATAGCTGTCCTCGAGCAGGGTCTCGGTCACGTCGCGGGACGAGATCGCCCCCAGGATCGCCAGACCCGAACTCGGCTCCACCACATGATCGACAGTACTGCGGAACAGCAGCACCGGCTGAGTGACTTTGGCGAGATCTTCGCGGGTGACCTGCCACAGCTTCGACAGCGAGTGGAGCGCCTTCAGCGGCATCCGGTCGTACGCACCCTCGTCGACGCCGGGCTTCTTGATGTCGTTCGAGATCCCCGGGAAGGACGGGACGAGCGCCTGCAGCACCGGCAGCAGCGGCCAGACGCTTGTCGTCGGTGCGAACCGACGGGTTCACCAGGATCACGCCGGAGATGTCGGCGCCGTGCTGCTCGGCCAGCCGCAGTACGAGACAGCCGCCCATCGACAGGCCGGCCACGAAGACCCGGTCGTGCTCCTTGCGGAGGCGTTCGAGCTCGTTGTCGAGTACGGCGTACCAGTCCTGCCAGCGGGTGGTGTTCATCTCACGCCAGTCGGTGCCGTGGCCGGGCAGCCGCGGTACGGCGACGCCGAAGCCCTCGGTGGCCAGGTGCTCCGCGAACGGGCGCATCGAGCTCGGCGAGCCGGTGAAGCCGTGGCTCAGCAGGACCCCGGTCGCGGCGTTCGCGCCTGATCCGGGGCTGCGGAACTCCTCCGCATGGGCTTGCACTGGCACGGCTGCTCCTCGACGAAATGTGTACTGCCCGAGACGTCTTGGAAGGTAATGGTCGCAGCCAGGAGGCGCCTCGCCCAGTCCGGCTCGGGTGTCGTTCGGGTCTCGTGACCGATCTCGCACCCAGTCTGCAACCGGGTGACAACACGGAGTGCAACACGGCTATTCCTGGCGGTGACGTTGCTAGAGGAGGAAGGTGGAACGTAAGGTGATCCGCCGACGTGACGGAGGTGAAGGCGATGCTGTACATGTTCCTCCGGCGGTTCTTCGTCGCACCGATTGCGAAGCTGCTCTTCCGTCCCAGGGTGACGGGGCTGGAGAACGTGCCGGCGACCGGTCCGGCGCTGCTGGTCAGCAATCACCTGGCGTTCATCGGACTCGGTGTTCCTGCCGGTCGCCGTACCGCGGCAGATCGTGTTCCCGGCCAAGTCGGAGTACTTCACCGCGCCCGGGCCTGAAGGGCCGCCTGATGGCGACCTTCTTCCGGTCCGATCGGCCAGATCCCGATCGACCGGTCCGGCGGGCGCGCCTCGCTGGCCGCGCTGAACACCGGCCTGGAGATCCTCGGCCAAGGGTGAGCTGTTCGGGATCTACCCCGAAGGCACCCGCTCGCCCGACGGCCGGCTGTACAAGGGCAAGACCGGCGTCGCCCGGATGGCGATCGTGGCCGGCGTCCCGGTCATCCCGGTCGCGATGATCGACACCGAGAAGCTGAACCCGCCCGGCACCGTATGCCGAAGTGGTTGTTCGCGAGCCCGGCCGGCTGTTGCCGCGGCTGGTCCGCCCCGGCGTGGCGATCGGCAAGCCGCTGGACTTCTCCCGGTACGAGGGGATGGAGCGCGACCGGTTCGTGCTGCGCTCGGTCACCGACGAGATCATGTACGCGCTGATGGAGCTGTCCGGCCAGGAGTACGTCGACATGTACGCCGAGAAGGCCAAGGAACTGCTCAAGGCCGGCGAGATCGTGGAGACCACATAAAGCCGCGGCTCGACGACACCAAGGCCTCCTGACCCGCGGCGATGGAGAGCGACTGGAACGTGCTCGGCGGGGCACTGGAGGAGTGCGGGACCGATCCGCGTCACCGGGTTCTTCCGCGACGGCTGCTGCAGTACCGGGCCGGAGGACCTCGGCAGCCACACGGTCTGCGCGGTGATGACGACCGAGTTCCTGGCGCATCAGAGGTCCGTCGGCAACGACCTCTCGCACGCCGCGTCCCGAGCTCGGTTTCGCCGGTCTGAAGCCTGGCGACCGCTGGTGCGTCGTCGCGGTCCGCTGGCTCCAGGCGTACCACGCTGGAGCGCCGGCACCCGTCGTACTGGCTTCCACTCACGCCCGGGCCCTCGACACGATCCCACTGTCGGTACTGCGTGAGCACGCGGTCGACGTACCGGCGGATCCCAGCTCGCTCGGGTGAGACGGCTGGGCGGCCGGTTCGGGCGGCTGGAATATGGTTGGGGTATGCAATTCGCGACGTTGAGTGCTGGTGTGGTGCCTGGGGTTCCGAGTCTGGAGGAGCTGCGGGCGCTCAAGCCGCTGCAGCAGCCGGAGTGGCCGGACGCGGCGGCGCTGGAGCAGGTGATCGGCCAGCTGCGGACGGCTGCCGCCGCTGGTGTTCGCCGGTGAGTGCGACGACCTGACCACCAAGATCGGGGCGGTCGCGCGCGGCGAGGCGTTCCTGCTCCAGGGTGGGGACTGCGCCGAGACCTTCGACGGGGTCACCGCGGAGAACATCCGGGCCAAGCTCCGGGTGCTGCTGCAGATGTCGGTCGTCCTGCAGTACGCCGCGAGCGTGCCGGTCGTGAAGGTCGGGCGGATCGCCGGGCAGTACGCGAAGCCGCGGAGCTGCGGTGACGAGACTCGCGAAGGCGTCACGCTGCCCGTCGTACCGGGGTGACGCGGTCAACGGGCTCGAGTTCACCGAGAAGTCGCGGATCCCGGACCCGCGAGCGGCTGCGCGGGGTCTACAACGCGGCGGCCGCGACGCTGAACCTGACGCGCGCGTTCACCACCGGTGGGTACGCCGACCTGCACCAGGTGCACGCCTGGAACACCGACTTCGTGAAGTCCTCGCCGGTCGGGCGTCGCTACGAGCAGCTCGCGTCGGAGATCGAGCGTGCGCTCGCCTTCATGCGCGCCTGCGGTGCGACCGCGGACGAGTTCAAGACGGTCGACTTCTACGCCTCGCACGAGGCGCTGATTCTGGAATACGAACACGCGCTGACCCGGATCGACTCGCGGACCGAGCAGCCGTACGACGTGTCCGGCCACCTGCTGTGGGTGGGGGAGCGGACTCGGCAGCTGGACGGCGCGCACGTCGAGTTCCTGGCTTCGTTGTCGAACCCCTGGGTGTGAAGATCGGGCCGACCACGACGCCGGAGTACATCCGGGCGCTGATCGACAAGCTGAACCCGAAGGGGATCGAGGGCCGGCTGACCTTCATCACCCGGATGGGCGCGGGCAAGATCCGCGACGGGCTGCCGCCGCTGCTGGAGGCGGTCCGCGACCATGGCTCGCCGATCGCGTGGGTCTGCGACCCGATGCACGGCAACACGTACGAGACGCCGAACGGGTACAAGACGCGCAACTTCGACGACGTCATCAACGAGGTGCAGGGCTTCTTCGACGCCCACGAGCAGGTCGGCACCTGGCCGGGCGGCATGCACATCGAGCTCACCGGCGACGACGTCACCGAATGTCTCGGCGGCGGCGAGGAGCTCGTCGCGGAGGACCTGGTCAACCGCTACGAGACCGCCTGCGACCCGCGTCTGAACCGGCACCAGTCGCTGGAGCTGGCTTTCCTGGTCGCCGAGCGCCTCCGCGGCGCACAGGCGTGATGGGAGATTTGCTGTGAGTTTGGTCGATCTGCGGTCCGACACGGTCACCAGGCCGTCGGCGGGAATGCTCGCCGCGATGACCAGCGCGCCGGTCGGGGATGACGTCTATGACGAGGATCCGACCGTCCATGAGCTCGAGGCCGAGGTCGCCGGGCTGCTCGGGCACGAGGCGGGGCTGTTCACCGTCACCGGTTCGCTGGCGAACATCCTCGGCGTACGGGCGCTCGTCCCGCCTGGCAGCGAGGTGCTTTGTGAGGCACGGGCGCATATCGCGCGGGCAGAGCTCGGGGCGCATGCGGCCGTCAGTGGGATCACCACGCGGACGTGGAGCACACCGAGCGGCCAGATCGATCTGGAGCAGATCCGCGAGCTGATCGCGCCCGACCTCGGCCCGTACTTCGTCCAGACGGCCGCCGTATCGGTCGAGAACACCCACAACTTCGGCGGCGGCACGATCCAGACGTCGTACGACGCTCTCGCGGATCTCCTCGACTCGGTCGGCCTCCCGTTGCACCTCGACGGGGCTCGCCTGTGGAACGCATCGGTCGCATCCGGCGTACCTCTCTCCGCCTATGGATCGCGAGCCGCAGCCGCGAGCGTCTGCCTCTCGAAGGGCCTCGGCGCTCCGGTCGGCTCGGTCCTGGTCGGCTCAACGGAGCTGATCAAGGAGGCACGCGTCTGGCGCAAACGCCTCGGAGCAGGCTGGCGCCAGGCCGGAGTACTCGCCGGCGCAGGCCTGTACGCCGTACGCAACAACGTCCAGCGCCTCGCGGAAGATCACGCCAACGCCCGCCTGATCGCGGAAGTCCTCGCGGACGCAGCCCCCGGCTCGATCAAGCCCGACCAGGTAGAAACCAACATCGTCGTAGCCGACATCGCCACCACCGGCAAAACAGTCCCCGAAATCGTCGAGGCCGCCCGGAAAGAAGGCATCCTGATCAGCGGAGTAGGCCGCACCCAACTCCGCCTGGTAACCCACCTCGACGCCTCAGCCGAGGGATGCCGCACCGCTGCGGGGATCATCGCCGCGCTGCTCAACAAGCCCTAGCGCCGTCTCGCGCTTCGTGCTCGGTGATCATGCGGTCAGGTAGTTTATGTTTCAATGGTTGAATGACTGACTTGAATATTTTGGGGATCTCCGGGAGCTTGCGGGACGGGTCGCTCAATACCGCGTTGTTGCGGGCGGCGCAGAAGTTTGCGCCGGCTGGGATGGCGATCACGGAGTACGAGGGGATGGCTGAGCTGCCGTACTACAACGGGGATCTGGACACCGAGGAGAAGCTGCCGGAGCAGGTGCGGGAGTTGCGGGAGCTGATCCACGCGGCGGATGGGCTGTTGATTGCGACGCCGGAGTACAACTACTCGATTCCCGGTGGGTTGAAGAACTTGATCGACTGGGCGTCGCGGCCGTCGGCGACCTCGTCGTTGCTGCACAAGCCGGTGGCGACCATGGGTGCGGCGCCGACCGAAATTCGGGACTGTCCGGGCTCAGCTCGCGCTCCGGCAGGTCTTCGTCTGGTACGCATTCCGATGTCGTGGTGAAGCCCGAGGTGAATGGCGTTCCGGGCGCACGAGCGCTTCGAACGACGCCCGCGGAGCCTGACCGACGAAGGCACGATCACGCCGCTGCAGGGCCTCCTGGATGCACTGAAGATCAGGCGAACCAGGCAGAGTAGCATCTGGTTCTAGGGCTCGCCCGTGAGACCGGATGCGTTGTACTGCCGGCAAGGCTCGCGTAGGCTCGGCTCTGTCGGGTCGCAGCATTCGGGGAGAGCCGTGCGAGAGATCGTCGTGTTCAGCGGAAGTGCCCATTCCGGTCTTGCCGAGCGGATCTGTGCCGATCTCGGCGTGCAGCTGTCGCCGGTGGAGATCCACCGGTTCAGCAACGACTGCCTGCAGGTCCAGTTGCAGGTGAACTGCCGCCAGCGGGACGTCTACATCGTCCAGCCGCTGGTGCCGCCGACGCAGGAGCACCTGATGGAGCTGCTGCTGATGATCGACGCCGCGCGTGGTGCCTCGGCGGCAGCAGATCACCGCGGTGATGCCGCACTACGCGTATGCGCGGTCGGACAAGAAGGACGCGTCCCGGATCTCGATCGGCGGCCGGCTGGTGGCCGACCTGCTGGTCGCGGCCGGTGTCGGACCGGGTGCTGACGATGGCGCTGCACGCGCCGCAGGTGCACGGCTTCTTCTCGGTCCCGGTCGACCACCTGACCGCGATCGGCGTACTGGCCGACCACTTCCGCGGCACCGATCTGACCAACACGGTCGTCGTCAGCCCGGACCTCGGCAACGCGAAGACCGCGACCCAGTTCGCGCGGCTGCTCGGGCTGCCGGTCGCGGCGGGCAGCAAGCAGCGGCTGGCCGACGACCGGGTCGTGATCGACGCGATCGTCGGCGACGTGGCCGGCAAGAAGGCGATCATGCTCGACGACGAGATCGCCACCGGTGGTTCGATCATCGAGCTGCTGGACCGGCTGAAGGACCTCGGCTGCACCGAGGCCGCGGTCGCGACGCACGCACGGTCTGTTCGCGGGCAAGGCGGTCGAGCGGCTGCGCGTCGCACCCGTCGATCACCGAGGTGATCAGCACCGACACCGTCCCGCGCCCGGACGGCTTCCCCGAGCTCCAGGTCAGCTCGGTCTCCGGCCTGTTCGCCGCCGCGATCCAGCGGATCCACGACGGCGAATCCGTCAGCAGCCTCTTCGACGGCGTCGACCCGACCCACGCCCCGCCCCAGCCCAAGCTGCCGTTCTGACTCAGCCGAGCTCGAGGCTGGCGCTGCCGTACGGCAGGTCGAGCTCCGGATTCGGCCCGGTATACATCCGGGCGCACTCGAACGTCGGCTCGAGGCCGAGTCCCTCGACCAGCTTGACGGCTGCTGGGTTGGCGTCCGGGATGTCGATGGCGACCCGCTCACCAGGCTCCACCAGGCCGGCTACAAGGCCCTGGGCGATCTCGTCGGTGGCGGCGAAGAGCGGGCCGATTCGGGTGCCTGAGCGAGCTTCTCGGCGTACGGCGAAGCCCTGCAGTTGGCCGTCGCGGACGGCGGCGAGGGAGCGGCGTCCCGGGAGGCCGACCCAGAGCGCCAGGAAGGACGAGCGGTCCGCCGGGAAGAAGCGACGGTCGTAGGCGGCGAGCTGGTCGAAAGGGATCGAGCGACCGTTTACCAGATCCACATCGCCAGGGGAGACGTGCGGAACGCCTTCGTAGCGGACGTGGTTGTAGGCGTGCCGGAATCCCGACTTCCGGTAGTTCGCCTGCTGATCGAAGACCCCGTCCAGGGCGACATTGCGCCCGGCGAGCCGGTCCATCCCGGCCCGCCAGAGCTGCATCCCATAGCCCTGGCCGCGAAACTCCGGCCGGACGATGTAGAACCCGATGAACCCGTACTCCGCTCCGTACCGCACCGCCGAGATCGACGCGATCGCCTCGCCCTCGAGTCGGCCCACCAGGAAACCTGAAGGATCAGCCGCGGCGAAGGCCAGTGTGTCCGACTGCCCGGGATTCCAGCCCTCCTCGGCCGCCCAGTCGCCAAGCATCACCAGTTCCGCTGCGCTTGCCGTGCCGATCTCAAGAGCCATAGAGCAGAACTCTGCCAGCCGACCGGGCTACCCCTCGCAGCAAACCCGATGCAACCACTCCGGCTCGTGCCACCAGTACTGCGGGTCGCGCGCATGCGCCGCCTCCCGGCTCAACGGAGCAGGTGCCTCCGCAACTGCAACAAGGGGCGCCGCCGCGCCCGCCCTCAGCGCCGAGCCGGCCTCAACCGCCGGGGCGGTCCCGAGCGCCGAGCCGGCCTCCGCTGTGCGGGATGCGCCAGCGGCGGGCAGGTAGGGCTCTAAGAGTTGGTCGATCGTGTGCAGCCGTCCGGCGACCATCACCTTCTCGACAGCGGCCGCGGCACGAATGTCCTCCAGCGGGTTCCCACGGACGAACGACAGGTCCGCCTGCGCCCCCGCCCGGACGACACCGAGCTTGTCCTCCAGATTCAGCCACCTCGCCGGATTCCGCGTTGCCGTCGTCAGGGCCTCGTACGGCGTGAAGCCGCCCGCCACCATCGATCGCAGATTCGCGTGCAGCGACACCGCGATGTTGTCCAGCGGCGAGTCGGTCCCGGAGATCACGAACCCACCGCCGCGATGGATCCGCAGCACCATGTCCACGTTCCCGCCCAGCAAGGCGCGAGTCGTCACCCCGGCCGGCCCCGCGGCCGTGTCGACCTCAGCCCGCAACGCGGCGTACTCCCACGCCGGGTAGAGCGTCGTCGTCCGCCGATCCGTCAACAGCGACGGGTCGTCCACATGAGCCATCGTCGAGTTGAAGAGCGTCGGCGTGACCGACAGACCGGCCTTGGTGAACAGCGTGATCACGTCCGCATAGGCGCGTCCCAACCGGCTGACCGTATGCGAGTAGCCCAGGCGATTCGTCGCGCCCGTGTGCTCCATCCCGTCCATGCCGAGATGCTCCGCGGGGTACAGATAGTGCGACGAGAGTTGCAGCCCGAGCCGATGGACGGCCGCGATCGCCCTCCGCTGGTACTCGATCGGCAACCGCACGTAGGTCTTCACCAGGTCGTACGCGAGCCCCTCGACACGATCCAGTTCGAGCCCGAGCTGCCGCAAGGAGAGGGTCGGCCGCATGAAGTTGTAGAAGACCCGCGATCCGTCGATCGCCTCACCGGTAGCGAAGTACCGGGGACCGATCAGCGAACCGTGCGAGAGCGCTTCCCGCGTCTCCTGCATCTGGTAGACGGGGTCGCCCGGAGAGCGCGTGCTCGTGATCCCGTAGGACAACCAGAGATTCCCCTGCCGCGCACCCCACGCGCGGCCGCGCAGATGCCAGTGGTTGTGTGCGTCGATGAGCCCCGGCATGACCGTCAGCCCGGATGCGTCGATGTCCGCGTTCCCGTGCGGCGACCGGACCGCCGCGATCCTGGATCCGTCCAGCACGATGTCGACGTTTCGCCGCAGCTTCTCGCCACGACCGTCCCACAGAGCACCGGCTCGGATGACCACGTGCTGGTTCACGACAGCCCGTTGCCAGTGCAGCTCCAGCTTCACCGTCCGCGGCCGGGCGCCGTGCAGATCCGTCCGCCGCAACTGCCCGTTGTGCAGGTAGAGCAGGGTCCGTTCGTCCAGCCAGACAGGCGAATCGGTCGCCTCCGACGTCACGGCACGCGGCTGTCCGGTGGACCTTCCGCGCCGATCCACCGGTACGACGTACAGGAGGCTCTCGACGACGAACGCGAGCCACTTGCCGTCGGGGGAGAAGACCGGGCCGTCGTCACCTCGGGTTGCCAGCGATCTGAACGGCATCGGTTCGGCGTACTCGAAGGCGGTGGTCGCGACGTCGACGTACAGGAGTTGGCTGGTGCCTTCGCGGAATCGCTTCGAGAAGGGCTTCACCGCTGCCAGCACGAGGGTCTTGCCGTCGGCGGACCAGCTGACCCGGCCGGGCTGGAACAACACCGGCGAAACCTGGCGGACCTCACCGGCCGCGATGTCCAGCACCCAGGCGATCCCGTCCTGGTCCTGGTAGGCGATCTGCCGACCGTCCGGTGAGAAGCGTGGCGCGGTCTGTGCCCCAGGCAACGAAGTCAGCAGCTGGTCCGAGCCGCCGGCGAGATCGTGCAGCCAGAGGTCTGCGGTACCGTTCCGATCGCTTGCGTAGAGCAACTTCTTGCCGTCCGGCGAGAAATCCGGATCCGAGTTGAAGTAGCCGTCGGCAACGATCTTGCGCGGTGCACTCCGGCCGTCGGACGGCGCCACCCACAACGCGTTCAGGGCGCGGAACGCCAGCCACCGCCCGTCCCGCGAAGCGGTCGGACTCGCGATCCCGAGCACCGGCCGGCGCCTGCCCGACTCGAGATCAGGCGTCTTCGGTCGCGGACGCCGGGAGGTGACGGGCACGACAGCGGTGAACGGTACGACGGTCTGCGCGCCGCCGTGATGCCGCATGACGAAGCCGTCGGCGGTGTAGAAGATGTCCCCGGTCGACGACCAGGACGGCGGTACTGCGAAGACGTCCTTCCCGCTCGTCACCACCTGGTCGCCGATCACCAGGTCACACGCCGGTCCAGTCAGTCGCACGTAGGCGAGTTGCCCAGTCGCGGAGTACGCCGGTCCGTAGACGGTGCTGCCCGTCTTGGCCGGGACGACGACCTGGCGTTGACCCGTGGTCAGATCGAGTTCCACGATCGAGCCGGCGTCGACGGTGAAAGCCACCTTCCGTCCGTCGGGCGAGACTGCCGGTTCCGCCTCCTCCGACGCGTCGTCGGTGAGTGCGACGATCGCGCCGGTGGCGAGGGTCAGCCGGTAGATGCCGTAACTGCCGCTGCCGCCGAGGTCCGACGAGAACACGATCGCGCGCCCGTCCGGGGTGAAGTGTGGTTCGCGATGGTCGAAACGGCCGGTGGTGAGTTGCCGTAATCCGGTTCCGTCGGGATGGATCGACCAGAGGTGGAAGTTGCCGTCGCGATAGGACTGGAAGGCGATCCGCTGTCCGTCGGGCGACCAGCGCGGCCGGGTGGCATCCTGCAGATCGTCGGTGAGCCGCCGCGACGTACCGCCCGCGGCCGGTGTCACCCAGATCGCCGTCACCAGATCGAACGCGAGCCACTGCCCGTCCGGCGAGACCGACACCATGAAGTTCGTGCCTTCGGTCAGCACGGCCTGTCCGGCGGCAGATTCCGTACTGCGCTGTGCTGTGGCTGAGGCCGGCGCGATGGTGCCGGCGGCGGCGATTCCGCCGCTCAACTGGAGGGCCCGGCGGCGGGAGAGACTCCACGATCCGGGGGCTTCGGTGGGGAGGTCGTCGTGGCTCATCTGCGGTCCAATCCCTCAGGGCGGTGGGACGGTTCCGAATCTGCCAGCAGTGTCGAAGACCGTTGAACCTGTCCGGGAGGTTTGTCGGTGAGCGGCCGGTTCGCTGCGACGAACGGTGGCGTTCTATCGTCGGCGCCATGAAATCCGTCTCTCCCCGTGTCCTGGGTGCCGGTGCGGCCCTTGCTTGTCTGGTGATCGCGTTCGTGGCCGCGTTCGCCGTGGACGGCCGGCTGGATCGGCAATGGGTGATGCGGGGGATCACGCTCCTGCTCGCGTTCGGGTGTGCCGCGGTGGTGGCGGGTTCGGCGGGGCGGAGGAACCGGCGGATCATCGGCCTGATCGGCGTACTGATGTTCGGCCTGGTCTTCCCGGTCACCGCGACGACCTGGTCGAAGCCGCCCGAGATCGACTTCGCCCTCAAGGTCGCCGACGACGCCAAGACCGCCGCGACCAAGGCGTCCCGCAGTACGGTCACCGTCGACGATGTCCGTACTGCAGCCACCGCGCACGGCGGCGCCGTCGGCACCCCCAAGACGGACAAGTCCCCGGAGATCCGCGGCGCCGACGCCTACCCCCTCATCCTCCGCGCCAAGCCCACCCAGCCCCGCCCCCGAGCCTGCCTCACCTTCACCGGCCTGGATGCGAAGGTCCGCGCCTGCTAGCTAGTGCCCCGTGTCGGAAGTTCCGTTGCGCTACCGGCGCCCAGGCACGCACCTCGCGGCAGCGGAAGAAAGGCAACGATGGAAAAACATCGAGGCCTTCCCTCCGCCACCGCGAGGCACGCACCTGAACACCGCTATCGCTAACGGAACTTCCGACACGGGGCACTAGGGAATCGCCGTGGCCGCGTCGAACCACGTGCTCGAGTCGGTGGGGTTCGGGGTCAGGTCGAGCCCCTCGGCGATCTTGATCAGCTCTTCCCGCTCGTTCGGGACCGCGCCGGCCAGGATGATGCGGACCTGGAAGCCGTCGCCTCTGATGGCCAAGACCTGGGCTCCGCCGCCCGCGTCCGTGCCGAGGTAGCCGGTCCGTCCGTTGATGGCAATCCGTTCCGCGTTCCTCGGTAGTTTGGTGCCCGTGACCGCATCGCCGGTCAAATAGGTGATGTTCGCGGGGCCTCCGCCCAAGGAGCTGGCGAAGTCCAGGTCGTTGTCATGCGGGGTCGACGACAGGCCGGTGACTTGGAGCCCAGTGGGTAGGTAGCGGATCCGGTACGGCGCGGGCAACCGCTGCTCCGCGAGCCGCGCGGTCCTCGCAACTGAGGCGGCCTTGGTCGTATCGACCCTGCGGCCCACCAGGCACCAACTGGAGACCCAGGTGTCCGGAGCCGGTTCCCAGACGACCTGCTTCGACTTGACGGCCGGGCTCAGCGGATCGGCCAGGAGGGCGACGTACCCGAGGCTGTTGTTGATCTTGATGCGTGGGCTGCCGGGCGGAATGCGGCCGGCGTCGAAGGCGCCCTTCGCGTAGGAGTCCAGCAGGCAGGTCGTCTCGGCGTTCCCGCCGGCCACGATGATGCGCTGGCTGCTCGGACTGAAGGTCCTGGTGTCGTAGGCCAGCGGAGCCTGCAGCGGAATGAAAAGTCGGACTCGCCAGGCGTCATTGCTTGGTCGCGCCGTCTGTTGGGCTGCCGGTGATGTTGTCTGTTGCTGTCGATGGTGGTTGACGGCGAGGGGGACTGCTACGACCGCGGCCGTCGTGGCCAGAGCGGCGCCGATCAGTAGCGGCGTGCGGCTTCGGCGTACGGGCGGTGGTTCGACGACGGTCAGGATGCGGGACGGGTCGGGGGCGGTGTCGGCCAGGTGGTCGAAGGTTCTGCGGAGGTCTTCTTCAGTGCGCATGGTGTGCTCCGATGCGAGAGTTCGTGGAGTCGGTCAGTTCGATGCGGAGGGTGGCCAGGGCACGCGAGGCGTAGCCGCGAACCGTGCCGGCCGAGCAGCCGAGAGTCGCTGCGATCTCCTGGTCCGACAGGCCGGCGTAGAAGCGCAGTACGAGTACTGCGCGTTGCCGCTTCGGGAGTTTGGCGAGTTCGCCGATCAACTCGTCGCGATCGGCGTGCCGGTCCGCGTGATCCGGCGTCGAGCGATCCGGGCCGAGCTCCGATCCGAGGTCGGATTCGATCTCGGGGCGCGGGACGAAACGCGACCATTTGCGGCGCCAGGAGAGGAACTCGTTGACGACCATCCGGCGCAGGTAGGAGTCCGGCCGGTCGGCCTGCTGGATCCGGTCCCAGCTCCGATGGGCTTTGATCACCACGTCCTGGACCATGTCCTCGGCGAGATGGCCGTCGCCGCACAGGACCGTGGCGAACCGGAGCAGCTTCGGCACGCCCTGCCGGGTCCACTCGTCGAACGTCACGCTGCCTCCTCGTCGCCAGCCGATCTGTCTCACTAAAGACCTCGCGGAGGTCCGATCTGCTGTGCGGTGGAGTGTTCAGAGTGTGAGAAATCGATTTCCAAACGGTTGCGGGGGCGGTTCTGGCGCCTAGGGTCGCGGGTATGACTCTTGGGAACCTGTCCGGAATCAGCGCGGTCGTCGACGTCGAGACCCGCTCCATCAGTGCGGAGAACCCGACCGGCGAGCGCGGCCAGGGCGGCCGGCGTACGGAGGGAACGGGGGCGAACGCGGCCCGTGACCTGGGCGTCGGCTGGAAGGTGTCGCCGTCGATCGAGATCGCGGCGGGGGAGACCGTCACGCTCGCCGACATCACCGGCTCGGGGGCGATCACCCACATCTGGCTGACCACCCACAGCGACAACTGGCGGCGGCTCGTTCTGCGGGCCGCACTGGGACGGCGACGAGGCGCCCGCGATCGAGGCGCCGGTCGGGGACTTCTTCTGCTCGGGCTGGGGGAGGTTCGCGCAGGTGAACTCGCTGCCGGTCGCGGTGAACCCGAACGGTGGCTTCAACAGCTACTGGGAGATGCCGTTCCGCTCGCAGGCTCAGCTGACGATCGAGAACACGCATGACGAAGCAGTGATCGTCTACTTCCAGGTGGACTACTGGCTCGGCGAGGTGGCCGACAGTGCGGCGTACCTGCATGCGCAGTGGCGACGCAGCAACCCGCTGCCGTCCGAGACCGTGCACACGTTGCTCGATGGGGTCGAAGGGCCCGGGCACTACGTCGGGACCTATCTCGCGTGGGGCGTGAACAGCAGCGGCTGGTGGGGCGAGGGCGAGGTCAAGTTCTACCTGGACGACGACGAGGACTTCCCGACCATCTGCGGCACCGGCACCGAGGACTACTTCGGCGGCGCCTGGAACTTCGACCTCGGGTCCGGAGCGCGGTGGCTATACAGAGTTCAGTACGCCGTACCTCGGCCTCCCGCAGGTGATCCGCCCGGACGGCCAATACCAAAGCCAGCAACGCTTCGGCATGTACCGCTTCCACCTCCCCGACCCGATCCGCTTCCGCACCAAACTCCGCGTAGACGTCCAAGCCCTCGGCTGGCGCTCCGGCGGCCGCTACCTCCCCCTCCAGGACGACATCGCCTCCACTGCCTACTTCTACTCGACAACCACCAGCACCACCCGCCCACCTGTTCCCACCCACGACGTGATGGAGATCTGCTAGGCCGGCTTGAGGGGCCCGGCCGGCTTGTAGATGGTGAGGATCAGGCCGGTCGGGAAGGTGGTTGTGTCGGTCAGTTCGAGGGTCTGGGCTGGGGTTCCGTCCGCGAAGAAGCGTTTGCCGGTGCCTAGGAGGACCGGGTTGATGACGAGAACGACTTCGTCGGCAAGGCCGTGTTCGAGCAGGGGTGAGATCAGGGTGGAGCTGCCCGACAGGATGAGGTCCGGGCCGTCCTCGGACTTTGAGCCGGCGGACCGAGTCGGCGAGGTCGGGTCCGAGGGCTTCGGCCGGGCCCCAGTCCAGACCTTCCGGGCGGTGGGTGACGACGTACTTCGTCGCCGCGTTGATGCGGTCGGCCATCGGGTTGCTCGGCACCTTCGGCCAGAAGGTCGACCAGAGGTCGTAGGTGTAGCGGCCGATCAGCAGGTCGAAACTCTCGCCGTGCGCGGCCAGCATGGCATCCCGGCCCTCTGGGCTCCGATAGGGCGCATTCCAATCGCCGTACGGGAAGCCGTTCTCGGGGGAGTTCTGGATGACGCCGTCGAGCGTGACGTGCTCGATGATCTTGAGCGTTCTCATGCCGGATCAGTCCGCTGCGAGTAGTGCGTCGAGTTGGGGGAGTGCTGCGCGGAGCCCGACTTCCATGCCAGGAAGGGTTTCCTCCATCGCTTCGAGGCTCGCGAACCAGGTGGTGCCGGTCAGTCGCGATCCCGCCGCCGTGGCTTCGAAGGCGAATCTCATCGAGGCCGGCAGGTTCTCGTCCTCGGCGTTGTCCGCGCCGTCACTCGCCTCGAACGAGTCGATCGGATCGATCGCGGTGAACCTCCAGGAGCCGTTCCACTTCTCCCCGTCGGCGCCGCTCAGGTAGTACTCCGCGCGCCCGCCGACCGTGAAGTCGTGATGCGTGAACGTCGCCGGCGCGAAGGGCGGACCCCAGAAGCGCTCGAGCTGGCGCGGGTCGGTCCACGCTTCCCAAAGCCGTTGCTGCGGCACCGGGAAGTCGGCGACGACCGTCAAGGTCAGATTCTCAGGATCCTTGGTGACATCGGTGATCGGCATCGTCAGTCGTCCTCCGTGCGGAACAGGTCGTCGAGTTGCGCCACCCGTTGGCGCCAGATGGACTCGTAGGCATTCAGTACTTCGCTCGCTCGCTTGAGTCGCGCGTGATTCGTGGAGACCAGCTGCGCCCGACCGTCGGCGCGCTTCTGGATCAGCCCCGCGCGCTCGAGCACGGCGACATGCTTCTGCACGGCGGCGAAGCTCATCGCGTACTGCGCGGCAAGCTCCGACACCGACGGAGTCGCCGTGAGCGAGCGCGCCAGGATGTCGCGCCGGGTCCCGTCGGCCAACGCCCGAAAGAGCTGATTGAGCGATTCCTCGCTCTCCTCCTGAAGTACAACCATGTGGTTGTACGTTACGGATCACCAACGACTTTGGCAAGCCTGCAAGGTGATCAGCTAGTGCCGAACCAGCGGGTGAGGTGGTCGTTCAGGTCCCGTTGGTTGTCGCCGATCCAGGCGATATGGCCGTCGGGGCGGAGGAGCGCACAGGGGACATCCAGATCGGCGGTGGGATCGGCGAGGTAGTCGACCCGGTCGGACCAGGAGCCGACGGTCAAGCGCTCGGTGCGGTCGAGGAGCAGGGCGCGGCCGCGATGGAGGTGCCCGTAGAGAGTGCCTTGTTTCAGGTCGAGGTCGCGGAGACGACGGCCGAGCAGGTCAGGACCGTCGCCGAAGTCGTAGCGAATGTCGATCGCGGTGATCTTCGCGATCAGATAGCGGTTCACCTCGTCGAAGTCCATCAGTTCGGTGAGCAGCCGGCGTACGGACTGTGGACCTGGTTCGGTGGACAGCAGCTCCATCTGGGCGCGCGTGTTGTCCAGGACGTCCGCGGCGACCGGGCGACGCTCGGCTTGGTAGGTGTCGAGCAGAGTCTCCGGTGCCCAGCCGCGGATCTGCGCGGCCAGTTTCCAGCCGAGGTTGAAGGAGTCCTGGATGCCCAGGTTCAGGCCCTGTCCGCCGGTGGGCGGGTGGATGTGCGCCGCATCGCCGGCCAGCAGCACCCGCCCGACCCGATACTGCTCGGCCAGCCGGGTCGCGTCGCCGAAGCGGGACAGCCAGCGCGGGGAGTGCACGCCGAAATCGGTACCGGCGACGATCCGCAACTGCTGCCGGAAATCCTCGAGGGCAGGCGGCTCACCGCTGCCGCCGGCGTCGGGAACCACGACGCGATAGAGCCCCTCGCCGAAGGTCCTGATGCTGAAGACCTTGTTGATCTCATGGACCTCGCTCACCTTGGCCGCGAGCTCCTCCGGCGGAACGCCCACCTCCATCTCGCCCATCAGCGTGTACTTCCGCGAGGGCTCGCCAGGAAAGCCGACCCCGAGCAACTTCCGCACCGTACTGCGGGCGCCGTCGCAACCAACGAGGTAACGCGTCCGCAGCCGTTCGCCGTCGGCCAGCTCGACAGTCACCCCGTCGTCATCCTGCTCGAAACCAACCACCGGACAACCGCTCCGCACCTCGGCGCCAAGGTCGATCGCATGTTCTTCGAGCAGCCGCACGATCACCGGCTGCGGAATCCCCAGCAGATAGGCATGCGCCGAATCCAGCCCCTCGGGCGCAGGTTTGGCGATCGCAGCGAAGAACCCACCAGCCGGCCGCGGCCGACCATGTTCGTGCATGCGATCCAGCAGCCCGCGCATCGCCATCAGCTCGAGACTGCGAATATGCAGCCCCACCAGGCGGGCGAACGACAGCGGCTCGGTTTCCTTCTCCAGCACGAGAACCCGCACCTCGTGCAGCCGCAGCTCGGCGGCGAGCATCGCACCAGCCGGACCGGACCCGGCAATGATCACGTCGTACATCGGTGTTGCCTTTCAGGAGTGCCAATTCTGCCAAGGCGCTCCCGGCGACACCTACGTCAGTCGCCCGACCATGACGGCAGGGGAAAGCACCATAACGTCCATGGGTCCCACCTCCTCAGCCAATGTCACAGTCGATCGCAACCTACAAGCCCGACCGCAATCCGGTCCAACCATTTAGGCGGCAGGGACGGGGAGGGGCTTGTCGAGGGCCGTGGCGGTGAGGATGACCAGGGCTGAGGTCCAGCCGAGGGGAGCCTCGCCGGCTGGTTGGAGGTCGCGGTTGACCTTCTCCGGGATCGCGCCCGTCCGAGTGCGATGGGAGTCCAGCCAGCTCAACAGAGATTGGGCAGTTGCGCGGTCTCCCCGGGCGGCCGAGCTCAGAGCGAACAACGTGGTTTGCGGGGTCCAGGCGACACCGTCGGCACGCCAGCTCTCGCCGGGCGTGACGCCGCCGTTCGGTTGAGTGAGGACGTTCCGGGTGTGGTCGATCGCGTCCGCCACGTCGACGCGGGGCGGGCCGAACGGGGGACCGAGGACGGTCACGATCGCATCCAGTCCGCCGCCCGGCGTCCGCGGGTAATCCGGTCCGAAGACGCGATCCGTTGCCGCCGACAACCGATCCAGGGCGCCTTGCCAGGAAGGAACTTCGTGCCCCAGCTGCTCGGCGATCGCCAGCCCGGCACGCAGCCCCGCCAGCAGCGGCGCGACCGTCCCCAGCGTCACCGAAGACTCCGGCCGCTCCCAATAGTCAGGTGACACACCCGGCAACCCGTCCGGCCCGAGCTCGGCGACGATCTGATCACCCGACTCCCGCAGCATCGGCCAATAGACCGACAGATCGAGACCGGCCGAGCAGAACCAGCTGGCCCAAAGCACCCATCCCGACCCATCCAGCTGCGGCTCTCGTCCGTCAGAAGGCACGCTGCCGTCAGCGGCGTACCGAGCAGCCCATCGCCCCGACAGCGGTCGCACCCGATTCAGGAACGTCAACACCGACGACGCCTCGGCGTACTGGCCGACGGAGCACCGGGCCGCCGCGACGAACGAAGCATCCCGCGGCCAGACGAACCGCCACGGCCCGTCCCATCCCGCGAGGGTCGCGCCACTCGGCAGCGTCAACGCATCCAGATCGGCGAGTGCCTGCCGAACCATCCCCTCGTACTGCGACGGCAGGTGCGCGCTGGTTGCCGATGGCACCTTCTGGCCGGGAATCCCTTCCGCGACCAGCCCGGGTTGCGGATTCCGCTCCAGATTCGAGGCTGTCCCGGCAGCAAGGAACGCCAGCAGCACAACGATCACCACGACGGGGAAGAACCGGACCCGTCGCGCGCTGTCGTCCCGCACTGCCGCCTCCCCTCACTGAGCTAGATGTTGAACCTCAGCCTCGATCTTCTGCCGCGGCGCCAGCTCGACCAGGTACATCGCCGACATCACCAGAGCGCCACCGATCAGCATCCGGCCGGTCACACTCTCTGTCCCGAAGAGTACGGCGAACCCCGCCGCGAACACCGGTTCCATCGTCATCGCGATCGCGGCCCTGGTCGGCGTCAGGTGCGCCTGCGCCCAGGTCTGCACGATCAAAGCGAACGCGCCGGCCACCAGCGCCATGTAGATCACGGCAGTCCAGTCGCCCGCGCCACTGGGCAACGTGAAGCCGCCAGGGATCGCGCCGACCGCACAGACCGCGGTGATCACGACCATCTGCAAGGCCGAAAGCCCGAAGGCATTGGCCGGTGTCGACCAGGCGCCGAGGCCGACGATGTGCAGCGCATAGAGACCGGCCGAGGCCAGTGTCAGCAGCTCGCCGGTGCCCAAGGTGAACCCGCGCAGTGACAGTACGCCGAGCCCGACCGTCGCCAGCACCACGGCGACCCAGGCCCAGCGGCCGATCTTGTGCCGCAGGATGACCGCGGCGAGCAGCGGCGTGAACACGACGTACATGCCGGTCACGAACCCCGAGACGCTCGCCGACGTGTGCCGCAGGCCCTCGGTCTGGACGAGCTGCGCGATCCCGTAAGTGATGCCGAGGGCAACACCCCGGCCGCGATCCAGCCTGCTCAGCCGGCTGATCGCCGGCGGATGGACCGCGATCAGCGCGATCGCGGCGATCGCGAACCGCAACGCCAGGTAGTCGGCGACGTCCATCCTGGTGAGCAGGTCCTTGGTCAGGAAGAACGTCGAACCCCACGCCGCGGCCACCGCGAGCAGGGCGAACACGGCGATCCGGGAGCGATTCACGAGCAAAGCTTGTCAGACACCTGACATGCCAACCAAAACGCCTCAGACGATGGTGACGATCACGGTGCTGCCCGGCTGGGCCATCTTGTTCGCCCCCGGGTTCTGCCCGGCCACCAGGTTGAGACCGAGGTGGAACGGCGCCAGTTCGACCTTCACCTTGAAGCCCAGATCGGTGAGGATCTTCTGCGCGTCCGCGAGCTTCTTGCTGCGGACATTCGGTACGGCGACCAGCGGCGGGCCCTTCGAGACGACCAGCTTCACCTTGTCCTTGGCGAACAGCGTGCCGGTGTTCGGCGTCTGGCTGATCACGTTCCCCGCGGGCACGGTGGCGTCGAACTGATCGGTCCGATCGACGCCGAACCCGGCCTTGCGCAGCGCCTTGGTGGCGTCCTGCACCGGTTTGCCGGTCATGTTCGGGACGGCGATCGGCTTCTTGCCCAGGCTGACCCACAGATTGACCGCGGTGCCGGGCTTCAGCGAGGTGTCGAACTTCGGCACGAAGACGATCACCCGCCCGGCCGGCACGATCTCGCTGTAGACGTTGGTCTGCTTGCCGACGATCAACTGCACCGACTCGAGCGCCCGGGTGGCCGCCTCGACGTCCAGCCCGTTGAGCTGCGGCACGTTGTAGCGCTCCGGCCCCTTGGAGACGACCAGCCCGACCTGCACCGTTCTTGCGAATCCGGTCGCCCGGCTTCGGATCGGTCTGCATGATCTGGCCGGCCGGCACCTCCTCCGAGAAGTCCGGAGCGAGCAGCTTGGTCTTGAGCCCGTACTTGCCCGCTTCGGTGCCCGCCGCGGCTGCAGACATGTTCAGCAACACCGGCGTCGAGGTGTAGCGGTGGATGCCGTAGAACCAGGCAGCACTGCCCACACCGAGCGCCAAGGCCAGCACGACGAGGACCGCGATCACGCCGTGGCCGCGCGACCGGGGTGGCGCAGCACGCAGTACAGGCCGGGTCGTGCCGTTGGTGAGCCGTGGCCGGTCGTCCGGCGGCAGGGGAGGGCCGTCGAACGGTACGACGATGGTGTCGTTGCGCGGCACCCCGTCGCCGTAGTCGCCGGCTGTAGCCGTCGTCGTACCCGCTGTCCTGGCGCATCTGCTGGATCGGGATGGTCAGGTCGCCGGTCAGCTCCGGGTCGTCCGGCAGCCCTTCCTCCAGCGCGCTGCGCACCCGGCGTACCTGGCGGCTGAGCACCCGGGCGTCGGCCGGCCGGATGTCGCGGTCGCGCGCGGTCGCCCGCTGCACCAGCGCATCGACGTACGGCGGAATGCCCTGCTGGATCTCCGACGGCGGCGGCACATCGGCGTGGACGTGGGCGTAGGCGACCTGGATCGGGGTGTCGCCGCTGTGCGGCTTCATGCCGGTGAGGAGTTCGTAGAGCAGGATGCCGGCCGAGTAGACGTCCGACCGGGCGTCGGCGCGGCCGTCGGTGACGAGCTCGGGCGCCAGGTAGGAGACCGTGCCCATCAGCATGCCCTGGGTCGCGGTCTGCCCGGTCGCGGTGACCGCGCGGGCGAGGCCGAAGTCGGCGACCTTCACCGTGCCGTCGTCGGCGATCAGGACGTTCTCCGGCTTGATGTCGCGGTGCACGATGCCCGCGTCGTGCGCGGCCGACAACGCCGACAGGATCGGAGCCAGCAGATCCAGCGCCCGTGCGGGCGGCAACGGAGCCTGCTGCCGTACTACGTCGCGCAGCGTGCGCCCCGGCACGTACTCCATCGCGAGGAACAGCGTGCCGTCGTCGTCACCCTGGTCGAAGACGGCCACCACGTTCGGGTGGGAGAGTTTCGCGGCGGCCCGCGCCTCGGCCACGAACCGGCGGCCGAACTCGGCGTCGTCGCCCAGCCCGAGGTGCATGACCTTGAGCGCGACGATCCGGTCCAGCCGCATGTCGAGCGCCTCGTAGACGGTCGCCATCCCGCCCTTGGCGACCCGCGCACCCACCCGGTACCGCCCGTCGAGCACACGCCCGACGAGGGGATCACTGACCTGGGTGTGTACGTCGTCCGTCACGTGCGGTGAGCCGCCTCTCGAAGCTGTCTGCCCTGAGAGTGTAAATAAGGGGTCAGGTGGCGGCTTCCCCGCCGCGCCGGACTGCGCTTACCGAGGGCCGCTCACCGGACGTTTCAGCGCGGATTCCAGCCGCGTTCGAGCTGTGCCTTGATCCGCAGAACGTTCTTCACGTAGAGCTTCGTGTCCGGGTACATCCCGTTCTTCCGGACCCCGCCGAGGCCCTGGTAGTAGCCGGCCACCGCGATGTCGAGCTTGGCCGCGCCGGTCAGCCGGTCCAGCAGGACGACCCCGGCGATCACGTTGTCGAGCGGCTTGAGCAGATCGAGGTTGCGGCCGACGATGCTGGAGGCGAACCGGCCGGTCGACGGGATCACCTGCATCGCGCCGATCGCGTTGGCAGGGGAGACGACCCGCTGCTTCCAGCCGGACTCCTGCCAGGAGACGGCGAGCGCGAGTTCGGGATCGACGCCGTACTTGCGGGCGGTCGAGCTGATCAGCGACCGCATCTGGGCGCGGTTCGGCAGCTTGCGGTTGGCCAGGGTCGCCCGGTTCTTGTCCGCCGCGGCGACGATGTGGTCGGCGTAGGTCCGGCCGGCGAAGGTGTTGTTCTTCTTCTTGACGACCGGCTTGGGCTTCGGCCTTGGGAATCGGGACGGGCACGCGCAACGGCTTGCCGACGTAGATCCGGTGAGGTCCGCTTCAGCCCGTTCACCGACAACAGGTAGCCCTGCGATACGCCGTACCGCTTGGCGATCTTCGCGATCGTGTCGCCCGGCTTGACGATGTAGATGATCTGGCCGGCCTTCGGCTGCGCCTGCCGCGGCGGCGCCGCCTTCTTGCCCGGGAAGGTTGAGGACGTCGCCGACGTAGATCGTGTTGCCGTTGCCGGGGAGGTTGTTGAGGGCAACCAATGTCCGGACCGTGGTCCCGTACTGGCTCGCGATCCGGCTAAGCGTGTCGCCGTTCTTCACCTTGTACTGCCCGAAACCAGGTGAACCCGCAGTGATCACTCCGGCAGCCAGCACCGGGACCGCGATCCCGGTCAGTATCCGCACGATCTTGTGCCGCATCATCATCCGTCTCCCCGTGTCAACGTTCCTTGACGGTAAGTGGTGGTACGGATGTGACAACAGGTACGGATGGGTCACTTGTTACGGCTGTTACGCAAAGTTTACAGTTTACGCCTGAACTACATGAATGTGGTTCACAAGCGTTTGCTGTCGGCAACAGGTGCCCAGGGCAAGAATTCAGTACGACAAGCGCCCATCGACCGGTGACGAAGCCTGTGCGGAGTGCCACCGCCGGGGGATCCGCCCCGCCAGCAACGCGCTACGACCAGCGGTCACGGCGTCACGCATCGCGGCCGCCATCAGAGCAGGTCGCTCAGCCCGCGTGACGGCAGTCGCAAGCAGCACCGCATCGCAACCGAGCTCCATCGCCAGCGCAGCGTCACTCGCCGTACCGATCCCTGCATCCAGTACGACGGGGACGTGGGCGGCCTCGACGATCATGCTGATGTTGTGCGGGTTGCGGATGCCCAGGCCCGAGCCGATCGGCGAACCCAGCGGCATGATCGCGACGCACCCGGCCTGCTCGAGCCGGCGGGCCAGGATCGGGTCGTCGTTCGTGTAGGCGAACACCGAGAACCCGTCCGCGGCCAGGGTCTCGGCGGCATCCAGCAGCTCGACCGGGTCGGGCAGCAGCGTGTGGTCGTCGGCAACGACCTCCAGCTTGATCAGGTCGGTCTCCAGCGCCTCCCGGGCCAGCCTGCGCGGTCAGGACGGCCTCGCCTGCGGTGAAGCAGCCGGCGGTGTTCGGCAGTACGGCGATGCCGTGCTTGCGCAGTACGTCGAGCACCGAGCCCTGCTGACTCGGGTCGAGCCGCCGCAGCGCGACCGTGGTGAGCTGCGTCCCCGACGCGACCAGCGCCTCTTCCAGTACTTCGAGGCTCGGTGCTCCGCCGGTCCCCATGATCAGTCGCGAGGTCAGTTCCTGCCCGGCGATCGTCAGACTGTCGTCACTCATGGTTCCTCCTCAACCGCCCTGGACCGCGGTGAGGATCTCCACCCGGTCGCCCTCGGCCAGTGTCGTCCCGGCCCATTCGGCCCGGGTCACCACGGCCTCGTTCACCGCGACGGCCACCCCGATCGGGCTGCGTGCCCATCGGTCGACCACCTCGGCGACAGTGGTTCCTGCTGCGATCTCCTCGGTGCTGCCGTTCACGAGCACCTTCATTGCCTCACTCACCTGGCTACCTTAGGCATGGCGAATCTCCCGATGGTGAAAGGTGCTGCAAGGTCCGGAATCTGAGCCGGTCCGGACGGTGTCAGCAATGAGCTGTGCGGTGATCGGAGTCAGCAGTACGCCGTTGCGGTAGTGCCCGGTTGCCCAGAGCAACCCGTCGAGCCCGGACGGGCCCAGGATCGGCGCGTTGTCCGGTGTTGCGGGCCTGAGTCCGGCGATCGTCTCGACAAGCTCCAGCTCATCAGTGATCGGCAGGACCATCCGTGCGTCGCGCAGCAAGGAGAAGACACCTCCTGCGAGCACTCGGGTGTCGTAGCCGAGCTCTGTCGTCGTCGCGCCCACTACGAGTTCGCCGCCGGGCCGGGGGACCAGGTAGACCGAGAAGCCTCGCGCAGTAGCTCGCACTGTGTGGTGCAGGGCCGGTCGGTAGGCCTCTGGGACTCGCAGTCGCAGGATCTCGCCCTTGACCGGTCGGACCGGCGGTAGCAGTTCAGCGGGGATCCCCTGGAGCTGTGCTGACCACGGGCCGGTCGCTGCGACGATCTGGGTGGATCTGATGGTGCTGCCGTCTTCCAGTTCCACGCCGACGGCCGTAGTGCCGGTGGTGAGGACTCGGGCTACCTGCTGCCGTTCCAGCTGTACGCCGGTGAGCTCGGTGGCGCGGAGCAGGGCCGCTACTGCCTGGCGGTTGTCCACCGAGTGGTCGCCGGGCACCCAGACGCCGCCGGAGACACCTGCCGCGAGGAGTGGTTCGCGCTTGCGGGCCTCGCGGCCGGTGAGTTCCTCGACGTCGAGTCCGAGGCGGCGCTGGTAGTCGGCGAGGCGGCGGAGGGCGGCGGCGTCGTCCACGTCGTACGCGACGGAGAGGGTTCCAGTGCGGTTGAGACCGGCGGACAGGCCGGTGAGCGCTTCGAGTTCTTCGGCGAAGCCCGGCCAGGCGGCGACGCTGGCCAGGTTGAGCGCGAGCAGTTCGTCCTCGCCGTACTCGACCTCGGTGACCGGGGCGAGCATGCCGGCCGCGACGGCGGAGGTCCGGCTGCCGGGTGTCGGATCACATACCGTCACCTGGATACCGTCTGCCGCGAGCCGCCAAGCGGTCGCCAGGCCGATCAGTCCGCCGCCGATCACGACGACCTCCGCAGTTCGCTCAGCCATGCGGCTAAGAGTACGGCGGTATACACATGGCAGGCTTGGGCTTGTGACTGAGCCCACCGCTGCCGACGGATTGCGCGAACGACTTGCGGACGCCCGCCTCTATCTCTGCACGGATGCGCGGGAGAAGCAGGGCGACCTGCCGCAGTTCCTGGACGCCGCACTCTCGGGTGGCGTCGACATCGTGCAGCTGCGCCAGAAGGACCTTGAAGCCGCTGACGAGCTGGCTGCTCTAGAGGTGTTCGCGGACGCCTGCAAGCGGCACGGCAAGCTGCTGGCGGTCAACGACCGCGCAGACATCGCCTTCGCCGCGGGCGCCGACGTGCTGCACCTGGGCCAGCGCGACCTGCCGGTGCACGCAGCGCGGGCCATCACCGGGCACGGAGCCGTGATATGGCCGCTCCACTCATACCTTCAGCCAGGTGAATGCCGCGGTCACCGAGACAGGGCTCGGACTACTTCTGCGTCGGCCCGACCTGGGAGACCCCGACCAAGCCCGGCCGGAGCGCCGCAGGGCTCGAGCTGGTCTCGTACGCCGCCAGCCGGCAGCCGTCGAAGCCCTGGTTCGCCATCGGCGGGATCGACCTCGCCCGGCTGGACGAGGTCGTCGAGGCCGGCGCCGAGCGAGTGGTCGTCGTACGGGCGATCACTGAGGCTGACGACCCGGGTGCTGCGGCCGGCAGAGTTCAGCAGGCGGCTGCGGGGCCAGATGATCAACAACCCGAAGGCGGCGCGGATCATCGCGGCAGTGGTGATCGCCATGCTGGTGATCACGCTGGCGGCGTCGCTGATCGGGTGCGGTTCGGACGGAAGGCCGCGGCAGCCGGCGAAGGACCCGGAGAGCGGGCTGGTCTTCGTCGCTGTCGCGGACCTGCCCAAGGAGGCGCAGCAGACGCTGAAGCTGATCGACAAGGGCGGGCCGTACCCGTACAGCCGCGACGGCGTGGTCTTCGGGAACTTCGAGAAGATCCTGCCGAAGCAGGCCAGCGGGTACTACCACGAGTACACGGTGAAGACGCCGGGCGAGAAGGACCGCGGCGCCCGCCGGATCGTGACCGGGAAGAGCAGCGAGCGTTATTACACCGACGATCACTACAAGTCGTTCCGCCGGATCAGGGCGGACGGGGGGACCGACGGATGACCGACCTGCGCACTCTGCTGGCCGACGGACTACGGCCAGGCGTGTACCGCTGGCACGCATCACAAGACCTCGGCCGACGCCGTACGTCGTACTGTCGTCGCGGCCGGTTGGAACTTCGTCCTGCTGGACACGACCCAGGTGTCCGACAAGGCGGGTTTCCTGGACGTCTGCGCGACCGCCTTCGACCTGCCGCGCTGGTTCGGGCGGAACTGGGACGCGCTGGCCGACTCGCTGAGCGACAGGTCGACCGGCGAGCCCGAGGTGGTGCTGTGGGAGGGCTGGCGCGAGCTGCTCGACCATGACCACGACACGGTCGACGTGGCGCTGCAGATCTTCGCTGAGGACGCGAAGGAGTCCGGCCAGCTCCGGGTGCTCCTGCGCGAGGCCGACGACGTACCGGATCTGGTTAGCGACCTACCTGAGATCTAGGGGTAGTGCGAGCTAGGCAGCCCGAACTGCGCCGGTACGCCGTGGCTGAAGGCGACGTGGTCTGGCGGGTCGGCGCTGAGGTCCGGGAGCCCGACAGAGGCGAGCAGGCCGCCGATCCTCGAAGGCGGTGAGCTCGGCCGAACGTAGTACCCAGGCGGGGTGCTCGTTGGGCAGGTACCAGGTGCGGCCGAGCGCTGGCGAGCGTGCAGTCCCCAGCGGGCGGTCAGGAAGTGGTCCAGCGCTGTCGAGGTCCGCTGCTCGCCCACCTGGACTCGGATGCGGCTGCTGGCCTTGGTGCCCGGCCAGCGCAGAGTGACGTGTAGGTGTGGGTGTCGCCGTGGCCTGGTGACTGCATCCGGGTCCGGCGGTAGGGGATGCCGAAGATTGTGCGGGCATAGCGACCACGTCGCGGCGGTTGGCGTCGAGGCTGAGGAAGACGACACCGCGGCGGCCCGCCGCGTCCACGGAGTACAGCCGGATGTTGGTCTCCAGGAAGTCGCCGAACCAGCGCACGGCAGGTCCGTGCGGAAGGCCGGTCGCTGCCATCCGGAACGGGACCAGGCCGACGTAGCTCTTGCCGTCGAACGTGTCGGGCTCAGTGCCTGGCGGGTAGAAGCGCTGCGAGACGTCGCTGGCTCGACCGCCCAGTGGAGGAAGGTCAGGTCGAGCCAGTTCTGCCGGAGGATGCGCGGGCGGGGGAGCGGTGGTGCCTCTGGCTGCACTGGCTCGGTCATCTATTGGGAGTTCTAGCGGGTTCTAGGGAAATCTAGAGATGGCGTGAGGTCGCTGCGACGGCCAGGTCGGCGAGCGCCTTGCGGGCGGTCTCGTCGTCGATCGGCGAGCGGTCCAGCGCGGCCAGCGCATCCTCGGTCTTGTCGGTGATCAGGTCCTCACAGGCCTGTACTGCGCGGCTGTCCTGCAGGATCTCGCGCAGCAACTGGACCTCGTCGTCGTCCAGGTCGGCCGCCCGAACAGCCGGTTGAACTCGGCCAACTGGACCTCCGACGCGTGCTCCACGGCGTACGCGATGAGGACGGTGCGCTTGCCCTCGCGCAGGTCGTCGCCGGCCGGCTTCCCGGTCACGGCCGGGTCGCCGAACACGCCGAGCAGGTCGTCGCGCAGCTGGAACGCCTCACCCAGCGGCAGCCCGTACGCCGAAGCGCGTCGATCAGGGGCTGGTCGGCGCCGCCGAGCGCGGCGCCGATGTGCAGCGGGCGCTCGACGGTGTAGGTGGCGGCCTTGTACCGCAGTACGCGCAGGGCTCGGTCCATGTCCGACTTCGCCACTGGCCTGGGCGACGAGGTCGAGATACTGACCAGCGGTCACTTCGACCCGGACCGCGTCGAAGAACTTGGACGCCCGGGCCAGCGCGGCCGCGTCGAAGCCGGAGGTGTGCAGCATCTCGTCGGCCCAGATCAGGCAGAGATCGCCGAGCAGGATGGCGGCGCCGACCCCGAAGCCGACCGGGTCACCGCCGCGACCCGACGCCTCGGAGCGAGCCCGCTGCAGCGCCTCGAACCGGCGATGCGCGGCCGGCGCCCCCCGGCGTACGTCGGAGGAATCCATCACGTCGTCGTGCACGAGCGCGCTGACGTGCAGCATCTCGAGGCTGGCCGCGGCCTTCAGGATCGGCTGCTTCGGATCGCCACCGGCGGCCCGGAAACCCCAGTAACAGAAGGAGGGCCGCAGCCGCTTGCCGCCGCTGGTCGCGTCGCGTGCAGCCTGCACCACCTCGGTGAGCTCCGGCCCGATCGCGGCGAGGCGAACGTGCTGGAGGTCCAGGAAGCTGGTCAGGGCGTGCTGGATGTCGGTCGGGATGTCTGCGTCGGCATACACGTCTCGGAGGGTAGTCCGTCCGGCCGCGCGAGCCCACGCCCGGTAGGGTTGGACAATGGCAAACGGTCTCCCCTCGAAGCTTCCCGGCAACACGCCGACGATCCGCGAGCTGCTGGCGACCGGCGAACGGTCCTTCTCGTTCGAGTTCTTCCCACCGAAGACGCCGGAGGCCGAAGAGGTGCTCTGGCGGTCCATCCGCGAGATCGAGCAGCTCCGGCCGACCTTCGTCTCGATCACGTACGGCGCCGGCGGGACGACCCGCGACGGCACGATCCGGGTCACCGAGCGGGTCGCCCAGGACACCTCGCTGACGCCGCTCGGGCACCTGACCTGCGTCGCCCACTCCAAGGACGAGCTGCGCTCGGTGATCGGCGCGTACGCCGGCGTCGGGCGTCCGCAACGTGCTCGCACTGCGCGGTGACCCGCCGGGCGGGCCTTCGCAGCCATGGGTCGCGCATCCCGAGGGGATGAACCACGCGGTTGAGCTGGTCGAGCTGGTGCGCGAGCTCGGCGACTTCTGCGTGGGCGTCGCGGCCTTCCCGGACAAGCACCCCGAGGCCGCTTCGTTCGAGGACGACGCCCGGGTGCTCGCCGAGAAGGCTGCAGCGGGCGCGGACTACGCGATCACCCAGATGTTCTTCGGCGCGGACGACTACTTCAAGCTGGTCGACCGGGCGGCGGCGCTCGGCTGCGACATCCCGATCCTGCCCGGCATCATGCCGGTGACGAACATCAAGCAGATCGAGCGGATGGCCGAACTGACCGGCATGGCGCTGCCGGTCGCGGTGACGGATCGCCTGCACGCGGTCGCGGACGACCCGGCGGCGGTGCGCGCCGTCGGTATCGAGATCGCCAGCGAGCTGTGCGACGCGTTGCTCGCCGGTGGCGCCCCGGGGATCCACTTCATCACCCTCAATCGCTCGACCGCGACGCGGCAGGTCTTCCAGAACCTCCAGTCCACCCCGGTTTGAGCCTTATCCTGGCTCGATGGCTGACCCGTCCGACCTGCTGATCGACCGCACCCTCGTGCTGCTCCGGCATGCCAAGGCGGTGCCGCCCGAGTCGATGCCCGACCTGGAACGCCCGCTCGCCGACCGCGGCCGCGCCGACGCCAAGGCGGCCGGCCGCTATCTCGTTGCCCAGGGCATCGATGCGGACCTGGTCGTCTGCTCGCCGTCGATCCGGACCCGGGAGACCTGGCAGTACGCCACCGAGGCCGGCGCGACGGCGACCGACGTCTGGTACGACCGTCGCGTCTACAGCGCCGGCACCGAAGAACTCCTGGACGTCCTGCACGACGTCCCGGCCGACACCCGCACGGTCATCCTGGTCGGCCATGCGCCCGGGAATCCCTTGGCTGGCTGACGAACTGGCCCTCGACGGCACCAGTCCGTCCCGGGTGGAACTCACCCAGAAGTATCCGACCAGCGGGCTGACGGTCCTCCACCTGACCACCCGCTGGTCCGACCTCTCCGCCGACGACGCCGACCTGGTCGACTACGTCATCCCGCGAGGCTAAGAGCTAAGGCAGCCAGCGGGTGGTGCTGTTGATGGTGATCATCCGCTGAGTGGCTCGCGTCAGTACGACGTACAGGGCCCGGATGCCGCCGAGGGTGTCGGTGATGATCCGGTCCGGTTCGACCACGATGACCGCGTCGTACTCGAGGCCCTTGGAATCCAAGGGGCTCAGCGCCACCACGCGCGGGTCGCCGACCTCGGCCACCACCGCGTCGATGGCGGGCCGGAGTACGGGCGGCACGATGACCCCGACCGTTCCCTCGACGAGCTGGAGCAACTCGACCGCAGCATCCCCGGCGGCTTCGGCGACCTTGCCGGCGTCGAAGATCCGGTGCTCCGGCTCCACTCCGGTACGGCGTACCGCGTCCGGCAGGTCCGCGTCGGGGATCTGCCGCCGGATGACCTCGCCGGCGAAGGAGTAGATCTCCGCCGAGTTCCGGTAGTTCGTCGACAGCCGGAACGTGTGCCGCTGCAAGTGCGACAGCATCGAGTCCATCGCCGCCCGCGCCTCGGCCGGGTCCGGCCAGGAGCTCTGGGCCGTGTCGCCCACGACCGTCCAGCTCGCCTGCGGCCCGCGACGCGTCACCATCCGCCACTGCATCGGCGAGAGGTCCTGCGCCTCGTCGACCAGCACGTGCGCGTACTCCTCCGGCTCGTCGGCCTCGGCGGCCGCGATGCTCCGCGCCCGCCGCTCCGACGTGGTGAGCACCTCGTTCACCCCGTCCGAGAGCCCCTCGAGCCAGTCGAACTCCTCGTCCCGCCCGGCTTCCTGGATCGGCGCCTTGCCGAGCAGGTTGCCGAGCTCGTCGAGCAACGCCACGTCCGCGATGGTGAATTCGTCCGTACTACGAACCGCCGCCGCCAGCGCCTCGACCTCGTCCGCACTGAACTCGCCACGGGCCCACCTCTGCACGCGTCGGGCGTCGCCGAGCCAGCGCAGTACGGCACCCGGCGTCAGCACCGGCCACCAGGCGGAGAAGAACGTCTTGTACGCCGGTGTGTCGGTCACGCGGTCGCCGAACGCCTCGCGATCGCCCAGGACTCCGGTCCGCAGGTCCTCGGGGAACCTGCTCCACAGCGCAGCCACCAGACCCTTGCGCGCCTCGGAGGCGGCCCGGTTACGCGGCGTACGGCGGAGCGCGTTGCGGCGCACGTTGTCCAGCTGGTTCGCGTCCAGCTCGACAGTGGCTCCACCGATGAACACGCGCAGCGATAGTCGGCGCATCCGGCACCCGGTCGCGCGCAGCCCGGGAGAGCAGCCCACGCATCCGCAGCGATCCCTTGATCGCAGCAGCGGCCGCGTCGTCGACAGCAGTCGCCCGCACGCCGTCCACGAGCTCGCCTACTGCTCGCAGGGAGACAGTGTTCTCACCGAGGCTGGGCAGAACCCGCTCGATGTACGCCATGAACGCAGCAGACGGCCCGACGACCAGTACGCCGCCACGCTCGAACCGGCGACGGTCGGAGTACAGCAGGTACGCAGCGCGGTGCAGTGCGACGACAGTCTTGCCAGTGCCTGGCCCACCGCCGATCACGGTCACGCCGCGAGCAGGTGCCCGGATCGCCTCGTCCTGCTCGGCCTGGATGGTCGCGACGATGTCCCGCATCGTGTGCCCGCGAGCACGCGACAGCGAAGCCATCAGCGCGCCCTCACCGAGCACCGGCAGGTCCTCAGGCGACCGGTCGGGCGCCAGCAGGTCGTCCTCGAGCCCGACGATCCGCGGCGCCCTTGTTCCGCAGTACGCGACGCCGTACTACGCGCAGCCGGTCGGTCGACGTCGCCCGGTAGAACGGCTCGGCGGCAGGTGCCCGCCAGTCGATCACCAGCGGCTCGTACTCCGCGTCGCGGACGCCGATCCGGCCGACGTACAGCTTCTCCAGCTCGGCCGCGGTCGCGACCGGCTCGGTGCTCGTCACCGGCGTCGGAGTCGAGCCGGCCGAACACCAGGCCCTCGTGCTCCGCGTCCAGCTCGGCGATCCGGCGGGCGGCCGCGAACACCAGCACGTCCCGCTCGTACAGGCCGGTCTGTTCCTCGTCGCGCACCCGCCCGACGTTCTGCGCCTGACCGCGTTGGTGCCCTTCGACCGCGATCCGGGAAGCGGACTTGGCGGCCTCGTCGACCCGGGTGTAGACCCGATCGACGTGTGCCTGCTCTGCGTCCAGCTCTGCCCGTTCGACGTTGTCCAGATCGGTCGACGTGGGGGATTGATCCACCGGGGTCCTCTCTACTGCCGGGCGCTTTGCCCGACATGGAACACATGAACGATCAATCTTAGTGCGACCTTCCCGGCGACCCCAGGCCGGTATCAGGCTTTCCCGATCAGCCGCTATCAGGCTTTGCCGATGACGTCCGCCACGATGGCCGCGCCGAGGGTCGTTGCCGGGACTCCGGTGCCGGGGTGAGCGCCTGCGCCCACGCAGTACAGGCCCTTGACGGGGGAGACGTTCGCGGCGCGCTTGCGGGCGGTCCGGAAGCCCTCCCAGGCCACTCCGGCGAGCCAGGAGGATGACGACTGGCGGGAGACGACCTTGTCGCGGATGTGCAGGCCGCGGGCGACCAGGAGATCCAGTACGTCGTCCGTCGGGTAGCCGTGGACCAGCACAGACCAGGCCTGGTGTCCTGCGGGTGCTACTCCACCAGTGCGGACCACTACCGTCGGGCTGCCGTGCAGGACCGTCTCGAACGGCAGGTCCGGGACAGGCTCACGCAGACCGAGGTGTACTACGTACGCGGCCTGGGCCTGGTGTGTGGACATCACCTGGCGCTTGACCTTCTTGGCGGCCTTGTCGTCGACCAGTTGGCTGTAGAGCTCGCGCGGGTCGATGTCACTGACCACGATCTCGGCCGGTAGCTCAGTGCCATCCGCTAGGCGAACTCCTGTGACTACGCCGTTCTTGGTGCTGACAGCACTCACTTCTGCCTCAGTGCGGACGTCGATCTTGCGCTCTGCGGTCCGCTGGGCGAGTGCGTCGGCTACTGCGCCGAAGCCGCCTTCGACAGTCCAGCGGCCGAAGGTGCGTTCCAGGTAGGACCAGACACCGACGTAGCCGGGCGTCTGCTTCGGGTCCGAGCCGTGCTGGGTCGCGTAGTACCGCAGTACTGCGCGGGCTCGGTCGTCGTCGAGACGCCTCTCGGCCACTCGGTTGAGTGACTGCCAGGGCTTCAAGGCGCGGATGGCGTTCCAGGGGAGCCGGTTCATCAGGGGCGGCTCGAGCGAGGTCTTCCGTAGTACCTGCCAGGTCTCGCCGTAGCTGTCGACCAGGTCCGTCCAGCGCTGTGCGGTCTTCTCACCTGCGAGGTTGGTCCAGGCCTCGAGCTGACCGGCGCGGTCACCGACAGGGAGGTCCAGTACGGAGCCATCGCAGAAGAGGTGGCGACGTGGCTCGGTGATCGGGTCCAGCTGGACCAGGCTCTCGATCGGTCGGCCCGACTTGCGGAACAGGTCGCGCAGGGCGGCGGGCAACGTAGTACTGGCTGCTCCGGCGTCCCAGCTGAAGCCGTCGGCGTCGACGCGACCGAGCGCGCCGCCGAGGCGTTCGTCCTGTTCGCAGATGGTGACCTGATGGCCGAGCTTGGCCAGCCGTACAGCAGCGGCGAGACCGGCGAGGCCGGCCCCGATGACGATCACACGAGCCATCAGACGGCACTGCTCCCCGTTGCTGGATTGCTGCGTTTCTCTCGCCAGGCCCGGAATCTGGCCAGGCCGCGGCGGATCGCCCGGAACGCGAAGTACACCGAGATCAGCCCGATCAGCAGCAGGATGCCGGCGATGATCAGGGCCGCGGTCGGGTGGAACGCGGCCAGCGAGACCACGCCCGCGACCGCGACGTCCTCGCCGGAGGAGGCCGCGATGTTCGTGACCGGCTCGGGGGAGGTGTTGATCGCCAGCCGCAGGCTCGACTTCACGAAGTGTGACAGCAGCGCGGTGACCCCGCCGGTGGTCGCGATGATCGCCTGGTGCAGGTCGCTCGCCTGGCCGGCCACCAGGGCCGCGACGATCGCGCCGACGGTCGGCCGGATCACCGTCGAGACGGCGTCCCAGGCCGAGTCGATGTACGGGATCTTGTCGGCGACGAACTCGAAGGCGAACAGCACGGCGGCCGCGATCAGCACGCCGTTGCCGGTCAGGCCCTTCGGGACGCTGTCGACATCGGCGAAGCGGCCGAGCAGGCCGAGGATGAGGACGCACGCATAGGCGTTGATCCCGCTCGCCCAGCCCGTCGTGAACGCCAACGGCAACGCTTCCATGATCGGTGCTCCGTAACCCTGAGTGGCCACTGCTTCGACGACAGGTGTCGTCAGTATCGAACCTTGTCGCTCGACTTTTGGTTAACCGTTGACATCGGCCTGTTTGCGACCCAAAGTGAACAGGCTGGCGGTCTGTGTCACCATCAGCCCGGCCACCCCCAGATGGGTCAGGGAGATCAATCATGCTTCGTCGTCCGAAGATTCTCGCCGCACTGGCAGTCGTAGCGCTGCCCATATCCGTGATCGGCGTGTCGTCCGGCGGTCCACCCGCAGCAGCTTCGCCCGGGCCGTCCGCCCAAGCTGCCGCGTCAGCGTTCCAGGCTGCTTCGCAGAAGTACGGCGTACCGGAGTCGGTGTTGCTGGCTGTGTCGTACGCCGAGACGCGGTGGGACGACCACGCGGGCAAGCCGTCGACGTCGGGCGGCTACGGCCCGATGCACCTCACCGCTGTCGACCCCGGTGAGCGCGAGGAGCGGTCCGGCGGTGCAGAGATCGCCCAGGCTCCCTCACTGCGCACGCTGTACCAGGCGTCCACGCTGACCGGGCTGGACCCGGTTGCTCTGCGCAACGACGCCGCGGCGAACATCGCAGGCGGTGCTGCACTTCTTGCTGACTACCAGCGCTCGCTGAAGCTTCCGGTTGGTGCGGCGACTTCCGCTGCTGACTGGTACGGCGCTATCAGCAAGTACGCCGGTGCCTCGGACCAGTCGACCGCTGCTGACTTCGCGGACGACGTCTACGCGACGCTGGCCCGCGGTGCAGCCCGTACTACGAACACTGGCCAGCAGATCGTCATGCCGGCTCTGAAGGTCACTCCTGCCAAGTCGCAGCTCTCTCGCGTGGGTCTGCGGGCGGCTCCGGCGGCAGCAGGTGCTACCCAGTGCCCGGCGGAGCTCGGCTGCGAGTGGCTGCCGGCGCCGTACTCGCAGTACGGGCCTGGAGCTGGTGACTACGGCAACCATGACCTGGCGAACCGGCCGAAGACCGGCAAGATCGACTACATCGTCATCCACGACACCGAGGGCGGCTGGCAGGGCACGCTCAACCTGGTCCAGGACCCGACGTACGTGAGCTGGCAGTACACGATGCGTTCGTCCGACGGGCACGTCTGGCAGCACGTGAACGCCAACGACGTCGCCTGGCACGCAGGCAACTGGTACGTGAACCAGCACTCCATCGGCATCGAGCACGAGGGCTTCGCGCCGCAGGGCGCGACCTGGTTCACCGAGGTGCTCTACCGCAACTCGGCCAAGCTGGTGCGCTACCTGGCTCAGAAGAACGACATCCCGCTGGACCGCGCGCACATCATCGGCCACGACCAGGTGCCCGGGACGGTTCCGTCGACGGTGGCGGGCATGCACTGGGATCCGGGACCGTACTGGGACTGGGAGCACTACTTCGACCTGCTCGGCGCACCGATCTACGGGCACAGCATCTTCCCGGTCAAGGCCGGCTCGATCGTCACTGTGAAGCCTGGCTTCGCCGGGAACCAGCAGGTCGTCACTGGTTGCAACCCGGACGGCACGTGCGCGCCGCAGGGCACGAACTTCGTCTCGCTGCGGCAGGCACCGGACGACGCAGCTCCGCTGGTCAAGGACATCGGGCTGCATCCCGATGGCACGGACGGCACCACGAACGTGTCCGACATGGGATCACGGGCTGCGGCGGGTTCGCAGTACGTGGTGGCTGAGCGGTCGGGTGACTGGGTCGCGATCTGGTACCTCGGTGCCAAGGCCTGGTTCAAGAGCCCTGCATCGGCGCCTGACGCGTTTGCCAAGCCGGGCCTCGTGGTGAAGCCGAAGGCGGGCAAGGCGACAGTGCCGGTCTATGGGCGGGCCTACCCGGAGCAGGCTGCTTACCCGGCTGGGATTCCCTACCAGGCCGTCACGCCGCTGCAGTACACGATCGGCGCCGGCCAGGCCTACCCGGTCGGTGACGCGAACATCGAGACCGACTACTACCGGGCCGTGACGTTCGCGGGTCAGCCGCCGACGGACCACGTCCAGGTACTCGGCAAGGACCGGTACTACCAGATCTGGTTCGGCCACCGGATGGCCTACGTCCGCGCAGCCGACGTAGACCTGAAGCCGGCCTTCTAGGTTCTCTTGAGGCGAGGCCGTCCAGCACTTGCTGGGCGGCCTCGCCTTGTTTCTGACCTACACCCGGGTCAGCTGAGCCGTTGCTGAAGGTGGACGGTGACCAGCTCGCCCGCCTGGCTCTTGCCGATGAGCTTGCAGAGCGCGGCTCGGATCGGGAGCCAGTGTGGGCCGGACCCGGACGGCATCAGGGTCGCCGCAAAGGGCTCGCCGTCGAGCGTGCCGCTGACCTTGACCGGTCGCCGGGTGCCCAGCAAGTCGGCCGAACCCGGGACGGTCAGGTAGGTGGCGAAGGCGCCGTCCTTCTCCAGTGCAGCGGTGAAAGTGGTGTCGAGTGATCCGGTCATGCTGTCTCCTCCGTCGGCTAGATGCTTCGTCGTCGGAGGTAGGACTCCCGGCGTAGGGCGAACTCATCGGTGCGCCGGGAGTTTCTTCAGTTGACCGTGACCGGGGTGCCGTTGGTGAGGTTGAGGAGCTCGGCGTACGACGTCGGGAAGACCGAGTGCGGGATGCCGGCCGCGGCCCAGACCTCGGAGTAGTCCTCGAGGCTGGTGTCGACCAGCGTCCGGACCGGTGCCGGGTGCCCGACCGGCGCGACGCCGCCGATCGCCTGGCCGGTGTGCTCCTTGACGAACTCCGGCGAGGCCCGGCGCAGCTTCGCGATCCCGAGCTCGGCCGCGATCTTCGCGGTGTCGACGCGGTGCGCGCCCGAGGTGAGGATCAGCACCGGCGACCCGTCGCCGTCGAAGATCAGGCTGTTCGCGATCGCGCCGACCTCGCAGCCGAGCTCGGCGGCCGCGGCAGCTGCGGTCGGCACCGCCTCGTCAAGGATGCGGATCACGCCGGTCGCGCCGGCTGCCTCCAGGGCGTCGGCGACCAGTTGGACATTGGGATGAGTGCTCACGCTTCGGACCCTACTTCTTCTGATAGATGGCGGTCAGGTGCCGGCAGGCGGCCGGGTTGCTCAGCAGATCGGTGTTGTCGGCGAACTGGTCGATGCTCCCGACCAGGTCGAGCTCGCGGAGCCTGGGATCGCCGACCTTCGCCAGACAGGCCTCGGTGAACCGGCCGGCTTGCAGCACCATCGCCGGCCGATCGTGGTACTGCCTCGGCGCCGGATCGACGTACTCCGTGATCCCGAGCTCGTTGTGCCTGACCGCCGACCTTCTCGTACGCCGCGGTCAGCGCCTTCTCCCGCTGCTCGTGCGTCCCAGCTCCGACTGCTTGGTCCAGATCGCGGTCGAGCCCGTCGGGATGGGGGAGCCGGGCGAACGCCGTACCGAGCCATTTCGTGTACGGCGCGTAGGCGCGCGCCATCAGCAGGGCCAGCCGGATCAGGTCGCGGGCGAGCCGGGCCGCCACGATTCTCGAGCCGAGCTCGTCGCCGACCTCCGAGGTGCGCTGGACGAACGACTCTTCCTCCGCGATCCGTTTCCACTGGCAGGCGAGCATCCAGTGCCACACGTCGTCCGGATACCAGGCGAGCGCGTCGCGGATCTTCTGGAGCCGGCCGTCGTCGGCGTACACCGGACCGGCCACGACCCCGAGCAGCTGCTGCTGCGGCGTGATGAGCCAGTCCTCGATGGTCATCCCGTCGCTGACATCGCGGCCGAGCTGATCCTTGAGCCAGTCGCCGACCGTTTTCACAGTGATGTGGTGCACCGGCTCCTGAGTGTCCCAGCCGAACCTGACGTCATACCCCTCGTACTGCGTGGGCAGGTGCGCCTCGATCAGCTCGGTGACGTGCTCGACCTGGTCCGCGTCGACGAGCACGTGCAGCCGTGGACCCCAGCCGTGGTCGGTCGAGCGCTCGGTGTCGTACCCGAGCACGTCCGAGCCCCAGCCCAGAAGCCCTGCTGCATAAGGGATTTCGCCGAGCAGCGGCCGGACCACGTCGTCGTGGAATCCGGCGCCCAGCTTCCTCGCCGAGACGAACTCTTCTGTCATGCGGCGACTTTAGTCCGACCGGGCGGTTGGCCGCCCGAGGTTTTCCACAGGGGTCAGCTGCGGTCGAGCTCGGCTGCTCCGAACGAGACGTTGAAGCGGTTGCACCAGATCGAGACGCTCTTGAAGTCGGCCGGATCGACGTCCGCGGGGATGACGTAGTTCTGATTGCCTTTGTTGCCCTTGAGCTGGCCGAGACTTCGATAGGCGCCGTCGTCGAACACGTGCCAGCCGGCTTTGCCCTCGATCACCTCGGCGTCACTCAGCCAGACCTCCAGATCGGGGCCGTCGGAGGTGTCGAGTCCGGTCAGCCTCAGCACCCGGCTGCCGTCCGGAAGTCTTACGACAGCCGCTGCGCCTTCTGTGTGGTGCTCATGCGAGACGAACGTGCCGGACGCCTGTACTACGGGGTTGGTGGCCGGGGTGGGCTTCGGTGTCTTGGGAAGGCCTGGACTCGGCTCGCCGGAAATTGTCGGTGGCGCCGGTGAGGATGAGGTCATGGAGATCGGACCGGTGCCCGGGAGCGCTTCGTCGACGACCTTGTCGGTGAAGAGCCGCCAGGGCTGGAACAGCGGCAACGCGACCGCTGCGACGACGGCTGCCGCGGCGACCGCGGTGCCGGCGACGACGCGGCGGCTCGGTGTCGGCATCGGACTCCTCGGCTCGGTGCGGGCTGGAGTTCCAGTCTGGCCCGCCGCGGACCGGCCGGCCGCCACGCCGGCCTTACGGCCCGTTGACGATTGTCGGCGGGCACAGCTACTCTTTCAGTGTTCGAACAGATGTTCGATTGACCCCACCGGCTCGTCGGGAGACCGGCCGGGGTCGATCGGATCAGCTGGACGACTCCGGTGCGGAGTTGCGGCCGCATCGGTAACCGGTGGTCCCGGTGGGCCGGGCGCCGTGGTGGACCTCGACCCCCACCTGGCGCCCACCCACCGGGCCACTGCCCAGGGGAAGTTCGCGCACAGGAGGCGATGGAGCATGTGGGAGTTCGACGAGGCCGTTGAGGTGCGTTCGGTGTTCGTGGACGGCATCGAGACTCCTGAGCAGTTCCTGTGGCGCGGCCGGCTCTGGCGGGTCTGTGCCGTCGAGGCCCAGTGGGTGGAGACCGCCGCCTGGTGGGAGCGCGGCGTGATCGGCTCGGGTGTCGGTGTGGCGACCGCGAGGGCAGTGGCGGGATCATCCGCGGCCGTCGGGGTGTTGGACGCAGATTGGGGGCCGCAACGGGCGGTCTACCGAGTAGAGGCGGGGTGTGGCCGGCACGGGCGACGGGAGATGTTCGATCTCGCGCACGACCCGGACTCCGGCCGCTGGCAACTGGAGAGGGTGACGGACCGATGACAGTTTCACCGGTATCCCCGGCAGCCGCTGGTTCGGCAAGCCGCGACCTGGCCCGCGCGCGTACTGCGCTGGCCGAGGCGCGCGAGTCCGCCGACCACCTGCTGAAGTACTCGAGCGCCCACGTGGCAGCCCTCCGGATCGCCGCCGCGGTCCTCGCCGTCCGGGCCCGCCCGGTCCGCTCCGGCCCGCGCCGCCGTGTCCAGCGCAACGCCTGGGTCCTCCTCGCCGAGGTCGCCCCCGAGTTCGGCGAATGGGCCACCTTCTTCGCCGCCGGCGCCACCCAACGCGCCGCCGCCGAAGCCGGCCTCGAACGAGCCGTCACCACCCGCGAGGCCGACGACCTCGTCCGGGCCGTAGAAACCTTCTACGCCCTGGTCGACTCCAGCCTCCACCTCACCACCCAACCCACCCCCACCTTCGCCCCCGACTCAGTCCTCTCCCAACCCTGGATGCAAGCCAGCTAACAACCCGCCCATCCACCCAGCTCCTGCGTCGCCACCCCCGCCGACGCAGGAGCCCGCCCCCGGAAGTGCAGCCGCCCACGCGGGCTCCGTCCCTGCTCCCCACCCCCAGCTCCGGGGCTCCTTCGTCGCGCCTACGCTGCCTCGGTCTAAAGCGCCGGCAAGAGCACTCGATCCGCTCGGGGTCACAGCGTTGTCTTCGGCGCCGGTCTGTCGCTTGAGCTATCAGGCGCGCTGCGTCTGACTGCTGTCTCGGGAAGCGGCAGGCCGCAGCCCCCGCGCCCCACTCACCGCAGCCCCACACCCCACTCGCGAAGCCCCGGCGCCCTCGCTTGCGCGGTCCCGCGGCTTCCACTCGCGAAGCCCTCGCGGTTTTCACTCGCGCAGTCTCTCGGCCCCCAGCTCGCGAAGCCCCGCGGCCTCCGCTCGCCTAGCTTGCGCGCTCCGACTTGTGCCTTTTGTTGGGGCGGCCGATGGTTGAACGGGGCACAGAGTGGGTCACGCGGCTTTGGATGTTTGCCGTGCCCTGGGGCGGGGGTGGGGTGGTTCGCGGTGGTGGTCGTCTGGTCGGCTCGGCGGGGCTGCGGGGGATGAGGTTGTGTGGGTGGGGAGGGGCGGGTTGTACGCCGTGGCGGGGTGGGGGTGGGGTGGGAAGTAGGGTGTTGCTCGCACTGGGTTCGTAGCCGAGGAGGGCAACAGGATGGTCGACCGACGTCGCCGCTCGGTACGTACGGCGCTGGTGGCCGAAGCTCTGCGGGTTGCGCTGGCTGGGCGGGCGCGGATTGATCCGGGGGCGGGGTTGGACATCGTCGACCTCGGTGGTGGGACCGGTGGGTTCGCGGTGCCGCTTGGCTGTTGAAGGGCACCGGGTGACTGTCGTCGATCCGAGTCCGGATGCGTTGGCTTCGCTTGAGCGCCGCGCCAGTGATGAAGGTGTGAGCAAGCTCGTGCACGGCGTGCAGGGTGATGCGGCTGAGTTGCCTGGGCTTGCGGGGAAGTCGAGTGCGGATGCTGTGCTCTGTCACGGGGTGCTCGAGGTTGTCGACGATCCTGCGCAGGCGTTGCAGGCGATGGCGTCGGTACTGCGTGAGGGTGGTGTGCTGAGTCTGTTGGTTGCTCAGCGCAACGCTGTTGTGCTTGCTCGTGCGCTCGCCGGGCATCTGGCCGAGGCGAAGGTGGCGCTGCAGGACTCGGATGGTCGATGGGGGCCGTCGGATCCGATGCCTCGCCGTTTCGACGAGGCCGGTATCACCGCGCTGCTCGCCGAGGCCGGCTTCATGGTCCACACCATCCACGGCGTCCGCACCTTCACCGACCTGGTCCCGTCCGCCTTCGTCGACTCCGAACCAGGCGCCGCCGAAGCTCTCGCCGACCTCGAACGCTCAGCCAGCCAACACCCAGCCTTCCGCGCCATCGCCACCCAACTCCACATCCTCGCCACCCGCTAGCCCTGCACCCTCCGCAGCCCAGCCGCGCTACCTGCCGGCGCTGCGTCATCCGCAGGTCAGCTGCGCCACCTGGCGGCGCAGCACTGTCCGCGGATCGCCCGTCGGTCGCCTGCATGCACCTGGTCGCGATGTGCCGTCGCTGGTCAGCTACGTCACCGGCCAGCGCGGCATCGTCCGCAGTCGGCTGCGATCTGCCAGCGCGCGTCGTCCGAAGGTCGGGCGCCATCGGGCGCTGTGTGTCCGCAGATCGCCTGCGTTGCCCGTCGGCCGCCTACGGCACCTGGTAGCGGTGCACCATCGCTGGTCAGCTACGTCACCTGCCAGTGGGGCATCGTCCGCAGATCGCCTGCGTTGCCCGTCGGCCGCCTGCGGCACCTGGTAGCGGTGCACCATCGCTGGTCAGCTACGTCACCTGCCAGTGGGGCATCGTCCGCAGATCGCCTGCGTTGCCCGTCGGCCGCCTACGGCACCTGGTGACGGTGGACGGTCGCTGGTCCGTTGCGTTGCCGGGCGGCGCGGCATCGTCCGCGGGTCGGCTGCGTTGCCCGTTGGCATCTGTGGCGCTCGCTGTCGCTGGGGTCGCTGACCGTCTGGCGTCCGGCATTCTCGCGCGGATCGTTCGGCGAAGGTTGCGCCCATGGGTTTGGACACCACGATGGGGCTTAGGACAGGGAATTGCCTGTGCTAAGTCGCAGATTCCTGTTCGGGTCCGGCGCGTTGTGAGGTGGGGTGTCGGGTTGTGAGGTGTCGTGTCCCTGGCGGTGCCGGTGAGGTCCGGCGTTGGCCGGGGTGCGCCCGTGGGTTTGACGCACGTGGGGCAGGCGGGAATTGCCTGTCCTGAGGCGCAGATTCCTGTCTGAGTCCGGCGCGTTGTGTGAGGTGTGGGGTGTCCCTGGGCGGGATGGCCGGGAGGTTGGGGGTGCGGGGTGGGGCGTTTGGGGGCAGGGAGGAGGCCGGGCGGGGGCTGTGGTGGGTTTGTTGGGTGGAGGTGGGGGAGGGGTGGCAGTGGGGTGTCGGTGGGAGTGGCGTGTCGGTTACTGGGGGTGGCGGGGGTCGTCGGTGACATGCGGCTCGGATGGAGGTGGTGCGTGGGCGTCTGGCGAGGTGAACAGGGTGGTCGGGGGGTGTGGAACGGAGAAAATGGGGTGATTACGGTACGGAGTTGCCGGACCGTGACGCGCGGGACAGGCGGTCAGGGTTTCGTGGACCGCACCGGCGGCCTAGACTGGACTCGGCCTATCGAGATCGCGCTCACCATGGAGGGATCGACGGTGCCCCTCTCGGAAGAAGAGCAGCGCCAGTTCGAGCAGCTCGAACGCGCCCTCGCTGCGGAAGACCCGAAGTTCGTCTCCGCCATGCGAGGGACCAATGTGCGCTTGTACTACAAGCGCCGGGCAATTCTTGCCGGCGTCGGATTCGTGCTGGGCATCGTCATTCTGATGGCCGGCGCGATCATCCCCAACACCATCATCGGAGTCTTCGGCTTCGTCGTGATGGTCGCCTGCCTCTACATCGCTGCGCTGAGCATGAAGCGGATCAGCAACGCGGGCGACGCGGACGACATCCCGCCGCCTCCGCCGCAGTCCAAGCGGCACCGGACCAAACATGACTCGTCCGGCAGCTTCATGGAGCGGATGGAAGACCGCTGGCGTCGTCGCCGCGACGAGGATCTCTGACGCGCTGAACCGACATCCGGACCACACCCACGCCTAGGCGCCGGGTGTGGTTTTGGTTTGCCCACCCCGCCTACCCGCGAGGGCACAGTTCCTAGCCCGTACTACGTACGCCAGGCCGGCGCCCCACACCGCTGCCTCGCGCCACCCGTCGCTTCCACCGAGAGTCATCCTGTGGTTCGTCTCCAGGGAAAGACGAAGACGCTGAAAGCGTCAGGCGGCGAGAGGCTCTCTGTTTGAGGTGCGCTGTGGTGAGGGTGCGCTGTGGTGAGGGTGCGCTGTGGTGAGGGTGAGCTGTGGTGAAGGTGGGTGGTCGTGGGGGTGAGCTGTGTCGAAGTGGGCGGTGGCGAGTGCGCCCGGTGGTCGGGTGGCCAGGTTGCCGTGGCGTGGGGTTGTGGCTGAGGCATGAGTCGGCCCCGTCGACTGGTGGTCGACGGGGCCGGGGTGGGGGAACTGTTAGTCGGCGTGGCGGCCTCTGCGGGGGAGGACGAACGAGCGGAGACGGGCCAGGGCCAGGTCGAACTCGTCCAAGAGGTCGGAGGCCTCGCTGCTGCCTCGGTTGAGGTACCAGCGCCAGGACGGGGGGAGCAGCCGGGCGCGCCAGCGGCGGGTCAGTTTCGCCTGGGTCCACAGGGACTTGCGGACGACGCCGGCTTCGGCGCGCAGGTCGACCTGCACGTCGCGGAGGCCGGCGTAGCGGACTGCCTCGACTCCGCGAGCGAGCTTCAGCGCCGCCGTGCGCGCAGCTGGATCGGGAAGTTCCGTGGCCAGCCAGTCGCCGAGTTGCCGAGGCGTGGCGGTGTCCGACCAGTCGAGGCCGAGGTCACGGGTCGTGTCGCGGATCTCCGCCCACAACCCTTCGACTCCCGCGCGTCCAGGCGCCCGCGCGAAGCGTCTGCGCCGGGTCAGCACCCGAATCAGCCAAGGGATGCAGAGCAGCAGGATCACGCCGAGCGTGAGACCGATCGCCTTGCCGCCGCCGTTGCTGAACCAGTTGCCGGTGTCGATCGGGACGAGGCCGGAGGTCGTCCGGTAGGTCGCGCGGGTCGCGCGGCTTGCTGATGTCGGGGGTCTCCGAATCGCCCGGCGTGGTCGGTGGCCGTCGTCGGGGCGGTGGTCGGGGTGTTCGTGGTCACGCCGGTCGAGTCGGTCCAGCTCGGGGTGTTCGCGACCCGGCTCGACGGGGTCGGCTCGAACCGGACCCAGCCGTAGCCCTGGAAGTAGAGCTCGGGCCAGGCGTGCATGTCGTGCATCCGGACGATGTGCTGGCCGTCCTTGCCGGGCTGGCCGGGCAGGAAGCCGATCCCGACCCGGGACGGGATGCCGAGGATGCGCGCCATCAGCGCCATCCCGGTGGCGAACTGCTCGCAGTACCCGGACTTGTTCGTCAGCAGGAAGTCGCTCAGCGCCCGCATCCCGCTGCCGCTGTCGTTCTCGGTGCTGTAGATGAAGCCGCCGGACGTCCGGAAGAAGTTCTGCAGCGCCGCGGCCTTCTCGAAGTCGTTGCCCTGGGCACCGGCCGTGACGTCGTTGGCGAGCTTCCTGATCTTCGGGTCGGTGCGCGGCGGAACGTCGCTGGTGTACTGGTCGGGCTCGCCGCCGGCATCGCTGGCGTCGTGCAGCTGCTGCGCCGTCGGCTGCAGGTTGTACGTCGTCAGGTTGTAGTTCTGGCCGCCGACGACCTGGCCGTTCGTGGAGACGACGTCGAGCGCGCTGGCGTCGTACTGCCAGCGGTTCTTCAGCGAGATCGAGCGCACCGGGTACGGCACCGGGGCGAACTGGGACCGGAAGATGCGGCAGACGTCGATCTGCATCTTCGAGGTCGACACCTTGCTCAGGTCGCCGCTGAAGCCGGGCGGGCTGGTCAGATCGTCGTTGCCGGTGATCTTGCGGCCGCCCTGTCGCGGCGAGATCCGCCAGGTGTTGCCGTCGAAGAGGTCGAGGGCGGTGAGCCGCAGGTAGGTGCCTTCGGCCGGCCCGCCGGTGTAGGTCAGCGCGGTGACGTTGTCGCCACGCTTGAGGTTCTTGCCCATGTCGAGCATCGGGTCGGTCGCCGAGATGGAGGCGCCGGATCCCGGCGCCGGTGCCGCCACCGGCGAGACCGTTGCCGATGACACCTTCCGGCAGCGGCAGGCAGCAAGGCGGGCAGCAGGGCCGCCAGCGCGACGACGCTGAGGCCGATCCGGCGGCCGGCCTGGCCGAGCGCCGAGGCCTCGATCGGTTCGGCGGCGTCCAGGTGCGAGACGCCGGAGATCCGGCGGCCCCAGCGACTCAGCCTGGTCCGGCCCTCGGCCGACAGCAGCACGATGTAGCCGACAGCCGGCGGGATGAAGAGCAGCGCCGGCAGTCCGCCGTGCACGGTCGCGGCGGGCACCGTGTACATGGTCAGCAGCAGCAGCCCTGCCCATGCGGCCTGACTTGAGCTGTACTGCGATCAGGTGGATCAGCAGCCCGGTCGCGGAGATCACCGAGGCCGCGAACAGCGTCAGGTGTGACGTCCGGCGGCAGCGGCGCGCTGAAGCGGTTGATCGAGTCCATCGCGTTGACCATCTGCTGGTTGAACTCGAGGACCGTCTGCTTCCACGGGATCAGGCCGAAGCGCAGCGTGTCGCGGAGGAAGATGAGCGAGAGCAGCTCGACGAGTACGACGAGCTGGACGACCGGTACGACGAAGCGCGGCGCCCGCAGGTTCTGCAGGCAGGATCCCGGCGCCGGTGATGATCGCGCAGAAGAACGCGCTGATGAACAGGAACGGCCCGGAGAACACCGGCGTCAGCACCAGCGACCCAAGGACGGTAGCCCCCAGGCAGCGAGCGAGATCCTCACGTGGCCGGTCATGAAAGCAACACCTTCACGCGATCCTTCCGCTCCGTAGTCCGAGGGTGGACCACACGGTCGGGAGATGGTCTCCGCGCTGGACTCTGGCTACTCGCCAGCCGTTGCGGCGTAGTTCGTTCTCGGTGGCGTCAGTGGCCGCGGTCAGCCGGGCGGCCTTCTCGGTACCTTCCGCACCGACCGACCAGCTTGCCGCATCGAGCAAGAGCGCCACCCCGGTCGCCTGACTGGTCCGCCAGCGGTTCAGCGAGGTGATGTCGTCGGCGCTGCAGGCGCCGACGATCGCGACCACGAGACTGGGCTCCTGGATGTGCCGGTCGACAGTCAGCAGCGGGCCGACCTCGGCGTACTTGTGCTCCTCCACCGTCGCGCACTCGGTCAGCAACGCTGCGCTGGTGAGCGGCTGGTGAACGGCGGTGCGAGCTGCGATGGCTGATCGCCGACAACGTGGTCGGCCCACCGAGCAGGGTGGTGACATAGCCGCGCCGGATCCGGTCGGCGCCGATCGAGGCGACAGCGCTGACCGCCCACTCCAGACTGGACGACGGTCCATGCCCGTGGTGCGAAGATGGTGCGGGCGTCGAGGAAGATCGCGCAGCGGCTCTGCCACGGCTGCTCTTCCCGGCGAACCATCAGCGAGCCACGTCGTGCAGTCGAGCGCCAGTGCACCCGCCGCAGGTCGTCGCCGTCGCGGTACTCGCGAACCGTCGCGTCCTCCTCACCGGCCGACGCAATCGCGCGCGGCCGGTTCTCACCCGAGCCCGCCCGGTCAGCGCCGAGCCGGACCTCCGGCAGCCGGTACACCCGCGGCGTCACCAGCAGGTGCTGGCTCCGGGTGAACGTCCGGCTGGTCTCCACCAACCCGAACGGGTCGGCCACGGTCAGCATCAACGGCCCGACCTGGAACAGCCCCCGCACGTCCGACTTCACGGGGTACGAGACCGTACGCCGCCAGTTCGGGCTGACGCGGTCTACGACGAACCGCGGCCGGTGCCCTAGTACATAAGGAATACGGTCCTCGAGCAGAAGCAGCCCGGCAGGCATCCGCCCCTGGTTGGTGAGCGTCAGCTCCACTGTCGCCTGCGTGCCGACCGGAACCTGGTCAGGCGCCAGACTGCGCCGTACCTGCAAGCGCAGTCTGGTCCTGCCGACTACCAGCGCCGCCACGATCGGCAGCGCCACCAGGAGGATGCCGACGCGCAGCAGATCCTTCTGGCCGAGCAAGAGTGCACACAGAGATGCAGTGATCCCGGCTGCGACGAAGGCCCGCCCTCTGGTGGTGAGCCCGCGCAGTGCCTGCCGCATGTCTCAGTCCCGACGGTTGCGGGGGAGCGGCACGCTGGCCACGAGCCCGGAGATGATGTCCGCGGCACCACGCCCACCGAGGTGAGCCTCGGCGGCCGGCAGCACCCGGTGGGCGAGCACCGGGACAGCGAGTTCCTGGATGTCGTCCGGCAGCACGAACTCGCGGGCGTCGAGGGCGGCAGCCGCCCGGGCAGCCCGGATCAGGTGCAGGGTGGCGCGCGGGCTGGCACCCAGCCGGAGCTCCTGCGACCTGCGAGTGGCGCCGACCAGCGCCACGGCGTACTCCTTCACCGACTCCGACACGTGCACCGAGTGCACGGTCTTCACCAGCCGCAGGATCTGCTGGCCGTCGGTCACCGGCTGCAGCGTGAGCAGCGGCTCGGCGGCGGCGTGCCCGTCGAGCATCCGCAGCTCGGCGGCCGGCTCCGGGTAGCCCATCGAGAGCCGGGCCATGAAGCGGTCGCGCTGTGCTTCCGGCAGGGGATAGGTCCCCTCCATCTCGATCGGGTTCTGCGTCGCGATCACCATGAACGGCGCGTCCAGCTGGTACGTCGTGGTGTCGACGGTGACCTGGCGCTCCTCCATCGACTCCAGCAGCGCTGCCTGGGTCTTCGGTGACGCACGGTTGATCTCGTCGCCGACGACGATGTTCGCGAACACCGCGCCGGGCTTGAACTCGAAGTCGCGGACCTCCTGGTTGAAGACCGACACGCCGGTGATGTCCGACGGGAGCAGGTCCGGGCGTGAACTGGATCCGGCGCACGCTGCAGTCGATCGACTTGGCCAGTGCCTTCGCGAGCATCGTCTTACCGACGCCCGGTACGTCCTCGATCAGGAGATGTCCTTCGGCGAGCAGCACGGTGATGGCTACTTCGACCACATCGGGTTTGCCTTCGATCACAGTCTCGATGGCTCGGCGGACCCGTCCCGCCACCTCTGTCAGCTCGTCGAAATCCATGGCCGAGCTGGTCGCGGTGGTGCTCACCCTTGGTCCTCCCCTTTGGTTGTTGGCCGACTCATTCTGACCCGGGGTAGGGGTCGGGCCTAGATCCCCGCGCGTTTCGTTACCAGTCGTTTCGGAGTTCATCGAAATGGCCCTCACCCGCAGTTGCCGATTCGTGACCTCCAGCGTACGGCGCGCCGAAACACCCGTGCAGTGGAGGGAAGTTCATTGACGGTGGGGCAAAGTGGAGTAAGGTGGAGCGCAGTGGAGTTGTAGTGGGACTGATGTGGTGGAAATAGCTCGACCTGAGACGGAGAGACCGCAACGGGGAGGTGAAACGTGTTCCTCGGAACGCACTTCCCCAAGCTCGACGACAAGGGCCGACTGTTCCTGCCGGCGAAGTTCCGCGACGAGCTTTCGGAGGGCCTGGTGATCACTCGTGGACAAGAGCGGTCGCTGTCCGTCTGGCCCGAAGCGGAGTTCGTGCAGCTCACCGAGCAGCTGAAGCAGGCTCCGATCACCAACAAAGGTGCCCGGGACTACCTGCGGATGTTGTTCGCCGGTGCCTCGAACGAGGTGCCGGACAAACAAGGCCGGGTCACCATCCCGCCGATGCTGCGCGATTACGCGGGACTGGATCGCGACTGCGTCGTCATCGGGGCGATGAACAGGGTGGAGATCTGGAACACGGAGAGCTGGAACCGGTACTCCGCGGAGCAGGAGCAGGCATTCGCCGACCTGTCCGAGGAGGTCCTGCCCGGCATCTTCTGACCACCGCAGCAACCGGAGCGATGACCGTCCGGTGAGATCACGGGTCCGACTTCCGACCTCGGTGTTGGCGCCACTTCCCCGGCGCCAAGACCAAGAGGTACTTCCCCGGAGGGCGTACCCGCGATCTGACCGGACGAACGCACCGCACACCGCCCCGCAGGACAGCACGGCAAGGCAGTCACAACCTGCGGGGGCAGGGTTCGCTCCCGCTGCTATCGAAGGGTCGAGATGAGCGGCGAAGAGCGCGGTGCGCGGGATGCGGAGGGCCGGGACGTCACCGGTACGCCGACTCCCGAGCCGACGCCTGCCGACGCCGCGCCCGAGGCACTGACTCCTGCCGACGCCGCGTCCGACGGCCCGACTCCGGCCGATCGCCACGTTCCCGTGATGCTCGACCGGGTCGTCGCGCTGCTCGCTCCCGCGCTTCAGCACTCCGGTGCGGTTCTCGTCGACGCCACCCTCGGCCTCGGCGGACACTCCGAGGCCTTCCTGCGAGCCTGCCCGGAAGCTCGCCTGATCGGGCTGGATCGCGATCCCGAAGCGCTGCGCCTGGCAGGCGAAAGGCTCGCGCCGTACGCCGAACGGCTCACCCTCGTGCACGCCGTGTACGACGAACTGCCGCAGGTACTGGCCGATCTCGGCGTCCCCGCGATCGACGGGATCCTGTTCGACCTCGGCGTCTCCTCGATGCAGCTGGACGAGGCCGACCGTGGTTTCGCCTACGCCCAGGACGCGCCGCTGGACATGCGGATGGACAGCACCGCACCGACCACGGCCGCGGACATCCTGAACACCTACAGCTCGGCCGAGCTGGCCCGGATCCTGTTCCAGTACGGCGAGGAGAAGTTCTCCCGCCGGATCGCGGACCGGATCGTCAAGGCCCGCGAGACCGAGCCGTTCACGAACAGCGCCCGGCTGTCCGAGCTCGTTCGCGACTCGATCCCGCAGGCGGCCCGCCGTACCGGGGGACACCCGGCGAAGCGGACCTTCCAGGCGTTGCGGATCGAGGTCAACGGCGAGCTGGAGGTACTGCGGCGCGCGCTGCCCGCGGCGGTCGCGGCGCTCGCGCTGCACGGCCGGATCGTGGTGATGAGTTACCACTCGCTGGAGGACCGGATCGCCAAGCAGACGCTGGCGGCCGCGACCAAGACCGACGTGCCCGATGACCTGCCGGTGATTCCGGCCGGTCACGAGCCGTACCTGAAGTTGCTGACCCGGGGTGCCGAGCGGCCGACCGAGGAGGAGCTCGCGGAGAACCCGCGATCGGCCTCCGTTCGCGTGCGGGCGGCCGAACGTGTCCGGGAGAAGGGGCTGGTGGCTTGATGAGTACTGTGTTCAGCCCGCAGAAGGCGCGGGTCACGCCGGCTCCGGCGACCAAGCAGGAGCCGAAGCTGCGGGTCGTCTACGGTGCGCCGTTCCGGCCACCGCGGATGCCGTTCGTCATCTTCGTGGTGGCGTTGCTCGCAGCCGGCCTGGTGGGACTGCTGCTGCTCAACACCGAGCTGCAGCGGGGCACGTTTCAGGTCACCGACCTGAACCAGCAGGCCGACCAGCTCCGGGACCAGCAGGAGCAGCTGGAACGTCAGGTACGCACGCTCGAGTCGCCGCAGAACCTGGCGGACCGGGCGCTGCTGATGGGCATGGTGCCGAACCAGAACCCGGTCTTCCTGCGGCTCTCGGACGGACGCGTACTCGGCGTACCGGCGGAGGCGAAGGCGGGCACCGGCAAGGCGATGTTCAGCCCCGACGCGCTCCCCAAGCCGCCGGTCGCTCCCGTCACGCCGCCGCCCGCCACGACGACCCCACCACCAGCCAGTACTACGAAGCCGCCCGCCGGTACGACGACGCCGCCCGCCGGCACCACCAAGCCGCCCGCTGGAACGGCGACCAACAAGCCGAACACCAACACCAACAAGCCGCCGGCGGGCACCACCAAGCCGCCGGCGACAACGGGGAACACCACGACCACCGGGGGATGATCGGATGACGGAGCGACGGGGCAACGAGCCGCCACGCAGACGTGGCGGTGAGCCGGAGCGGGGCACCCCGCCCCGCAAGGCTCAGCCCCGCCGTCCCCCCGCTACAGAAAGCGGTCGCTCCGCTTCAGCAGCAGCCACGCCGCACGCCGGATGGCGGCGCTCGCGCGCCGCTGGCACGGGCGAGGGCGCAACGGTGCACACGCCCACGTCGGTGCTGCCCGCGCCGCTGGCGCGCGGCGCGAAGGCGGCCGACGAGGGCCGCGGAAGGCGGCCAAGCCGGCGCGAGGCCGCGGAAGGCGTGCGGCGAGTGACGGGCGGCCGGCGCCTCGGCGCGTACAGGTCCTGATGGGCGGCCGCTGAGAGGCTGCTGCCAAGAAGGCTGTGGGGAAGAAGGCGGCTGCGCCGCGGAAGAGGCCGCCGCAGAACCGGCGGCCTCCGGTGCGGAAGGCTCGGGTTAGGCGGCCGCCTCGGACGTTGAAGTTGGGGCGGCCCACGTTGCGGCTGCGGTTGACGCTCGGGGTGATGGCGTTCGTGCTGTCGCTGTTCGCCGGGCGGCTGATTCTGTTGCAGGGTGTGGATCCGGACTCGTATGCGCTGGCCGCGACGAAGGAGAACACCAAGCCGTTCGTCCTGCACGCCTCGCGCGGCGACATCGTGGATCGCAACGGCGTACCGCTGTCGGTGTCGGACGACGCGGTGGCGATCACCGCCGACCCGTCGCTGACCGCCAAGGTGGCGCCCGAGCTCGCCGCGATCCTGTCGCCGAAGCTGTCCGGCGTCACCTACGACCAGCTCGTGCAGCTGATGACCAAGAAGGGCCGGTTCACCTACCTGGCCCACCAGGTCAGCCCGCAGACCTGGAACGCGATCGCGGCCTCGATCAAGGCGCAGAACAAGGATCGCAAGCTCGCCAAGCAGCCGTTGCTGACCGGCCTGTACACCGAGTCGGACCCGATCCGCAGCCACCCGAACGGCACCATCGCCGCGAACGTGGTCGGCGTGGTCGGCGCCGACGGGCAGGGCCAGTCCGGGCTGGAGTACGGCCTGAACGACAAGCTGTCCGGTACCGACGGCAAGGCGATGTACGAGGTCGATGCCAAGGGCAACAAGATCCCGAACGCCGACCACACCGTCGAGGAGCCGAAGGCCGGCGACCGGCGTCCAGCTCACCCTGGACGCGGACCTGGAATGGTTTGCCGAGAAGCGGATCGAGCAGGCGGTCAAGCAGTACAAGGCCGAGTCCGGCACGGTGGTGACGATCGACCTGAAGACCAACGAGATCCTCACGATGGCCAACTACCCGACCTTCGACCCGAACAAGCCGGTCAAGGCGAACCAGCTGAAGAACCCTGCTCTGGAACAGGTCTACGAGCCGGGCAGCGTGCAGAAGGTCATGACGATGGCGGCGCTGGCCGACGCCGGCCTGATCTCGATGGACACCAAGCTGCGGGTGCCCGGCCAGATCGAGGTCCAGCGGCGCTGGATCAAGGACCACTTCGACCACGGCGACCTGAACCTGACCATCTCCGGTGTCGTCGCGAAGTCCTCGAACGTCGGCACGATCATGGCCGTCGCAGCAGATGCCGATCCAGCAGTTCGTGCACTACCTGAAGAACTTCGGCTTCGGCGACCCGACCGGGCTGAACTTCCCGGGCGAGAGCCGCGGCCTGATGCCGCCGGGCGACGAGTGGAGCGAGCTGACCCGGTCGAACGTCGCGTTCGGCCAGGGCCTGTCCGCCAACGCCGTCCAGATGACCGCGGCCGTCGCCGCGGTCGCCAACGGCGGAGTCTTCACGCCGCCCAAGCTGGTCAAGAACTACCTGGGCCCGAACGGCGAGATCATCCCGAACCCGAGCGGCGCGTCCCGCCGGGTGGTGAGCGAGAACGCCGCCCGGGAGGTCGGGCTGATGATGGAGTCCGTCGTCGGCAAGGGCGGTAGCGCGACGCAGGCCCAGATCCCCGGCTACCGGGTCGCCGGCAAGACCGGTACGGCGCAGGAGGTCGACTCCGCCTGCGGCTGCTACCGCAAATGGGCGACGTCTTTCGTCGGATTCGCGCCGGCGGACAACCCGCGCTTCGTTACCTACGTCGTACTGCAGAACCCGACGAACGGGCGAGGCGGCGGTTTCCAGGGAGGCCCGGTGTTCCGCGACGTGATGAGTTACGCCCTGCAGAAGTACGCCGTACCGCCTACCGGCGCCAAGGCGCCCGTCATTCCGCTGACCTGGTGACGCAGGGTCAGGTAGGTGTGACCGGGTCCGGAGCGGTAGCCTCTGGGCCCGTGTCCACCCCTTCCGCCGCAGGCGGCGCCGTTGCCGCGATCAGGCCGCGGCACACAGTCCCGATCAGCCTCGCCGAGCTCGCCAGAACCGCCGGGGCACGCGTCCCTGCGACCGACGCGGAGGTGACCGGCGTATCGCTCGATTCCCGGTCGATCCTCCCCGGTGACCTGTACGCCGCTCTGCCCGGCGCGGTCACCCACGGCGCAGCGTTCGTCGAGGCAGCACGAGCCGCCGGCGCGGTCGCAGTACTGACTGATCCCACGGGCGAAGAGCGTGCCCTCGCCGCCGGCCTGCCGACCCTCGTGGTCGCGAAGCCGCGCGACGTCCTCGGTGCAGTCGCCGCCCAGATCTACGGCGAGCCGACGAAGGGGCTCCGGCTGCTCGGCGTGACCGGTACCAACGGCAAGACGACCACCAGCTACCTGCTCGACTCCGTACTACGGAACGTCGGCCAAGCGGCCCTGATCGGCACGATCGAGACCAGGATCGGCAGCGGCGCCCAGGCGGAGGTGGTGAAGAGCGTCCGGACCACCCCGGAGGCGACCGACCTGCAGGCCCTGTTCGCGGTGATGCGCGAGCAGGCCGTCGCCTGGTGCGCGATGGAGGTGTCGAGCCACGCGCTGGCGATGGGCCGGGTCGACGGAGCCCGGTACGCCGTGGCCGGGTTCACCAACCTGACCCAGGACCACCTGGACTTCCACAAGACGTTCGAGGAGTACTTCGCGGCGAAGGCGTCCCTGTTCACGCCGGAGAAGTGCGATCTCGCGGTCGTCAACATCGACGACGAGTACGGTCGCCGGCTCGCCGCGCAGACCGTGGTCCCGCTGATCACGGTCTCCACGACCGGCCCGGCCGACTGGACGGTCACCGCGAAACACCAGTCCGAGCACGGCACGCAGGTCATCGACATCCAAGGCCCCGGTGAGACCCTCACGGTCGAGATCAGGCTGCCCGGCGACTTCAACATCGCCAACGCGCTCCTCGCGGTCGCGATGCTCCGCCAGGTCGACGTACCGGCCGAGGCGATCGCCGCGGGACTCCAGACGGCCGCAGTACCGGGCCGGATGGAGGCGTTCCACCGCGGCGACGGCCTCACCGTGATCGTCGACTACGCGCACACCCCGGACGCCGTCGCGCTCGCTCTGCAGGCTGCTCGCGGCGCCACCAAGGGCCGCCTGTACGCCGTGGTCGGGTGCGGCGGCGACCGGGACGCAGGCAAGCGACCCGCGATGGGCGCTGCCGCCGCGCGGACCGCGGACGTGGTGATCGTGACCGACGACAACCCGCGCAGCGAGGACCCGGCGACGATCCGGGCCGCGGCGATCGAGGGCGCGCTGGCCGCCGTACCGGCAGTTGAACTGCGGGAGGTGGGGGACCGCCGGGAGGCGATCGCCACCGCGATCGGGCTGGCCGGGCCGGGGGACACCGTGGTGGTGCTCGGCAAGGGCCATGAGACAGGTCAGGACGTGGGTGGCGTGATCCACCCGTTCGACGACCGCGAGACCGTGCGCGAGTTGATCGCGGCGACCCAGGAGACAGCACTGTGATCCCAGTCAGTTGCGGCCAGATCGCCGAGGCGGTCGGCGGCGAGCTCGTCGGCGTCGATCCGGCCGCGGTCGTCGACGCGGCCGTCGTGATCGACTCGCGCAAGATCGAAGCGGGCGGCCTGTTCGTCGCCTTCCCCGGCGAGAAGGTCGACGGGCACGACTACGTCGCCGCGGTCACCGAGGCCGGCGCGACCGCGTCGATCACCACCCGCCCGATCGAGGGCAGCCCGTGCATCGTCGTGGCCGACGCTCAGCAAGCACTCGGTGAGCTGGCCCGGCTGGTGATCTCGAAGCTTCCCGACCTGGTGATCGTCGGCCTGACCGGCTCGCAGGGCAAGACGAGCACGAAGGACCTGATCGCGCAGCTGCTGGCGCCGTACGGCGAGACGGTGGCGCCGGCCGGTTCGCACAACAACGAGCTCGGGCATCCGCTGACCGCGCTGCAGGCCAACGAGCGGACCAGGTTCCTGGTCGCCGAGATGGGCGCGCGGCACATCGGCGACATCAACTACCTGTGCCGGATCACGCCGCCGAAGATCGGGCTGGTGCTGAACGTCGGCCACTCGCACATCGGCGAGTTCGGCAGCCAGGACGCGATCGCGCAGGGCAAGGGCGAGCTGATCGAGGCCGTCCTGCCCGGCGGCACCGCGGTCCTGAACGCCGACGATCCGCGGGTCGCCGCGATGGCGTCCCGGACCAAGGAGTCCGTGGTCACCTTCGGAGAAGGCGGACGCGATGTCCGCGCGACGGACGTGGTGCTGGACGCGGGCGGGCGGCCCGGGTTCACCTTGCACCTCGGTGGCGAGGAGCACGCCGTACAGCTGCAGGTCGTCGGTGAGCACCAGGTGCCGAACGCGCTGGCCGCGGCGGCCGCAGTACAGGCTGCTGGGCTGACGCCGGAGCAGATCGCCGCCGGGCTGAACGCCGCGACCACGATGTCGAAGTGGCGGATGGAGGTCACCGAACGCGCCGACGGCGTGACGGTGATCAACGACGCGTACAACGCGAACCCGGACTCGATGCGGGCCGCGCTCAAGGCGCTGGTCGCGATCGGCCGGGCCCGCGGCGCCCGGACCTGGGCGGTGCTCGGCCCGATGGGCGAGCTCGGCGAGGACTCGTCTGCAGGAGCACGACGGGGTCGGCCGGCTGGCGGTCCGGCTGGACGTGAACCGGCTGGTCGCGGTCGGCGAGCAGGCCCGCCCGATCCACCTCGGCGCGTCCCTGGAAGGATCGTGGGGCAACGAGTCGGCGTACGTCGACAGCCCGGACGAAGCACTGGACCTGCTTCGCAAGGAACTGCAGCAGGGGGACGTGGTGCTGGTGAAGGCCTCCCGGTTCGTCGGCCTGGACAAGCTGGCGAGCGCCCTGCTCGAGGAGGCTTCGCAGTGATCTCGATCCTGTTCGCGGGCGCCATCTCGATGGCGCTCACGCTGATCGGCACCCGGTGGGCGATCAGCCTGCTGGCCAAGCGCGGCTACGGCCAGGAGATCCGCGACGACGGCCCGACCTCGCACCACACCAAGCGCGGGACGCCGACGATGGGCGGCACCGTCTTCATCGTCGCGACCATCATCGGGTACTTCGCGGCGAAGCTGCTGACGATGCGGCCGCCGAGCGCCTCGGCGCTGCTGGTGCTGTTCATCTTCGCCGGGATGGGCGCGGTCGGCTTCCTGGACGACTTCATCAAGATCTTCCGGCAGCGCAGCCTCGGCCTGCGCAGCAAGGCGAAACTGGCCGGCCAGACCGACGGTCGCGGTGGTCTTCGCCGTGCTGGCGCTGAAGTTCCCCGACGAGCGCGGGCAGAACCCGGCCTCGCCGTTCATCTCGTTCATCCGGGACATCAACTGGCTGCACCTGGCTGCCGGTGCTGGTGGTGATCTGGATCCTGCTGCTGATCGCCGGCATGTCGAACGGCGTGAACCTCGCCGACGGCCTGGACGGTCTGGCCACCGGCGCCTCGATGATGGTGTTCGGCGCCTACACGCTGATCTGCATCTGGCAGTCGAACCAGAGCTGCGCGACCGCGCCGGGCGCCAAGTGCTACGAGGTCCGCGATCCGCTCGACCTGGCCGTCGTCGCGGCCGCCCTCACCGGTGCGCTGTTCGGCTTCCTGTGGTGGAACGCGTCGCCGGCCAAGATCTTCATGGGTGACACCGGTTCGCTGTCGCTGGGTGGCGCGGTGGCCGGCTTCGGCGTGATGACCCGGACCGAGCTGCTGGTGCTGCTGCTCGGCGGGCTGTTCGTCATCATCACCGCCTCGGTGATCCTGCAGGTCTCCTGGTTCAAGGTCACCAAGCGCACGAGCGGGGTGGGTAAGCGGCTGTTCCGGATGGCTCCGCTGCAGCACCACTTCGAGATGCTCGGCTGGGAACAGGTCAACGTGGTGATCCGGTTCTGGATCATCTCCGGCCTGTGCGTCGCCACCGGACTCGGGTTGTTCTATGCAGAGTGGGTAGCAGGATGAGTCTGACGACAAGGACCGACGACGGCTGGGCGACGACCCGTTTCGTCGTACTGGGCTTCGGTACTGCGGGCTACGCCTGCGCCGACTCGTTGCTGCAGGCAGGGGCCGAGCACGTCGTCGTACTGGACGACCGTGACAACGAGGCGCTGCAGGAGAAGGCGGCAGATCCTCGAGACGCTGGGCGCGACCATCACGCTCGGCCCGGGCAGTACCGCGGAGCTGCCGGCCGATGTGGAGATCGTCGTCACCTCACCGGGCATCCCTCCGCACGCGCCGTTGCTGGCCGCAGCGGCTGCGCGGGACATCCCGATCTGGAGCGAGATCGAGCTGGCCTGGCGGCTGCGCGATCCCGCGAACGCGGCGCCCTGGCTCTGCGTCACCGGCACCAACGGCAAGACCACGACCGTCCAGATGCTGACCTCGATCCTGACCGCGGCCGGGCACCGGGCTGTTGCCGCCGGCAACGTTGGGTTGCCGCTGCTGGAAGCCGTGATGGACCCCGAGCCGTACGACGTGATCGCGGTCGAGCTGTCCAGCTACCAGCTGCACTTCACCTCCTCGATGTCGCCGCACTCGGCCGCCGTCCTGAACATCGCGCCGGACCACGTCGACTGGCACGGCTCGATGGAGGCCTACACCGCCGCCAAGGGCCGGATCTACGAGAACTGCCAGATCGCCTGCGTCTACAACGTGGCCGACCCGGCGACCGAGCAGCTCGTCGTGGACGCGGACGTGATCGAAGGCTGCCGGGCGATCGGCTTCACCCTCGGTACGCCGGCGATCTCGATGGTCGGCCTGGTCGAGGACCTGATCGTCGACCGCGCCTTCGTCGAGCAGCGCGCGTCGTCGGCGCTCTGGAGCTCGCGAGCCGTCGCCGATGTCACGCCACCCGCTCCGCACAATGTCGCGAACGCACTCGCCGCCGCCGCGCTGGCCCGCGCGTTCGGCGTACCGGCGACCGCAGTACGGGACGGGCTGCGGGAGTTCCGGCCGGACGCGCACCGGATCGCGCACGTCGCGGAAGTTGCCGGGGTCAACTATGTGGACGATTCCAAGGCGACCAACCCGCATGCGGCGCAGGCTTCGCTGCTCGCCTACGAGCACGTCGTCTGGATCGCCGGCGGTCAGGCCAAGGGCGCGACGTTCGACGAACTGGTGATCGCCGCCGCCTCGAGCGATTGCGCGGCGTCGTGCTGCTCGGCCAGGACAAGGCGGTGATCGCCGAAGCACTTGCCCGACACGCGCCCGATGTCCCGACGATCACTGTCGAGGCAACGGACACTGGAGCCATGGAGACCGTGGTGGGGGAGGCGACGAAGCTGGCACAGGTGGGAGACACCGTGCTGCTCGCGCCTGGCTGCGCTTCTTGGGACATGTTCGCCAACTATGGAGCCCGCGGAGACGCCTTCGCCGAAGCCGTAACTGCGGCTGGGCGCCAGCTGAGCCGGAGGTGATCGCATGACGACGATCACTGACCGGCCGGAGCGAGAAGGCAGCACCGAGCGTCGGCAGCGACCGGCGAACGGCGCTGGCTGGCGGCGATCAAGGACGTTCTGGACCGGCCGCTCACGTCGTACCACATCCTGCTCGGGGCGACCGGCCTGTTGCTGGTGCTCGGCCTGCTGATGGTGCTGTCGGCCTCGAGCGTGCTGTCGCTGAGCACGAACGGGAACAGCTACACGATCTTCTACCGGCAGCTGATCTGGGTCGGTGTCGGTCTGCCGATGGCGTACGTCGCCTCGCGGATGACGCCGCGGCACTTCCGGATGCTCGCGTACGTCGCGTTGCTGGGCTCGGTGTTCCTGCTCGTGCTCACCTACGTGCCGGGCCTGGGCAAGAACGTCAACGGCAACACGAACTGGGTCACCTTCGGTGGTCCGCTGCAGCTCCAGCCGAGCGAGTTCGCCAAGCTGGCGCTGGTGATGTGGTGCGCGGATCTCTACGCCCGCAAGCAGAAGCTGCTGACCCAGTGGAAGCACCTGCTGGTCCCGATGGTGCCGGTCTGCGGTCTGGTGATCGCACTGATCATCGGCCAGCACGACCTCGGGACGTCGCTGGTGCTGATGGCCGTGATGATCGGGATGATCTGGGTCGTCGGCGCACCGACCAGGCTGTTCGTCGGGATGCTGGCCGTGGTCGGCACGATCGGCGGCTTCTTCGTCAGCCAGGAGAGCTACCGGATGGCCCGGGTGACGCAGTTCATGGACCCGTTCGCGGATCCGAGCGGCGTCGGCTGGCAGGCGTACCACGCGTTCTACGCGCTCTCCACCGGTGGCTGGTGGGGCGTCGGGATCGGCAACAGCCGGCAGAAGTGGGGCAACCTGCCCGAGGCGCACACCGACTTCATCTTCGCGGTGATCGGCGAGGAGCTCGGGCTGATCGGGTCACTGACCGTGCTCGCGCTGTTCCTCACCCTGGCCTACGGCGGTGTCCGGATCGCGACCCGGACCACCGAGCCGTTCATCCGCTACGCCGCGGCCGGGATCACGGTCTGGATCATGGCCCAGACGCTGGTCAACCTGGGCGCCGTGATCGGACTGCTACCCATCGTGGGTATCCCGCTCCCGCTTTTGTCGTACGGTGGGTCCGCACTGCTGCCGACGCTGATCGCGATCGGCATGCTGCTGTCCTTCGCGAAGGCCGAGCCCGGCGCGCAGGCCGCCCTGAAGGAGCACCGGCGGCCTTTGTTCGGGTGGATGTCTTCGTGGCGCACACCTGGCCGTAGCGGCCGTGAGAACACGCGGGAGCGTTGAAAGCTGTGCCGAGTATCGTCCTGGCCGGTGGTGGTACCGCCGGCCATACTTCCCCCCTGATCGCTACCGCCGACGCCCTGCGCCGGATCGACCCGACCATCGAGATCCTCGCCCTCGGAACCGAGCGGGGGCTCGAGGTCCGGGTGATCCCCGAGGCCGGGTACCGGCTCGAACTGATTCCGCCCGTCCCGCTGCCGCGCAAGCCCACCCCGGCGCTGTTCGCCGTACCGGGCAAGATGCTGAACTCGGTCAGCGCGGCCCGCAAGATCCTCGACGAGGCCAAGGCCGACGTCCTGGTCGGCTTCGGCGGCTACGTCTCCACCCCGGCGTACGTCGCCGCCTGGCGCCGCAAGACGCCGATCGTCGTGCACGAGGGCAACGCGATGCCGGGCATCGCGAACAAGTTCGCCGCCCGCTACTGCACCGAGAACGTGATCACCTCGTTCCCCGGCACCGACACTGCCGCACGCCCAGTACGTCGGCCTGCCGATCCGCCGGGCCATCTCGACGATGGACCGGGCCGCGCTGCGGGCCGAGGCGCGCGCGTTCTTCGGGCTGGACCCGGACGCGCCGACCGTCTTCGTCACCGGTGGTTCGCAGGGCGCGCAGCGGCTGAACGAAGGCTTCGCCGGCGCGGCCGCCGACCTGCAGGCCGCCGGGATCCAGGTGCTGCACGCGATCGGGCCGAAGAACACCCTCGAGGTCGAGCAGACCGGCCCCCTCCCGTACCGGGTGCTCTCGTACGTCGACCGGATGGAGCTGCGCCTACGCCGCCGCCGACCTGGTGGTCTGCCGTGCGGGCTCGAACACGGTGACCGAGGTGTCCGGTGTCGGACTGCCGGCGATCTACGTTCCGTTGCCGCACGGTAACGGTGAGCAGCGGCTGAACGCCAAGCCCGTGGTCGATGCGGGCGGCGGACTGCTGGTCGACAACGCCGAGGTCACGCCGGACTGGGTTCGCGCGACCGTGCCGCAACTTCTGCACGACCGGGCGCGTCTGACAGCCATGTCCACTGCAGCGCAAGGCGTGATCCGGACCGATGCCGACGACCGGTTGGCGCAGATCATCCTCGATGTGGTGAGGTCTGCTTCGTGATCGTCACCGCTCCTGACACTCTCCTGCCCGCCGAGAAGCTGGGCCGGGTGCACTTCGTCGGTATCGGCGGCGCCGGGATGTCCGGCATCGCCCGGATCATGGCCTCCCGCGGCATCGAGGTCTCCGGCTCCGACGCCAAGGACGGCAAGGTGCTGGCCGCGCTGCGCGCCCTCGGCGCCACCTGCTGGGTCGGCCACGCCGCCGAGCACGTCGCCGACGTGGACACCGTCGTGGTCTCCACCGCGATCCGCGAGACCAACCCCGAGGTCGTCGCTGCCCGCGCGGCCGGGATCCCGATCCTGCCGCGGGCCGCCGCGCTCGCCTCGGTGATGGTCGGCCGGCGGACCATCGCCGTCGCCGGGACGCACGGCAAGACCACGACCACGTCGATGCTGACGGTCGCGCTGCAGCACTGCGCCGCCGACCCGTCGTACGCGATCGGCGGCAACCTGAACGAGTCCGGCTCGAACGCGCACGACGGCACCGGCGAGCTGTTCGTCGCCGAGGCCGACGAGTCCGACAAGTCGTTCCTGACCTACAGCCCCGAGGTGTCGATCGTCACGTCGGTCGAGCCGGACCACCTGGACAACTACGGCGACGAGGCCAGCTACCGGCTCGCCTTCGAGCAGTTCTGCGATCGCGTCCTGCCCGGTGGCTTCATGGTGATCTGCTACGACGACGCGGGTGCCCGTCGGCTGGTCGAGTTCGCCCGCGCCCGCGGCATCGACGTCCGGACGTACGGCGAGTCGGAGGACGCCGACACCCGGGTCACCGAGCTCACCGCGACCGGCGCGATGCAGTCCTTCGTGCCGGTCTTCCACGGCCGCAAGCTGCCGGTGGTGAACCTGCAGCAGGCCGGCAAGCACAACGCGCTGAACGCGTCGGCCGCACTGACTGTCGGGCTCGGCCTGGGCTTCTCCGCGGCAGACCTGGCCGAGGGGCTCGCGTCCTTCACCGGGACCGGCCGGCGGTTCGAGTTCAAGGGCCTCGAGGACGGCGTCCGGGTCTTCGACTCCTACGCGCACCACCCGACCGAGCTGACGGTCGACCTGATCGCGGCCCGGCAGGTGGCGGGGGAGGGGCGCGTGATCGCGTGCTTCCAGCCGCACCTGTTCAGCCGGACGCGGATCTTCGCGACCGAGTTCTCCGAGGCGCTCGCGCTGGCCGACGAGGTCGTCGTGATGGACATCTTCGCGGCCCGGGAGGACCCGGAGCCCGGTGTCACCGGTGCGCTGATCGCGAACCACGTGCCGCTGAAGCCGGAGCAGGTGCGGTTCGAGCCGTCCTGGTCCGCCGTACCGCGGGTGGTCGCCGACCTCGCCGTGCCGGGCGACCTCGTGGTCACCCTCGGCGCGGGCGACGTGACGCTGATCGGGCCCGAGGTGGTCGGGCTGCTGGCCGAGCGGGCGGCGCTACAACGCCGCGACTGATCGAGTGATCGCGACGGTGTCGAGGGATGAGTCAGAGCACTGATCTGGCCCGGGCACAGCAGCGGTTCGCGCGCCGGCAGCGGTTGGTGCGCTGGAAGGGCTGGCTGCCCTGGGCGGTCGGCGGTGCGGTCGTGCTGCTGGCCGGCGATCACCGTCTGGCTGTTCTACTTCTCGTCCGCTGCTGGCGGTCACCGGCGTCCGGGTGACCGGCGCCGATACGGTGCCGGAGGCAACGATCATCCAGGTCGCCGAGGCGCCGATCGGTACGCCGCTGGCCAAGGTCGACCTGAACGCGATCGCCGAACGGGTCCGGAGCATCCAGTCGGTCGCCGACGCGCAGGTGACCAGGGCGTGGCCGAACCAGCTGGAGATCGTGGTCACCGAGCGGGTGCCGGTGGTGGTGGTCACCGACGGCAAGCAGTTCGAGCTGGTCGACGCGACCGGGGTACGTCCTTCAAGACCGTGCCGGCCGCGCCGGACGGGTTGCCCGAGGCGCTCGTGGTCGGTGCCCGGCGGGACGTCACGATCCGTTCGGTGGTGACGGTTTCGGCCGCCTTGCCGGTCACGCTGCGGGCCCAGGTGCAGTCGATCTCGGCCGGACTTCGCCGGACTCGATCACCCTCAACCTCGGGTCCGGGGTGAAGGTCGTCTGGGGCAGTTCCGATGACAGCGCGCGCAAGGCCGAGGTACTCAGCGTGCTGATGCAGCCGGCAGGCCAAGGTGTACGACGTGTCGGCGCCCGATCTCCCTGTCACCAAAGGGGAAAAGAAGTAACGCGTCACATCCGAAAATCCGGGACGCGGCGGCGAGGCGCGTGGACATTGCCGGAACGCGCTCCCGTAGCGTGCGAAGCAATCTAAAGTTGACATAACTCTAACCATCCACTTGAGGTCCAGACGTTTCGTTGGATTCAGCTGGGGACCGGTGCACGAGGTGTCCGGGGGCAAGGCGCAGCTCGGACGGCCAACCGGCCATAACGGGAACAGAACGAGGCGAGAGGCGCGGACGTGGCGGCACCGCAGAACTATTTGGCACTCATCAAGGTCGTCGGTATCGGCGGAGGCGGCGTCAACGCCGTCAACCGGATGATCGAGCACGGTCTGAAGGGCGTTGAGTTCATCGCCATCAACACCGACGCGCAGGCGCTGTTGATGAGCGACGCGGACGTCAAGCTCGACATCGGCCGGGAGGAGACCCGGGGCCTCGGCGCCGGCGCGAACCCGGCGATCGGGCAGAAGGCCGCCGAGGACCACGCGGAGGAGATCGAGGAGGCGCTCAAGGGCGCCGACATGGTCTTCGTCACCGCGGGTGAGGGCGGCGGCACCGGCACCGGTGGCGCACCGGTGGTGTCGCGGATCGCGCGCTCGCTCGGGCGCGCTGACGATCGGTGTGGTGACCCGGCCGTTCTCCTTCGAGGGCAAGCGCCGCGCGACCCAGGCGGAGGACGGCATCGCCGCCCTGCGCGAAGAGGTCGACACCCTGATAGTCATTCCGAATGACCGCCTGCTCACGATCTCCGACCGCGCCGTCTCCGTGCTGGACGCCTTCAAGCAGGCCGACCAGGTGCTGCTGCAGGGTGTTTCCGGCATCACCGACCTGATCACCACGCCCGGCCTGATCAACGTGGACTTCGCCGACGTCAAGGCCGTGATGTCGAACGCCGGCTCGGCGCTGATGGGCATCGGCTCGTCCCGCGGCGAGGACCGCGCGGTGGCGGCGGCCGAGGCGGCGATCTCGTCGCCGTTGCTGGAGGCAAGCATCGAGGGTGCGCACGGCGTGCTGCTGTCGATCGCGGGCGGCTCCGACCTCGGCCTGTTCGAGATCAACGAGGCCGCCCAGCTGGTCTCGGAGTCCGCGCACACCGACGCGAACATCATCTTCGGCGCGGTCATCGACGACGCGCTCGGCGACGAGGTCCGGGTCACCGTGATCGCGGCCGGCTTCGACGGCGGGATGCCGAAGCGCCGCGAGCAGGCGATGAACAGCGCCCGCCCGCAGAACAGGCTGCCCGCCGCGGGCGGCGACGTCGCCACCCAGGGCTCGCCGCGCTCCACCCAGGAGCAGGCCGCAGCCCAGGCCCACAGACCAGCCGCCGGTGCCGCAGCAGACTCCACCGCAGCAGGCGCAGCCGCAGAACCAAGCGCCGTACAGCGCGCCGATGTCGAACCCCGGCCAGCCGGGCAGCGGTCAGGCGCCGGCAGCGCCGGGCGCCGGTCAGCCGGATGCGGGTCAGCAAGGCGGTCACGGCAGCAGCGCAGCAAGGCGGCCAGGGCGGTTTCGGCCAGGTTCCGGCGGGGACGCCGACCGACGACACCGTGCCGGTGCCGAACACGGACCAGGGCCGGCCTGGGACCACGCACTCGGCCCGCCCGCAGGCGGGGGAGCCGGTGCGGACTGCGCACCAGCCGTCCGCCCACCCGCAGCCGCCGACGCCGGCCTCGCCGCCGCCGACCCAGCACTCCTGGCCGACGACCGGCCCGAGCAACTCGCCGGCCACCCACCAGCCGCCGCCGCAGCGCCAGCCGCGCAAGCCGGAGAACGACGAAGACGATCTGGATATCCCAGACTTCTTGAAGTAGACCCACTGTGGAACGGGCAGCCTTCGGGCTCCCGTTTCTCATTGCCGCGGCCGGTAGACAGCAGCCAGTACGCCGTACCGTGCCTCGCCCGGGCCGGCGTCCTCGAGCGAGTCGACCAGATCCGTCGAGCTTCTCCATCAGCTCGGTCGCCTGGCGCTCGGTCAGCCGGAGATTGCGCAGGTTCAGCATCGGCTCGCCGGTCGAGCCTTCGATGTCGGCAGCCACCGCCTGCAACGCGACGCTGGTGTTCGCCTTCCCGCCTTCGCCGACGAAGTCGAAGATCCGGGCACTGCGCTGGTAGTACTGCTCGGTGCCACCCCGGACCTGCCGGGTCTCGGTCACCTTCACCATGCCCGCGTCCCGCAGTACGCCGAGGTGGTGGGCGATGTTGCCCTTGCGCGGTGTCCAGCGTCGATCGCCAGCTGGCTGATCGTCGCCGCCTCCTGCCCGAGCGCGAACAGCAGCCGGTGCCGCAGCGGATGCCCGAGCGCCTTGAACTGCTCGGCCGACGAGACTTCCAGGCGCTCGGTCGGACCTGCTCGGGATCGGTCATGAATCAAGCGTCAAGAGTTCTTGACGCTTTGTCAAGATCGGTGCTTGAATCTGCGGCATGCGCACAGACGAGATCAGGCAGGTGACTGAGCACCTCGCGGTGCTGGTCGCGAAGCACTACGTGTTCCCCGGCGTCGGAGCCGAGATCGCCAACCGGTTGCGGGCGGCCGCGGCCGCGGGCGAGTACGACGAACTGTCCGACCCCGAGTCGCTGGCCGCCCGCGTGACGGCCGATCTGCAGGAGGGCAACGGCGACAAGCATCTGCGGCTCAAGTACCACCTGGACGAGGTGGTCGACGAGGCCGATCCGGTCGCCGAAGAGGCGGCCTGGGTGGCGCGGGCCGAGTTGACCGCCGGCGGGATGGCCCGGGTCGAGCGGCTGGCGGGCAACGTCGGCCTGCTCGAGATCCGGCCGCTGCTGTTCGATCCGGTGCACGCCGGGGCCCGGGTGAGCGCGGCCATGTCGTTGCTGTCAGCAACAGATGCGCTGCTGATCGACCTGCGGCGCTGTCTGGGCGGCTCACCGGACATGGTGACCTTCCTGTGCAGTCACCTGTTCGACGGCGAACCGGTGCACCTGAACGACCTGGTCAACCCGGCCGAGGACACCCGGCGGCAGTTCTGGACGATTCCGCACCTGCCCGGCCCGCGGTTCGGCGGCAGCAAGCCGATCTGGGTGCTGACCAGCTCGGCCTCGTTCTCGGGTGCGCGAGGAGCTGGCCTACGACCTGCAACAGCTCGGGCGGGCGACCGTGGTCGGCGAGCGAACCGGCGGAGGAGCCCACCCGCGGGACGGTTTCAAGCTGCATCCGCACCTGGAGGCGACGGTGCCGGTCCTGCGCGCGGAGAACCCGGTGTCGCACACCAACTGGGAAGGCGTGGGGGTCCAGCCCGACGTCGCAGTACCGGCCGACGACGCGTTCGACGAGGCGTATCGCCGCGCCCTGGAGCACGTGGCGGCGCTGCCGGCCGGCCCGGACCGCCGGAGTGTGACCGACGAGGCGCGCGCGGAACTCGGTTCGCCGGTGTTTGCTGGATAGCCTTCGGGGGTGTTCGGTTATGACGAGGTCTTCGATGGTGTCCGCTTCGCCTTTACCGATCGCTTCGGGGGAGCGAGTCGTCCGCCGTACGGCGAACTGAATCTCGGCGCCCCGTCCGGCGAGGGCGAGGCGCAGGTCAACGAGAACTACCGGCTGATCGGCGATGCCTACGGCGTCGGCCGCGATGGCGTCGTACGGGTCAGTCAGGTGCACGGGCGTGATGTCTACGTGGTCGAGCCCGATGACGCCTTGCCGGTCTGGCCGCTGCCGACGGCCGACGCGCTGGTGACGACGCGGACCGATGTGACCCTGTGCGTCCGGGCGGCCGACTGTCTGCCGGTGCTGCTGGCCGATTCGGTCAACGGTGTTGTCGGCGCAGCCCATGCCGGGCGGCGCGGGATGTACGCCGGCGTCGTACCGGCCACGGTGGCGGCGATGCGCGAACTCGGGGCGGGCCGGATCACCGCCGTCCTCGGGCCGTATGCGTGTGGCAACTGTTACGAGGTGCCGGCCGAGATGCGCGCCGAGGTCGCCGAGCAGGTGCCCGCGTCGTACGCCGAGACGAGCTGGGGGACGCCGTCGATCGACGTGGCCGCCGGGGTCGTCGCGCAGCTGGCGGAGCTGGACTGCGCGGTGATCGACGCGACGAGCTGCACGATCGAGTCGGAGAATCTCTACTCGTACCGGCGCGAAGGTGCGGTCAGTGGCCGGATGGCCGGACTGGTCAGGTTGCAGCCGTGAGCCGCGAGGACGAGCTCCGGGAGAATCTCCGGTCGGTGCGTGAACGGATCCAGAAGGCCTGTCAGGCGGCCGGGAGGGCCGAGGGGTCGGTCACCCTGGTGGCGATCACCAAAACCTTCCCAGTCAGCGATGTACGGGCGCTGGCGGCCCTCGGCGTCACCGAGGTGGGCGAGAACCGCGAGCAGGAGCTCAAGGCGAAGGCCCCGGAGTGCCCCGAGCTGTCCTGGCACTTCGTCGGGCAGCTGCAGTCGAACAAGGCCCGCTCGGTCGCGCGACTCGCCCGGGTCGTCCACTCGGTCGACCGGTCCTCACTCGTGACAGCCTTGTCGAGGGCCGTGGTAGAAAGCAGAGCGCTGTCGAAGGCCGCGGTCGAAGAAGGCCGCGTACTGCGATGCCTGCTGCAGGTGAGCCTGGCGTCGTACGGACCGGCCGATGCGGCGACCGGGATGAGCCGCGGCGGGGTCGAGCCGGCCGACGTACCGGCGCTGGCCGCGGAGGTCGCGATGGCGGACGGGCTCGAACTCGGCGGAGTGATGGCGGTGGCCCCGTTGGGGTCGGACCCCGACGAGGCGTTCGCGGGGCTGGCCGATGTAGCCTCCCGGTTACGCTCCGAACATCCGGGCGCCGACTGGATCTCGGCCGGGATGACCGGCGATCTGGACGCCGCGATCAGGCACGGAGCGACACACGTTCGGCTCGGGCGCGCATTACTCGGAACGCGTACTCCTCTGGGCTAGTGTCGACATCGATACTCGACAGAAGGGCTGGAGGGCCATGAGCGGCGCGTTGCGCAAGATGGGTGTGTACCTCGGCTTGGTCGAGGACGGCGAGCGCTACAACGCGCGCTACGACGACGAGTACGACGACGGCTACGACGAGTACGAGGACGAGGCCGTCGACGGGGAATCCCACGAGACCGAGCCGGTTCCCGTCCGCGAGTCAGCTCGCGACGAGCAGGTCGGCACGGTCAGCAAGTTCCCAGATCGGCGTGGAGTCTCACCTTCCCCGGAGGTTACCGAGTTGGCCCGCATCACCACCGTGCACCCGCGCAGCTACAACGAGGCGCGCGTCATCGGTGAGCACTTCCGCGACGGCACGCCCGTCATCATGAACCTGACCGAGATGGACCACGCCGACGCCAAGCGGCTGGTCGACTTCGCGGCCGGCCTGATCTTCTGCTGCCGCGGCTCCATCGAGCGGATCACCACCAAGGTGTTCCTGGTCTGCCCGCCGAATGTGACGGTGGCCGCGGAGGAGAAGGAAAAGATCGCAGCCGACGGGTTCTACAACCAGAGCTGACGCCCGGTTACCCCCGGTCTTCTACACTCATCCCTGACATGGTTGCTCTTGGGTTCGTCCTCAGTGTTCTCAGCTGGGTGCTGCTCGCCTTCTTCCTGATGTTGGTGGCGCGCTTCGTCCTCAGCCTGATCGTCATGTTCGCGCCGCAGTGGCACCCGAAGGGGCCGCTCCTGCTGCTGTTCGAACTGATCTACTCCGTCACCGATCCGTTCCTGCGCCCGTTGCGGCGGATCCTGCCCCCGATCGGGGCCGGCGGCATCCGGATCGACCTGTCGATGCTGATGCTGTTCGTGCTCGTCTCGGTGGCGATGTCGATCAATTCGACCGCGATCAACTCGCTGTGAACCGAAGGGTGAGGACGATAGAACCTGGGTAGGACCTGACCCGGCATCCAGGTGCCGGGAGCAGTTATCGCCCGCCCCGATTCCGCCAGAACACAACGAAGCGATAACGTGATCTACTGAGTCGCCGAGGTGCAGACCACGGGGACTCCGCCAAGACACAGACAAACGAGGTGAAAGATGCCGCTGACGCCGGATGACGTCCGCTCGAAGCAGTTCACGCCCGTCCGATTGCGGGAGGGCTACGACGTCACAGAGGTCGACTCCTTCCTGGACGAGGTGGAGGCCGAACTCGAGCGACTTCTCGCCGAGAACGAGGAGCTGCGGGCCAAGCTGGCCGCCGCTCAGCGCGCTGGATCGGGGCAGGAGCGCCCGGTGGTCGACCAGACCGCCGCGCTGCCGCCTGTGGTCCAGCAGCCCAAGCCTGCTCCTGTTGTGGTCGAGAAGCCCGAGGAGAAGCCACCGCCAGTCGTCGCTCCCGCTGTAGCGGCCGCGGGGGCTGCTGCGGCAGCAGGAACCGTCGGCGACGCCTCCAGCTCCGCCGTGCGGCTGCTGGAGATGGCCACCAAGCACTCCGACGACCTGGTCCAGGAGGCGAAGGACACCGCCGACAAGATCATCGGCGAGGCCCGCGCCAAGGCCGAGCGGCTGGAGAACGAGGCACGTGGCAAGGCCGACCGGATGACCGGTGAGGCTCGCGCCCGCGCCGAGAAGCTGGACGGCGAGATCGCCGAGCGCCGCGCCCAGATGCTGGGCACGCTGGAGAAGCAGAAGGGTCAGCTCGAGCGCACCATCGACGACCTGCACGCTTACGAGCGCGAGTACCGCAGCCGGCTGAAGACGTACTTCACCGAGCAGCTGAAGGCACTCGGCAACGGCGACGACACGCTGAGCCCGCGCAACGGCTTCCGCCCGGAGGCCCGCGCCCAGGCTCACGGCCACGGCGTCTAAACAACACCTCTGACACAGAGGCGGTGCTAATCCGGCAGCACCGCCTCTTCGTCATGTCTGGACACTTCTGACTGACGGTCGCGCGACGGTGACGGTGTGCAGTATCCAGCCGGTAGAATAAGTGCAGTTCAGGCGATAAATAAGGAAAGCGGCACCCAACTGGGTGCCGCTTCCTTTTTTGTGCTCTCTCAGGTGCTCAGGACTTCGTCAGCCAGTAGGTGAGGCCGAGCGACTCGTCCGAGCCGGTCACCAGGTTGGTCGTTGCCGACGGCGCCGACTGGGTCAGCTCGGTGGCCAGCACCTCCTTGGCGATCTCCTCGGAGTGCTTGCCCAGGGCATCGGCCAGCTCGGCGTCGGTGCGTCGCGACCCAGACGGTGATCCGGTCCGAGACCTCCAGGCCGGCGTTCTTCCGGGCCTCCTGCAGCATCCGGACCACCTCGCGGGCGAGGCCGGCCTGCTTCAGCTCGGGGGTGATCTCGAGGTCGAGCGCGACGGTCTCGCCCTGCTCGTTCACCACCGACCAGCCCTCCCGCGGCCGCTCCGACAAGCAGCACCTCGGCCGCGCTGACCTCGACGTTCTCGCCGTCGACCACCACGGTCGCCGTACCGGAAGCCTTGATCGAGGCGGCCAGTCCGGCGGCGTCGGCCGCGGCGATCGCGCCCGCGACCACCGGCGTCTGCTTGGCGAAGCGCTTGCCGAGCTCGCGGAAGTTGCCCTTCGCGGAGTACTCGACCAGGTCAGCACCGGCCGACGACAGCGGCTCGACCGAGCCGACGTTCAGCTCCTCGGCGATCTCGGCCAGCAGCTCGTCGTCCAGGTCCGCGATCGCGGCCGAGCCGACCAGCGCGCGGCTGAGCGGCTGCCGGGTCCGGACCTTCGCCTCGGCCCGGGCCGACCGGCCCAGCTCGACGACCCGCTTCGCCATCGACACGTGCGTCGCGAGCGCGTCGTCGATCAGCGCCTCGTCGTACTGCGGGAACGAGGTGAGGTGCACCGACTCGGCCAGGCCGGGCGTGACCGGCCGGAACACGTCCTGCCAGACCCGCTCGGTGACGAACGGGGTGAGCGGCGCCATCAGCCGGGTGAGCACCTCGAGCGTCTCGTGCAGGGTGGCCAGCGCGCCGGCGTCGCCCGCCCAGAACCGGCGCCGCGAACGGCGTACGTACCAGTTGGAGAGCACGTCGACGAACTGGCTGATCTGGGTGCCGAGCTTCTGCGTGTCGTACGTCGCGTAGGCGGCGTCCGTCTCCCGGACCAGCCGGTGCGTCTCGCTGACCAGCCACCGGTCCAGCACCGAACGCTCGGCGACCGGGGGAGCATCGGCCGTCGGCGACCAGTCGGCCAGCCGCGCGTAGAGCGCGTGGAAGGCGACCGTGTTCCAGTACGTCAGCAGCACCTTGCGGACGATCTCGTTCAGCACGTTCGGGCCGATGCCGCGGGCCTTCCACGGCGAGCCGGAGCAGGCCATGAACCAGCGGACCGCGTCCGCGCTGTGGTCGTTCATCAGCGGGATCGGTTCGAGGATGTTGCCCAGGTGCTTGGACATCTTCCGGCCGTCCTCGGCCATGATGTGCCCGAGGCAGACGACGTCCTTGTACGACGACTCGTCGAAGACCAGCGTGCCGATCGCCATCAGGGTGTAGAACCAGCCGCGGGTCTGGTCGATCGCCTCGGAGATGAAGTCGGCCGGGTACGCCGTGGCGAACTTCTCCTGCGAGCCCTCCGCCCAGGGGTAGCCCCACTGCGCGAACGGCATCGAGCCCGAGTCGTACCAGGCGTCGATCACCTCGGCGACCCGGTGCGACTCCTCGCCGCAGGTCGGGCAGGCGAAGGTGATGTCGTCGACGTACGGGCGGTGCGGGTCGGTCGCGGACAGGTCGCGGCCGGCCAGTTCGCCGAGTTCGGCCAGCGAGCCGACGCAGACCTGGTGGTCCTCGGCGCAACGCCAGATCGGCAGCGGCGTACCCCAGTAGCGGGAGCGGGAGACGGCCCAGTCGATGTTGTTCCGCAGCCAGTCGCCGTACCGGCCCCACTTGATCGAGTCCGGGTACCAGTTGGTCTTCTCGTTCTCGCGGAGCAGCGCGTCCTTCACCTGCGTAGTACGGATGTACCAGGAGGGCAGGGCGTAGTACATGACCGGCGTGTGGCAGCGCCAGCAGTGCGGGTAGGGGTGCTCGTAGGGGACGTGCTTGAAGAGGACGCCGCGCTCCTGCAGGTCCTTGACCAGGTCGGAGTCGGCCTTCTTGAAGAACTGTCCACCGACCAGCGGCACGTCGGCGGCGAACTTGCCGTCGGACTCGACCGGGTTCACCACCGGCAGGTTGTACGCCTTGGCGACCAGAAGGTCCTCCGCGCCGAACGCGGGGGACTGGTGCACCAGACCGGTGCCGTCCTCGATCGTCACGTACTCGGCGAGGGCGACGTAGTGGGCCGGCTCGGGGAACTCGACCAGCTCGAACGGGCGCTGGTAGGTCCAGCGCTCCATGTCACGGCCGACGAACTGCTCGGTGACCGTCCAGCCTTCGCCGAGAGTGCCCAGGAGCGGCTCGGCCACGACCAGGGACTCGTTGCCGTCCGTGGCGACCACGTAGGTGACATCCGGGTGCACGGCGACGGCCGTGTTGGACACGAGGGTCCAAGGGGTCGTCGTCCAGACCAGGAGAGCCGCCTTGCCGGCCAGCGGGCCCGAGGTGAGCGGGAAGCGGACGTAGACCGAGGGGTCGACGACCGTCTCGTAGCCCTGGGCGAGCTCGTGGTCGGACAGGCCGGTGCCACAGCGCGGGCAGTACGGCGTGATCCGGTAGTCCTCGACCAGCAGGCCCTTGTCGTGGATCTGCTTGAGCGACCACCAGACGGACTGGACGTATTCGGGGTCCATCGTCTTGTACGGGTGCTCGAGATCGACCCAGTAGCCCATCCGGTTGGTCAACTCGTTGAACGCGTCGACGTTCCGGAGTACGGACTCACGGCACTTCGCGTTGAACTCGGCGATGCCGTAGGCCTCGATGTCCTTCTTGCCGTTGAAGCCGAGCTCCTTCTCGACCGCGACCTCGACCGGCAGGCCGTGGCAGTCCCAGCCGGCCTTGCGCTCGACCGAGAAGCCCTTCATGGTCCGGTAGCGCGGGAAGACGTCCTTGAAGACGCGGGCCTCGATGTGGTGCGTGCCGGGCATCCCGTTCGCCGTCGGCGGGCCCTCGTAGAAGGTCCAGGGCTGCGCCGTCCGCGCTCTGCGCGAGACTCTTGGCGAAGGTGTCCTGCTCGTCCCAGTGCTCGAGCACGTCGCGCTCGATCGCCGGCAGGTCGACCTGGGCCGGGACCTGCTGCCACGGGGTGCTGGGGCTGGGGTGTTCCGCCATCTCTTCGTCCTTCGTCCGAGCCTGCTGCTTCGGCGACGAAGGGACGAGGCGCTCGGCGCTGTCGCCGGGCTCCGCGGTACCACCCTCCTTGGTGACTACCATGACGCGTGGACACCCACTTCATTCGCTTCATCGCTGCCGGGTCTAGTGAGTCCTCGCGGACCGTTCTTCCGGCGGCTCCGGGGTGATGGCCCCATCACTGCCTTGCGGTGACGCGTCTGCAGTGTACGACTCCGAACCAGTCCGCTACGAATCGTTAATGGGTGGTCAGCGGCGGATTCTTCTATGACAATCCTGTTGCGGTGGCCGCAGGAATGAAGCAATTGCTTGCCTGAACGCGTGTCCGGGATGTGGTTGTGACGCGCGGAACATCGAGCGGGCTTGAAGAACCGACTACCGTATGTCCACGGTCTGCGCGTCGGGCTGGTACGTGGCCGTCACGTGCCCTACTGTCTTGCGACCAGTCCGCTTCAGTCTCCGACGAAGGCAGGGGGTAGTCGAACCATGGCTACATCGGCTCCGAAGAAGTCCGCCCCCCAACGCAAGCCGCGGCCAAGAAGAGCGCCGCGCTTCCCACCGAACCGGCCGGGAGCGTTCCGGCCAAGAAGACCCCTGCCAAGCAGACGCCTACGAAGAGGGTGGCCATGAAGACGAACGAGAACAGGACGCCGGCGACGGCGCCGGCGAAGTCGCCCAACAAGTCCGCAACCACGTTCAAGGTCAAGGACGGCGAGGACCCGTGGACCGCGGCCGAGGTCGAGGAGCTGCGCGGTGAGCTGGAGGCCGACGCGATCCACCTCAAGGAGGAGATCCGCGACGCCGAGCAGGAGATCGTCGGACTGCTCCGCGACGGTGGCGACGGGGCCGGCAACGACCAGGCCGACGTCGGGTCGACCACCCTCGAGCGGGACCACGAGATGTCGCTGGCGCGGAACGCGAGCGACATGCTGGACCAGATCGAGCGGGCGCTGTCCCGGATCGACGACGGAACCTACGGCGTCTGCGAGAGCTGCGGCCAGGCGATCGGCAAAGGTCGGTTGCAGGCGTTCCCCCGTGCGACACTGTGCGTGTCATGCAAAGAACGCGAAGAACGCCGCTGAGCGAAGAGCAACCGTCCACCCCACCGGCGGACGAGACAGCTGAAGACTCCACAGAGTCGGCCGACCTCGAGTCGGCCGGCTCTGTTTCGCGCCCGCGCCACAAAATGGTGGTGCTGTTCGGGCTGGTCGGGCTCGTCGTCCTGGGGCTGGATCAGTTGACGAAGGTGTTGGCGTTGCAGCATTTGACGCCGGGGGAGCCGGTCAATGTGGTCGGGTCGTTGCTGAAGTTCAATCTGATCCGGAATCCGGGGGCGGCTTTCAGTCTCGGGACGAGCTACACGCCGGTGATCAGCGCGATCCAGATCATCGTGGCGGTCGGCGTGGTGTGGTTGTCGCGCCGGCTCGGGTCGGTGGGCTGGGCGATCGCGTTCGGGTTCCTGTTCGGCGGCGCGGTCGGCAACATCATGGACCGGATCTTCCGCGCGCCGTCGCCGTTCCACGGGCACGTGGTCGACTTCCTGCAGACCCCGCACTGGGCGATCTTCAACGTCGCCGACATGGCCGTCACCTCGGCCGCGATCCTGCTGGTCATCCAGACCCTCCGCGGCGTCAAGCTCGACGGCACCAAGGATGAGGGAAAGCGGCCGCCTCCGGCGGCGCTGGGAAGGCTGCGAAGTGAGCGGCGATGCGCGCACGGTGATGGTTCCGGACGGGCTTGCGGGGGAGCGGCTCGACGCTGCTCTGTCCCGGTTGTTCGGGGTCTCCCGGACCAAGGCGGCCGAGCTGATCGAACAAGGTCTGGTCCAGGTCGACGGCGCCGCGGCGATGAAGTCGACCCGGGTCGCGGCCGGCGTGATGCTCGACGTCGAGCTGCCGCCACCGCCGGGCGAGATCACCGTCGTCCCGGAGACCGTCGAGAACCTGAGGATCGTGCACGACGACGACGAGATCGTGGTCGTCGACAAGCCGGTCGGCGTCGCGGCCCACCCGTCACCGGGCTGGACCGGACCGACCGTGATCGGCCACCTGGCCGGCGCCGGCTTCAACATCTCGACGAGCGGTGCGGCCGAGCGCAAGGGCATCGTGCACCGCCTCGACGTCGGCACCTCGGGTCTGATGGTGGTCGCCAAGACGGAGTACAGCTACACCGTCCTCAAGCGCGCCTTCAAGGAGCGCACGGTCAAGAAGATCTACCACGCGCTGGTCCAGGGGCACCCGGACCCGTTCACCGGCACCATCGACGCACCGATCGACCGGCACCCGAACCACGACTACAAGTTCGGTGTCATCGCGGGCGGCAAGCCGAGCGTCACGCACTACGAGACGCTCGAGGCGTTCCGGTTCGCGACGCTGCTGGAGATCACCCTGGAGACCGGCCGGACGCACCAGATCCGCGTCCACATGGCCGCGATCGGGCACCCGTGCTGCGGCGACACGACGTACGGAGCGGACCCGGTGCTGGCCGACAAGCTCCAGCTCAAGCGCCAGTGGCTGCACGCCATGCGCCTGGGGTTCACGCATCCCGGATCGGGCGAGTACGTCGAGTACACGTCGGCGTACCCGGAAGACCTCGACAGCGCCCTCGACCAGTTGGCGGACACGCAGTAACTGGTGCCAAGTGGTGTCGTCCACGACCGGATATCGGGCGGCGTGGACGGCGTGCGGCGATGCGATTCAGAGACTGTCCATGGGCCCGCATAGTCTGTCTTCGACCCGCTCACTCACGCCTCTGGGAGGTCTGCGAAGACATGGCGTCCAGCGACAGTTTCGTGCATCTACATGTGCACACCGAGTACTCCATGCTGGACGGCGCCGCGCGGATCGACGAGTTGTTCAAAACGGCCCAGGAGATGGGCCAGCCGGCCATCGCGACGACGGACCACGGGTTCGTGTTCGGGGCCTACGAGTTCTGGAAGACCGCGAAGAAGTACGACGTCAAGCCGATCATCGGCGTCGAGGCGTACCTGACGCCGCACACCCACCGCAGCGAGCGCAAGCGGGTCAAGTGGGGCGACGCGAACTGCGGCCGTGACGACGTCTCCGGTAGCGGTGCGTACACGCACATGACGCTGCTGGCGAAGAACACGTCCGGCATGCACAACCTGTTCAAGATGTCGTCGCTGGCGAGTCTCGAGGGCTACTACTTCAAGCCCCGGATGGACCGCGAGCTGCTGCAGACCTACGGCAAGGGCCTGATCGCGACGACCGGCTGCCCGTCCGGTGAGGTGCAGACCCGGCTCCGGCTGGGGCAGTACAAGGAGGCCATCGCGGCGGCCGCCGAGTTCCGCGACATCTTCGGCGCGGAGAACTACTACTGCGAGCTGATGGACCACGGGCTCGGCATCGAGCGGAACATCCAGGGCGACCTGCTGAAGCTGGCCAAGGAGCTCGGGCTGCCGCTGGTCGCGACCAACGACCTGCACTACACCAAGCCCGAGGACTCGGTCGCGCACGCGGCGCTGCTGTGCGTGCAGTCCGGCTCGACGCTGTCGGACCCGAACCGGTTCAAGTTCGACGCGAACGAGTTCTACGTGAAGACCGCCGCCGAGATGCGCGAGGTCTGGAAGGACTACCCGGAGGCCTGCGACAACACGCTGCTGATCGCCGAGCAGTGCGACGTCAGCTTCACCGAGGGGGAGGGCCGGTTCATGCCGCGCTTCCCCTGCCCGGACGGCCACAACGAGGAGTCCTGGTTCGTCGCCGAGGTCGAGACCGGCCTGCACAAGCGCTACCCGGCCGGCGTCCCGGACCACGTCCGCAAGCAGGCGGAGTACGAGATCGAGGTCATCACCTCGAAGGGGTACGCCGGCTACTTCCTGGTCGTCGCCGACTTCATCAACTGGGCCAAGGAGAACGGCATCCGGGTCGGTCCGGGCCGTGGATCCGGTGCGGGCTCGATGTGCGCGTACGCGATGCGGATCACCGACCTCGACCCGCTCCAGCACGGCCTGATCTTCGAGCGCTTCCTGAACCCGGAACGTATGTCGATGCCCGACTTCGACATCGACTTCGACGACCGCCGCCGCCCCGAGGTGATCCGCTACGTCACCGAGAAGTACGGCGACGACCGGGTCGCGATGATCGTCACCTACGGCACGATCAAGGCCAAGCAGGCGATCAAGGACGCCGGCCGGGTGCTGGACTACCCGTTCGCGATGGGCGACCGGATCACCAAGGCGATGCCGCCGGCGGTGATGGGCAAGGACGTGCCGCTGTCCGGCATCTTCGACCCGCAGCACAAGCGGTACTCCGAGGCCGGCGAGTTCCGCCAGCTGTACGAGTCGGACCAGGACGTCCGCAAGATCGTCGACACCGCCCGCGGCCTGGAGAACCTGAAGCGCCAGTGGGGTGTGCACGCGGCCGGCGTGATCATGTCCAGCGAGCCGCTGATCGAGCTGATCCCGATCATGCGCCGCGACCAGGACGGCCAGATCATCACCCAGTTCGACTACCCGAGCTGCGAGACGCTCGGCCTGGTCAAGATGGACTTCCTGGGCCTGCGCAACCTGACGATCATGGACGACGCGGTCAAGAACGTCGAGGCCAGCCGCGGCATCACGCTGGACCTCGACGCGCTCGGCCGAAGACGCTCGACGACAAGCCCACCTTCGAGCTGCTCGGCCGCGGTGACACGCTCGGCGTCTTCCAGTTCGACGGCGGCCCGATGCGGGCGCTGCTGCGGCTGATGAAGCCGGACAACTTCGAGGACATCTCGGCCGTCGGCGCGCTCTACCGGCCCGGCCCGATGGGTGCGAACTGCGCACACCAACTACGCGCTGCGCAAGAACAAGCAGCAGGAGATCAGCTACCCGCACGACGAGCTGGCGGACGCGCTGGAGCCGATCCTCGGTACGACGTACGGGCTGATCGTCTACCAGGAGCAGGTGATGGCGATCGCCCAGCAGCTCGGCGGTTACACGCTCGGCAAGGCGGACCTGCTCCGCCGGGCGATGGGTAAGAAGAAGCGCGAGGTGCTGGACGCGGAGTACGTCGGCTTCTCCGAGGGGATGAAGGCGAACGGCTTCTCGGCGCAGTCGATCAAGGCGCTGTGGGACGTCCTGGTCCCGTTCTCCGACTACGCGTTCAACAAGGCGCACTCGGCGGCGTACGGGCTGGTCTCGTACTGGACGGCGTACCTGAAGGCGAACTTCCCGGCCGAGTACATGGCCGCTGTCCTGACGTCCGTGAAGGACGACAAGGACAAGATGGCCATCTACCTGAACGAGTGCCGCCGGATGGGCATCAAGGTGCTGCCGCCGGACGTGAACGAGTCCGACTCGAACTTCACCCCGGTCGGCACCGACATCCGGTTCGGCCTGTCCGGGATCCGCAACGTCGGCGTCAACGTGGTGGCCGAGATCGTCGCCGCCCGCGAGTCCGAGGGCCGGTTCACCGACTTCGTCGACTTCATCGACAAGGTGCCGCTGCCGGTCTGCAACAAGCGCGTCATCGAGTCGCTGGCCAAGGCCGGCTCGTTCGACTCGATGAACCACGCCCGGCGCGCGGTCGTCGCGGTGCACGAGCAGGCCGTCGACGAGGCGATCGACCTCAAGCGGAACGAGGCGCACGGCCAGTTCGACCTGTTCAGCATGGGCGACGACGAGGCCGACGATGGCGACGGCAACAGCCGGCTGACCGTCCGGGTGCCCGAGATCGAGGAGTGGGACAAGGCGACCAAGCTCGCGCACGAGCGCGACATGCTCGGTCTGTACGTCTCGGACCACCCGCTGTTCGGCGTCGAGCACGTGCTCACCAACGGCACCGACTGCACGATCGGTCAGCTGCTCGCGGACGAGGACCGGCCCGACGGCACCCAGGTGACGATCGGCGGTCTGGTCACCGGCGGTCCAGCGCAAGGTGAACAAGCGCGGTGACATCTACGCGATCGTCACCATCGAGGACCTCGAAGGTTCGATCGAGGTGATGATGTTCTCCTCGGCGTACCAGCTGCACGCGCACCTGCTGAGCAACGACGCGATCATCATGATGAAGGGCCGGATCCGCCGCCGCGAGGACCGCGTCGAGCTGAGCGGTGACGAGGTGACCGTGCCCGACCTGACCCAGGGCCCGAGCGGCCCGGTGGTCATCACGATGCCGATCAACCGGTGCACGCCGCCGGTCGTCGACCAGTTGCGCGACGTGCTGCAAGTCGCACCCCGGGATGACCGAGGTGCAGCTGCGCCTGCAGGCCAGCCAGAAGACGACGGTGATGCGGATCGGCGACAAGTTCCGGGTCACCCCGACCTCGTCGCTGATGGCGGACCTGAAGGCGCTGCTCGGCCCCTCCTGCCTGGCGAGCTGACCGGGTGAGCAACACTGGGGCCGTGAGTCAGTCAGGTCAGCCGCAGCCGTATCAGTCCTTCGGTACTCCGTTCGGGGTGCCGCCGGAGCCCGAGCCCGGGCTGCCGTGGGCGAAGGCGATCGCGGTCACCGTCGCGGTGTTCCTGGTCGCCGGGTGCGATCGCGGGCTGGGCATGGCAGCGGTTCTCGCCGCTCGCGCAGTACACGGTGGACGAGCGTGGTGGATCGCTCGGCGAGGAACAGATGACCAAGGTCTTCGGTCCGGACGGCACGTTCACCGCGATCGGGTTCCTGACCGCGCTGGTGCTCGGCGCCGCGCTGTTCTGGTGGCTGCGCAACTACGGTCCGTGGGCGGTCGGCATCGTCGCGCTCGGCTCGGTGCTGGGCGGCGGTGTGGCCTGGGGTGTCGGCATGCTGCTCGGGCACGACCCGCTGCAGCCGCGGCTCGAGGCGGCCAAGCCCGGCGATCTGCTGGACGCGCCGCTGGAGCTGCACACCTGGACGCCGCTGGCGGCCTGGCTGGTCGGGGCGAGCGCTGGCGGTCGCGATCATCGCCGCCGCGAGCTGGCGCAGCGAACCAGTTGCAACCGCATCGTTGCCTGCCGCGTCAGAGGGATCGCCGCAGGTGCAATAACCTGTCCCGGCCCGGTGGTGAGGCCACCGGTGACGTGAGGGGGACCATGACTGACAACACCAACCCGCCGCAGGGCGGTCAGAACAACCCGTACGGCGGGCCCGCAGGGCCCCTACGGCGGCCAGCAGGGTCCGTACGGCGCCCCGCAGCAGACCCCGTACGCCGGTCGGCAGGGCCGCAGCCGGGTCAGCTCTGGCCGCAGCAGGGTGCTCCGGACGTACCCGCAAGGGTCAGCCGCAGCCGGACAGAACCAGCCGCAGTACGGGCAGCCCGGCGGGCAACCGGAGTACGAGCGGCAGCAGTACGGGCCGGTGGCCAGCCGCAGTACGGGCAGGGTGGCCAGCCGCCGTTCGGGCGGGCAGCCGCAGTGTGGCAGCCGGAGCCGAAGAAGCGCGGCAAGCTGATCCCGCTGGTCGCCGTACTGGCTGTGCTCGCCGTGATCGGTGGCGGCGGCATCTTCGCCTACGCCAAGCTCAACGGCGGCGGTGACCAGCCGGCCAGCGTGCTGCCGGCCAACTGCGGTCGCCTACGCGCGGATCGACCTGAACCCGTCGGCCGGCCAGCGGGTCGCCGCGCTGCGGTTCCTGATGAAGTTCCCCTCCGCCAAGGAGAAGATCGGACTCACCAGCGACAACGACGACCTGCGGCAGAAGCTGTTCGACCTGATCAAGAAGGACGCCGGCGACGATCTGGCCGACGTCGACTTCGAGAAGGACATCAAGCCGTGGCTCGGCGATCGCGCCGGAGTGGCGGCCGTGCCGTCCGACGGCGACAAGGTCGAGCCGGTGGTCGCGGTCCAGGTGAAGGACGAGGGCAAGGCCACCAAGGGCCTGGACAAGCTGTTCGCCAAGGAGGACGACGCGCCGAAGCGTGCCTTCGCCGAAGGCTACGTGCTGCTGGCCGACGAGCAGTCCGCCCTCGACTCGGCCGTTGCCGCGAGCAAGGGTTCCTCGCTGGAGGACAACGACAAGTTCGACAAGGACATGTCCGCGCTCGGTGAGCAGGGCTTCGCGTCGTTCTGGGCCGACACGAAGGGGCTGGCCCTCGGCGGCCGGCAAGCGGCTGACCGACCAGCAGCGCGCCGCGTTGCCGGAGGGTAGCGCTCGCCGCGGTGCTGCGGTTCGACGCGCAGTACGTCGAGCTGAAGGGCGTCGTGCACGGCGACCAGAGCCTGAAGGTGAACAGCAAGAACGCGGGCGACGTGATCGGCAAGCTGCCGGACACCACCGCCGGCGCGATCGCGCTGTCCGACGGCGAGAACCTGGTCAGCACGGTCTGGAGCCAGATCGAGAAGTCGTCCGGTCAGGCCGGGATCAACCTCGGTGACCTGACCAAGAACTTCGCCGACGAGTACGGCCTCGTCGCTGCCGGACGACCTGAAGCCGTTGCTGGGCAAGAACCTGGCGATCGCGATCGACAAGGACAGCGCCGACGGCCCGAAGATCGCGGCCCGGATGGAGACCGACCCGGCCAAGGCCGAGGCGGTCGTCGACAAGCTGACCGACCTGCTGCACAGCCGGACCGCGATGAACATCCCGATCGAGAAGGCCAAGGACGGCAACAACCTGGTGATCGCGACCGACAAGGAGTACGCCGAGCAGGTGCTCAAGGGCGGCAACCTCGGTCAGTCCGAGGCCTTCAAGCAGGCGGTGCCGGACACCAAGGGCGCGGTCATGGTCGGGTACGTCGACTTCCAGGCCGTCGGTTCGCTGAGCACGAAGGTGAACGACGACAAGGACTACGCCGCACTCCGCTCCGCCGGGATCAGCACCCGCGTCACCGGCGACGGCGAAGGCGAGTTCACCCTCCGGGTCGTCGCCAAGTAGTCACCACCGTCACCAAGTAGCACCACCTGGAAGGGTCCGGCCGATCGGCCGGACCCTTCTTGTGCGGGGCCGGGGCGTCCGGGGTGCGTAATACCCTGGGGGTATCAGGAGGTGTGGCGTGGATCTGGATCTGCGGAAGCTGCGGTACTTCGTGGCGGTGGCCGAGGAACTGCATTTCGGCCGGGCGGCGGAGCGGCTGCATATCGCGCAGCCGGTGCTGTCGCGGCAGATCCGGGCGCTCGAGGACGAGTTGAAGGTGCAGTTGTTCGTCCGGGACAAGCGGGCCACCGAGTTGACGACGGGTGGCCGGCAACTGCTGGAGGACGCGCGGCCGTTGCTGGCTTCGGCCGGGGCGGCTCAGCGGCGGGCGACGCAGGCGGCCCGGGGATCGCGGACCTTCACGATCGGCTTCATGCCGGGCATCACGGTGACCCCGGCGGTCCGGGCTCTGACCGCGCAGTACCCGGACCTGACAGTCGAGCTGCTCCGGACCTCCTGGGTGGATCAGACCGAGGTGCTGCGCGACGGGCGGGCGGACGTCAGCATCGTCCGGCTGCCGATCGACCAGCAGGGGTTGACCGTGCGGCCGTTGTTCGACGAGCCGCGGGTCGCGATGCTGCCGGCCGACCATCGGCTGGCGGGCAAGCCGGTGATCCGGATCGCCGACCTGGCCGACGACCACCTGCTGCAGCCGCCGGACGCCGTACCGGAGTGGCGGGACGTCGCGGTCGAGCTGCGGGAGGGGACGACCGGCCGGCTGCCGGTCTTCCACAGCGTGGAGGAGAAGCTCGAACACGTTGCCATCGGCAACGGAGTCTCGGTGCTCCCGTTGACCACGGCGACCTTCTACAGCCGTCCGGACGTCATCGCGGTCCCGATCGAAGACATCGGCCCGAACCACGTCTGCCTGGCGTGGTCCGCAACCCGCCGCTCCCGCACCATCTACGCCTTCGCCGAGATAGCGGCAGAGCTCTGGGCATGAGGCACCATCCCGACGCGCCTGGTTTCACCAGCTTGATGGTGCCGTTCCCGATCACCGATCGTCGCTAAGCCGCTAGTGCTTCCAGCACGCCTTCGCCGTACTTCGCGAGCTTGTTCTCGCCGACGCCGCTGATCGTGCCGAGCTCGGTCAGCGTGCCGGGCAGCTCGGTCGCGATCTGCCGCAGCGTCGCGTCGTGGAAGATCACGTACGCCGGGACGCCCTGCTCCTTGGCGGTCGCGGCGCGCCAGGTCCGGAGCCGCTCGAAGACCTCGACGGCCTCGGGCGCCAGGTCGGCCACGGCCGCCTTCTTCTTGTCCCGGGACGAAGAGCGCGAAGCACGCCCGGTGCGTTCCGGCTCGCGGCGCATCATCACCTCGCGCCGCCGCCCGAGCACTTCGGCACTGTCCTCGGTCAGCAGCAGTGTGCCGTAATCGCCTTCGACGCTCAGCAAGCGCTGGGCGAGGAGCTGGCGGACCACACCGCGCCACTCGGTGTCCTTCAACTCCGTGCCGATGCCGAACACAGTCAGCTCGTCGTGCCGGAACTGCTTCACCTTCTCGGTGGTCTTGCCGAGCAGGATGTCGACCACCTGACCGGCGCCGAACTTCTGGTTCCGCTCGTGCTGCAGGCGATACACGGTCGAGAGCAGCTTCTGCGCCGGGATCGTGCCGTCCCACGACTCGGGTGGCGTCAGACAGGTGTCGCAGTTCCCGCAGGTCTCGCCTGACTGGCCGAAGTACGCGAGCAACTGCACTCGCCGGCACTGCACGGTCTCGCACAAAGCGAGCATCGCGTCGAGGTGCGTGCCGAGCCGTCGCCGATGAGCCGCGTCGCCCTCGGAGGTGTCGATCATCTTGCGCTGCTGAACCACGTCCTGCAGCCCATAAGCCAGCCAGGCCGTCGATGGCAGCCCGTCGCGACCGGCGCGGCCGGTCTCCTGGTAGTAGCCCTCGACCGACTTCGGCAGATCCAGGTGCGCGACGAAGCGGACATCCGGCTTGTCGATCCCCATCCCGAAGGCGATCGTCGCGACCACGATCAGGCCGTCCTCGCGCAGGAACCGCGACTGGTTCTTTGCGCGCGTCCGGCTGTCCAGACCTGCGTGGTACGGAACGGCCTCGATGCCGTTCTGGGTCAGGAAGGTCGCGGTCTTCTCGACGCTGTTGCGGGACAGGCAGTAGACGATGCCTGCGTCGCCCGCGTGCTCGGTGCGGAGCAGATCGAGCAGTTGGCGTTGCGGGTTGTCCTTGGAGACGATCCGGTACTGGATGTTCGGCCGGTCGAAGCTGGCGACGAAATGCTTGGCCTCGGTGAGGTTCAGCCGGGTCGCGATCTCCTGGTGCGTTGCCTCGGTCGCGGTGGCCGTCAACGCGATCCGCGGCACGTCGGGCCAGCGCTCGTGCAGCTGCGAGAGCATCAGGTAGTCGGGCCGGAAGTCGTGTCCCCATTGGGAAACACAGTGCGCCTCGTCGATCGCGAACAGCGAGACTTTGCCCTGGTCGAGCAGCCGCGTCGTCGCCTCGACCCGCAGTCGCTCCGGCGCCAGATAGAGCAGGTCGAGCTCGCCCGACAGGAACGCCTGCTCGACCTCGCGTCGCTGCTCGTAATCCTGCGTCGAGTTGAGGAATCCGGCCCGTACGCCGAGCGCTGTCAACGCGTCGACCTGGTCCTGCATCAACGCGATCAGCGGCGAGATCACCACTCCGACACCGGACCGGACGAGCGCCGGGATCTGGTAGCACAGCGATTTGCCGCCACCGGTCGGCATCAGGACCAGCGCGTCACCGCCGGCCACGACGGTCTCGATGATCTCCTGCTGCTGCCCACGAAACGTGTCGTACCCGAACACCCGGTGCAGCACCTGCGCAGCCTCACTCGCAGGGTTGGCAGGGTCTTCCGGAAACTCAGCAGCAGCCACCCGGCAATCCTACGGAAGTCACCACCTCATTGCTGGGCCCCTGTGGACAACTCGCCGCCATAGGTTCCGACACTCCACAGATTCCCCTCCGAATCCGCCACGGTGAACCCGCGCGACCCGTAATCCTCTTCCCGCATTGCCCGTACTACGGACGCTCCCGCCGCCGTGGCGGACGCCAAGACGCGGTCCGGGTCGGCATGCACGAGATAGACCGACTGCGTCCGATCAGCGAACCCACTGAACTCGTCCGGCTCGTCCTTCGCGTCGGCCGAACTCACCATCACCCCACCGCCGGTCGGCCAACCGAGCTCGGCGTGGGCGACCGAACCTGCAGCCGCACCGGCGTACGAGGCGATCAGGGTGAACCCCAGCCCTTCGGTGAGGAACTTCAATGCCGCTTGGCCGTCCTTGTAGACGAGCGTCGGCCAGACTCCGATGGTTTCCATGGCGCTAGTCTGCGGCCGAGGTGACCAAGGGGTCTTGGACGAATGGGAGTTCCTCGGCCATCCATTGCCGCGGCGAACAGCCGGCCAGCGCGTGCCATTCGCGCGTGAGATGCGCCTGATCGGCATACCCGAGCTCCGCCGCGAGATCGGCCAGCCTCTTCGTGGGGCGCTGCTTCAGGCCGGCCACCGCGCGTTCGAACCGCAGCACCCGGGCCGCGACCTTCGGCGCCAATCCGAACTCCGCACGGAACTGCTCGCTCAGATGCCGCCGGCTCCACCCGACCTCCTTCGCCAGTTCCTGTACGCCGACGCCGCCGCTGGTCTCGCACAGCCGCCGCCAGGCCCAGCCGAGCTCGGCGCGTGGCTCCGGCAGGATCTCGTCCCGCCAGGCGTCCAGGAAGAATCGCTCGAGGATGTCGAACCGCTCGGCCCAGTCGGTCACCTCCCGCAGCCGATCGCTGAGGCCGGTCGCCGTGCGGCCGATCAGCTCGTCGAGGCCGACCGTGGTCGCCGCCAGCTCACCCGGTGGCACCCCGAACAGCGCCCGGCACCCGGCCGGCGTGAGCGCGAGCTGCAGGCCCGAGCGGTTCGGTGAGCCACCGATCCGCACCGCGCTGGAATGCAGCCCGCTCGCCAGCGTGCTGAACTTCTCCACCGGTTCGCCCGCCCAGGCCAGCCCGAGCGGCTCGTCCAGCGTGATCACGATCGTCAGGTACTGCGAGGGCAGCCCGCGATGCAGCTCCGGCGGCTCACCGAGATAGGCGTACCCGATGAGGTCGCCGAGATACGGGCGCAACGCAGCATGCACCCGCCGCTCGTGAAACTCGAACCCCACCATCCACCCAGGCTAGAACGCCCGCCGACAATGACGCGGCTCGTCGAGCAGGATCATCCGGTCGGCCGCCCAACCCGCCAGCATCCGGGACCGGTGTTTCGGCATCTGGACGGCGGGTGGCACGATGTCAGGGAGCTTTCGATCAGAACCTGGAGAAGATCGCCGTGCCCGAACTGAGGTCCCGTACTGTCACCCATGGCCGCAACATGGCGGGCGCGCGCGCCCTCATGCAGGCTTCCGGCGTCGCCAGAGAGGACTTCGGCAAGCCGATCATCGCGGTCGCGAACAGCTTCACCGAGTTCGTACCGGGCCATACCCACCTGCAGCCGGTCGGCCGGATCGTGTCCGAGGCGGTCCACGCGGCCGGCGGGATCCCGCGCGAGTTCAACACGATCGCGGTCGACGACGGCATCGCGATGGGGCACGGCGGGATGCTCTACAGCCTGCCGTCGCGCGACCTGATCGCCGACTCGGTCGAGTACATGGTGCAGGCGCACTGCGCCGACGCGCTGGTCTGCATCTCGAACTGCGACAAGATCACCCCCGGCATGCTGATGGCCGCGCTGCGGCTGAACATCCCGACCGTGTTCGTCTCCGGCGGCCCGATGGAGGCCGGCCGGGCGACGCTGGTCGACGGGACGGTGCGCAAGCTCGACCTGATCGACGCGATGTCCGAGGCGGTGAACGAGAACGTCTCCGACGCCGACATCCTGCGGATCGAGGAGAACGCCTGCCCGACCTGCGGTTCGTGTTCGGGCATGTTCACCGCGAACTCGATGAACTGCCTGGCCGAGGCGATCGGCCTGGCGCTGCCCGGCAACGGTTCGGTGCTCGCCACCCACACCGCGCGCAAGGCCCTGTACGAGAACGCCGGCCGGACGGTCGTCGACATCACCAAGCGGTACTACGAGCAGGACGACGCGACCGTGCTGCCGCGGACCGTCGCCTCGCGCGCCGCCTTCGAGAACGCGATGGCGCTCGACATCGCGATGGGCGGCTCGACGAACACGATCCTGCACCTGCTGGCCGCGGCGCAGGAGGCCGAGGTCGACTTCGACCTGGACGACATCAACGCCGTCTCCCGGCGGGTGCCGTGTCTGGCGAAGGTCGCGCCGAACGTCGCTCCCGGCGGCACCTACTACATGGAGGACGTCCACCGCGCAGGCGGAATCCCGGCGATCCTGGGGGAGCTGTACCGGGCGGGGTTGCTGAACGAGGACATCCACACCGTGCACAGCGCGTCGATCGACGAGTGGCTGAAGAACTGGGATCTGCGCGGCGGCTCGCCTTCCGCTGAAGCCGTTGAGCTCTGGCACGCGGCGCCCGGCTGCCAGCGGTCGGCGACTGCGTTCTCACAGTCCGAGCGCTGGGAGACCCTCGACACGGACGCGGCCGGCGGTTGCATCCGCGACCTCGAGCACGCGTACTCCGTCGACGGCGGTCTCGCGGTCCTGAAGGGCAACCTGGCCGTCGACGGCTGTGTCGTGAAGACCGCCGGAGTCGACGAGTCGATCTGGACCTTCGAAGGGCCGGCCGTGGTCTGCGAGTCCCAGGAAGAGGCCGTCGAGAAGATCCTCGCCAAGCAGATCACGCCGGGCGACGTCGTCGTGATCCGCTACGAGGGCCCGAAGGGCGGCCCCGGCATGCAGGAAATGCTCTACCCCACCTCGTTCCTCAAGGGCCGCGGCCTCGGCAAGGTCTGCGCCCTCGTCACCGACGGCCGCTTCTCCGGCGGCACCTCGGGCCTCTCCATCGGCCACGCCTCCCCGGAAGCCGCATCCGGCGGAACCATCGCCCTCGTCGAGGACGGCGACCGCATCCGCATCGACATCCCAGACCGCTCGATCGAGCTCCTCGTCTCCGACGAAGAGCTGGCGGCCCGCCGTACGGCCCTCAACGGCGTCTACAAGCCCAAGGCCCGCGAACGCCAGGTCTCCCAGGCCCTCCGCGCGTACGCCGCCATGGCCACCAGCGCCGACAAGGGCGCAGTCCGAGACATCAGCCTCCTCGGCTGACAATCGCCGGTACTACGCGGCGCCGGTTGCCGCGGCAGCTCAGAGGAGTTCGCCTTCGAGGTCGAAGGCGAGGGTGATTGCTTCGGCCAGGGAGGGTTCCTGGTCGGGGAAGAGGTAGCCGATGAGGCGGCCGAGCTGGAGTTTCGGGATGGTCTGGATGTTGTCGCAGCTGATCGCGCTGGGATGGTCCAGGCCGTTGCGGCGGTCGACCAGTACTTCGGTCGACAGGCCGCGGATGGTGCTGGTGATGGGTGCGACGGTGACGTTGGTGAGGCGCGGGCGGATCAGTTCGCGGGTCAGCACGACCACCGGCCGCGGCTTGTCCAGCCGGGCGATGTGGATCGGACGCATCAGTCGAGGTCGGCGAGCACCGTCGTACCGGCTGGTCGCTCGAGATCCGACAAAGCCGTCCCGGCGGCGGCGTCGGCCAGACCGTCGAGGTCCGGATAGTCGCCGTGCTCGGTCAGGATCGCCAGATCGCGCGCGGCCAGCTCCCGGCGCCGCTCACGCTCCATCGCCCGCGCGACAACCGACGCCCGACTGGCCGCCTTGTTGTCCCCGACGAGCTGGTCCATGAAGTCCACCAGCTCATCCGGCAACCGCACCGTGATCTGCTTACTCATACCAAAACCATACCACCCTGGGATTCACCAGAACCTCGTCTGCGCTGTGCAGGTTTCCCAGAGGCGGGTGGCGGTTGTGGGGTCCTGGGCGGCGGGGGAGGGATCGGCTTGGTGGTTGCGGGTGTAGTAGAGGCCGGAGTGGGTGGCGACGTCGGGGGACGTGGCGAGCCAGATGAGGGTTTCGGCGCCCTGTTCCGGCGTACGGGCGAAGGGTTTGGCCATTTTCATCATCGTGCTCATCAGCGGACCGTTGTTGGTGTTGAAGCCGGTGGCGACCGAGGCCGGGCTCGAAGGAGTAGGTGTGGATCGCGGGGTAGCGGCGGGCGATCTCGGCGGAGAGCAGGATCAGGGCGAGCTTCGACTCGCCGTACCGGCGGAGTGCGCCACCGGTGAGCTTGGCGGCGCGGGAGTAGTACGGCGAACCGTCGAGGTGGTCGAAGTCGATCGCCTTGACCTTCTCGTGTTCGTCTGAGGCCGTGAAGATCACCCGGGCGTCAGGGGCGAGCTTGTCCGCGAGCCGCGTGGTGATGGAGGAACGGCGCCAGCACGTTGAGCGCCCAGGTGAGTTCGATGCCGTCGGGGGAGAGCTGATGGCTGCCGTAGATCGCGCCGGCGTTGTTGACCAGTACGTCGATGGCCGGCGCCTGGACGTCCACGTCGTCGATCAGCGTGCGCACCGATCTCAGCGAGGTCAGCTCCGCCTGGAAGATGTCCATCACCCGGCCGCCCGCCGCGCGGATCTCACCCGCGGCGGTCTTGGCCTTCGCCGACATCGCGGGCGACGAGGCCCGAGGTCGTAGCCGCGAGCACCGAGTGCCTTCGCGGCTGCCAGTCCGATGCCGTTGGTCCCGCCGGTGATCAGTGCGTACATGGGCCCCACCCCTTCCGTGGAGCCACAGTACGACTGGGAAGGGGCGTCAGTTGGGGGACATGTCCGACCAGTTGAGGTCGACGGCGGGGAGGGACGGGAGGGCCTTCATGGCGGCCATCTCGAGGTCCAGGAGGCCGACTAGTTGCGCCAGGCGGGTGGTGGTGTCGACGGCTTCGAGGAGCTTCTGGCGGTCCGGTGTCATCAGGGTCATCGCGGCCGACATCAGGTACGACAACGTGCTCGGGTCGTCCGGGAGCGAACCGATGTGCAGGCCCGGCTGGGAGATCTCGGTGACGGCCGCGGCGTACCGGCGGAACCGTTGCACCGCGACGTTCGCCGTACCGAGCGGATCGTCGCCCGGGTCCTCGGCGAGCCATTCGACGTCGGCGACCAGGTAGTCGCCCTCGGTGTCCAGTTCGGCCACCTTGAAGCGTCGGTTGCCGGTCAGCGTGACCTCGACCGGGCCGTCGTCGCCGGCGTCCAGGCTGATCTCGGAGATGGTCGCGGCGCAGCCCGTGCCGTAGAGCGAGCGGAACACCCGGTCGCCGAGCTCGTAACCGTCCCGGACGGCGACGGCGCCGCAGACCATCTCGCCGCCGTTCTCGACCAGGTCGCGGATCACCGAGCGGCCCTGGACGTCGGTCACGGGGATGGGAAGCACCAGCCCGGGAAAGATCACCGTGTCGACGGTGAGGAGGGGCAGGCGGGAATCCATACCGCGAGCCTAGTGGCGACGACCGGCGACCGTGGTCCGAGCTGTAGACGGCGCGCGGGGGAGGGCGAGGGCCGACCACTAGACTGGCGCTCATGATTCGCCGCGTCGACCTGCGGGGCCGAGTGGCAGCCGGAGAGGTCCTCGACCTCCAAGCCCTGGTCCCCCGAGCCGTATTCGACGTCGAGGCCGCCCTCGACGTCGTCCGACCGATCTGCCTGGACGTCCGTCATCGGGGTCTGGAAGCGATCAAGGAGTACGGCGAGAAGTTCGACCATGTCCGGGTCCAGGACCTGCGGGTCCCGGCCGAGGCGCTGAAGACCGCCCTCGAGGAGCTCGACCCGGCCGTCCGGTCAGCCTTCGAGGAGTCGATCCGCCGGGTCCGCGAGGTCAGCGAGGACGAGCGCGGTGCCGATGTCGTGTCGGAGCCGGCGCCGGGTGGCCGGGTCACGCAACGGCTGGTGCCGGTGCAGCGCGTCGGCCTCTACGTGCCGGGTGGCCGGGCGCCGCTCGCTTCCAGCGTCGTGATGAACGTCGTACCGGCTCAGGTCGCCGGGGTGCAGTCCCTGGCCGTTGCCTCGCCTCCCCAGAAGGAGTTCGGCGGCCTGCCGCATCCGACGGTGCTGGCGGTCTGCGCGATGCTCGGGATCGAGGAGGTGTACGCGATGGGTGGATCGCAGGCGATCGCCGGTTTCGCGTACGGCTTCGAGGGCTGCAAGAAGGTCAACCTGATCACCGGTCCCGGCAACATCTACGTCGTCGCGGCCAAGCGGTTCCTGCAGAGCGAGGTCGGGATCGACTCCGAGGCGGGGCCGACCGAGATCGCAGTACTGGCTGATGACACCGCGGATGCCGTGCACGTCGCGGCGGACCTGATCAGCCAGGCCGAGCACGACCCGATGGCTGCCAGCGTGCTGGTGACTCCGAGCGAGACGCTGGCGCTGGCAGTCGAGGCCGAGCTGCCGAAACAAGTTGCCCAGACCAAGCACCGCGAGCGCGTCGAGGAGGCACTCGGCGGTCAGCAGTCGGCCGTAGTACTGGTCGACGACCTGGATCAGGGCACGGCTGTGGTGGATGCGTATGCCGCCGAGCACCTGGAGATCCAGACGGCCGATGCCGAGGAGCGGGCCCTGCTGATCAACAACGCCGGCGCGATCTTCGTCGGCGGCTGGTCGCCGGTTTCACTCGGCGACTACTGCGCGGGATCGAACCACGTCCTGCCCACGGCCGGGTGTGCCTGCCACTCGTCGGGCCTTTCTGTCCGTAGCTTCCTGAAGGCTGTGCACGTGATCAACTACAGCCGGCAGGCGCTCGCCGATGTCGCCCAGCACGTCGTCAACCTCGCGCACGCCGAGGACCTGCCGGGGCACGCCGCGGCCGTGACCGCGCGCTTCCCCGGAGGCGAGTCCGCCAATGGCTGACTTCGACGGGCTGCCGATCCGGGACGAGCTGAAGAGCTTCGAACCGTACGGCGCGCCGCAACTCGACGTACCGATCCTGCTCAACGTCAACGAGAACCCGTATCCGCCGAGCGAGGCGACCGTCGCGGACATCACCGCGTCGGTGGCCGAGGCGGCCCGCGGGCTGAACCGGTACCCGGATCGCGAGTTCCTCGACCTGCGCGCCGACCTCGCGGCGTACCTGAACCGGGAATCCGGCGCGCACCTCATAGCCGAGCAGGTCTGGGCGGCGAACGGCTCCAACGAGGTGATGCTGCACCTGCTGCAGGCCTTCGGCGGACCAGGCCGTACTGCGCTGTCGTTCGCACCCACCTACTCGATGTATCCGGAGTACGCGCGGGACACGAACACCGGCTGGGTCGTCGGACGCCGGTCGCACGACTTCACCCTCGACCCGAGCAAGGCGCTCGCGGCGATCTCGCGACACCGGCCTTCCGTCGTACTGCTGGCGTCGCCGAACAACCCGACCGGTACTGCGCTGCCGATCGACCTGGTCGAGGCGGTTGCCGCCCGCACCAAGGCGATCGGGGCGGTGCTGGTGGTGGACGAGGCGTATGCGGAGTTCCGTCGAGCCGGTACGCCGAGCGCGGTGACGCTGCTTCCGGCGTACGGGAATCTGGCGGTCGCCCGGACGATGTCCAAGGCTTTCGCGCTCGCCGGTGGCCGGGTCGGTTATCTTGCCGCTAGCAAGCAACTCGTGGACGCGTTGCGGATCGTGCGGTTGCCGTACCACCTGTCCGCGGTGACCCAGGCGGTCGCGCGGGCGGCGTTGCGGCACTCGGACGAACTGCTCGGCCGGGTCGACCAGCTCAGGGTCGAGCGGGACGAGACGGTGGAATGGCTGCGCGCACAGGGATTGCGCGCGGTCGACTCCGATGCGAACTTCGTGCTGTTCGGCACCTTCGCCGACCGGCACGCGGTCTGGCAGTCGCTGCTGGCCGACGGCGTACTGATCCGCGAGACCGGACCGGACGGCTGGCTGCGGGTCTCGATCGGCACCGGCGCCGAGATGGCCGCGTTCCGGGCCTCGCTGGAGCGGGTCCTCAAGACAGAGGTAGGAAGGTTCTCATGACGCGTAGTGCCCGGATCGATCGGGAGACGAGCGAGTCGAAGGTGCTCGTCGAGCTCGACCTGGACGGCACCGGCCGCGCCGACATCAGTACCGGCGTCGGCTTCTACGACCACATGCTCAACGCGCTGGCCAAGCACGCGCTGCTCGACCTGCACGTGAACACCGTCGGCGACCTCGAGATCGACGCGCACCACACCGTCGAGGACACCGCGATCGGCATCGGCCAGGCTTTGAAAGAAGCCCTCGGCGACAAGCGGGGGATCCGGCGCTTCGGCGACGCGACCGTGCCGCTGGACGAGGCACTCGTGCACTGCACGGTCGACCTGTCGGGGCGTCCGTACTGCGTGCACACGGGTGAGCCCGACGGTCAGGTGTACGCGATCATCGGCGGCGACTACGCGGGATCGCTGACCCAGCACGTGTTCGAGACGCTGGCGTTCAACGCGGCGATCTGCATCCACATCCGGGTGCTCTCCGGGCGGGACCCGCACCACATCGTCGAGGCGCAGTTCAAGGCGTTCGCGCGGGCGCTGCGGGACGCGGCCGAGCTGGATCCCCGGCAGCCGGGGATCCCGTCGACCAAGGGCGCTCTGTGAAAACTGTTGTCCTGCTGGACTACGGCTCGGGCAACATTCGCTCCGGCGAGCGAGCGTTGCAGCGGGTCGGCGCCGACGTCACGGTGACCTCGTCCTTCGACGAGGCACTGAATGCCGACGGCCTGCTCGTCCCCGGCGTCGGCGCTTTCGAAGCCTGTATGACGGGACTCCGGGCGGTCCGCGGCGATGTCGCGGTCGACCGTCGTCTCGCTGCGTCCCGACCCGTGCTCGGGATCTGCGTGGGGATGCAGATCCTGTTCGCCCGGGGGATCGAGCACGGCGTCGAGACCGAAGGCTGCGACCAATGGCCCGGCGTCGTCGAGCGTCTCCAGCCGACCGGCGGCGAGCCCGTTCCGCACATGGGCTGGAACACGGTCGACGTTCCGTCCGGGTCCGTGCTCTTCGACGGGATCGAGAAGGAACGCTTCTACTTCGTCCACTCGTACGGCGTACGCGACTGGCAACTCAAGGAGACCCGCGCCTCGGTCACACCTGCGGTCACCTGGACCGGTTATGGCGGCGACCGCTTCGTGGCCGCCGTCGAGAACGGACCGCTGTCGGCGACCCAGTTCCATCCCGAGAAGTCCGGCGACGCCGGGGCGGAACTGCTGGCGAACTGGGTCCGATCACTGTAAGTACCTGACACTCGTTCTCTTGCTGTTGGGCTGTTGTTTACCGTACGTTCACTGGCTATCGCTGCTTGTGCTGACAAGGAGACCGCCTGTGACCGTCGAAGATGCCCTGTCCAGACGCCAGTTCGTCGCCCGTGCCGCCGCGGCCGGGATCGCCGTGAGTGTGGTGGGGTCCGTCGAAGCCCTCTACACCGCTGAGCCCGCACTCGGAACGTCCGGCCCGAAGGTCGGCTACGGCCCGATGATCCCCGACCCGGCCGGCATGCTCGACCTGCCGCACGGGTTCAGCTACAAGATCGTTTCGCGAGAGGGCGTCGTCCGCCCGGACGGGCTGCAGACGCCGTCGCGGTTCGACGGGATGGGGACCTTCCCCGACCGGCACGGCGGCAACCGCCTGGTCCGGAACCACGAGTGCAGCCCGACCGCGACGATCAAGGTGGTCGCGCCGCCCGAGCGCACCTACGACCCGGCCGGCGCCGGTGGTACCAGCACGCTGGTCGTGGATCGGCACAACAACAAGACCAGTGAGCACATCAGTCTCGGTGGCTCGGCGATCAACTGCTCCGGCGGCATCACGCCGTGGCGCACCTGGCTGACCTGCGAGGAGACCGAGCTCAAGGCCGGCGACTCGACCACGGGGTACACCAAGGACCACGGCTTCATCTTCGAGGTCGACCCGTACGACGACCGCCGGAACAACCATCCCTTCCCGCTGAAGGAGATGGGCCGGTTCCAGCACGAGGCGGTCGCGATCGATCCGTCGACGGGCATCGTCTACGAGACCGAGGACGCGTTCGTCGCTCCGCTCGGCGGGTTCTACCGGTTCCTGCCGCGGCGTCCCCGCGGTGGCTGGGGGAGTCTGCGGGCCGGTGGCGAACTCCAGGCGATGCGGATCCCCGACCTGCCGGACCTGTCGGTGGTGCAGGAGGCCGGCACGGTGTTCCACGGCGTCGAGTGGGTGAAGGTGCCTGATCCGTTGGCGACGACCGAGTCGGTCCGGGCGCAGGACTACGCCAAGCCGACGACGGGCGGGTACAAGCTCGAGGGCTGCTGGTGGGGTCAGCTGGACCGCTGCGTGTACTTCGTGTCGTCGTTCGCGCGCACCGAACTCGGCCCGAAGGTCGACCACGACGGCCAGGTCTGGCGCTACGACCCGCGCAAGAAGACGCTGAAGCTGATGGTGATCTTCACCCGGCCGTCGCCGGGCTCGGACGATCCCGAGTTCGATGCCCCCGACAACATCACCATGTCGCCGTACGGCGGCCTGATGATGTGCGAGGACGGTCTCGGCGAGCAGCACATCCTCGGCACCACCGAGGACGGCCAGGTCTTCAAGTTCGCCCGCAACCGAGTCAACAACGGCACGCCGGAAGAGCCGGAGTACGGCGAACTGGCCGGCGTCGGCTTCTCCGCCGACGGCCGCACCATGTTCTTCAACGTCTACACGCCAGGCATCACCTACGCCGTCACCGGCCCTTGGCGCCGCCGCCGGTAACACTTCTCGTCAGGAAGTACTGGCCGGCCGCGTAAGTGCACCATGCACAGCGCGCCGCGGAGTGGGAAGTCGCGGCCGGCCAGCCGCGGTGCGATCAGTGCGCCGCGAGGAACTTTTTGACTGCCGCGAGCCACTGGCTCGGGTGCGTGGGTGTGGATCCGATGGCCGGCCTCGACGGTCACGATGGTTGCTTCCGGCATCTGCTCGGCGACCGCGTCGTACCGGCGCTGATCCAGATGACTCCTGCTCCCGCCCGCAAGGATGAGCGTCGGCGCCTTGAGCCTCGCGAGCCCTTCCCACCAAAGCGGCTGGGGTTTCCGCAGCTCGGTCACCACGTCCGGCAACACCTTCGGATCGAACCTCTTCCGGCCCAGCATCCCCATCACCTTCAGGGCGATCCCGATGCCGGCCTTCCCGCTGGGCGGTCCATCGGCGGCGATCCTTCGGCGGCACCGGCAACTCCTCCAGCACCAACCGCTCGACCCGCCCCTCCACCGCCACCTGGGTCGCCACAAACGCCCCCAGCGAATGCCCTACCAAGGTCACCGGACCCAGCCAGTCGATCTCGCGCAGTACGTCGTCCTTGAAACCCTCCAGCCGGTACGCCGTACGCCGCTCGGCCGCACCATGTCCGGCCAGCGTCAGGCAATGCACCCGATACCCAAGCCCCTCCAGCCCTGGCCGCACTCCGTCCCACGTCCCCGGCCCACTCCCCGCCGCATGCAGACACACCAGCTCTCTCATGCACCTCACCCTCACCCGTCGCGTAGACACTGTCTACCGCATCTGCGGAGACGCTGTCCACCCGGCTGATGAGAGCCGGGCACGGGCGTCTGGGGGGACGCCCGTGCCCGGGGTACTCAGGGGGCTTCGATGACTATGGCGGCCTCCATCTCGAGGACTCGCTGGTAGTCGTCGTCGAGGGTGGCTGCGTCGCTGTGGATGAGGATCACCCAGGCGAGGCAGGTGAAGAGGTCGACCGTTTCGGGGACGACGGCGTCCTCGTCGTGCAGGATCTTCATCCAGTGGAAGGACTTCAGTTCCTCCGCCGGAGCGAGTACTTCGCGGTTGCGGAAGTAGCCTTCGCGGACCGCGGAGATGAAGATGCCGCGCAGGTGCTGCACCAGGTCGAAGCTGGACCGCACCTCGCCGCGGACCCGGTGCGCCACGGTCCGCTTGATGTGGTTGTCGCCGGTGGCCAGCTCGCTGACCATCTGGTGACCGCCACCCGCGGGCCGCGCCGCGACCTCGATCAGCCGCGGCCCGTCGGGCGTGAGCATGATCTCGGAGTGCCCGCAGCCGATCCGGATGCCGACGGCGTCCAGAACCTGTTGCGTATAAGGCCAAACGCCAGGACCTTCGGGATCGTCGGCCGCGAGGAAGTCGATCCGGTGGTAGATGCCGATCTTGTCGCCGCGACTGACCTTGGTGTAGCGGCACACGTCGACCAGCGAGTGCACCCCGTCGACCGAGTAGCTGTCGACCAGGTACTCCGTGCCTTCGGCGTATTCCTGGATCAGCACGGCCTCGTTGGTCAGACCCATCTTGTTGGTCCGCCCGAGCACCCGGTCGAACCGTTCGCGCCAGTCGCCGTCCTCGAAGACGACGTAGACCTCGTCGCCGGCGGCGCTCTTCGGTGGCTTGATCACCAGCCGCTTGCCGAGCAGGTCGTTCTCCTTCAGCCAGCGCTCGGCCTCGGCCGGGTCGGCGTCCGGAACTGCCGCAGCCGCGGGAACCCCAGCGGCAGACGCAGCGCCTCGGCCATCTCCCACTTGTCCCGCCGCGCGGACGCCAACTCGGGCACGTTGCCGGTGCCGGGCACCAGGATCTCGATGAGCTGGTCGCACAGCTCGACCCCGCTCTCCGCGCCGGGGACCAGGTACTCCGGCTCGTAGACTGCCAAGCTCTTCAGCCAGCGCGGCGACGTCACCCGTGAAGTAGTGCACGTGCTCGAAGTCGTCCGGATGCCAGCTCGTCGTGTACGCCGGCGGCGGCTCCGAGCCCGCTCAGTACGGCGACCGGAATCTGCCCGGCCTCCTTGAAGGCGGCAGGGTATTCCTGCCCTGTGGACAACGGGTCCACGATGATCGTGTATTTGGACATCAGGTTCTCCTACTACGAAGTCTCGCTCGGCAACGGCTCGGTGGCCGGGGTCATGTCCACAGCGGGTTCCTCGGTGGCGTCCATCGGCTTGCCGGGCATCCCGATGGACGCCAGGACGATGCCGATCAGACCGGCGAGTCCGCACCACAGCCACACTCGGTCCCGGAGCTGTTCCAGATCCAGACGCCGAGGAACGGACCGAGCGCGGAGCCCAGGCCGAACATGGCGTGCGCCGACCCGACGTACCGGCCGAGCAGTTGCGGCGGCGCGGCCATGCCCGGGTAGGCGAACATGGTCGGGCCCGCGATGATCTCGGCCAGCGTCCACAGCAGCGTGCCGATCACGAAGATCGCCATCCCGCCCGGCAGCGCGTAGAACGCCAGACCGCCGCCGAGCAGGACGAAGCCCGCGATCACGACCAGATCCGGGCGCCCAGTGCTGGACCACCTTGGTGACCAGCAACTCGCAGGTGATCACGATGAACCCGTTCAGCGCGACGACCGCGCTGAACCACCACGTCGACAACCCGTCGGCCTTCATGTGCAGCGGCAGCACCGCGAGGTACTGCATGTAGATCGCGGCGTTGATGAACATGCACGACGAGGAACAGCACGTACTTGTAGTCCCGCAGCACGGTCAGGTAGTTGCCCGCGGCAGCAGGTCGGCCGGCGTCCTGCACCGAGCCGTCGTCGAGTGACCGCTGCGGTACGCCGCTTCGGGCAGCGCGATGATCGCGACTGCCGCATACGCCAGCGCGGCCAGGGCTTCGCCGATGAACAGCAGGTCCCACGAGATCGCGACCAGCGCCGCACCGATCAGCGGTGCGGCCGTGGCGCCGACGTTCATCGTCAACCGGTAGACCGCGAAGATCATCACCTGGCGGTTCTTCGGGGTCAGCTCGGTCAGCAACGCCGCCGAGGCGGGCCGGTAGAACTGCCCGACCGCACCGGCCAGCGCGACGACGATCAGGATCGCCGTGTAGCTGGGCACGTAGGCGATCGCCGAGCACGAACCCGGCCATGCCGAACATGCAGATCATACCGCGGCCCGCGGCCCGATCTTGTCCGACAGCGACCCGCCGATGATCAGGCCGACGACCGTACCGCCGCCGTAGATGCCCAGCGCCGTACCGGCCTGGACGTCGGTGAAGCCCTTCGAGGTGGTCAGGAACAGCACCAGGAAGACCTGCAGGAACCAGCCGAGCTTGTTGACGAAGATGCCGATCAGCAGGGCCTTGACCGCGACCGGCGCCTCCCGGATGGTGGCCCAGATGCCGGTGTCTGTGGTTTCGGTCAGGACGTCGGCTGACGATGGATCCTTGACCTTGCCGGACCAGCGCAGAGCCTTCTCGGCAGCGTCCAACCCGGCGCGGCAGTCGTCCATCGACGTGGCCACCACGGTCGCATACGCGATCCGGCCCCACAGCGTGCCTTCCGGCGGGGGACTGGTGGTCGGTGCCGGCTTCCATCAGCCGGACCAGTTGGTCGATCGTCCCCGGCAGGTCGGCCGCCTCGAAGGCGACCGAGTCCAGCACGGTGTCGTTCTCGTCGACGTAGAAGAACCGCACGCCGCCGACCATCGTCCGGTCCGGGACCAGCTCCGGCTGCGCGCCACGGTCGCGACCGCCGCCGCGGCGAGGCCCGGATCGGCACCGGTCGCCTGCAGCCCGAGGTACGGGATCATGTCGCCGCCGATCCGCGCGTTGATCTCGATCACCTTCGGCCCGTCGGCGGTCATCATGATCTCGGTGTGCGTGACGCCGTCGGTGAACTCGATCGCCGCGTGCGCGTCGGCCAGCACCTGGATCAGCTGCTCGTCGGCCAGCAGCGGGTCGGCCGCGTCGACGTAGTGCCCGATCTCCTCGGCGTACGGCGGGTAGCCGATCTCCTTGCGGGCCAGGCAGAACGGCGTCACCTGGCCCTGGAAGACGGCCGCGTCGATGCTGATCTCGTACCCGTCGGCGAACTCCTCGACCAGCACCTTGACGTCGTAGTGCGGCGCCTCCGGGAACGGTCGTGTCGTGCGCGAAGGCCCAGTTCGTCGCGTCAGCTCGCTCGGCCGAGTTCACCTTCACCACGCCGAGGCTGGCGGCCAGCGCGCGCGGCTTGAGGATCACCGGGTAGCCGAGCTTGTCGGCGGCTGACGAGGGCCTCGTCGACGGTGTCGACCAGCACGGACTCCGGCTGCGGAACGCCCTTCTCGGCGAGCGCAGTACGGGTCAGGTGCTTGTCGCGGCAGCGGTTGATCATCGCGACGTCACCGCCCGGCAGGCCGAGCGCCTCGGCGACGTGGGCGGTCTGCAGGATCCGCGCCTCGTCCCAGCAGAGCACGCCGTCGATCGGCTGCGTCTCGTTGAGCTTCGGCGCCGCGGCGACCAGCGCTCGGCGTCGAGAGTGGTCTCCAGCACGGTCCAGGCCTCGATGTACTCCTTCTCCCAGGTCGGTTCCGCGTGCAGGAACATGTGGATCCGGTACTGCGGCGCGATCGAGCGCAGGATGTACTCGCGGAACAAGCGCATCCCGGTCGCCACCACCAGCAGGTGCGGGGTCTCGTGGTCATCTCAGGCCTCCCGGATCGGAGCAGGGATCTGCTCGATGTAGGTGACCCCGGTGCTGCCGTCGCTGCGGCGGAAATGGTCGGCGATCCGCAGTCTGCCGCGGACATCGAACTCGAGGACACTGCGCGCACTCGCCGGTGACCAGCTGAGCCGTCAGCGGTGAGCAGGCAGTACGCGGCGCGAGATCGAACCGTCGGCCTGCAGATGCCCGACCAGCCGGCCGCTGCGCAGCGATGCCGCCGGCGTAGAACTCGGCCCAGATCAGGTCGTCGTCGCGGTGGTACTGCCCGTACGGCGCACTCGCCGGCCGGCTCGTCGACGACGAGCTGGAACCAGACGCCGTCGACGTCCGGCGGGGACCGGGTGCTCGGATGCGGCGGCGGTCACCACTGCACCGCGCAGAGTTCGTCGGAGATCGGGTAGATCTCCCGGTCGAACATCGAGTTGAGCACGATCGCGGCCCGGACCGGTAGTTGCGTCAGGCCCGCATTGGTCAGGCCGTGGCTGTACCGGCTCGCGTTGAACGAGAAGATCCGGTGGCCGTTCATGCCCTTCCAGCGCACCGAGTAGTCCGGCTCGACCAGCATCTCGCCGTCGTCGTCGTAGTCGATCCGCTCGCGCAGGTCGTCGTCGAACGGCGCCTGCACGTGCTCGCGGCCGGCGGCGATCACGAGGTGCTTCACCTCGTGCTCCTCGGGCGTGTCCGGCGTCGTGCAGCGCAGCCGGACGGTGCCGTCGGCAAGTTGTTCGGCCGAGGTGACGTCGCGGCCGGGCAGCAGGGTGACCGGGAACCGGCCGAGCGTCAGCAGCCCGTCGTAGTTGCCCTGGTAGAGCGCCTGCAGGCCGCCCGGGGTGATCGCGTCGCCGGAGTAGCGGGAGTCGACGATCATCTCCCGGCGCTTGCGACCGGTTCAGCCCCTGCAGGAACTCGATGTGCGACGGCCGGTAGAGCTCGTTGGCCATCGGGGAGTCGTCGATGCTGCGGAACCACTGGTTCCGGCCGATCCAGCGGATGTCGGTGAAGCCCGAGCCGAGCAGCCGCAGTACGCATTCCAGGCCGGTCTGGCCGCCACCGATCACCGCGATCGGCTCGGCCTTGTCCGCGTCCAGGCCGGGCAGCCGGGCGCCGAGCTCGTCGGCGATGAAGGCCCGGTCCGGCTCCAGCCCACGGGTGTAGGCAGGCCAGACGGGCCGGGTGCCGAGGCCGAGGACGAGGTGCTCGGAGAGCGCGACCGGCGTACCGTCGACGCTGACCTGGAAGCCTTCGTCGGTGATCGAGACCGAGTCGACCCGGCAGCCGAAGTTGACCACGCCGAGCTTCTCGGTGGCCCAGGCCAGGTAGCGCTCGTACTCGATCCGGGGCAGGGCGTCGAACTGGGAGTTGATCAGCGCATAGAGCCGCCCGGACGTGACCAGGTAGTTCAGGAACGTCAGTTCGTGCCGTGGGTCGACCAGCGAGACCAGGTCCTTCATCCAGCCGGTCTGCATCCGGACCCCCGGGTAGAGCAGCGGCGTGTGCCAGCCGGCTACCGGGCGGGAGTCGAACAGGGCCAGCTTCTCGGTGGTGACGCCCTTGTACAGGGCCGCCAGCGACAGGTTGGAAGGACCGGCTCCGATACCGATCGTGTGGTACCTGGGCGGGTGGCTCGTTGCCTCGTTCCGAAATGGTCATGCGCTTGTTCTCCGTCCGCGAAGTGGTGGTGCGCGTGGTTCCTCCGGTGACGAGCGGCCCGAGCAGGTCGCTCGCTGCCGTCCGGCTTGCGGCCAGCGCGGTTTTCACGCTGCCGCCGGACCCACCGGTGAAAGTGAAGAGCCGATGTGTGCTGCCGAGTACCGACCAGAGGGTCAGTACCGGCGGATCGGCATAACAGTCGGCGTTGGAGACCGTGTGCCGGTCTCCAGCAGCCGAAGATGTGGCAGTCGCTGCCCGGCGATCCGGACGGCCTCGGTGGCCAGATCGGAGGTCGGTGGGCTACTGCCGGGTGGTACGGACCAGCGGTGGGTGTCGACGCCGAGGAGGAGACCTCCGTCGGCGGTCGGCCGCCCGTACAGGTCACTGGTCTCGTCGACGAACATGGTCGGCAGAGCCCCGTCCACGTCGTACACGGCGACCTGGATCGCCTTGGTCCGGTACGGCTCGGCCGGCAACGCGTTGCCGGCGAGCAGTCCGGGGGTCCACGGGCCGGCGGCCACCACGACCACGTCGTACCGGTTGCTCTCGCCTGGGGTGCGACAGCTGACCGATCCGTCGGGGTGGGGGACCAGCCCGAGTACCGGGCCGGTGACGACCCGGCTGTCTGCGCCGCGAGCGAGTTCCTCGATCACCAGCGAGCGCAGGTGGTCCGGCCTGATGAAGCCGGCCCGCTTCTCGAGTACGCCGACAGTCCCGTCCGGAAGGCCGTGCCAGCCACGGCCCCGCAGAGCGCTCTCGTCGACGATCTCGGTGGATCCCGGGGTGAAGGTCTTCGACCTCCGCGACGGCTGCTTCCAAGCCGGCGTACGGCGTGAGCAGGTAGGTGCAGCCGGTCTCGACGTAGCCGGACTCTTCCAGCAGGCCGGGGGTCTCGAACAGTTCGGCCAGGCTCTCGACGGCCAGCCGCCGTTGCTCGGGGTGCGTCTCGAAGCCCCGGACGCCACCACCGGATGCCGCCGTGGCATCGGTCCCCGGTACGCCGGTGACGAGGTCGACCTCGACGGCCGGGTACTCCGTCAGCCGGCGGGCGAGCAGCGTGCCCGCGATCCCCGCGCCGATCACGCAGATCCGCATCACGCGCCCGCCTCGATCAGTACCGTCTCCGGCTGCGTCCCGGTCAGCGCCGCGCGCAGCGAACCGGTGTCCCGGACGCCGCCGGCGAGCAGGTCGATCAGGATCCGGGTGGCCAGCGCGGGATCGAACCCGGACGGCCGCAACGCATCCTCGGCCCGGGCAAGGTCGATCTCGGCGAGCGCCGGGTGCAGCGTCTCGGTGGGGATCCGGGTGCCGTCCAGCAACGGGCCGACCCGTTCGGCGAATGCCCGGAAAGCTTTCCAGGTGAAGTCGCTACGATAGCGGTCCGGCCGGTCCCAGGCGAGGTAAAGCCGGACCATTGCCGGGTCCTCCGACCGGAGCATTTCATTGGCCGGTACGACGTGATTCCGGCTGGTCGAGAACTTGCTTCCGTCGAGCGTGTAGAACTCATTCACGACTAGACCGGAAAGCGGCAGCGGATTCACTCCGGCGGCGGCCCAGATGGCCTGCCAGTACAGGGCGTACCAGTAGGCGTTGTCGAGGCCGAGGAAGTGCCAGAGATTGTCCACCCGGCCGAGTGCGGCCAGATATCCGGGCAGGTCGGCGGCGGCTGGATCGATCGCTTTCGCGACGTTGTAGAGATCGGTCAGCGCGACCTCGGTGTACGGCCCGATCCGCAGCCCGGCCAGCGGTCCGTCGCCCTCGATACCCCAGTTCGTCGGGTACGCCAGGGCGATCTCGGGCAGCCCGTCGGCCAGTTGGCGGTCGATCAGCGCGCGCACGGCCGGCGGCAGCTCGGCCCGCAACCACATGGCGGTCATCGCCTCGCGGTGATCCTCCATCCGCAGTACCGGAACCGTTGCCTGGAAGGCTCTTGGTTCGCCACCGCAGCGGCCGCAGACCGGGTCGATCATCGTGTCCACGTAGGTGAAGGCGCCGCACTGCTCGCACGCACCACCCGCGGCCGGCGCCTCGCAACCACGGCATCGGCCGGCCAGATAGGACTCGTGCAGGGTCCTCGAGCAGTCCTGGCAGGCGTAGAGCGTGACCTCACGCAGGGGCGCCGCGCCGCTGGCGACCAGATCGTTCATGAGCTGCCGGATGACCGGCGCGTGCTCGTCGGTCAGCGGATCGCTGAACCGGTCGTAGCCGATCCGGGCGAGCTCGTAGGTTTCCTTGATGTCGGCACGGAAGTCCGCGGTCATCACGCCGACCTCGATGCCTTCGCGCTCGGCCCGGGTCAGCACGTAGTTCTGGTGAACGTCCAGGCCGGTGGTGACGACTACTCGCTCACCGCGTGCGCGCGCTGCCCTGGCAGCGATGTCGGCGGCCAGGTAGGGACCCGCGAGGTGCCCGACGTGCAAGGGTCCGTTGACGGTCGGCTGCGGGAAAGTGAAGACGGTGACCGGCGGCTCAGACATGGCCGGCCGCTACTGCCTCTGTCGGTCTGTCGCCTTCGTTGGTGCCCTCGACGGGCATCCAGTAGGCGCTGAAGACGGTCAGCAACTCGTCCTCCGACCGATTCTGTACGACGTGCGCCTCGGTGCTGCTGAGCAGGAAGGCGTTGCCGTGCGTGATCTCGTGCACCTCGCCGCCCACCAGGACGTGCGCGGTACCGGCCACGACGATCGAGAGTTCGAGCTCCGGGTGCTGGTCGATCGGGCTCTCCGACCCCGGCGGAACGCTGTACCACATGGCCTGGAAAGGCATTTGCCCACCGAGCTCGTATTGCTCCCAGCGAACGACTCGGAGATCTTTCACCAATAGGCTTTCGCCGGCGATCAGGTCGAATGTACGCATGCTTCGCTACCCTCCGTAGCCGATCCGCGACGCGGCTCAAGAAGTTGTTGGAAAACGCAATGAAGGCACGGTCAGACGCATTTGATTCAGCCTTGGATCAAACACCACGCGCTGCACTGGCACCCGACCACCATCGGGGCAGAACTCGTTGCTGCGTTGGTGAATGCCCGGCGACCCCCCAGTCTCCGTGGCCGAAAATATAGGGAAGGTCGCGCTCCGAGTAAAGGGGAGTACGCAACGAATTCCGGATCACCCGTAACTGATGCGGAAATTCTTCGTTATCGACGGGTTTTGTCAGCGATGCGTGGTCGAGCGGCCACGCACCGCGATCAGCTCTGGCCGGGGAAGGCCTGCGCGGTGCCGCCCCAGGTGAGCTGGGCGCGGGAAGTGGCGATCAGGGCCTGGATCGCCAGCGTCCGGACCGGAGTCTGCTCGGCGGCCTCGACCAGGTCGGCGTACACGACCGAGAGCCGGCGCTCGATCAGCAGCACCAGCGCCGTCGCGGACGCCGCGTCGGTGACAGCCTGCGGCAGGTCGTACGCCGGTTCCGCGGCCACCGGCGTCTCGCCGGTCTGGATCACGAGGCCGGCCAGCTGGTCCCGGCGCCGGCGGTGCTCCTCGAAGGCGGCGGTGGCCTGGGCGAAGCGTGCTCCGGACAGCTTGCCGCCGGCCACGCCCACGCCGTACATCGCCGCGTGTTCGCCGGCCAGGGCGGCCTGCAGAGCGTCCTTCTCGGTCAACTTGCCGCCTTCTTCTTGGGTGCGAGCATGGCGGCGAGCTGGCTCTCGCCGGCCGCGAGCATCGCGAGCACGCGGGCCGCTTCGCCGGACACCTTCGCGGCGGCGGTGGCATGAGCTGACCGACAGCTTCTGTTCGCGGGCGGCCAGGTCGGCCAGCGCGGCCACCGCGGTGGCGGGCAGAGCAGGGAGCTTGCCGGGCTGCGGTGGCTCGAAACCGCCGACCTCTTTGAGCTTGGCGACTGGGCGGCGTGGTTCCTCACCCCGGCGGCGAGCTGGGCACGCAGCTTCGGGTAGGCCTGGCTGACCGCGCTGTACCGCAACGAGAGCTGCTCGACCTGGGTGGCGGCCGCCGTCAGGGCGGCCACGACCGCCGGGTCGGTACTCGGTGGCGGGGGCGTGGGGCCGCCGGGCCCCTCGGTGGTGCCCGGGGTACCGGTCTTGTCTTTCTCGTCTTCGCAGCCGGTGAGCAGAGTCGCGGTGGCCGCAAGGGCGGCGGCACCCGCAGAACAGCACGACGCGGCAGTCGAGGGGGCTCGGTCTGCACCGCCGAACGATATCCCGCCGATGGAGGCGCATGGTCGGACCACTCGGCGGGCCGGATAAGGTGGGCTACTGCCCTCGGCCGGATCGCCGGGGGCTGCAACGGGTGACACAACTGGAGAGAGGCAGGTCTACCTGTGAGCCGAAAGACTGACCACACGGACCCCACGAGCCTCGAGAACTTCCTGCGGCCGATCGTCGAGCAGTTCGGTTGCGACCTGGAGGACGCCGAGATCTCGCCGGCCGGCAAGCGGCGGTTGCTGCGGGTCCTGGTCGACCGCGACGGCGGGATCAGCCTGGACGACGTCGCCGAGGTGACCCGGGCGATCTCCAAGGCGCTGGACGCCGACGACGTGATGGGCGACGGCGCGTACACGCTGGAGGTCTCCAGCCCCGGAGTCGACCGGCCGCTCACGCTGCCCCGGCACTGGCGCCGCAACGTCACCCGGCTGGTCGCGGTGACGCTGGCGGGCGGCCACAAGGTGACCGGGCGGATCACGTCCGTCACCGACGAGACCGCCGTGCTGGACGTCAGGGCCAGGACCGCACCATCGCCTTCGCCGACGTGGAGAAGGCCAAGATCCAGATCGAGTTCAACCGGCCAGCCGGCAACGACGACACTGATTCCGCCGCTGACGGCACGGTAGAGGAGAACTGATGGATATCGACATGGCCGTCCTGCGGTCGCTGGAACGCGAGAAGGACATCGCCTTCGAGATCGTCGTGGAGGCGATCGAGCAGGCCCTGCTGGTCGCGTACCACCGCACCGAGGGCGCCCAGCAGCAGGCCCGGGCGGAGCTGGACCGCAAGAGCGGGCACGTCACCGTGTTCGCCCGGGAGCTGGCCGAGGACGGCACGGTCGCGCGCGAGTTCGACGACACGCCCGGCCGACTTCGGCCGGATCGCGGCGACCACGGCCAAGCAGGTCATCCTGCAGCGGCTGCGCGACGCCGAGGACGAGGTCCGGTACGGCGAGTTCTCCGGCAAGGAGGGCGACATCCTGTCCGGCATCGTCCAGCAGGGCCGCGACCCGCGCTCGGTGATGGTCGACCTGGGCAAGATCGAGGCCGTGCTGCCGGCGCCGGAGCAGGTGCCGGGGGAGAAGTACGAGCACGGCTCCCGGCTGCGGGTCTACGTGGTCGGGGTCCGCAAGGGCTTCAAGGGCCCGCAGATCACCGTCTCCCGGACGCACCCGAACCTGGTCAAGAAGCTGTTCGCGCTGGAGGTCCCGGAGATCGCCGACGGCACCGTCGAGATCACCGCGATCGCGCGCGAGGCCGGGCACCGGACCAAGATCGCGGTCCGGACCCTGAACCCGTCCGTGAACGGCAAGGGCGCCTGTATCGGCCCGATGGGCCAGCGGGTGCGCAACATCATGCACGAGCTGCACGGTGAGAAGATCGACATCATCGACCACAGCGACGACCCGGCGACCTTCGTCGGGAATGCGCTGTCGCCGGCGCAGGTTTCCTCGGTAGAGGTCGTGGATGCCGCCGCACGGGCCGCGCGAGTCGTCGTACCGGACTACCAGTTGTCGCTCGCGATCGGCAAGGAAGGGCAGAACGCCCGCCTCGCGGCCCGGCTGACGGGCTGGCGGATCGACATCCGGCCGGATACCGATGTGACTCGTGAGGACGAGAAGGTAGACTGATCGTCTGTGACAGCTGGTGCAGTCGTGCGCTCTGCGAGAATTCAGGAGCGGACCTGCATCGGATGCCGGAAACGGGACAGTCCTACCGGCTGCTGCGGATGACGGTGTCGGAGGGATTCGTCCTTCCGGACGCCGCTCGTCGGGCACCCGGGCGTGGGGCGCACCTGCACCCGGTCGTCGGCTGTCTCGATCTCGCTGAGCGACGCAAAGCGTTCCCGCGGGCCTTCAAGGTCGCGGGTCCGCTGGACGTGTCACGGATACGAGATGCAGTAAGTGGGAATCAGTAGAACGCAGTACCAAGTGCGGCCACCGGCCGCTCGCGGCGCCTCGACCGGGGTGCGGCGACGACATGAAGGCGGGTCATCGACTCATGACTACTCGATGAGTGTCCAAAAGTGATGGATACACAGCGATGAGTGCACTGCGATGAGCATGTACGTCAACTAACGGTCCGCGCCCCAGGCTCGGACCAGAGGGAGAGTAGTGGCAAAGGTCCGGGTCTACGAGCTCGCGAAAGAGCTCGGAGTTACCAGCAAGGTCGTTCTGACCAGGCTGAACGACATGGGAGAGTTCGTCCGATCGGCGTCCTCGACGATCGAGGCACCCGTCGTACGACGGTTGGCGGAGGAGTTCGAGAAGAACCCGCCGAAGAAGCGCGCGGCCAAGAAGGCCGCCGCCAGTACTTCGCCTGCGACCGCGCAGGCAACAGCGCCGGTGGCCCCGGCGGAGCAGGCACCTGAGGTCGCCGCGGCAGCTCCGGCTGCTCCTGCGGCCGAGACCGCTCCGGCGGCCCAGGCGACGCCTGCCCCGGTGGCGGCCGAGCCGACGGTGACCGAGAAGGCAGCTCCGGCGGCGACGCCGGCAGCGGGCACGACCGCGCCGAGCCCGGCCCGTCCGGGCCCGCGGCCCGGCCCGAAGCCGGGTCCGCGCACCGAGGCCACCCCGGCCCCGGTTGCGGCGGCTCCGGTCGTGGAGACGCCGGCCCAGCCGGCGACGCCCGCGTTCGAGGCGCCCGCCGCCAAGGCGGCTCCGGCCGACGCGCCGGCACCGCAGGCTCCGGCCGCACAGGCCTCGAGCCCGGCTCCGGCCGCGCCGCGGTCCGCAGAAGCTCGTCCGGCGCCGCGTCCCGGTACGCCGGGCAACGCTCCGCGTCCCGGTGGCAACGCACCCCGTCCGGGCGCTCCCCGTCCGGGTGGCGCGCCGCGTCCGGGTGCACCGGGTGGGCGTGACGGCGGTCAGGGTGGCCGTCCGGGTGCACCGCGTCCGGGCAACAACCCGTTCAGCTCGACCCAGGGCATGCAGCGCGGTGGCGCCCGTCCGGGTCCGGGTGGCGCTCCGGCGGCTCCGGCCCCGGGTGGCGGAGCCCGGCCGGCATGCCGCCGCGTCCGGCGCAGGCCCGTACCGGTGGCACCGACCGGCCGCGGCCGTCCGGTGGCGGCGTTCCGGGCGCTCCGCGTCCGAACCCGGCGATGATGCCGAAGTCCTCGGCCGGTACCTTCACCGGTCGTCCGTCCGGTCCGGGCGGCGGCGGTGGTGGCGCGGGTGCCGGTGCCGGCGGTCGTGGCCGTCCCAGCGGCGGTCCGGGCGGACCGGGCGCCGGTGCGCGTCCGGGTGGCGGCGGTGGCGGTGGCGGCGGCTTCCGTCCGGGTGGTGGCCCCAGCGGTCCCCCCGGTGGTGGCGGTGGCGGTCGTCCGGGCCCGGGCAACCGGGGCCGGGGCGGAACGCAGGGTGCCTTCGGGCGTCCGGGCGGTCCGGCCCGTCGTGGTCGCAAGTCCAAGCGCGCCAAGCGCCAGGAATTCGACAACATGCAGGCTCCGGCCGTCGGCGGCGTGCGCGTCAAGCACGGTGACGGCGAGGTCGTGAAGCTGGCCCGTGGCGCCTCGCTGACGGACTTCGCCGAGAAGGTCGGCGTCGACCCGGCATCGCTGGTCCAGGTGCTGTTCCACCTGGGCGAGATGGTGACCGCGACCCAGTCGGTCAACGAGGAGACCCTGCGAACTGCTCGGCACCGAGCTGAACTACGACGTTCAGGTCGTCTCGCCGGAAGACGAGGACCGCGAGCTGCTGGAGTCCTTCGACATCGACTTCGGCACCGACGAAGGTGGCGAGGGCGAGCTGGCGGCCCGGCCGCCGGTGGTGACCGTGATGGGTCACGTCGACCACGGTAAGACGAAGCTGCTGGACGCGATCCGGCACGCGAACGTCGTGGCCGGCGAGGCCGGTGGCATCACCCAGCACATCGGTGCGTACCAGGTGACGACCGAGGTGGACGGCAAGGAACGCGCCATCACCTTCGTCGACACCCCGGGTCACGAGGCGTTCACCGCCATGCGTGCTCGTGGTGCGCAGGCCACCGACATCGTCATCCTGGTGGTCGCGGCCGACGACGGCGTGATGCCGCAGACGATCGAGGCGCTGAACCACGCCCGCGCGGCCGGTGTGCCGATCGTGGTCGCGGTGAACAAGATCGACGTCCCGGCGGCCGACCCGGTCAAGGTCCGCGGTCAGCTGACCGAGTACGGACTGGTGCCCGAGGAGTACGGCGGCGACACGATGTTCGTCGACGTCTCGGCGAAGTCGCGGATCAACATCGACGGCCTGCTCGAGGGCGTCATCCTGACCGCGGACGCGGCGCTGGATCTCCGGGCCAACCCGGACATGCCGGCCCAGGGTCTCGCGATCGAGGCGCACCTGGACAAGGGCCGTGGACCGGTGGCGACCGTGCTGGTGCAGCGCGGAACGCTGAAGGTCGGCGACTCGATGGTGGCCGGTCCGGCGTACGGCCGGGTCCGGGCGATGCTCGACGAGCACGGCAACTCGCTCACCGAGGCGCTCCCGTCGCGTCCGGTGCTGGTCCTCGGTCTGACCGCGGTGCCCGGTGCCGGTGACAAGTTCCTGGTCGTCGACGACGACCGGATGGCTCGTCAGATCGCCGAGAAGCGGGAAGCCCGGGCTCGTGCCGCGGCCAACGCCAAGCGGCGCGCACGTCGTACGCTCGAGGACTTCATGGCTTCCATGGAGAAGGGGCAGAGCCAGGAACTGCTGCTCATCCTCAAGGGCGACGGCTCCGGTTCGGTCGAGGCGCTGGAAGACGCGCTGGTCCGGATCGAGGTCAGCGACGAGGTCAACCTGCGGGTGATCGACCGTGGTGTCGGTGCCATCAACGAGAACGACGTCAACCTGGCGATCGCCTCGGACGCCGTCATCATCGGCTTCAACGTCCGGCCGGCCGGCAAGGCCGGGGACCTGGCCGAGCGCGAGGGCGTGGATGTCCGGTACTACTCGGTCATCTACCAGGCGATCGACGACATCGAGGCCGCACTCAAGGGCATGCTCAAGCCCATCTACGAGGAAGCCACCCTCGGCCAGGCGGAGATCCGGGAGATCTTCCGCTCGTCCAAGGTCGGCAACATCGCAGGATGTTGGGTCACGAGCGGCGTGATCAAGCGCAACGCGAAGGTCCGGTTGATCCGGGACGGCGCGGTCGTGCTCGACAACGCCGACCTGTCGTCGCTCAAGCGGTTCAAGGACGACGCGTCCGAGGTCCGCGAGGGCTTCGAGTGTGGTCTGACCGTCCAGAACTACAACGACATCCGGATCGGCGACGTCGTCGAGGCGTTCGAACTGCGCGAAAAAGCTCGCAGCTAACTGATCTAGTAACGTCCGGAGCGGCGGTTCACGCCGCCGCTCCGGACGTTGTTCATGTCTGAATGAAGGAGTGAGCCCTGATGGGTGAAGCAAGGGCTAAGCAGCTGGCCGACCGGATCCAGGTCCTGGTGGCCGAACTGCTCGAGCGCCGGGTGAAGGATCCCCGACTGGGTTTCGTCACGATCACCGACGCGAAGCTGACCGGGGACCTGAGCGAGGCCAGCGTCTTCTACACCGTGTACGGCGGTGAGCAGGAGCGCGCGTCGACCGCGGCGGCACTGGAATCGGCGCGCGGCCTGATCCGTAGCGAGGTCAGCAAGGCCCTGGGACTTCGCCGGGCCCCGAGCCTGGCGTTCTACCTGGACGCCATCCCGGAGACGGCGGGTCAGATCGAGGAGCTGCTGGCGAAGGCCCGGCAGGCCGACGCCGAGGTGGCCAAGGCCGCCGCCGGTGCCAAGCCGGCCGGCGACGCCGACCCGTACAAGCACCGCGAGGACGATGACTCCGACGACGAGTGATCTCGACCTGTCCGTTGCCGACGGCATCGTTGTCGTCGACAAGCCGGCCGGGCTGACCTCGCACACGGTGGTGGCCAGGATTCGCCGGCTGGCCGGCACCCGCAAGGTCGGGCCATGCCGGCACCCTCGACCCGATGGCCACCGGTGTCCTGGTGGTCGGGCTGAACCGCGCCACCCGGCTGCTCGGCCATCTCCAGCTGGCCGACAAGTCGTACGACGCGACGATCCTGCTCGGCTCCTCGACCAGCACCGACGACGCCGAAGGGGAGACCGTCACGACGGCCTCGCCCGAGGCGCTGGCTGCGGTGACGGCCGAGACGGATCGAGGCGGCGGTCGCCGGTTTCCGCGGCGAGATCTCGCAGGTGCCGTCCGCGGTCTCCGCGATCAAGGTCGACGGGAAACGGGCCTACGAGCGGGTCCGGGCCGGCGAAGAGGTCGTGCTCAAGTCCCGCGCGGTCACGATCAGCCGGTACGACGTCCTCGACGTACGCCGTGGTCGCGGACGGGATCTCGGTCGACATCTCGGTCGACTGCTCCAGCGGCACCTACATCCGGGCGCTGGCCCGCGACCTGGGCACCGAGCTCGGCGTCGGCGGCCACCTCACGGCGCTCCGGCGTACCAGGGTCGGCACCTTCGGGATGTCGTCGGCCCACACCCTGGAGGCAATTGGAGGAGTCGTTCGCGTTCCTGCCGATCGCGGACGTCGCGGCCGAGACCTTCCCGCGGTACGACGCGGACGCCGAGCAGGCCGCCGCGATCCGGACCGGTCGTCCGCTGCCGGGCCTCAAGCTCGAGGCCGGCCAGACCGCTATGTTCGACCCGACGGGCACGTTCCTGGCGCTCTACGAGCCGCACGGCCCGCTCGCCAAACCAACCGCAGTCTTCGTCAGCTGAACAAACCCGACTCGACGGTAGGGGCTCGCTGCCTGGGAATGTGTGCGGTGACAGCTTTGCCGACGACAGGAGTGCCGCCCGGTGTTCAACCGCATCGCCATCGTCAACCGGGGAGAAGCCGCGATGCGGCTGATCAACGCGGTCCGTGAGCTCAACGCCGAGACGGGGAGCCAGGTCGAGACGGTCGCGTTGTACACCGATGCCGAGCGCACCGCCACGTTCGTCCGCGAGGCCGACCTGGCCTACCCGCTCGGCCCGGCCGCCGACCGCCCGTACCTCGACCTGGCCAAACTCGAGCGGGCGCTGACTCGAGACCAAGGCCGACGCCGCCTGGGTCGGCTGGGGCTTCGTCGCCGAGGACCCGGCGTTCGCCGAGCTGTGCGAGCGGATCGGCGTGACCTTCATCGGCCCGAGCGCGGAGGCGATGCGCAAGCTGGGCGACAAGATCGGCTCGAAGCTGATCGCCGAGGAGGTCGGCGTCCCGGTCGCGCCGTGGAGCCGCGGCGCGGTCGCGACGCTGGACGAAGCGCTTGCGTCGGCCAACGAGATCGGTTACCCGGTGATGCTGAAGGCAACGGCCGGTGGTGGTGGCCGCGGCATCCGGGTGATTCGCGACGACGAGGATCTGCGGGAGGCGTACCAGCGGACCAGTGACGAGGCCGCGCGCGCGTTCGGCAGCGGCGTGCGTCTTCCTGGAGCGGCTCGTCACCGGCGCCCGGCACGTCGAGGTGCAGGTGATCGCAGACGGGCAGGGTACGGCGTGGGCGCTCGGCGTCCGCGACTGCTCGGTGCAGCGCCGCAACCAGAAGGTGATCGAGGAGTCGGCCTCGCCGGTGCTCGCACCCGACCAGGTCGCCGAGCTGAAGGCGTCCGCCGAGCGGCTGGCGCTCGCGGTCGGGTACAGCGGCGCCGGGACTGTCGAGTTCCTGTATCACCCGGGCGACAAGCTGTTCGCCTTCCTCGAGGTCAACACCCGCCTGCAGGTCGAGCACCCGATCACCGAGGTGACGACCGAGTTCGACCTGGTCAAGGCGCAGTTGCACGTCGCCGGCAGGCGGTCGGCTGGAGGGCACGCAGCCGGTCGAGCAGTCGGGCACGCGATCGAGGCGCGGCTGAACGCCGAGGACCCGGACCGCGACTTCGCTCCGTCGCCCGGCCGGATCGCGCGGCTGCGGCTGCCGACCGGGCCCGGCGTACGGGTGGACACCGGGGTCAGCGAAGGCGACTCGATCCCGGCGGACTTCGACTCGATGATCGCGAAGATCATCGCCTACGGCCGGACCCGCGACGAGGCGCTCGGCCGCCTTCGCCGGGCGGTGGCCGACACCGCCGTCGTGCTGGAAGGCGGCGCGACCAACAAGAGCTTCGTGCTCGACCTGCTGGACCAGCCCGAGGTGATCGACGGCAGCGCCGACACCGGCTGGATCGACCGGGTCCGCGGCGAGGGCCGGCTGGTCCGAGCCGGCACTCCGGGATCGCGCTGATCGCGGCGGCGATCGAGGCGTACCAGGAGGCCGAGCGGGTCGAGCGGCAGCGGCTGCTGGAGACCGCGCGCGGTGGCCGTCCCCAGGTGCAGCACGAGGTCGGCCGCGCGATCGCGCTGAAGCTGCGCGGAGCGTCGTACAAGGTGACTCGTCGCGCGGGTCGGCGCCAGCCGGTACCGCGTCGGCGTCGGCATCGGCGACGAGCTGCAGCTACCTGGATGTCGAGCTCGAGCGGCTCGACGCGTACGACGCGCGGCTGGTGGTTGCGGATCGTCGGTTCCGTCTCGTCACCGCGACGCACGGTGCCGGTGCACCTGGTCGAGGTCGACGGGGTGACGCACCGGGTCAGCCGCGACGAGGGCGGCTTGATGCGCGCGCCTTCGCCGGCGCTGGTCGTCGCGACGCCGGTCGCGGCCGGTGCCGAGGTCGAGGCCGGTGCGCCGGTGCTCGTCCTGGAGAGCATGAAGATGGAGACGGTGCTGCACGCGCCGTTCAAGGCGATCGTGAAGCGAGCTGCCGGTGTCGACCGGTAGCCAGGTGGAGACCGGTGCGCCGCTGGTGCGGCTGGAGCCGGTCGGCGACGCGGATGCCAGGTCGTGGAGACGAGCGAGAGCGTCGATCTGGAGCTGCCGGAGCCCGGAGACGGCCAGCCGACCGCCGCCGTGCGGGCCGCGCGTGGACTCGACAACCTGCGCAGCATGTTGCTCGGGTTCGACATCGACCCGCGCGACGAGGGCCGGACGCTGTCGGAGTACCTGTCCGCCCGGGCCGAGCTCGACCAGCCGCCGGTGGCGGAGGAGATCGCGCGTACTGCGGCTGTTCGCCGACTTCGCCGAGCTGAGCCGCAACCGGCCGGCCGGCGAGGACCTCGACACCGAGCTTCGGGTGCACAGCCCGAAGGAGCACTTCCACACGTACCTGCAGACGCTCGACGCCGAGCGCGCAGGGCTGCCGGCTGCAGTTCCCGAGCGGCTGTCGCGAGTGCTGGGCCACTACGGCGTCACGGACCTGGACCGCAGCGACGAGCTGACCGACGCGGTGTTCCGGATCTTCCTGGCCCAGCAGCGCACGACTCCCGACGTACTGCTGGTGACGTCGTTGCTGGAGCAGTGGCTGGTCGAGGACCGATGCCCGAGGCCCCTCTGGACGCCGAGGCGTACGCCGTACTGGATCACCTGGTGCTCGCGACGCAGCTGCGGTTCCCGGTGATCGGTGACCTGGCGCGGAGCGTGCGGTTCCGCTGGTTCGACCAGCCGCAGGTGGACGCAGGCCGCGCCGAGGTGCTGACCGGGGTCGCGGCCGAGCTGGCTCGCTGACCAGGACCCGGCGTGCCGGACCGCGCCGAGCGGGTCAAGGCGCTGGCCGCGATCCCGGAGCAGATCGTCGGCTTCCTGGCCGAGCGGATCGAGGCCGGGGTGCACCCGGTACGAGCCGATGCTGGAGGTGCTGATCCGCCGGCACTACCTCGAGTACGAGCTGCACGACCTGCGCAACGCCACGGTCAACGGGCGCGCGTTCGCCAGCGCCGACTACACGCTGGACGACCGTCCGACCCATCTGGTCACCACGATCGGCACGGTCGACGAGCTGGCCGACACCGGCAGCGACTCTCGTCCGCGACCTCGCCGCCGAGGTTGCCGCGAGCCCTGCCGGTCACCAGGCCGTCGCGGATCTGTACCTGTCCTGGCCCGGTACGCCGGAGTCGCCGCAGGACGCCTCGGACCGGCTGCGCGACATCGTCGCCGCGCTGCCGTTCGTCGCCGACGTACGACGGGTCGCCCTGGCTGTTGTCCCGGGCAACGGTCGTGAGGTCTGGTACTTCACCTATCCGCCCGTCGGCCGAGGGTGTGGTCGAGGACGACAACGTGCGCGGCGTGCACCCGATGGTCGGCCGCCGGCTCAACCTGTGGCGCCTGCACGACTTCAGGATCACCCGGCTGGACGCGCCCGAGGACGTGCTGCTGTACCACTGCGTCGCCCGGGACAACCCGGCCGACGAGCGGCTGGTCGCGCTGGCCCAGGTGCGCCAGTTCGCCGTGGTCCGCGACGAGGAGGGCAAGATCACCGCGCTGCCGCACGTCGAGCGCGCGATCGCGAACTGCCTGGAGGGCATCCGCCGGGCCCGGACCGCGCGCGGCGCGGCCGGGGCGCGAGCTGGAGATGAACCACGTCTGGGTGACGATCTGGCCGGTCGTCGACGCCGAGGTCGCCGAGCTGACCGCGCTGCAAGCGCAACATCGCGCCGATGACCGCCGGTGCCGGGCATCGAGGAGGTCATCATCAGCGGCCGGGTGACGGGCTCGAACGGTGCGCCGCTGCCGGTCGTCGGCCGGTTCTACGTACCAGCCCGGCGCCGGTGTCGTCAGAAGGTGGTCGAGCGGCCCGCCGACCGAGCGGCTCAAGCCGCTCGACGACTATGCGCAGAAGGTGCTCGCGGTCCCGTCGTCGCAACACCGTCTACCCGTACGAGGTGGCCGGGATGGTCGCCGGTGCAGGCGGCACCTATGTCGAGCACGACCTGGACGACGGCGGCACGCTGGTGCCGGTCGACCGGCCGCGCGGGCTGAACAAGGCCGGCCTGATCGCCGGGCATGATCAGCACGCCGACCCGCCGCCACCCCGAGGGCATCACCCGCGTCGTGCTGAGCGGTGACCCGACGAAGGCGCTCGGCGCGGTCGCCGAGGCCGAGTGCGCGCGGATCATCGCGCGCGCTCGACCTGGCCGAGCGAGCTGAAGGTCCCGGTCGAGTGGTTCGCGGTGTCCGCCGGGCGCGCGGATCTCGATGGACTCCGGCACCGAGAACATGGACTGGGTCGCCAAGGCGCTGAAGCGGATCGTCGAGTTCACCCAGGCCGGCGGCGAGATCAACATCGTTGTCGCGGGCATCAATGTCGGCGCGCAGCCGTACTGGAACGCCGAAGCGACGATGCTGATGCACACCAAGGGCATCCTGGTGATGACGCCGGACTCGGCGATGGTGCTGACCGGCAAGCAGACGCTGGACTTCTCCGGTGGCGTCTCGGCCGAGGACAACTTCGGCATCGGCGGCTACGACCGGGTGATGGGCCCGAACGGGCAGGCGCAGTACTGGGCGCCCGGACCTGGCCGGCGCGCGGGACATCCTGATGGCGCACTACGACCACACGTACGTCGTACCGGGTGAGCCCGGGCCGCGGCGGGCGCCGACCACCGACCCGCACGATCGCGACGTCACGTCGTTCCCGCACGACCCGGTCGACGGCGGGTTCACGCACCGTCGGGGAGATCTTCTCGGCCGCGACGAACCCGGACCGCAAGAAGGCGTTCGACATCCGCACGCTGATGCGGGCCGTCGCCGATCAGGACCACCCGATGCTGGAACGCTGGGCGGGCATGGCCGACGCGGAGACCGCGGTCGTCGCGGACACGCGGCTCGGCGGGCTGCCGGTGTGCCTGCTCGGGATCGAGTCGAAGCCCGTTGCCGCGGCGGGGCTTCCCGCCGACCGACGGGCCGGACACTACACCGCGCGGCACGCTGTTCCCGCGGTCGTCGAAGAAGGCGGCGCGGGCGATCAACGGTGCCAGCGGCAACCGTCCGCTGGTCGTGCTGGCGAACCTGTCCGGCTTCGACGGTTCGCCGGACTCGATGCGGAACCTGCAGCTCGAGTACGGCGCCGAGATCGGCCGCGCGATCGTCAACTTCCGCGGCCCGATCGTCTTCTGCGTGGTCTCGCGCTACCACGGCGGCGCGTTCGTCGTCTTCTCCAAGGCGCTGAACCCGTCGGATGACCGTGCTCGCCGTCGAGGGCTCGTTCGCCTCGGTGATCGGCGGGGCCCCGGCCGCGGCCGTGGTGTTCTCCGCGCGAGGTGAACACCCGGACGTCGGCCGACCCGCGCGTCGCCGACGTGGCGGCCCGGCTCGGCCGGCGACCGAGGGCGCCGAGAGGGCCGCGGTGGCCAACGAGCTGGCCGAGGTCCGGTCCGCCGTACGGGCCGAGAAGCTGGGCGAGGTCGCGTCGGAGTTCGACCGGGTGCACAACATCCAGCGCGCGGTCGCCGTCGGCTCGGTGGACGCCGTGATCCAGCCCGAGGAGCTTCGGCCGCAGCTGATCGCGGCGCTGGAGGCCGGCCGCTAAACCTGCACAGAACCTTCGCAACTCGTCCGCCAAACCTGCCCGCGGGAGCTTCTAGGGTCGCGTCATGATCCGGATCCGCGGGCTGACCAAGCGGTACGGCGAGGTGCTCGCCGTCGACGACCTGAGCTTCGACTCGAGCCGGGGCTGGTGACCGGCTTCCTCGGCCCGAACGGGGCCGGGCAAGTCGACCACGATGCGGATGATCCTCGGGCTGGACCGGCCGAGCCGCGGGACCGGTGCTGGTCAACGGCCGCCCGTACGCGGCGCTGCGGCGAACCGCTGCGCGAGGTCGGCGCGCTGCTGGACGCCGGTGCGGTGCACCCCGGCCGCGACCGGCCGCAGCCACCTGCGCGGTCGCTGCCGCGGGCAACGGTCTCCCGCGGCGCCGGGTCGAGGAGGTGCTCGAGCTGGTCGGGCTCGACGCGGTCGCCGGCCGGCGCCGGATCGGGCTTCTCGCTCGGGATGAGCCAGCGGCTCGGGATCGCGGCGGCGCTGCTCGGCGACCCGCGCGGTGCTGCTGTTCGACGAGCCGGTCAACGGGCTCGACCCGGACGGGGTCCGCTGGATCCGCGACCTGATGCGCCGCTGGCCGCCGAGGGCCGCACGGTGCTGGTCTCCAGCCACCTGATGAGCGAGATGGCAGCAGACCGCCGATCGACTGGTCGTCATCGGTCGCGGCCGGCTGATCGCCGACGCGACCACGGCGGAGATCCTCACCGGGTTGGGGCGCAAGCAGGTGCGAGTTCGCAGCCCGCAGCCGGCTGAGCTGCGGCGGCAACTGCAGGAGCGTGGATTCATCGTCGAGCAGATCGACGGCCAGGAACTCCAGGTCGAGGACGGCACGGCCGAGCAGATCGGCGAGCTGGCTCATCACCTGGGCATTCCGCTCCATCACCTCTCCGATGTCCAGCAATCCCTCGAGGAAGCCTTCCTCGAGCTGACCGGTGACAGCGTGGACTATCACGGCCGCGCGATGGAGGTGGCACCGTGACAACCCACGCTGTTCCCACCCGGGTGTCCAGTGCGCGGGTGTTCGCGCGGACGTGTGCCGCGGAGTGGCTGCGGCTCTGGACGGTCAAGGCGACCTGGTGGTTCGTGGCCGTTGCCGCCTCGATTTCACCGCGGCCCGGCCGGTCCTCAGCCTGCCGCTGGGCGAAGGCGTCGACACGCTCGCGACCGTTGCCTTCGTGTTCGCGGCAGGCACGGCTCTCGCCGCGGGGCTCGGCTTGGTACTGCGGAATACGGCGGGCGGGCTGGTCTCGGTGTTCCTGCTGATCCTCCTGCTTCCGCTGATCCTGCCGCAGTTCGGCTATCACTGGTTGACCACGATCGCCGACCTGCTGCCGGGGTCGCGCGCGGTGTTCCTGCTCAACGGCGAACCGGCCGATCGGGGTTTCACGACGGCCTCGTCCGTGATCGTCATGCTGGTCTGGGCCGTCGGCAGCCTGCTGCTCGGCTGGCTGCGGCTGGTGCGCGACGACGCGAACGGGTGAGCGCCCGCAGTACGCTGGAGCGGTGCGTTCCCGTCCCACACTGACCTGGTCTCCTGGACCCGACGTGCTCTCTTTGGAGCCCGGTACGACGGATGTCGCGCCGGTCGCCGAGGTGGTCGGGGACGGGGGAGTGGTGGTGCTGAGCGGGGCCGGGATCTCGACCGAGTCGGGGATCCCGGACTATCGCGGCGCCAGCGGCAGTCTGCGGACCCATACGCCGATGACGTACGCCGATTTCGTCGGCAGCTCGGAAGGCCGGCAGCGGTACTGGGCGCGGAGTCACCTCGGCTGGCGGACGATCGCGCGGGCGGCGCCGAACGACGGGCATCGCGCGGTTGCTTCCCTGCAGGCTCGTGGGTTTCTGAGCGGCGTCATCACCCAGAACGTCGACGGGCTGCATCAGGCGGCCGGTGCGCGCGACGTGATCGAGCTGCACGGGAACCTCGATCGGGTGATCTGCCTGGACTGTCGCCGGACGACGCCACGTGAGGAGCTGGATCGACGGCTACGCGAGGCGAATCCCTTCTTCGAGGGAGTCGCGACGCGGATCAACCCGGACGGCGATGTGGAGCTGCCGGAGGACGTCGTACGAGAGCTTTCAGCTGGTGCCGTGCAAGAGCTGCGGGTCGGCGCTGCTGAAGCCCGACGTGGTGTTCTTCGGGGAGAACGTGCCGAAGCCGCGGGTCGAGCGGTGCTACTCACTGATCGACGAGGCGCGCGCGGTGCTCGTGCTGGGCTCGTCGTTGACGGTGATGTCCGGCTTCCGGTTCGTCCGGTACGCCGCGAAGGCGGGCAAGGAGGTGCTGATCGTCAACCAGGGGCTCACCCGGGGCGATCCGTACGCGACCCATCGGGTGAATCTCCCGTTGGGTCAGGCGCTGACCGAGGTCATCGCGCTGGTCTGAGAATGAGCACCGGGCCGGTCCACGCGTGAAGTGGGGCCGGCCCGGCGTCCGCCGTACGGATTGGAAAGGGTCAGCGTTGCGCGCCGGTCCGTAGGCGGTCCATGGCGGCCTTGACGGCCGGGTTCTGCTGCAGCGTGGCAGCCTTCTGCTCAGCTCGCGGGCCTCGCCGGCCCACTTCGCCTGCTCGGCGGGAGTGATGGTCTCCCTCGCGCCGGTGAGTTTCTTGAAGGTCAGTGACGGTGACGCCGGCCTGGCCTTCGTAGCGGGGGTGGTAGTTCAGGGCGCGGAGCAGGTTGATGTCCTTGCCCTGGATCCACGCCTGGCCCTCCGGGGCGCAGGCGTCGTGCCCGGTCGAGGGGCCGAAGGTGTCGACGTACAAGGCGCCGCCGGCCTTCGCCGCGTTCTCGACCGCCTGGTTGAGCTTCTGCTCGATCGAGTACAGGTAGGCGTAGTCGCCGTCGGCGAACGGCAGGATGGCGGGGCAGGTGCCCTTCTCCGGCGCGATCTTCGGGTAGCCGATCAGCGACGATCGTCGCCTTCGGGCGACCGCTGCCTGATGCCGTTGACCACGTCGGTGATCCGCGACCTGGGTCTGGGCGATCTTGGCGGCGAGCGTGTCCACGCCGTCGACGGTGAAGTGCTGCTTGCACGGTGCGCCGGCCGGATCGCTGTCCCGCAGGCCCGGGCAGGTGCCGACGATGTCGCCGAAGACTCCGAAATCGTTGCCACCTATCCCGAGGGTGACCAGGTCGGTGTCCGGCGGTCAGCGCGTTGAACTGCGGCGGGAAGGTGCCGAGCGGGGTGGCCTGCGGCTGGGTCATGTTCGTGGTGTCCGCGCCGCCGCAGCTGACATCGGTGAACGCGGTGATCCTGCAGCTGCGCCGCCAGCTGCTTGGGGTAGTTGCTGATCGAGCGCAGGCAGCCGAGCGACAGCAGCTCGGGCAGCGGCACCAGCGGCGCGGAGGTGTAGGAGTCACCGAGCGCGACGTACTTGCTGGTACGTCGGGCCGCGAGCCGGGGCCGAACGCGGTGCGCCGTAGCTCGTGACCGACACCGGCGACCAGGACTGCCAGCGACGGTGCAGCCGGCGACCACGCGCGTGAACTTTCACGGGACCTCCGAGGGAGTGACGAAAGATGCGGCGCCCACAGTAAGTTGAGTCACGCCCCGATTACAAGGGGTGACCATCGGGACCTGGTGCACCGCCCGCGCGGACCGACGTGGAATCCTTCTGCCATGCATGTCTGGCACGGTTTGGACGAGGTGGACCCCGATTACGGTCCGTCGGTCGTCACCATCGGCAACTTCGACGGCGTGCACCGCGGTCACCAGGAGGTGCTGGCGCACGCCCGCGCCCGGGCGGAGCGAGCTCGGTGGACTGCCGGTGGTCGCGATGACGTTCGACCCGCACCCGATGGCGGTGCTGCGCCCCGACCATGCGCCGGCGATGATCAGCGACCCCGAGGAGCGGGCCGAGCTGCTCGGCGCCGCCGGTGCGGACGCGGTACTGATCCTGCCGTTCGACAAGGACGTCGCGGGCTGGTCGCCGCAGGAGTTCATCGACCGGGTCCTGGTCGGCACCCTGCACGCGAAGGCGGTCGTGGTGGGGGAGAACTTCCGGTTCGGCCACAAGGCCGCCGGGCACGTCGACACCCTGGTCGAGGCGGGCGCGGTCGGCGGGTTCGAGGTCGAGGGGCTGACGCTGGCGGGCGACGCCCAGCCGTGGTCGTCGACGTACATCCGCGAGCCTGATCGCGGAGGGTGATGTCGAGGGCGCGGCCGAGGCGCTCGGGCCGGCCGCTGCGGGTGACCGGGACGTGGATCGAGGGCGACAAGCGCGGCCGCGAACTCGGGTACCCGACGGCCAACATCCCTGCCCTGCCAGGCGCCGCGGTCCCGCTCGACGGCGTGTACGCCGGCTGGCTGACCGTGCTCGAGCCGGCGCCCGGCACTCCGCAGTACGGCGAAGCCGTTGCCGGCCGCGATCAGCGTCGGCAGCAACCCGACCTTCGACGGGGTCGACCGCCGGGTGGAGTCGTACGTGCTGGACCGCGACGACCTGGAGCTGTACGGCTCGCGGGTCGCCGTGGACTTCGTCGCCCGGCTCCGCGGCTCCCAGATCCGCTTCGACACCATCGACGACCTGCTGGTCCAGATGAAGACTCGATGTCGACCAGGCGGCACGCCGGAACCTCGTCCACCAGGGTAATTAGGGTGACGCGTCCACGGACTGGTACCCTGGGCGCTGCCGTCTGAACGGCCGCGGATCGAGAGTGCCCGGGTGACCAAAGCCCCGGTGCGCCGCGCAACGGACATCGAGAGGATCACTACGTGTCGTCAGCCAATCCTGAGGCGAAGAAGAAGATCATCGGCGAGTACGCCCTGACCGAGGGCGACACCGGTTCCCCCGAGGTCCAGGTCGCGCTCCTGACGCACCGCATCGCGGACCTGACCGAGCACCTGAAGGAGCACAAGCACGACCACCACAGCCGTCGTGGTCTGCTCCTCCTGGTCGGCCAGCGTCGCCGCCTGCTGAACTACCTGTCGAAGAAGGACATCAACCGCTACCGGTCCCTGATCGAGCGGCTCGGCCTTCGCCGATGACGTCGTGAGAAGCGGCCACCGCATTCTTGGTGGCCGCTTCTCGCGTATCCGTGCCCAGGGCCTTCGGGCCCCGGGCGCGGCACAACTGAATAATCAACGACAACGAGACGACGCGACACGCGTACCGGGCCGACGACCGGTCCTCGGTAGTGGCCTTCGGGAGCAGCAACGCTGGCCCGCGGGCCTCGATCGAAGACCGGCACACCCCGGGAAGCTCGCGCCTCACAGTCGTCTCAAGTGACGAGAGGGGTATCCCGTGTCGGGATCCACAAACGCGCCCATGGAGGGCGCAGAGTTCGCTGAAGCCGTCATCGACAACGGCAGCTTCGGCACCCGTACCATCCGCTTCGAGTCGGGCCGTCTGGCCCAGCAGGCCGCCGGCTCCGCCGCCGCCTACCTCGACGGCGACACGATGGTGCTGTCGGCCACCACGGCCAGCAAGAAGCCCAAGGACCAGTTCGACTTCTTCCCGTTGACGGTGGACGTCGAGGAGCGGATGTACGCCGCCGGCCGCATCCCGGGCTCGTTCTTCCGCCGGGAGGGCCGTCCTTCCGAGGAGGCCATCCTGACCTGCCGGCTGATCGACCGCCCGCTGCGGCCGTCGTTCGTCTCCGGCCTGCGCAACGAGATCCAGGTCGTCATCACGGTCCTGGCGCTCAACCCGGACAAGCTGTACGACGTGCTGGCGATCAACGCCGCGTCGATGTCCACCCAGATCGCCGGGCTGCCGTTCTCGGGCCCGATCGGCGCCACCCGCGTCGCCCTGATCGACAAGCAGTGGGTCGCGTTCCCGACGCACACCGAGCTCGAGGACGCCGTCTTCGACATGGTGGTCGCGGGTCGCGTCACCGACACCGGTGACGTCGCGATCATGATGGTCGAGGCCGAGTCCACCCCGGGCACCTTCGACGCCGTTGCCGCCGGCAAGCAGGCGCCGACCGAGGAGATCGTGGCCGAGGGCCTCGAGGCCTCCAAGGCGTTCATCAAGACGCTGGTCGAGGCGCAGTCCGAGCTGGCCGCCAAGGTCTCCAAGCCGACCGGCGAGTTCCCGGTCTTCCCGGACTACCTCGAGGACGCGTTCGCCGCCGTCGAGGCCGCCGCGACCGAGGAGCTGACCCAGGCGCTGGCGATCACCGGCAAGCACGACCGCGAGGACGCCACCGACGCCGTCAAGGCCGCCGTCGTCGCCAAGCTGGCCGAGTCCTTCGAGGGTCGCGAGAAGGAGCTGTCCGCAGCCTTCCGCTCGCTCACCAAGAAGCTCGTCCGCAACCGCGTGCTGACCGAGAAGGTCCGGATGGACGGTCGCGGTCTGGCCGACATCCGTCCGCTCAAGGCGCAGGTCAAGGTGCTGCCGCGGGTGCACGGTTCGGCGATCTTCGAGCGCGGCGAGACCCAGATCATGGGTGTCACCACGCTGAACATGCTCCGGATGGAGCAGCAGCTCGACACGCTCTCCCCGGAGACGCGCAAGCGCTACATGCACAACTACAACTTCCCGCCGTACTCGACCGGTGAGACCGGCCGGGTCGGTTCGCCGAAGCGTCGCGAGATCGGTCACGGCGCTCTCGCCGAGCGCGCCCTGGTGCCGGTGCTGCCGTCGCGCGAGGACTTCCCGTACGCGCTGCGTCAGGTGTCCGAGGCGCTCGGCTCGAACGGCTCCACCTCGATGGGCTCGGTCTGCGCCTCGACGCTGTCGCTGCTCTCGGCCGGTGTGCCGCTGAAGGCGCCGGTCGCCGGTATCGCGATGGGCCTCATCTCCGGTGAGGTCAACGGCGAGACTCGAGTACGTCGCGCTGACCGACATCCTCGGCGCCGAGGACGCGTTCGGCGACATGGACTTCAAGGTCGCCGGCACCAAGGACTTCGTCACGGCCCTCCAGCTGGACACGAAGCTCGACGGCATCCCGGCCAGCGTGCTGGCCGGTGCGCTGACCCAGGCCAAGGAAGCCCGCCTGACCATCCTGGACGTGATGGCCAAGGCCATCGACGCCCCGGGTGAGATGAGCGAGTTCGCGCCGCGGGTCATCTCGGTGAAGGTCCCGGTCGACAAGATCGGAGAGGTCATCGGCCCGAAGGGCAAGATGATCAACCAGATCACCGACGAGACCGGTGCCGACATCTCCATCGAGGACGACGGCACGGTGTACATCGGTGCGACGGACGGCCCCTCGGCCGACGCGGCGCGCGCGATGATCAACGCGATCGCCAACCCGACCATGCCGGAGAAGGGCGAGCGCTACCTGGGCACGGTCGTGAAGACGACCAACTTCGGTGCGTTCATCTCCCTGCTCCCGGGCAAGGACGGTCTGCTGCACATCTCGAAGCTGCGCGGCCTGGCCGGTGGCAAGCGGGTGGAGGCCGTCGAGGACATCCTGTCCGTCGGCCAGAAGCTCCAGGTCGAGATCGCCGAGATCGACGACCGCGGCAAGCTCTCGCTGATCCCGGTCGTCGAGGGTGAAGAGGAAGGCCGACGCCAAGGCTGATGACGCAGAGGTCGCTCCCGCCGAGTGACACGTGCCATCACCAGCACGCTGCTGAGCTCGGAGGCAGGCGGTCCGGTCAAACGGACCGTCCTGCCCTCCGGGCTCCGCGTGCTTTCCCAGTCCGTACCGGGCTTCCGCTCGGTCACCTTCGGCGTCTGGGTCGGCGTCGGTTCGCGGGACGAACCGATCCAGCTGTCCGGTGCCACGCACTTCCTCGAACACCTGCTGTTCAAGGGCACCGAGCGCCGCGACGCGCTGGAGATCTCCGCGTCGCTGGACGCCGTCGGCGGCGAGATGAACGCCTTCACCGGCAAGGAGTACACCTGCTACTACGCGCGGGTGCTCGACTCCGACCTGCCGCTGGCGGTCGACGTGATCTGCGACATGATCACCTCGGCGACGCTCACCGAGGAGGACGTCGAGAGCGAGCGCGACGTCATCGACGAAGAGATCGCGATGCACGCCGACGAGACGTCGGACCACATCCACGACCTGTTCGCCGAGCAGCTCTGGGGTTCGTCACCGCTCGGCCGCTCCATCACCGGTACGCCGGAGTCGGTCGCCGGGCTGACCCGTCGCCAGGTGGCCGGCTGGTACCGGCGCCGCTACCGCCCGGAGAACATCGTCATCTCCGTCGCGGGCAACGTGGAGCACTCGGACGTCGTCAAGCTGGTCCGCAAGGCCTTCGAGCGGCACTGGGTCGACCGGCGAAGCAGAGCCGACGCCGGTACGCCGTGGGTCGGCGCGCCGCGTTCCGACGTACGGGGGTGTGCAGGTTCATCACCGTGATGTCGAGCAGGCGCATCTCGTGCTCGGGATGCCTGGGCTGGTGCGGAACGACGAGCGGAAGTTCGTCGCCGGAGTACTGCACGGGATCGTCGGTGGCGGAATGTCGTCGCGGCTGTTCCAGGAGGTCCGGGAGAAGCGCGGGCTGGCGTATTCGGTGTTCACCTTCGGATCGGCGTACGCGGATGCCGGCATGGTCGGGGTCTACGCGGGCTGCCTGCCGAAGAAGGCGCCGGAGGTGCTCGAGGTGATCCAGGCCGAGCTGGCCACGATCGCCAAGGGCGGCATCACCGCCGGACGAACTGCTCCGCGGCAAGGGGCAGATGCGCGGCTCGGTCGTGATGGGCCTGGAGGACACCGGCGCCAAGATGACCCGGATCGCCAAGGCCGAACTCGTGTACGGCGAACTGCCGACCGTCGACGAGATCCTGCACAGCATCGACGCCGTCACCCTCGACGACGTCCAGGACCTGGCCGCCGAGCTCTACGCCGGCCACCCCGCCCTGACCGTGATGGGCCCCTTCGACGAGAGCACGACAGCGTTCAGCCTGTAGTCACAGCTAGCATCGGACCGCCTGCACCCCGTGTGCAGGCGGTCTTTGCTTTTTCGGGATAGGACCCGCTGACATCAGATGACTTTGCCTTGACCGGCCGTTATGGTGGCCGAAGGGACCTCTGTGGATGAAGGTGCTCTGAGGTCTCGGTCAGGTAACGCGAGCTCTAGTTTGTCGCTGACAACGTTGACATGCTTCGCCGGAACCAGCCAACATGGCGGCTACTCCCGCCTAACGGCCCTCCCGCCGAGGAAGTTGGTTCGACCGTGCGACGTGCGACTGGTGTTCTGGGGGTGGCGCTCGGGCTCGCCCTGGTGCTCAGCTCCTGTGGAGACGGCAAGAGCTCCGGCGGCGGCGCCGGTGGCGGTGCCAAGAGCGAGGTCATCGCGATCGCCGCGGACCCGCTGGACTACATCAACCCGCTGAACGAGAACGGCAGCCCCGGCATCCAGGTCGCTCAGGCGATGTTCGCGCCGCTGGTCGCGACCGACCCGAACACCGGTAAGACGGTCAACGTGATGGCCGACTCGGTCACCCCGGACAAGACCAGCCAGACCTGGACGATCAAGCTCAAGCCCGGCAACACCTTCCAGAACGGGCAGGCGCTGACCGCCAAGGACTACGTCGACAGCTGGAACCTGACCGCCCAGGGCTCGACCGCCTGGAAGAACAACGGCTTCTTCTCCAAGGTCGACGGGTACGACGCGATGAACCCGCCGACCCCGGACGGCGCCACCCCGAAGCCGACCTCGATCAAGACGCTCAGTGGCCTGAAGCAGATCGACAACCTGACCTTCTCGGTGAAGCTCAAGGTGCCGTTCTCGCAGTTCGGCCTGACCCTGCAGTACCTCGGCCTGGCTCCGCTGCCGGAGGAGGTCCGGAAGAACCCGGACGCCTACAAGCGCAAGCCGATCGGCAACGGCGCGTTCAAGCTCGACGGCGCCTGGAACCCCGGTGACGACATCAAGCTGACCAAGTGGGACGGCTACAAGGGCCCGAACGCGCCCGAGGCGGACGCGCATCACCTTCCGCTTCATCCCGAACGCGGACACGGCGTACAACGAGTTCCTGGCCGGCAACGTCGACTTCGTGGACGTGCCGCCGACCAAGATCAAGACCTTCAAGACCGACGCCCCGGACGGCTGGGTGACCGCTACCAGCTCGGGCGCCAACTACCTGACGATGCCGGCCTGGGATCCCCGCTACAAGAACCCGAAGCTGCGGCACGCGTTCTCGATGGCGATCGACCGGAAGGCCTTCGCCGGCCTGGTCGGCCTGGCCACTCCGTCGAACGGGCTGGTCTCGCCGGACATGGACGGCTACCGCGCGGACGCCTGCAAGTTCTGCAACTTCGACCCGACCGCGGCCAAGGCGCTGCTGGCCGAGGCCGGTGGCTTCTCCGGTGCGGTGAACATCAACTACAACACCACGTCGGCGACCGGCCAGATCTTCGCCGAGGCGATCGGCAACATGCTCCGGCAGAACCTCGGCCTGACGGTGAAGTACACCGGCAAGCAGGGGTCGGAGATCACCGAGCTGGCCGACACCCGCAAGCTCGACGGCCTGCGGTTCAGCGGCTGGGGCCACGACTACCCGTCGATCGAGGACTACCTGACCCCGATGTTCAAGTCCAACGGTGACGCGAACTTCTCCGGCTACAACAACCCCGAGCTGGACAAGGTGCTGGCCAAGGGCGACGCCGAACCGAACCCGGAGCAGGCGATCAAGCTCTACCAGCAGGCCGAGGACATCGCGCTCGCGGACATGCCGCTGATCCCGCTCTACGCCAAGCAGAACGCGTACCTGCACTCGGCGAAGATCAGTCCCCGGGTCTCCAAGTTCACCGGCGTACAGGCTCTCTACTCCACCTTCAAATGACCCGGTTCGTCCTCCGCCGGATCCTGGCGGCCATCCCGATCGGCCTGATCGTCACGCTGGGGGTCTTCGCGCTCGTGTTCGCGATGCCCGGAGACCCGCTGCGCGAACTGGCCGGTGACAAGCCCATCCCGGCCGCGGTACTGGCCGCGAAACGGGCCCAGTTCCACCTCGACGATCCGTTCATCGTGCAGTACCTGCTGTCGATGAAGGACATGTTCACCGGCCACTTCGGTACGACGTTCGCCGGTGCCGACATCGCCGGCCAGCTCAGGTTGCGGATCCCCGTGACGCTGAAGCTGGCCACGATGAGCCTGGCGCTGCAGTGGATCGCAGGCCTGCTGTTCGGCCTGTACGCCGGGTTCCGGCGCAACGGCCTCGTCGACAGGATGCTGCTGCTCTCGACGCTCGTAGTACTGGCTGTTCCTGGTCTGGTGCTGTACTTCGCAGGGCAGTTCCTGTTCGGCGTACAGCTGAAGTGGTTGCCTGTCTCCGGCGTCACGGACGGGTATCCGTGGGCGTATCTGCTGCCGGCCGTGTGTATCGCGATCACCGGGTTCGCCGGGATGGCGCGATTGACCCGTACGTCGATCGTGGACACCGCGAACTCGGACTTCGTCAAGACGGCCCGGGCGAAGGGGCTGGGGGAGCAGCGGATCCTCTGGCATCACGTGCTGCCGAACGCAGTTCTGCCGGTCGTCACGTTGATGGGGATCGACTTCGCCGGCATCTTCGCCGGTGCGGTCCTCGCCGAGAGCATCTTCAACCTGCCGGGGCTGGGCCAGTTCATGTTCCAGTCGATCCGGTTCAAGGAAGGGGGCGTGGTGGTGCTGCTGTCCACGCTGGCCTTCGTGATGTTCATCGTCATCAACCTGATCGTCGACATCGTCTACGGCTTCATCGATCCGAGGGTGCGCAATGTCTGAGGCACAGCAGGTCTTCGGGACGGAGGCGCAGGACCTCGAAGGCCGGACCCTGTCCAATCGCGAGCTGTTGCGGGCGTTGCTGCGCAAACCGCAGTTCGTGATCTGTGTGGTGCTGGTGATCGCGTTCTTCCTGATGGCGGCGTTCCCGCGGATCTTCACCTCGGTCGATCCGCGGTTCTGTGAGCTCGCCAAGAGCGCTCGGAGCCGGGAGCCCGGACATCCGTTCGGGTACGACATCCAGGGCTGCGACTACTTCGCCAACGTGATCTACGGTGCGCGGCCGTCGGTGCTGGTCAGCCTGGTGGCCGGCTTCGGTGGCTTCGTGATCGCCGGAGTGCTCGGGCTGCTGGCCGGGTACTTCCCCGGTGCGGTCGACACGATCATCTCCCGGGTCGCCGATGTGCTGTTCTCGCTGCCCGGGCTGATCGCGCTGATCGTGATCCTGAACTCGGTCCCGAACCGGAGCATCTGGATCATCGTCGCGATCATCTTGGTGACGGGGTGGCCGCAGGGCATGCGGGTGATGCGGTCGACGGTGTTCTCGGTGCGGAATCGCGAATACGTGCTGGCGGCGCGCTCCATCGGGGTGCCGCCGCTGCGGATCCTGCGCAAGCACGTGTTCCCGAACGCGATGGCTCCGCTGCTGGCGATGACGACGCTGGGGATCGGCGGGCTGATCGGGCTGGAGGCCGTTCTGACCTTCCTCGGGGTCGGGCTGCAACCGCCCTCGATCTCGTGGGGGTCGCAGTTCGGTGTTGCTGCGGCGTACCGGGATTCGCCGCATCTGTTCATCTGGCCGGCGATCTTCATCTCGACCACCACGATTTCGTTCATGATCATCGGCGACTCGATCCGGGACGCCCTGGACCCGAAGCTGATCCGATGAGTACAGGCGAAGTACTGCTCAAGGTCGACGATTTGACCGTTGAATTCGATACTCCTCATGGTCCGGTGCGGGCTGTCGACGGGGTGTCCTGGCAGGTGCGGGCGGGGGAGACGCTCGCGATTCTCGGCGAGTCCGGGTCGGGGAAATCTGTCTCGACGCAAGCATTGACGGGAATCCTGGAGATGCCGCCGGGACGGATCTTGTCCGGCACAGCGGAGTACCGGGGGACGGATCTGATCTCGCTGACGACGCGGGAGCGGCGCAAGATCGTCGGGGACCGGATCACGATGGTGTTCCAGGACTCGTTGTCGGCGCTGAATCCGGTGCAGTCGGTCGGCAAGCAGATCGCCGAGTGCTACCGGGTGCATCGCGGGATGTCGAAGCGGGATGCGATGAAGCGGGCCGCCGAGATGCTCGACCAGGTACGGATCCCGGCCGCTGCGAAACGGGTGAACGACTACCCGCACGAGTTCTCCGGCGGCATGCGGCAACGCGTGATGCTGGCGATGGCACTCGCGCTCGACCCCGACGTACTGATTGCCGATGAGCCGACGACCGCGCTCGACGTCACCGTGCAGGCGCAGATCCTCGAACTGATCGCAGATCTGCAGACCGAGCGGGACATGGGCGTCGTACTGATCACGCACGACCTCGGTGTGGTCGCAGATGTCGCCGACAACGTGGTCGTGATGTACGCCGGTCATGTGGTCGAGCGTGCTGCCACGGCTGAGGCGTTGGAGCACCCGGTTCACCCTTATACCGAAGGGCTTCTGCTGCTCGATGCCCTCTGCTGATCTGAAGGGGCAGGAGCTGCCGACGATTCCCGGTACGCCGCCTTCGCTGCGGGCGATCCCGTCCGGGTGCGCGTTCCGGACCCGGTGCCCGATCGCTGTCGAGGAGTGCGCTGTTGAGGTGCCGCCATTGTTGACGGTTGCGCCGGGGCGCGACGCTGCTTGCATTCGGCGTACGAAGATCTCTGTTGAGGAGGCGGTCTGATGTCGTCGTCGGAGTTGCTGGTGGCAACCGATTTGGTGAAGCACTACGACATCAGCCCGGCCTTCTCGTTCGGCCAGAAGACGCTGGTCCGTGCGGTCGACGGCGTCGATCTCGTACTGCGCAAGGGCGAGTCGCTCGGCATCGTCGGTGAGTCCGGCTGCGGGAAGTCGACCCTGGTACGACTGCTTGCTGCGTTGGAGAAGCCGACGTCGGGGTCGTTGCTCTACGACGGCGTCGACGTCGGCGAAGCTGAAGGGCAAGGAGCTGCGGAAGTGGCGCCAGAACGTCCAGGTGGTCTTCCAGGATCCGTACTCCGCGCTGAATCCGCGGATGCGCGTCGGCGAGATCGTCGCCGAGCCGCTGGAGGTGCACCCGGATGTCTCTCGCGGGATGGATATCCGTTCGCGGGTGAGGGAACTGTTGGAGCTCGTCGGGTTGCGCGCCGAGGACGAGACGCGTTTCCCGCATCAGTTCTCGGGCGGACAGCGGCAGCGGATCGGGATCGCGCGGGCGATCGCGCTGAACCCGGACGTGCTGCTCTGCGACGAGCCGGTCTCCGCGCTCGACCTGTCGGTGCAGGCGCAGGTGGTGAACCTGCTGATGCGGTTGCAGCGGGAGCTCGGTCTCTCGATCATCTTCGTCGCGCACGATCTGTCGGTCGTGCGGCACGTCTCCGACCGGGTGGCGGTGATGTACCTGGGGCGCGTGGCAGAACTGGGTGAGCACCATCAGGTGTACGACGTACCAGCACACCCTTATACGCAAGCGCTTCTGTCAGCCGAACCAGGTCTCGCACGAAAGGGTCGCCAACGCATCATCCTCGCCGGCGACCCACCCTCCCCGGTGATGCCGCCCTCCGGCTGCCGCTTCCACACCCGCTGCCTCCGAGCCGAGGCCCGCTGCTCAACAGACGTCCCCGAACTCCGCCACATCCCCTCCGGCCAAACCGTCTCCTGCCACTTCGCCGAAGACGCCCAATCCACCTACACCCACTAGCCACTCGCTCGCCCCGGCATGCAGAGACACGATTGGTGATTAGAGTGCCGGGTCATGAACTCGTTCGAGAGTCCGGTGCATCGGGCAGCGGTCGGCGTACTGATCACCGACTTCGACGGACGGGTGTTGCTCGTCTCCAATCCGTATCGCGAGGATCTCGTGCAGGTCGGCGGGATGGTCGAGCCGCGGGAGAGTCTCGCGGCGGCGGCTGAGCGGGAGGCGCTGGAGGAGATCGGCATCAAGCTCACCGTCACTCGCCTGCTGGCTGTGCACTTCAGGCTCGGCAGGAACAAGCCGGACACGGTGTTGTACGTCTTCGACACCGACCCGATCGACTCGGCGACGCCGTTGGTCCTGCAGGAGGACGAGATCAGCGGCGCGTTCTGGCTGGAGCCGGCCGAGGCGATCGCCCGGCACACCGAGCCCGGCCGCGACCGCCTCGCCGCCGCCCTCGAGGCCCGGGCGACGAACACCACCATCTACCTGGACCCCGACCGCACCATCCCGAACTCACGGCTGTAGATGTTCGATCTGTACGCCGTACTGCTCGGCGAGCCGGTCAGCGATCAGAGAGCGATGGCACGCCTCCGGGTCGCTCTCGACGCAGAGCAGGGCTGCGATCCCGGAGCCTGACGTCGTACCGGAGCCTGACGCTTTGCCGGTGCCTGACGCGATCCGGCTCAGGTCGGCGTGGTTGAGGATCTCGGTGGTGTAGCGGCGGGCGTACTCGGCGGCCAGCACCTGGCGCGATCGCTTGCCGACCCCCTGACGATCGTCCTCGGCGTACTGGACTTGTCGCAGCTCTGTAGTCGGTGCGAGTTCCAGATGATGCTCGTAGGCGATCCCCGCCTGGACCAGCGACGCCTGCAGCCGCAGCGAGTTCGCCCACGCGTACTCCGGTCCGCGAACCCCACGCCGCTGCCGCACATCCAGCAGCACGCGGACATCCGCATCCCGCAGCTCCCGCAGGAACGACTCGCTGTCGAAGCCATAGACGCCGATGGTCACCAGTTTCATCAGGCGACGGCGGTTGCTTCTAGTTCGACGAGCTGGCCGGGGATCGCCAGCCGGGTGACGCCGAGCATCGTGGTGGGTGGCGCGACGCCCGCGGCACCCAGACGCGCCGCCAGTACGTCGTACTGCGGGAACAGCTGATCGACGTCGGTGGTGTAGACGTTGAGCCGGACGAGATTCGCGAGGGACATCTCGGCCTCGCCGAGCACGGCTTCCAGATTGTCGATGCTCAATGCCAACTGCGCTGCCATATCTCCATCATGCAGGGGTTTGCCGTCCTCGCTCATCGAGGTCTGCCCTGAGCAGTAGAGGGTCCGGGTGTGCCCGGAGACGACCTCGCCCTGGTTGAACCCCAGTTCGAGAGACCACTTCACCGGGTTGACTGCCGTTCGTTCGATTGCCACATCAGCTCCTTGAGGTTGTGCGAACGAGCTTTCCGGCAAATCACGACACCTTTGGTCATATATTCTCAAGCCATGCGCGCCGACCGCTTGGTCTCGCTGATCCTGCTGCTGCGTCAGCGCGGTCAACTGACGGCGGAGACCCTCGCCCTGGAGCTGGAGGTCTCCACCCGAACGGTCCTCCGCGACATCGACGCACTCTCGGCGGCTGGCGTCCCGGTGTACGCCGAACGCGGCCGACATGGCGGTTTCGCCCTGCTGCCCGGCTTCCGCACCGAGCTCACCGGCCTGAACCACGACGAGGCCATCGCGTTGCTCGCAGCTGGATCCCGCAGCCAGATCTTCGGCTCCGCACTCACATCGGCCCTCCGCAAGGTCGTCGACGCACTCCCCGAAAGCCACCGCGCCGGCACCGAGCGATTCCTCGTCGAGCCCGAGACCGATCTGCTCTCCCGCCGCCTGGCTATCGAGGACGTTCCTCACACCACGATGGCGGAGGTACGACGCGCAGTACTGAACGGCCACCAACTGCGCATCCACTACGAGGCCACCAACCAGCCGGCCCGGTGGCGCACGGTAGACCCGATCGGCCTGGTCACCGTCCGAGATCGCATCTATTTACTAGCCACCAGATCCGGCGCCGACCGTACCTACCGTCTCTCCCGCATCAAGGCCGCCGAAGAACTCCCCGAACCAGCCCAACGCCCCAACAAAGTCGACCTGGACCGCATCTGGGGCGAACGCCGAGCCCAATTCCTCTCCACCGACCACCTCACCGTCCACGTCCGAGTACTCCCCGAACGCCGAGAAGACCTCCTAACCCACGCGGTAGCAGTCCGCACCGAAGAACCCGACTCCGACGGCTGGCTCCGCTTGGAGGTCACCTACCAAGACACCTGGCACGCCGAATGGTCCCTCTGGCAACTAGGCCTCGCCGCCGAAGCCCTAGCCCCCCACTCGCTCCGCGCAGCCCTAAGAGCCCGAGCCGCCGCACTCGCCGCCCGCTACGAAGACTCAGCCGCCGGTGATCAACAACAGCAGGCCGGAGATGACGAGGCCCGCCTCAACCAGGAAGACGAAAACTCCGACAGGTAGCCGGTCAAGAACCTTCTTCCCGACCCACGCACCACCTGCCGCCGCCGGAGCCAGTGCGAGCCCGATCAGCCCGGTGCGCCAGGTGAGCACGGCGGCGGTCCCGAAGACGACCAGTTTGGTGAAATGCATGACGACGGCCGACGCGGCTTCGGTCCCGATGTAGGCACCGCGCACCAACCCACGGGCGAGAAAGAACGGCGCCACCATCGGTCCGACACTCCCAACCAGCGCAGACCCGAACCCCGACGCAGCACCGATCACAGCAAACCCGAGATCACCCACCCGGGCTGTATCCGGCCGAACCCGCCGCCAGACGACAACAACCAGCAGAAACACTCCAACAACCCGCGTCAACGCCGGAAGCGGCGCACTGGTCAAGAGCAGCGCCCCGACAACCGCAGCGGGCACAGCACCAATAGCAAAGATCGCGACCAGCCGCCGATCGACGTCATACCGGTTGAACCAAACCCGACTCCCGTTGCTGGCCAGTTGCGCCACGGTCAACACAGCCACCGCGTCGCGCGCCCCAAACACCGCCACGAAGACCGGCAGCAGCAACACCCCACCACCAAACCCAGCCACCGCCGACAACAACGCAGTACCAAACGAAGCGACAACGAGCAGCAGCCCCAACCAAACCTCACCCGCCATGAACCGCCCTCCTCTAGAGAGCTAGGGCGGGGAGGTCGGGCCAGGCGTAGACGGACTCGGGGAAGGTCTGGCCCTCGTCAAGGTTCAGGCGGCTGCCGATCAGCTCGGCGCCGAGGGATTCGTAGAAGGCCCGGGCCGGTGCGTTGGCGGTGAGCACGCCCACCAGCAGGCGACGTATCCCGCGGCCGGCTAGGTGACGGGAGAAGTCGCCGATCAGCAGGCGGCCGATTCCCTCCCGCTGGTGGGACGGATCGACGTACAGGCTCCAGCATTCGGCCGTCGGGACCTCGCTCCGGGCGGTGTCATCGTCCGGCCAGGGGTGCGGCGGGCCGCACATCGCGAGCCCGACCACCTCGCCGTCGCTGGACGCGACCGAGATGTACTCGCCGGGCGAGGGCGCGGTCAAGCTCCGTCGCCACCCGGCGGCTGACGACTCGTACGTCCTGGACTGCAGCACGTTCTCCGGGACCTGCCCCCGGTGCCCGGCCCGGAACGAGTCGACGAACACCCGGGCCATCGCGTCGGCATCACCCACCCGCGCCGGCCTGACGATCACCGTCATGGGCTACTCGCCAAGTCCCAGCAGCCGACGCTGCCGGCGATCTCCAGCTCGATAGATTGGGTGGGCGCCATGTCGCGACCGTATCGCCCGGCACCGACCAAAACCCCCGAATTCAGCCCGATCAGGCAACTTTCGTATGCCAGGCAGGCGGAAGCGGGTATCGCGGCAGATGAGTGCGTTGCCGACTGGACCACCTGCTTGGTTGGCGCGCAGATGTGCTCCCGGGATAGAAACCTGTCATGCCCGATTCGGTGAGCAAGTCCGCTGCCCCTGTTGCTGACTACGACAGCTTCGCGGCGGCGTACTCGGCCAGCAACGAGAACAACCTCTTCAATGCGTACTACGCGCGTCCGGAGATGATTCGTCTCGCCGGCGACGTCGCGGGCCTGGAAATTCTCGACGCCGGCTGCGGTTCGGGCCCCTTGATGGAAGCCCTGCGCGGCAAGGATGCGTTCGTCTCCGGCTTCGACCTGAGCCCCGCCATGGTCGAACTCGCCCGCGAAAGGCTGGGCGAGGACGCGGACCTGAAAGTCGCCGACCTCGGTGCGCCCCTTCCCTATCCCGACGACGCGTTCGACTGCGTCGTCGCCTCACTGTCCTTGCACTACGTCAAGGACTGGGCCTCGGCATTGGCCGAGCTGCGGCGGGTGCTGAGGCCAGGCGGCCGGCTCATCGTCTCGATCATCCATCCCACGGTCTACGCGATCGTGTACCCCGAAGCCGACTACTTCGCCCTCACCAAGTACTCCGAGGACTACGACTTCGGCGAAGGAACCGTGTGGATGACCTACTGGCACCGTCCCCTGCAGGACGTCATCAACACGTTCATCGACGCGGGGTTCGGCATCAAGACGGTCACTGAACCGCCGCCCGCGGCCGACACTCCAGCAGAACTGCTCCCCAACGCGGACGGTCGCTCATTCATCTGCTTCCTGTTCTTCGAGCTGGAAGCGCGCTGAACAGGACGCGGCGCCGCCCGAGACCAGGGCAGCCCTGTCCGGCTCAATCCAGGTCAACCGGCTGCTGACCTGGCGGCCGCCTCGATCTCCTCGCGGCGCTCCTTCCAGAAAGCTGGGTCGTGCCGCTGCTCCGCCATGCTCTCCGCGTCGGTTCCTACCGCTCCGTCGAGCGCTTCGCGCAGGATGTCGGCGTGGCCGGCGTGCCGACTGGTTTCGGCGAGCAGGTGGACGAGGATGTTGAACAAGGGCACCTCGGCGTCCTGCCACCAGGCGACGCGGCCGGTGGCATCGAGAGCGAGCGCCTCCACCGTCACATCGCTGTGGTCCCACACCCGTCGGTAGCGATCGACGATGTCGCTGCGGGCCTCGCCTTCGGTCGCCCACATGTCAGCGAGTCGCTCGGCCTCGACGTCCCACCGAGGCAGGGGTTCGGGAAAGGGCCGGCCGAAGACCTCGCCGAGGTACCTGGCCTCCCAAGTCGCCAGGTGCTTGACCAGCCCCAGCAGGTTGGTCCCGGTGACGGTCAGCGGCCGACGGACGTCGTACTCGGAAAGCCCGTCAAGCTTGGCAAGCACCGCCTCGCGCTCATGCCTCAGGTAGTTGTACAAGTTGGCCTTCGCAGCGTCGTCATTCATAGGACAGCACCCTCCCACCAGCTACCAACACATCGCGAACCAGCCGCTTGTCGAAGTCGGCTGCCGGTGTAGGTCGATCGAGTTCCACCAGCATGGGCGGGATGTGGCTCGCCCGACCGCGGCACGCTTCTTCCAGCTCCGCGCTGGACGCCGGGACCCGCACGCCCGAGGCTGGAGCAACTGAGTGGACGTGCTGATCCCGCGACCCTGCGCCTTCATCCAGCGGGCGACGGAGGAGTCCGCGTTTCGGGTGGGTGGGAGAGCGGAGTGTGAGCGACGCAGGAGCGAGCGGCGGAGGCTCGCGGGGGTTTGGTGCGCGGGGATGAGATCCTGAGCGCGGAAGAGAACCTAGGAAGGGTGCGGATGGTCAAGGTCGGGGTGTTGGGGGCCAAGGGGAAGATGGGTTCCCAGGTGTGCCGGACGGTTGAGGCGACCGATGGGCTCGAGTTGGTGGCTGCGCTTGATCAAGGGGACGACCTGGAGCAGCTGAAGGGCGCTCAGGTGGTGGTCGACTTCACCCGGCCCGAGGTCGTGATGGACAACCTCAAATGGTGCATCGAGCACGGGATCCACGCGGTGGTCGGGACGACCGGGTTCGACGCCGAGCGCCTCGACACTCTCCGGACGCAACTCGCAGCGAACCCCGGCACCGGCGTACTGATCGCCGCCAACTTCTCCATCGGCGCGGTGCTGATGATGCAGTTCGCCGCGAAGGCCGCGAAGTACTACGAGTCCGTCGAGATCATCGAGCTGCACCACCCGAACAAGGTCGACGCACCCTCCGGTACTGCGCGGCGCACGGCGGAGCTGATCGCCGCTGCCCGGCAGGAGGCCGGCGCGGCGCCGATCCCGGATGCCACCACGACCGCCCTCGACGGCGCCCGGGGTGCCGACGTCGACGGGATCCGGGTGCACGGGATCCGGCTGCGCGGCCTGATCGCGCACCAGGAGGTGCTGTTCGGCGACGTCGGCGAGACGCTGACGATCCGGCACGACTCGATGGACCGCGAGTCGTTCATGGCCGGCGTCGTGATCGGGATCCGGCGCGTCGTCGACACCCCCGGCCTGACCGTCGGCCTCGAGCACTTCCTCGACCTGGACTGAACACGTGACAGCCAAACGGGCCGCGGTGGTGATCGCGGTGGTCTTCATCGCGTACGCCGTGCTGCTCGGCTGGCGCGGTGTCCTGCTGATCGGCACCGGCGACCCGGTCGCGATCGGGCTCGGGATCGCCGTCCTGGTGATCCCGCTGGTCGGCCTGTATCTGGTCTGGCGGGAGATCCAGTTCGGCCGCCGGACCGAGGCGCTCGCCCACGAACTGGCCGACGCGGGGCTGCTGCCGGTCGACGATCTCCCGAGAAGGCCGTCGGGACGGATCGACCGGGCGGCCGCGGATGCCGCGTTCACGCAGTACAAGGAAGAGGCCGAGGCGGCGCCGGAGGACTGGCGGGCCTGGTTCCGGCTCTCCACGGCGTACGACGCGGCCGGCGACCGCAAGCGCGCCCGCGCCTCGATGCGGACCGCGATCAGCCTGCACGATTGAGCGTGGCAGTGCCTGAATTCGGGCAGTTTCCTGTGAGTTACCGGGGAACGAGCGGTTCCGCCTGACAACCCGGGCGGGTACGGGATACCTTCTCAGTGACGTGGCGACCGCCACGTCAACAGGTCGGAGACTGGGTGGAGCCGTCCTTTGCCATCAGACGGGTCTCGCCGCGGCTCGGACGACGTGCAGGGCACTGGCTTCGGTGACTTGCTCCGACGGCACCGGCGCGACGCCGGACTGTCCCAGGAGAAGCTGGCCGAGCTGGCCGGCCTGAGCGTCGACGCGATCGCGGCGTTGGAGCGGGGACGTCGTCGTGCGCCCAGACCGCACACTTTGCGGTTGCTGGGGGACGCACTGCGGCTCGGCGCGCCCGATCGCGCCCAGCTGACGGCCGCCGCCCGGCGCGACGCCGACACCACTCGCTCGGCCATGCGGGTCCCGCCGGTCGCGGCCAACGAGCTGATCGGCCGGGCCACGGAGGTCGAGGAGACCGCGCGGCTGATCGGCGAACGGGTCACCCGGCTGCTCACGTTGAGCGGTCCCGGGGGAGTCGGCAAGACCCAACTCGGCCTCGCGGTGGCCACGCTGGTGGGGCATCGATTCGACGACGGCGTCTGCTGGGTGCCGTTGGCTCCGGTCTCGGATCCGGCCGCTGTGACGTCTGCGATCGCCACCGCGACCGGGCTGCATCCGCTGGACGGCGGGCGGTTGATCGAGGAGATCGCCGATCAGATCGGCCGCCGGAACCTGCTGCTGGTGCTGGACAACTGCGAGCACGTCCTCGCTGAGGCGGCCGCTGCCGTCTCGGTGCTCTTGGAGTGCTGCCCGAGTCTGACGGTGCTGGCCACGAGTCGCGAGCTGATGCGGGTGCCGGGCGAGAGCGTGTACGTCGTACCGCCGCTTGCTCTGCCTGAGAACGATGAGCAGCTGGAAACGTCGCCCGCCGTGCGGTTGTTCGTCGACCGCGCGACGGCGAGGGGGCATCAGCCGACCGGGCAGATCGACCAGGTCGCGCGCGTGGTGAGCCGGTTGGAAGGGATGCCGCTCGCCATCGAGCTGGCCGCGGCGCGGACGAACGTGCTCACGGTGGAGGAACTGGCGGCCGAGCTGGAGTCGTCGTTCGCGATCCTGGCAGGCGGATCCAGTACTGCGGGTCCGCGGCAGGAGTCGCTGTCGGGCGCGATCGGCTGGAGCCATGCGCTGTTGACGACGGCTGAGCGGGAGCTGTTCGCGAAATTGTCGGTGTTCGTTGGCGGCTGGTCACTGAATGCGGCCGCCGCGGTGCTTTCCGGGCAGATGGTGCCCGGTCCGCTGGAGCGTGCCGGGTCGCTCGATCTGACCAGCCGGCTGGTCGACAAGTCCTTGATCCGGGTCTCTCGCGATCGCGGCATCGCGCGGTACGACATGCTGGCCGTGATCCGCGAGTTCGCCGCCGGCCAGCTGACCTCGGCCGGGCTGGAGGAGGAGACCGCGCGGAACCACGCGGGGTTCTACATCGCGCTGGCCGAAGAGGCCGAAGCCCATCTGCGCGGCGCGAATCAGGGCGACTGGCTCGATCGGCTCGACGGCGAACTGGACAACCTCCGGGCCGCGATGGCGTGGGCGCTGCGAACCGCTGCAGTGACCGAAGCGGTTCGGCTGGCGGGTGGGCTGTGGTTGTTCTGCTACCTCCGCGGCCACTACGCCGAAGGCAGCGAGTGGCTCGAACGCGCGCTGAAGTTGGCCGACAAGGGCGGCGCCGAGCTTGCGCCGTACAAGGCCAAAGCTTGTCTTGGTGCGGGGATGCTGGCATTCCTGCAATGCGAGTACGACGTGGCGACCACCCGACTGGAGTCGGCGCTCGCGCAGTACAAGGAGCTCGGCGACACAGCCGGTACTGCGCTCGTCATGCAGCGGCTCGGGGGAGTGGCACGGGAGCGCGGGGACTATGTGACCGCGGAGAACCTGCACTGCCAGAGCTACGACCTGTTCGAGAGTCTCGGCGACCGGTCGGGGATGTCGTGGGCGCACAACCAGCTCGGGTTCGTCGCCTGGCTGCGCGGCGACCTGGAGATCGCGGCGCGCCGGTGCAAGCGAGCACGGGACAGCTTCCGGGTGCTCGGCGATGGTGAGGGGCTGGCCTGGTCGTTGATCAGCCTCGGCACGATCGCCCAGTACGCCGGGGAGCTGGCTGAGGCCGAGGAGTTGCTGCAGGAGAGTCTGGCGTTGTCGCAGCGGCTCGGGTATCGCGAAGGCGTGGCCTGGTCGCTGAACCAGCTGGGCATCGTCGAGCGGCGACGCGGGCTGACCGAGCGTGCGGTGCACCTGCTCGACGAGAGCCTCGCCGAACACCGCGACCTGGGCGACCGCTGGCGCTCGGCCAGCGTCCTCGAGGAACTGGCGACGGTGGCTCAGCAGCGGAACCGGACGGAGTACGCGGCCTTCCTCCTCGGTGCGGCCGACGGCGTCCGCGAGGTGATCGGCGCCCCGGTCCCGGAGATCGAGAAGGCCGACCTCCAGCGAACCAAACAGGCCATCGAAGCAACCCTGGACCGCCGAGCCTTCCGCGCCGCGTGGTCCGCAGGCAGGCACGCCCCACTAGCCGCCGTAGCCGACGGTTATCCGGGCCCAGCCTCGACGGTCGACCGCTCCTCCCGCCTCTGAGTCCGGAACGGCCGAGGCGGTCTGCCGCGGTCAGGTCGCCGGGACCAGAACCGTCATCCCTGACGATCCAGGGCAAGAAAAAGCCTCGCGAGGCACCACGACCTGGGGGATCGAAGGTACCCCGCGAGGGATCTGCGGCCGGGAGTGAACATCAAGCCGTTACGGGGCCCGGCCGGCTGTGCCTCTGTCTGACCCCCCAGGCAGTCCCCCCACCTCACAGCCGGCCGAAGCCACGTCGGCGATGTTCCCCGTCACATCGAGCCCTCCCGGTCGACGTTTTCGGTTCTCCCGCGCTTCCTCAAGATTGTCGTGGTCACGCTCTGTCGCACAGGGACGGAACCCTGACATCGCCCTGACAAACATGTCCTGACAACGAACGCCTCGGCACGATCTTGCCGATCGTGACGAGACGTTTTCTCTCCGTACCGGAAAAACGCCTGAAATAACGAAATGATCAACACCGGAAAGTAGCACTGAGCGACCACCGAAATGGCTCAGGAGTGCAGATATCCGGAAACCGCTTTCGTGAATCCGGCGATCCGGGCCAGTGGTGCCTCGACCGCCTCTTCGCCCTCCGCGCCGGGCTCGGCCGCCGAGGGTGCGGGGATGCCCTCGCCGGTGCAGGAGGTGTCCTTCGCGGGTGCCTTGCCGGTGGTGAGGAAGGTGTTCACGATCTTGTCGGCGCACTTGTTCACGCCGCCGTAGATGCCGTGGTCGCCCTCGTTGGTGATCGTGAGCAGCCGCGACCCGGCGTACCGGCTGTGGGCGGATGCGGCGAGGGCGGCAGTTGGTTGCCGGGTCGTGCACCGACTGGACCATCAGCGTTGTCGGCAAGCCTTTGCCGGTGGGAATGCGCATTTGCAGGTTCGGGCGGTCCCAGTACGCGCACGGGTTCTCGTTCATCGACCAGCCGAGCAGCGGGTACTTCGGGCCGAGTCGCGCGGCGAGCGCGTCGCCGTACTCGCGGCCTTGCGGCCACTCGGTGTCGTTGCACGTGACGGCCGTGAAGGTCGCGTTCTCGGCGTCGTCGGCGAAGGGTTGCCCGAAGGGTGTGATGCCGACGGTACGCCGGGTCGCGCGCCGGACGAGGTCTTGCTGACGCGCCATCGGGAGCTGGTCGACCTTGCGCTGGGCCGCCCGGGCGCCGCCTTTGCGCTGGGCGTCGGAAAGGTCGCGCAGGAATGCCAGATCGAGGGCGAGTGAATGGAAATCCGCCTTTGTATACAAATCCCCGGTGACGATATTGTCGAGCGTGTTCTGGTCGTAGCTGATTTGCACCGACCCGTCCAGGAAGTCCTCGGTCGCCGGCTCCTTCGCCAGCGCCGCCCGGAGCCGCTCGTAGGTTCTGATCACCAAGCGTGGCGATCCGCCGAGTTTCAGCTGGTCGTCGTACTTCGCGGCCCAGGGAGCGAAGTCCTCGCGGAACCGGCGCTCGAAGGCCTGCGGCTGGGCGATGAACGTGTTCAGCCAGGGCCCGGTGAAGTCCGTGTTCGAGTCGAGGACGAATCGGCCGACGTGGCTGGGGAAGTAGGTCTGGTAGTACGCGCCCATCCAGGTGCCGGCGGAGTAGCCGACGTAGTCGATCTTGTCGAAGCCGAGCAGCTGCCGGATGAGGTCCATGTCCTGCACGGTCTGGACGGTGTTGACGAAGGGGAGCAGCCCGCGCGACTGCGCCTCGCAGTACGGGCGGGTGAGCTGCGAGGCCTCGGCGATGAGGTCGAGGTTCCACGGGTGGCGGTCGCGGGCGTCCATCGTGAAGCCGGGTGCGCCTGCGCAGGTGACGTTCGCGCTGTCGCCGGTGCCGCGCGGGTCGAAGCCGACGGCGAGGTGGTCCTTGGCGAGTGCTGGTCTGGCTGGCCAGGTACGGCGCCATGCCGAGGCCGGCGCCACCTGGACCGCCGGGGTTGCCGAACACCACCCGACTCGGCTTCTTGGCCGCTCCGGCCTTGCTGATGGCGAGCTGGATGTCGACCCCGCGCGCCTGATCCGACCAGTCGCGCGGGACAACGATCCTGGCGCAGGAGGTCTTGAGCTCCGGATCACCGCAGATCTGCCAGTTGACCTTCTGGTCCAGATACTTCTTGGCGACGCGATTCGGCCCGTCCTGTACGACGTTCGTCTGCTGCAACGACGCGGTCGCACTGGACCCCGGGACCACCAGCACAGCAGTCACAGAAATGGCGGAGATACCGAGGCCACCGGCCAAGGTACGGAACTTCATACATCCTCCAGTGATGGCCAACCGTGTTCGTACCATCACAACCTGTCACGCCAGCTCGCCAAGATCGAACACCACCCCCGGCCCGCCGAACGATCCCCGAACTGCTATAGGCCGAGCCCGATGAGCTTTGCGGCGTTTACAGTCGGCCGGCCGGGACATCTGCACCGAAAGGAACTGGACAGTTGAAGGTTGGGCTGAAGGCGGGGGAGTTCCGGTACGACGAGTTCGGTGCGGAGAATGCGCCGGCGATGGTGTTGGTGCATGGGTCGCACACCGATGCCTCGACCTGGGCTGCAGTCGTGCCGGAGTTGAGTGAGACCTGGCGGGTGATCGCGCTCGATCAGCGCGGGCACGGCGGCAGTGTTCGGGCGGGGGAGTACTCGTTCGAGTTGATGCGGGACGATCTGCTCGAGTTTGTCGACGAGCTTGGGTTGGAGGAGTTCCTGCTCTGCGGGCACTCCATGGGCGGAACCGTGGCGGCGATCTTTGCTGAGCGGTACGCCGAACGGCTGACCGGACTGGTTCTCGTCGACAGCCCGCCGCCGGATGGGCAGGGGGACTGGACCGTGCCGCCGCAGCCGGAGGAGGATCCCGGGTTCGACTGGCAGGTCATCGTTTCGATCTTCGGTCAGCTGGCTGACCCCGATCCGGCCTGGTGGGCGGACCTGCCGAAGATCAGCGCGAAGACTCTCGTCGTCGGTGGCGGCTCGACCAGCCCAGTGCCGCAGGAGTTGCTGACGAAGGTCGCCGCGCTGATCCCCGACGCCGAGCTCGTCACGATCGAGGGCGCCGGGCACGCAGTACAGCGCACCCGGCCCAAGGAACTACTCGCCGCGATCCAGGCCCGCTTCGGCAGCTAGCGGTCCGCAGTACGGGAGGTCAGATCGGGATCCCGGTGTGGGTCTTGATGTGGTCGGGGAGTGCGTCGTGGGTGTCGCCAGTGGTCGGCGTACCGGCCGGGTCGATCACCACGATGTCGGCCCCGGCGTCCGAGAACGGCCGGTGGTAGACGCCCCGCGGTACGACGAAAACCGTGCCTGGGGTGAGGGACACGACGCGTTCGGACGGATCGCGGAGCGCGATGCTCAGCTCGCCTTCGAGGACGAGGAAGAACTCGTCCGTGGTGTCGTGGACATGCCAGATGTAGGACCCGGCCACGTGCGTCACGCGCACGTCGTAGTCGTTGATCCGCGCGGCGATCCGCGGGCTCCACAGCTCGTCGAAGGTCTTCAGGACAGCGCGCAGGTCGATCGGTTCATTGGTCACCTGACCATCGTGACCGCGTGCGCCCGGCCGCCGTGAGTGCTAGGAATAGCGCATGCCGAAAGAATCCTCGCATCGCGTCGTCGTGATCGTCGACGAGGGATCGAACCCGTTCGAACTCGGCGTCGCGACCGAACTGTTCGGCCTGCGCCGCCCGGAACTCGGCCGCCGCTGGTACGACTTCACCCTCTGTACGCCGGGCGGCCCGGCCCGGATGCACTCGGGCTTCTTCACCCTGACTGCCCCGGCCGGACTCGAAGCCGTCGACACGGCCGACACCGTGATCGTGCCCAACCGCCCCGATCCCGAGGTCGCCCCGAGCGAGGAGGTCCAGCTCGCCGTACGCCGGGCTGCCGCGCGCGGGGCCCGCCTGGTCAGCTTCTGCACCGGCGCCTTCACGCTCGCGGCCGCCGGAGTCCTCGACGGCCGGCGAGCGACCACGCATTGGCGATGGGCCGAGTTGTTCGAGCGGATGTACCCAGCCGTGAAGCTGGAGCCCGACGTCCTGTTCGTTGACGACGGCAACGTTCTGACGGCGGCCGGGAGTGCTGCCGCGCTGGACCTCGGCCTGCACCTCATCCGCCGCGACCATGGCGCCGAGATCGCCAACCTGGTCAGCCGCCGGCTCGTGTACACGGCTCACCGCGAAGGTGGCCAACGGCAGTTCATCGACCGCCCCGTGCCGGTGATCGCCGACACGTCTCTCGCACCGCTTCTCGCCTGGATCCGCGACGAGCTGGCGAGCCCACTCACCATCGCCGACATCGCGGACCATGCAGCGATGAGCCAGGCAACTCTGCACCGCCGTTTCCAAGCAGAACTCGGTACGACGCCGCTCGCCTGGCTGACCAGCGAAAGAGTCGCCCTCGCCTGTCGTCTCCTGGAAGCAGGCGAGATCCGCCTCGACGCGGTCGCCCGCCAATGCGGTCTCGGTACGGCGACCAACCTCCGCATCCAGCTCAGACGGCGTACCGGCCTACCGCCCAGCGAATATCGCCGACGGTTTGCCCACGCCTAAGTTCATGCCTGAGTGAGATCCAACTCGGTGCGTTCGCTGGGATCGGTGTGGAGCCGGAGCTGCTTGACCCGCACAGAACCGTCCCCGTGCAGATCGAGTTCGCGATGCGCGCCATCAGGCGCCCAGCCGGACTCGGTGTAGAAGGCACGCAGTACGTCGTCGGTCGCGTTGACCCAGACGGTCACCCGGCTGAACCCATCGGCCCGAACAGTGTCGACGACCGCGTTCAGCAACCGCGACCCATGACCGGCCCGAGTCGCCTCAGGATCAACAGCGAGTTCGGCGATGAGCGCATCGTGCCGCGGATCGGCATCCGGGTCGTCGGACGCGGTGATCGCGGCGAAGCCCACCAGAGTCCGACCGGCCAGCGCGACCATCACCCGGTTGCGCGCCTCGCCCGGCATCAGCAGAGCGGCCCGCCATTGAGCGGAGAACTGCGCCGGGTCGAGATCCGCAAGAACCTGGGCCGGCAGCAGACCTTCATAAGCACGGCGCCAAGCGGCGACCTGGATCTGCCCGATCGCATCCGCCTCGGCGGGCAACGCCAGCCGCACGCTCGACTCGGCAATCGGGTCCTCGGCACCACCGATCGATGTCAGGTGCTCTGGTTCCGGTACGCCGAAGTCGTCGCTCATGTCGCCCATCCTTTCAAATGCCTCTCGGCAGGACACCCGTCGGGGAGGTGTCCTGCCGAGCGGCGGCCAAAGAACAAGGGAAGGAAAGCAAGGGAAGGAAAGCGGGGGGTGGGCGGGATCAGTAGGTGAGTCGCCGGAGCAACGTCTCGGCGGGACCCCGGTAGTTGTGCTTCTTCATCTGGTAGGCGGCGATCACCGAGACGGTCCAGACGACGATCGCGGCACCGGCGGCGGTGAAGGCGGTGTTGCCGAGCCGGTCGCCCAGGTTCAGCGTGAACGGCGCCAGCAGGACCATCCAGGAGACCGACTGGAACAGGTAGCCCGACATCGACCGCTGTCCGAGTGCGGAGATCGCGACAACCGGCGTACTCAGCGGCTGGCGACGAGCCAGCAGCTTGCCGACCAGCAGTGCCCACAGTGCGACGTACCCAGGTCCTCCGAACTGCCCGCTGATGTTGTGCAGGAAGTTCATCGAGCTCAGCGCGGCGTCGTCCACCTTCAACCAGCCGGCGGCGACCAGAGCGAGCGGCAGGCCACCAAGAACGACGATGCTCATGCAGACGGCGGCGACGCGGGTCAGCAGCTCCCGGTGTGCCTGCGGGTTCTCCAGCAACTGCTTGCGAGCTGCCCACATGCCCAGCCAGACGATGACGACGAAGCCGAGCACGTACGCCGTGTGCGCGGGCCACTCCTGCAGCCGGTCCACCATGCTCGCGAAGTAGCTGGTCGCACCCAGCGACGGATTCGGGTCGTTCGTCATGCCGTGCACGGGACCCGAAGAGTTCACGACGGCCAGTGCAGTCATGGCGGCGACGACGATCGTGTAGACGACCTGCGCGCCCCAGATCCACAGGACGACCCGATGGAACTTGTCGCCCCGGTTGAGGAGCAGCAACGTGCAGAGCACTCCGACGATGCCGTAGGCGCCGAGGAAGTCCCCGAAGTACAGGAGCGTCGCGTGCACCAGGCCGAAGGCGACCAGCCAGCTGTTCCGCTTCAGCAGGATCTTCCGTACTGCGCCCGGCGTCGCGCCCGAGTTCCGCTGACGCCGGGCCAGCTGGACCAGGCCGTAGCCGAACATCACCGCGAAGACCGGGTAGGCCCGGGCGTCGACGAGGGTGATCTTGAGGAAGTTGAGGATCCGCTCCAGACCGTGCGGGGTGCCGTTCAGGCCGGGGCTGCCGGCGAAGGCGAAGTTGGCGGCGTTGGCCAGGCCGATCATCAGCAGCATGCCGCCGCGGATCAGGTCGGGGGCCAGGGCCCGTTCGGTGCCCCGGACCGGACCGCGATGGTCGGAGGCGGCAGGTGAGGTCGCGAGGTGGGTCACGGGAGTCCCTCTCCAAGAAACTGTGTTGGGGTTGAGCTGTTACCTGGAATCCTGCCGTTGCGGCGCGGCTCGCCCCAGCGGCCTGACCCCACTTCCCGGGTGGTGCTAGCACCCCCATCCGGAGGGGTTTGTGACACTCTTCGTCGATTTTGCAGACGAAGTGTCACAAGTGGGCTATGCTGGCCGCCATGGACAGCTTTCAGGCGACGATCGACGCGGACGGCCGGATCGAGCCGCGCGACGAGATGCCCGAGGGGTACCGCAAGACCCTGATCCGGCAGATCGCGCAGCACGCGCACTCCGAGATCATCGGCATGCAACCCGAGGGCAACTGGATCAGCCGCGCGCCGTCGCTGCGGCGGAAGGCGATCCTGATGGCCAAGGTGCAGGACGAGGCCGGCCACGGGCTCTACCTGTACGCCGCGGCCGAGACGCTCGGCGTCGACCGGGCGGACCTGCTCGACCTGCTGCACAGCGGCAAGCAGAAGTACTCGAGCATCTTCAACTACCCGACCCTGACCTGGGCCGACATCGGCGCGATCGGCTGGCTGGTCGACGGCGCCGCGATCGTCAACCAGGTGCCGCTGTGCCGCTGTTCGTACGGGCCGTATGCGCGGGCCATGGTCCGGGTCTGCAAGGAGGAGTCGTTCCACCAGCGGCAGGGGTTCGAGATCCTGCACACGCTGTGCAACGGCACCGAGGCGCAGAAGGCGATGGCCCAGGACGCGCTGAACCGCTGGTGGTGGCCGAGCCTGATGATGTTCGGCCCGCCGGACGCGAGCTCCACGCACTCCGAGCAGTCGATGGCGTGGGGGATCAAGCGGCACAGCAACGACGAGCTCCGGCAGCGGTTCGTCGACATGACCGTCCCGCAGGCCGACGTGCTCGGCATCCGGGTGCCCGACGACGGGCTGACCTACGACGAGGAGACCGGGCACTACTGCTTCACCCAGCCGGACTTCGCCGAGCTCTATGAAGTTGTCAAGGGCAACGGTCCGTGCAACGAGGAGCGGCTCGCGCATCGGGTGAAGGCGCACGAGGACGGCGCCTGGGTCCGCGAGGCCGCCGCTGCGTACGCCGAGAAGCAGGCCGCGAAGAAGGCGAGTGCCGCATGATCGAGCCACTGTGGGAGGTCTTCGTCCGGTCCCGTCGCGGTCTGTCGCACGTTCACGTCGGCAGCCTGCACGCGCCGGACGCGACGATGGCGCTGCGCAACGCCCGCGACGTGTACACCCGCCGCCAGGAGGGCGTCTCGATCTGGGTCGTGCCCGCGACCGACATCACCGCCTCCAGCCCGGACGAGAAGGACGAGTTCTTCGACCCGGCCGGCGACAAGGTCTACCGGCACCCGACGTTCTACGACGTCCCGGAAGGTGTCGACCACCTGTGAACGACCTCCGCACCTATGCCCTCCGGCTCGGTGACGACGCGCTGATCGCGGCGCAGCGGACCGCCGAGTGGATCGCTGCCGCCCCGCAGCTCGAGGAGGACGTTGCCCTCGGCAACATCGGTCTCGACCAGCTCGGCCAGGCCCGCTCACTCCTCCAGTACGCCGGGGAGCTGTCCGGCGTGACCGAGGACGACCTGGCCTACTTCCGTGACGAGCGCGAGTTCACCAACGTGCAGCTGGTGGAGCTCCCGAACGGCGACTTCGCGACCACGATCGCCCGGCTGCTGTTCTTCGCGACGTACCAGCACCTTCTGTACGAAGAGCTGCGCGGCTGCGCCGACGAGACGCTGGCCGGTGTGGCGGGCAAGGCCGTCAAGGAGGTCGCGTACCACGTCGACCACGCGACCCAGTGGGTGCTGCGCCTCGGCGACGGGACCGACGAGAGCCACCGTCGTATGCAGGCCGGGCTTGACGCGATGTGGCCCTACACGGCCGAGCTGTTCGCTTCCGACGACTTGGTGAAACGGCTGGACGTCGCCGTCGATCCGTCAACCCTGGAAGAGGAATGGCTTCGCCGGGTCACCGCGGTGATCGAGGAATCGACGTGCACGATGCCGACTTCGTCGTACCAGCACTCTGGCGGTCGGGAAGGCCGGCACACGGAGCACCTCGGCTACCTGCTCGCGGAGCTGCAGCACATCGCCCGCTCGCATCCGGGCGCGAAGTGGTGACGGCCGTGCTGACCGAGCAGGCGATCTGGGACGCGGTCGGCGAGATCGCGGATCCCGAGGTGCCGGTGCTGACGATCGCGGACCTCGGCGTACTGCGGGGCGTCCGGCACGAGGGCGACGAGGTGGTCGTGACGATCACCCCGACGTACTCCGGCTGTCCGGCGATGGACCTGATCCGGCACGAGGTCGAGCTGACGCTGAGCTCGCTGCATCTCCAAGGCCGCGTGGAGACGGTGTTGTCGCCCGCGTGGACGACCGACTGGATGAGCGAGGAGGGCAAGGCGAAACTGACGGAGTACGGCATCGCGCCGCCGACCGGGACCCGCGCCGTCGGGGGACCGGTGATCGCTCAGCCTGACCATCCGTTGCCCGTTGTGCGGCTCGCCGGACACCACCGAGCTGAGCCACTTCGGATCCACGTCCTGCAAGTCGCTCTGGCGCTGCAACTCCTGCCGCGAGCCTTTCGATCATTTCAAAGATTTGATCAACAAGCAGAGCAAGGCGATCTGACGATGACGACTATGACGCGCCGCCGGGCGAGCTTCCATCCGCTGAAGGTGAAGGCGATCGACACGATCACCGACGACTCGGTCGCGATCACCTTCGAGGTGCCGGAGGAACTCGCCGCGGAGTACGAGTTCGCCGCCGGACAGCACCTGACGGTACGGCGTACCGGTGACGACGTTCGCCGGAGCTACTCGATCTGCTCGCCGGCCGGTTCCGGCGTACTGCGTATTGCCGTCAAGAAGATCCCGGGCGGCGAGTTCTCGTCGTACGCCGCCAACGAACTCAAGCCCGGCGACACCATCGACGTGATGACGCCGCTCGGCCGGTTCGGGACGACGCTCGATCCCGCCAACGCCAAGCACTACGCGTTCATCGCGGCCGGCAGCGGGATCACCCCGGTGCTCTCGCTGGTCGCGACGGTCCTCGCGGTCGAGCCGGAGAGCCGCGTCACCTTGCTCTACGGGAACCGCACGGCCGGTTCGGTGATGTTCGCCGACGAGTTGGCCGACCTCAAGGACGTGTACGCCGAACGCCTGCACCTGGTGCACGTGCTGTCGCGCGAGTCGACCGAGGTCGAGCTCTTCAGCGGCCGCATCGACCGGGAGCGGCTCGGCCGGATGATCGACGCACTGCTGCCGGTGAAGTCTGTCGACGAGTGGTTCCTCTGCGGGCCGTATGCGATGGTCGTCGGCGCTCAGGATCTTCTGCTGGAGCAGGGCGTTCCGCGCGAGAGCGTGCATGCCGAGCTGTTCCACGTCGGTGACGAGGCGCCGGTTGCTCGCGTCGAGGAGTCCACGGTCGACGAGGACGCCGCCGAGGTGACGGTGATCCTGGACGGACGGCGCTCGACGTTCCCGCTGGGGGAGCACGCGAAGGCGGTGCTGGACGCGACGCTCGCCGTACGGTCCGATGCTCCTTTTGCCTGTAAGGGCGGGGTTTGTGGCACCTGCCGGGCGAAGGTCGTCGAGGGATCCGTGCGGATGGACACCAACTGGGCGCTCGAGCCGGACGAGATCCGGGCCGGCTACGTGCTGACCTGCCAGTCGCACCCGACCAGCGAAAAGGTCACCCTCGACTTCGACGCCTGACCGGGTGGTTCGTCCAGTGCCGGCAACGCCCACCGGGTGCGCCTCCCCGGATCTGTCGGTGGGCGCTGAAAGAATCGGCGGCTCACGAGTGATGGGGGTGGGGCGCCGTGATGGGGCGTTCGCATGCGTTGTCGGGTTGGTGTGCGGGGCTCGCGGTGGCGCCGCTGGTCGGGCTGACGTCGGTCGCGGAGGTAGTGCCGTTCGCCGCCGCGACAGCCGGCTATGCCTTGCTGCCGGACCTCGATCACCCGGGAGCGAAGGCGTCCCGGCTGCTAGGCCCGATCACCCGGATCGTCTCGGGCGCCATCCGTGCTTTCTCGGGTGTGCTCTACAACGTCACCAAAGGTCCACGCGACGAGGAGGGCACCGGTAAACACCGGCACGCCACCCACACCGTCGCTGCCGCAGCGCTGCTCGGATTCCTCGCCGCTGCGGCGGGGGAGCGCGGTGGCAAATGGGCAGTGCTGGCGATCGCGTTGGCCGGCCTGGTGCTGGCAGCCGACGTGCTGGGCGACTGGATCGTCCTCGCCGCCCTCGGAGCCGCAGGCTGGTCTGTCGTCAACGCGGTCCTCCCGGATGCCGCCGCCGACGCACTACCCGGTACGACGTACGCCGAGGCGCTGCAAGGAGGTCTCGCCCAGATCGGCAGCTGGATCGGCGTCGCCGTTGCCCTGGGCATGTTCGTGCACTGCCTGGGTGACAGCCTCACTCGCTCCGGCTGTCCCTGGCTCTGGCCGTTCCCGATCCGCGGCGAGACCTGGTACGAGATCCGCCTCCCGCGCCCACTCCGCTTCCGCACCGGCAGCTGGGTCGAGAACCTCCTGATCGTCCCGGCCCTTGTCATCGGCGGAGTGCTGCTGCTCCCCGGCGCCATCCAGCTCCTGGAGCATCTCTGGTCCACCACGTCCATCTGGATCGCCGGCGGACCGTAGTACAGGTCAGAGGTCCTGCGGACGCCCGAGCAGATAGGAAGGGTGCCCGCCGGATTCGAGCGCAGCCGCGAACCGCTGCTGGTTGCGGGCTCCCGGCCAGGCCTCCCAGGCGACCAGCGGCAACGCGAGGATCGCGCCGATCAGGACGATCCAGTAGCTGCTCACGACGAACGCGACCGCGATCGCGACCAGGAAGACCGCCTCGCAGATGGCGAACCTGACGAAGGTCGACGAGGTGAACCGCTGCCAGGACTGCTTCTCGAGGTCGGCGGGCCGGCCGCCCGGCGGTAGTGGCTCGGCCCGGAAGCCGGCCACCTCGCAGAGGGCGTACGCGCCGGCGGCGAGGGCGACGATCAGCAGCGGCGCCCAGCCACGCGGGAAGTCGCCGATGCCGTCGCTCACCAGCACGAACCACATGACCAACGTGATGAGCGGGATCGCCATGAGCATGGTGCCGACGACCATCCGAAGGCTGGCGGCGGTGGGCTGCGGAGAGGTCAGGGGTGTGGACACCCCCGAACGCTAGCGGTTCAACCAGTCACCCGCCGGGAGATCGACGGAAAGTAGTCGAATAGCGACAGAGTGTGTATGCAGAAAGTTTTTCTGACTTTTTTGGTGGAAGCTGTAACGACTCCTGGGGCGGCAACGATAGGACGAGTGAGCCTGGTAGCTGCCCGGACCCCCGAGCGGACAGCTACCAGGCCTACTCATTTCTCGAAGCGTGCGGAGCGGTAATCTGAGCCCCATGTCTTCCAGCGCATCCTCCGCCTCCCAGGCGCTGCCTTTCGGCCGCCTCACCACGGCGATGATCACCCCGTTCACCCCTGACGGTTCGCTCGATCTGGATGCCGCGCAGAAGGTCGCCACCCAGCTGGTCGACCAGGGCAACGACGCCCTCATCATCAACGGGACCACCGGCGAGGCGCCGACCACCACGGACGCCGAGAAGGTCGAGCTGGTCAAGGCGGTGCTCGGCCGCGATCGGTGACCGGGCTCAGGTCATCGCCGGCGTCGGTTCGAACAACACCGCGCACAGCGTCGAGTCGGCCAAGGCCGCGGAGGCCGCGGGCGCGCACGGGTTGCTCGTCGTCACGCCGTACTACAACAAGCCGCCGCAAGAAGGCATCAAGCTGCACTTCACCGCGGTCGCCGACGCGACCGGCCTGCCCGTGCTGGTGTACGACATCCCCGGCCGGGCCGGCGTACCGATCCACACCGAGACCCTGCTGGCGCTCGCCGAGCACCCGCGGATCGTCGCGGTCAAGGACGCCAAGGGCGACGTCGCCGCCACCACCAAGGTGCTGGCCAACTCGGACCTCTTCTACTACTGCGGTGCCGACGAGCTGAACCTCGCCTGGCTCGCCATGGGTGCGGTCGGCATCGCGAGCGTGGTCGCCCACGTCGCGAGCGAGCAGTACCGCGAACTCATCGACTCGGTCGTGCGCGGCGACCTGGATACCGCGCGAACCATCGACCGACGGCTGGTGCCCGCCGTCGAGGCGATCATGACCAGAACCCAGGGCGCCATCATGGTGAAGGCCGCGCTGCAGCTGGCCGGCGTCATCGAGCACGCGACAGTCCGGTCGCCGTTGGTCGAGGCGACGCCCGGGCAGCTCGACGGTCTCACCACCGACCTCAAGACGGCAGGACTGATTGCATGAGTCACCCCCATCCCGATCTCGACCTTCCCGGCCCGCTCGCGCCCGGCGCCCTGCGGGTGATCCCGCTCGGCGGTCTCGGCGAGGTCGGCCGGAACATGACGGTCTTCGAGTACGACGGCAAGCTGCTGATCGTCGACTGCGGCGTGCTCTTCCCGGACGAGAACCAGCCCGGTGTCGACCTGATCCTCCCGGATTTCCAGCCCATCCGGGAGCGTTTGGACGACATCGTGGCAGTGGTCCTGACGCACGGCCACGAAGACCACATCGGCGGTCTGCCGTATCTGCTGCGCGAGCGCGGCGACATCCCGGTGGTCGGCTCGCAGCTGACCCTGGCGCTGCTCGAGGGCAAGCTGAAGGAACACCGGCACCGCAACGTGCCGCAGCAGACCGTGACCGAGGGCGAAACCGTGCAGCTCGGTCCCTTCGAGTGCGAGTTCGTCGCGGTCAACCACTCCATCCCCGACGCGCTGGCAGTCGCCATCCGTACGCCGGCCGGCCTGGTCCTGCACACCGGTGACTTCAAGATGGACCAGCTCCCGCTGGACAACCGGATCACCGACCTGAACGCGTTCGCCCGCCTCGGTGACGAGGGCGTCGACCTGTTCTGCGTCGACTCCACCAACTCCGAGGTGCCCGGCTTCACCACCCACGAGCGCGACATCGCCCCGGTGCTGGACGGCGTCTTCAGCAAGGCGAAGAACCAGCGCATCATCGTCGCCTGCTTCGCCTCGCACGTGCACCGCGTCCAGCAGGTGATGGACGCCGCCGTGAAGCACCACCGCAAGGTCGCGTACGTCGGGCGCTCGATGGTCCGCAACATGGCCGTCGCCCGGGACCTCGGCTTCCTCACCGTTCCCGGCGACACCCTGATCGACATGCGCGAGCTGGACAACTACCCGCCCGAGCAGGTGGTGCTGGTGTCGACCGGTTCGCAGGGCGAGCCGATGTCGGCGCTGTCGCGGATCGCGGCGAACGACCATCACGTCGTACAGATCCAGCCGGGCGACACCGTCGTACTGGCGTCGTCGTTGATCCCGGGCAACGAGAACTCGGTGTTCCGGGTGATCAACGGGCTGACCCGGCACGGCGCGAACGTGATCCACAAGGGCAACGCACTCGTGCACGTGTCCGGTCACGCGTCGGCGGGGGAGCTGCTCTACTGCTACAACATCGTCAAGCCGCGCAACGTGATGCCGGTGCACGGCGAGATCCGGCACCTGCACGCGAACGCGGAACTCGCCCGGCAGACCGGCGTACCGGCTGAGAACGTCGTCGTGGTCGAGGACGGGGTGGTGGTCGATCTGATCGATCGCAAGGCCGTCGTCGCGGGCAAGGTGGAGTGCGGCTACGTGTTCGTCGACGGGTCGACCGTGGGCGACATCACGGAGACTTCGCTGAAGGACCGGCGGATTCTCGGCGACGAGGGTTTCATCTCGGTGATCGCCGTGATGGACTCTGTCACCGGCAAACTGACAGCCGGACCGGAGATCCAGGCCCGGGGCTTCGCGGAGGACGACACTGTCTTCGACGACCTCAAGCCGAAGATCGAGGCGGAGATCGAGAAGGCGATCGGAAGCGGGGTGGACGACATGTACCAGTTGCAGCAGGTCATCCGCCGCGTGGTGGGCAAATGGGTCAGCGACACACACCGTCGCCGGCCGATGATCATCCCGGTCGTCGTGGAGAGCTAAAACGAAAGGTGGGCCAGACATGACTGTTACTGGCGTCAATGGGCGAGCGTCGGCCCACCATGAAAGAGGTCGCGGCCCGGGCGGGCGTGGCACTCAAGACCGTCTCCCGGGTGGTCAACGAGGAGCCGAACGTCAGCCCGGAGCTGACCGCGAAGGTCCAGGCCGCGATCAAGGAACTGAACTACACGCCGAACGAGAGCGCCCGGATGCTGCGGCGTGGCAAGACCGGCACGATCGCGGTCGTGATCCGCGACATCGGCGACCCGTTCTTCGCCTCGCTCGGCCGCGCGGTCGAGCTGTGGGCGCGGTCGAGCGGCTCGGTCGTGATGATCGGCCTGACCGACGAGGACCCGGACCGCGAGCGGGACGTCTGCCTGGAGTTCGTTGCCCGGCGCCCCGATGCGCTGATCATGGCGCCGATCGGCGAGACCCAGGAGTACCTGGCGCCGCACGTCGACGCCGGGATGGCGGTCGTCACGATCGACCGGCCGGCGCACGGGATCGAAGCGGACGCCGTACTGGCCGACAACGCCGGCGGCATCGACCAGGCGATCGACCACCTGATCCGGCAGGGGCATCGCCGGATCGCGTACCTCGGTGACGACGAGCGGATCTTCACCGCGCGCGAACGCGTCGTGGCGTACCGGGCCGCGATGGCCCGGCACCGGATCGACGTGGACGAGGACCTGGTCCACCTGTCCGAGCCGACCACCGAGGGAATCGGGATCACGCTGTCCGCAGTACTGGACCGTCCTGAGCCTGCGACCGCGATCCTGTCGGCGAACAACATGACCACGGCCGAGGTACTGCGGGGGATGGCGGGCCGCCGCGACCGGGTCGCGCTGGTTTCCTTCGACGACCTGGCCCTGGGCGATCTGCTCAGCCCGGGACTGACCGCGGTGGCTCAGTCGGCCGACGTGATGGCCCGGACGGCGATCCAGCTGATGACCGAGCGGCTGCCCGAACCGCACCGCCCGGGTCGGACGGTGCGGGTGCCGGTCAAGCTGACGATCCGTGGTTCCGGCGAGATTCCGCCGTCGAGCTGATGGTCAGCGCATCTGCGCGCTCAGCGGGCACTCGAACGGATCCCGGGCGCGCAGGCCGACGTTGTTCAGGTAGTCGATGACGATCTTGTAGGACTCGACCAGCCCGACCTCGGTGTACTTCACGCCGTGCAGATCGCAGTACTCGCGGACGATCGGCCGGACCTTCCGCAGGGTCGGCCGCGGCATGCTCGGGAAGAGGTGGTGCTCGATCTGGTAGTTCAGCCCGCCCATGGCGAAGTCGGTCACGACACCGCCGCGGATGTTGCGTGACATCAGCACCTGGCGGCGCAGGAAGTCGAGCTTCATCGTCTTCGGGACCAGTGGCATGCCCTTGTGGTTCGGGGCGAACGACGCGCCGAGCCAGACGCCGAAGACGGCCAGCTGAAGACCGAGGAACGCAGCCGCCTTGCCGGGCGGCAGCAGGATGAGCAGCGCGGCGACGTACAGACCAAGCCGGGACATCACGATGGCTGCCTCGATCCGCTCGACTCTGGTCGCCTTGCGGCGGAGCAGATGCTGCAGGCTCGCCACGTGCAGGCTCAGGCCTTCCAGCGTGAGCAGCGGGAAGAAGAGCCAGCCCTGGCGATCGCCGAGCCACTTCACCAGGCCGGTCCTGCTGGCGACGTGGTCGGGGGTGAAGGCGACGACGCCGATCGCGATGTCGGGATCCTTGCCCAGCTGGTTCGGGGCGTTGTGATGCTTGCTGTGCTTGTTGCGCCACCAGCTGGCACTCATCCCGGCGAGCCCACCGGCCAGCAGTCGCGCGGTCCAGTCGTTCCAGGTGGCCGAGTCGAAGATCTGCCGGTGCGCGCTGTCGTGACTGAGAAACGCGACCTGGACCAGGACCAGCGCGAGCGCGCCGGCCATCAGCAGCTGGAACCAGGAGTCACCGAGCAGGATGAATCCGGTGATGATGCCGCCCAGTGCCGCCAGCACCAGCCCGATCCGGGTCCAGTAATAGCCGTGCCGACGCTTGAGCAGACCCAGATCACGCACGGTGTTCAGAAGGTCGCTGTAGAGACTCGCGTGCCGCTGCTGCGGGCTTTGCGGAGGTCTACCGTCCGCAACGAGCTGTGACATGGAAACGCCCCATCCGGAGTGCATCGGTCGAGATGCGCCACCGGGTCCAGGGCAGCGCCACGAGAAAGTGGCTGATAGCCCCAACGGAACCACGGCTGACCCCCAGACGCAACTAACGGGTCAGCAGTGCATCAGTTTGCAACGATCCGTCGAGCACGTTCTGCGCGACCGTGGTCAGCCCACGGCCATTGCCTCGGGCATACGAACGCATCGCGGTGAAGGCCTCGCCGACAGTCAGACCGGCTCGCTCGGCGAGCATGCCCTTGGCCTGCTCGATCACGACCCGGCTGTCCAGCGCGTGCTGCAACTGGCTGGACAACTCCTGATGCCCCTTGACCTCGCGCTGGTGCAGCAGCCCGATCGTGGCCATGTCGGACAGTGCCTGCGCCAGGGCGGCGTCCTCGGCCGACAGCGGCGCCGGGGTGGAGCGGAAGAGGTTCATCGCGCCGATGACCTGGCCGCGAAGCCGCAACGGCAGGGCGTGGGCGGAGACGTAGCCGCCGGCCGCGGCCGCCGCGGCGAAGTCCGGCCAGCTGCGCAGATCGATGTTCACCACCGGCTGACCGGATCGGAAGCAGGCCGGGCAGGGACCATCGTCCTGCTGCAGCTCGAACAGCTCCAGCAGCTCGGCCTGGTCGTCGGACGAAGCCATCACATGCAGTACGCCGTGGTCGTCGGCAAGCATCAGGCCGGCCGCGTCGACCTCGATCAGCTCGACGGTCGCCTCGGCAAGCCGGCCGAGGAAGTCGACCAGGTCGAACTCGGCCACCAGCGTGTCGGCCAGCTCGATGAACACCTGTGTCAGGCGTCGTTCACGCGTCATTCCCTGTGTTCCCTCTCGACCCGGAATGTCCCCATCATCGGTCCCCGCACAAGCCTCCGACCACCCAGCCTGAGTTGTCAGGTAGTTCGCTCTGCGGTCACCCGGCCGTCATCCGGGAGGAGCACCTTCGGCAGCATGAACTTGAGTCGCCGCCAGCTGCTGGCCGCCACCACCGCCGCGGGCGCATCGCTCGCTCTCCCGGCCGCCTCCGCGGCTGCCGCTCCCAACGTCGTACGCCGGACCCGGCCGGCCATCACGTCCGGGATCGCCAGCGGGGACGTGACCCCGGACTCGGCCGTCGTCTGGTCCCGCACCGACCGCCGGTCGCGCCTCGTCGTCGACCTGACCAGCCAAGGCCGCTTCGACCGGGCGATCCGGCTGCGTGGCCCGGTCACCTCCTCGGATGACGACTTCACGGCGCAGCTGCCGTTGCGCGGTCTTCGGCCCGGTCAGCGTTACGACTACCGGATCGGCTTCGAGGACTCGTACGGGCGTCTTGGCGAGACTGCCTGCGGTTCCTTCAGTACGCCGGGCCGCAACCGCCCGCTCAGCTTCGTCTTCACCGGCGACACGGCCGGTCAGGGCTACGGGATCAACCCGGACATCGGCGGGATGATCGCGTACAAGGCGATGCACCAGACCCGGCCGGACTTCTTCCTGCACTCCGGCGACAACATCTACGCCGACGGCCCGATCCAGGCGACGGTGAATGTTGCCGACGGCACCGTTTGGAAGAACGTGGTGACCGAGGAGGTCTCCAAGGTCGCCGAGACGCTGGCGGAGTACCGCGGCCGGTACAAGTACAACCTGCTCGACCAGAACGTGCGCGACCTGTACGCCGAGGTCCCGCTGATCAGCCAGTGGGACGACCACGAGACGCTGAACAACTGGTACCCCGGCGAGATCCTGACCGACGACCGGTACACCGAGAAGCGCGTGGACGTGCTCGCCTCACGGGCCCGGAAGGCGTTCCTGGAGTACCTGCCGATGGTGCACACGGCAGGCAGGGACCGGATCTACCGCAAGGTGAGCTACGGACCGCTGCTGGACGTGTTCTGCCTGGACATGCGGACCTACCGCGGCGCCAACCCGACGCCCGATGTCGCCGGGCCGGTCGCGATGCTCGGTAGCCGAGCAGGCAGCCTGGCTGGTGCGCGAGGCCGCCGCGTCGAAGGCGACCTGGAAGGTGATCGCCAGCGACATGCCGCTCGGCCTGCTGGTCCCGGACGGTACCGAGATCGAGGCGGTCGCGAACGGCCTGGCCGGTGCGCCCGGTGGTCGCGAGCACGAGATCGCCTGGGTGCTCTCGCAGTTCAAGCGCCGCAAGGTGCGCAACACGGTCTGGCTGACCGCGGACGTGCACTACTGCGCCGCGCACCACTACGACCCGTCGCGTGCGGCGTACACGGACTTCGACCCGTTCTGGGAGATCGTCGCCGGGCCGGTGAACGCCGGCACCTTCGGCCCGAACGCGCTCGACCCGACCTTCGGCCCGAAGGTCGAGTTCCAGAAGGCGGCGGACTTCCCGAGCCAGCCGCCGAGCGGTGGGAACCAGTTCTTCGGGCATGCCGACATCGACCCGCACAGCGAGGTCCTCACCGTCTCGCTGCGTGACCTCTACGGCACCGTGCTGTGGCGCAAGGACCTGCCGCCGGCCCACCACCACTGACCACCTCTGGGGAGCGGACCCACTCACCAGGCCCGACGCCGAGCGCGGGATGCCGCCTGCTGACGGCTTGGTGAGTGGGGACGCGCAAGCTTTGGGGAAATCCTTCTTCGCCTGGTCGATCGGCGTACTAAGTTGGCGGGTATGAGCGCCGAGTATCCCGAGAGCCGTCGCGACGAGAGTGTCGTCGAAACCCTGCACGGCCACCAGATCGCCGATCCCTACCGCTGGCTCGAGGATGCCGACGCCGCCGAGACCAAGGACTGGGTCGGCCGGCAGAACTCCTTCACCGAGAGCGTGCTCACGCAGTACGCCGAACGGCCGTGGTTCGCGCGCACGATGACCGAGATCCTGGCCCGGCCGCGAGCCGGCGTACCGGCGCAGGAGTCGGGCTGGTTCTTCGTCGGCCGCAACGACGGGACGACCGCGCAGGACGTCGTGTACGTCGCGGACTCGCTCGCCGGGCTGCTCGAAGGCGGCCGGGTGCTGATCGACCCGAACACGCTGTCCGAGGCCGGCACCGATTCGCTCGGCAGCTTCACGGTCAGCCCGGACGGCCGGTACCTCGCCTACGGGATCAACGAGAGCGGTAGTGACTGGACCACCTTCCGGCTGCTCGAGGTCGCAACTGGTGAGCCCGTCGACGACGTGGTCACCGAAGCGAAGTTCTCCGAGGCAGTCTGGCTGCCCGACTCCTCGGCGTACCTCTACTCGCACTATCCCGCCAGCGGCCGCACCGAAGGCACCGAGACGAAGGCGCTCGGCGGCGGACAACTCAAGCTGCACAAGATCGGCACGCCGCAGGCCGACGACGAGTTGATCCTCAGCTTCCCGGACGACCCCCGGATGTCCATCTCTCCGGTGCTCTCCGACGACGACCGGTATGTCGTCGTCCATCTCCACCGAGGCACCGATGCCGCGACCCGGCTCTGGCTCTACCCGGTCACGGCCGAGGGGCTCGGCGAGCCGATCAAGGTGGTCGACGAGGCCGCCGACGAGATCGACTTCGTCCGGACGGCGGGGGAGCGGCTGATCCTGCGCACCAACCGGGACGCGCCGCGCGGGCGGGTGGTCAGCAGCGATCTGGAGGGCAACTTCACCGACGTCATCCCGGAAGCCGAGGACGCGCTGCGTTCGGCGTACGGGACTGCTTCCGGCCTGGCGACGCTCTACCTGGTCGACGCGCAGCCGGAGCTCCGGTTGCACGACCTCGACGGCGGCAACACCCGGTCGATCCCGCTCGCGCGTGGTGGACTGGTCGAGCTGCATGCCGGAGCGAAGCACGACGAGGTGTTCGTCGGGATGTCGACCTCGACCGAGCCGACGATGTCGTACGTCGTGTCGGCCGCGTCGGGCGAGATCGAGGCGCTGCCGTCGCTGGTGCCTTCCGGGACGGCATTCTTGCCACCGGCAACCACCGTGACCCGGGTGGTCGAGCCCGGCCGCGAGGTCCCGTACTACGTGATCACGCGGTCCGACCTGGACTGGTCCGAGCCGCGGCCGACTCTCATGTATGGGTACGGCGGCTTCCGCATCCCGATCTTCCCCGACTACCGGCCGGGCTGGCCCGCATGGCTCGCGGCCGGCGGCGTGCTGGTGATCACCAACCTGCGGGGCGGCGGTGAGTACGGCACCGACTGGTACGAAGCAGGCCGGTTGAAGAACAAGCAGAACGTCTTCGACGACTTCATCGCTGTCGCTGAGCACCTGCAGAAGACCCGAGTGACTACGGCTGCGCAGCTGGCCATCCACGGGCGCAGCAACGGCGGTCTACTGGTCGGCGCTGTCATGACTCAGCGGCCGGACCTCTTCGCTGTTGCGCTGCCCGGTGTAGGCGTGATGGACATGCTGCGCTTCCACCTCTTCACCGTCGGCGCTGCCTGGGCCTCGGACTTCGGACTGCCCGACGACGCTGACCAGTTCGAGGACCTGCTGGCGTACTCACCACTGCACAACCTGCACGACGGTACGGCGTACCCGGCGACTCTTGTTGTCACTGGCGACCACGACGATCGCGTCGTGCCGCTGCACAGCCACAAGTTCATGGCGACCCTGCAACACGCGCAGACGGGCTCTGCTCCGGTCCTGACCCGTATCGAGGTGGATACCGGTCACGGCTTCGGGAAGCCCGCCGCGATGGTTGCTTCGGAATGGGCCGACCTGTTGGCGTTCGCTGCTCACCACACAGGTCTTGTCCCTCCCTCCTGAGCAGTAGGAGGGCTGGTGGGACTACCAGATGTGCGGGGCGTTGAGGTCGCGCGGGTCAGCGGTGGGCTGACAGCCGTGGGCGGTCTCTTCGTAGGTGCCGCTGAGGCCGGTGGTGGAGAGGGTGCGGATCGCGTTGACGAGGCGGTCGACGTGCTCGCGGGTCGTCGCGAGACCGAGGCTCGCGCGCACCGCAGTACCGTGCTCGGGGGAGTCGGCGAGCAGGTGGCCGACTAGCGGGTGTGCGCAGAACTTGCCGTCGCGTACGCCGATTCCGTACTCCGCCGCCAGCGCTGCGGAGACCAGCGTCGAGCTGATGCCGTCGACCGTGAAGCAGACGGTGCCTACGCGGTCCGCCTCCTGCCCGAAGATCGAGTACGTCGTGACGCCGGGCAGCTGGGCCAGACCGGTCCGGAGCCGCGCCAGCAGGCTGCGCTCGTGCTGCTCGATGCCCTCGCGGTGCTTGGTGATCGCTGCGCATGCAGCGGCCAGGGCGATCGCGCCGATGACGTTGGGGGAGCCGCCCTCGTGCCTGGACGGTCCCTGGTTCCAGACGGTCTCGCTGCCGGCTACTGATGCCGTTGCGCCGCCGCCGTACAGGTAGGGGTCGGCTGCGTTGAGCCAGTCGGCGCGGCCGATCAGCGCGCCCGCGCCGTACGGGGCGTAGAGCTTGTGGCCGGACAGGGCGACCCAGTCGACGTTCAGCTCTTCGATGTTCACCACGCGGTGCGGGGCCAGCTGGGCGGCGTCGAGGCAGACCCGGGCGCCGTGTGCCTTGGCGACGGCTGCGATCTCGGCGATCGGGAAGATCTCGCCGGTGACGTTCGAGGCGCCGGTGACGACGACCAGGCGCGGTCCCTCGGGCGCGTTGCGGAGCGCGTCGGCGACCGCGGTGACGGCCTGGTTCGCCGAGTTCGGCGCTGCGAGGCGGACGGTGCGCTCGGCCGGCCAGGGGAGGAGGGCTGCGTGGTGCTCGGACTCGAACACGATCACGGTCGCGTCGGCCGGTACTGCGCGGGCCAGGAGGTTGAGGGCGTCGGTGGTCTGCCGGGTGAAGATGACCTGGTCGTCCTCACGGGCGCCGACGAAGCCGTGCACCTCGGCGCGAGCCCGCTCGTACCACTGGGTGGTGATCCGGGAGGCGTACCCGTTGCCGCGGTGCACGGACGCGTACGACGGCAGGGCCGCCTCGACCGCGGCGCGCACCGACTCCAGACACGGGGCGCTCGCGCCGTGGTCGAAGTTCGCGTAGTCCGTCACCCGGCCGTCGGCCAGCGGGACCAGCAGGTCCGAGCCGACGGTGGCGGGGATGCTGCCGTTGCTGAGCCGGACGGTGGCCGGCCGCGAGGTGGTGGTGTTGGCCGGCTCGAGGATGGAGAGGATCGACATGGTTCTGCTCCCGGGAAGTCCGCACTTGCCGATCGGGGTATCCGAACGGCCGGGTCCTCACCCGGGGCACCCCACCGCGGAGGAGGGTTGCCGGCCAGCGAGCCGGGGCTTGACGCTGACACTCATGACCTGCCGAAGACGGTAACCAACGAGATGGCGAATGCGCCAGCAGCTATCTCACTGTCCGAGATTGAGCGACAAGGCGTGAGACGCGGTCTGGTACCACCGTGGCGCGTCCTGGCGGTAGGAGAGGATCTCGGGATGACCTGGACCGCACCCGAAGTCACCCGCCCCGAAGGCTCACTGACCGCTCCTGAACGCGAGCTGCTCGGCGGCTATCTGGACTTCTACCGGACGACCTTGTTGCACAAGTGCGCCGGGCTGACCGCGGAACAGCTGGCCGAGCGCCCCTCGCCGCCGTCGAACCTGTCGCTGCTGGGCCTGATCCGGCACCTCACCAAGGTGGAGCGGATCTGGTTCCGGATCCACTTCGCCGGTGACGATCCTGCCGCACCCGTCTTCGCGCGGGAGCTCGGCAAGGACGCCGACTTCGAGCTGATCGACGCGTCGCGGGCCCAGGCGGAGTACGAAGGCCTGATCGAGGAATGGGCCCTCTCCGACAAGGCGGCCGCCGGCCGTTCGCTGGACGAGCAATTCACTTTCGGTGACCAGGAGTCGTCGCTGCGGATGATCTACATCCACCTGATCGGCGAATACGCCCGCCACTGCGGCCACGCCGACCTCGCTCCGCGAACAACTCGACGGCGTCACCGGCGCCTGACCCTCCCCCTCTCGCCTTCCTTCCCTCGCCTGCGGCAGGAGCGGCGGTTCCACCGCGCTTCTGCCGTCTACCGAGCGCCGTGATGCTACGGATGGGGTGGCGTGATCGGCGTGTGACACGTGGGACTCGAGTGGTTGTCGGGGTAGCCTGCTAGATATGGCGACCCGCACGTCTTCCCCGGCGCGGGCGCGGAAGTCGGCAGCCAACAGCCCCGCAACGGGCCGGTCGGCAGCTGGTGGACGCTCCCGTCCGTCAGGCGCCCAGAAGCGTGGGCAGAGCGCGAAGAAGCGCAGTGGCAGCACCACTGCGCGTCCCAGCGCGTCCCAATCCGCTGGAGCGGGTCCGTTCGCGGCCGCGATGATCTACCTCGGCCGCGGCTTCGTGAAGGCCTGGATCGGGATCGCGCATCTGATCGGCAGCATGGTCCGCGGCGTCGGCCACGGCGCGCGGGACCTCGATCCGGCGCACCGCCGCGACGGTGCCGGCCTCACCCTGATCGGCCTGGCCGTCGTCGTGGCCGCCGCGATCTGGTGGCAGCTGCCCGGCGCGGTCGGCAACGCAGTACGGACCGTGGTCGGCGGCAGCGTCGGCATGCTCGGCTGGGCCGTCCCGCTGATGCTTCTGTTCATCGCCCTCCGCACCCTGCGTCACCCGGACCGCAACGGCCCGGCCGGACGCCAGGTGATCGGCTGGACGGCGATCTCCCTCGGCGTGCTCGGCCTGGTGCACATCGCCAACGGCATCCCGCGGCCGGGAAACCCGGACTCCGGGAGCCTGAAGGAGGCCGGCGGCGCGATCGGGTACGTCGTGTCGTCGCTCCTGTCCGACCTGCTCACGCAGTACGTCGCAGCGCCTCTCCTGGTGCTGCTCTCGATCTTCGGCGCACTGGTAGTCACCGGTACGCCGATCTACGCGATCCCGCTGCGCGTCCGGGCGGCATTCGACGTACTGCTTGGTCGTACTGAGCTCCCGGCAGATGCCCCGTCGGTCACCGCGGCTGCGGATGACACCGTGCGGCTCAGCCGGAAGGAGCGCCGGGCGAAGGCTGCGCTGGACGACGACGGCGAGCCGACGGTCAAGCCCTACGACTCGCCGGTGCTCGAAGGCCGCGAGATCTCCAAGCGGAACCGCAAGAAGGCCGTCGAGGAGGAGCCGTTCGACGTCGACGGCGACGCGGGTGCTGCTGTCGACGGCGCCCCCGGCGTACGGGGCAGTGGCGGCCGCCATGAAGCCTGCCGCGCCCGAGCCGGCTCCCGAGCCGCCGCCGCACACGCCGCTGCCGCAGCGCGTCGAGCAGCTCAGCCTGTCCGGCGACATCACCTACACACTTCCCGACGGGCAGATCCTGAAGCCCGGTTCGGTGCACAAGGCGCGGACCAAGGCGTCCGACGCAGTCGTGGACCGGCTGACCGAGGTGTTCGACCAGTTCGGCATCGATGCGCAGGTGACCGGCTACACGCGTGGCCCGACAGTCACCCGGTACGAGGTCGAGCTCGGCTCCGCGGTCAAGGTGGAGAAGGTCACCGCGCTGCAGCAAGAACATCGCCTACGCGGTGGCTTCGGCCGATGTGCGGATCCTGTCGCCGATCCCGGGCAAGTCCGCGATCGGTATCGAGATCCCGAACACCGACAAGGAGATCGTCAGCCTCGGCGACGTGATCCGGTCCGCGACCGCGCGCAACGACCACCACCCGATGATCGCCGGGCTCGGCAAGGACGTCGAGGGCGGCTTCGTGGTCGCCAACATGGCGAAGATGCCGCACCTGCTGGTCGCCGGTGCGACCGGTTCGGGTAAGTCGTCGTTCGTGAACTCGCTGATCACCTCGGTGCTGATGCGCTCCACGCCGGACGAGGTCCGGATGGTGCTGGTCGACCCCAAGCGGGTCGAGCTGAACAACTACGAGGGCATCCCGCACCTGATCACGCCGATCATCACCAACGCCAAGAAGGCGGCCGAGGCGCTGCAGTGGGTCGTCCGCGAGATGGACATGCGGTACGACGACCTGGCGGCCTTCGGGTTCCGGCACGTCGACGACTTCAACAAGGCGGTCCGCGGCGGCAAGGTGAAGCCGCCGCCGGGCAGCGAGCGCGTGCTCACGCCGTACCCGTATCTCCTGGTGATCGTCGACGAGCTGGCCGACCTGATGATGGTCGCCCCGCGCGACGTCGAGGACTCGATCGTCCGGATCACCCAGCTGGCCCGGGCCGCCGGTATCCACCTGGTGCTGGCCACCCAGCGGCCTTCGGTCGACGTCGTGACCGGTCTGATCAAGGCGAACGTGCCCTCGCGGCTGGCCTTCGCGACCTCGTCGCTGGCCGACAGCCGGGTCATCCTGGACCAGCCGGGAGCGGAGAAGCTGGTCGGTCAGGGTGACGGGCTGTTCCTGCCGATGGGCGCGAGCAAGCCGATGCGTATCCAGGGTTCCTGGGTCACCGAGAACGAGATCCGGGCCGTCGTCGAGCACTGCAAGGAGCAGCTGCAGCCGACGTACCGCGAAGACGTCACCGCCGTCGCCGGTCCGTCGAAGGACCTGGACGACGAGATCGGCGACGACATGGACCTGGTGGTCCAGGCGGCCGAACTGATCGTCTCCACGCAGTTCGGCTCCACGTCGATGCTGCAGCGTAAGCTCCGGGTCGGTTTCGCCAAGGCGGGCCGGCTGATGGACATCCTGGAGAGCCGGGGCGTGGTCGGGCCGAGCGAGGGATCGAAGGCCCGCGACGTACTGGTGAAACCGGACGACCTAGAGGACTTCATCGCCACCCTGCGAGGAGAGTGACCCGTGACCGCCTCTTCCACGATGCCCCATGCCCACCCGGCTGCTGCCCAGCTTCAGCCAGGTGACACGGACGCCGTGACCCAGGAGTTCACGATCCGTGCGTCGCAGAAGGTGCACGGCGGACTGGCGGCCGGTGCGGCGCTGGTCGCGATCGGCTTCGCCGCGTCCGCGTCGACCAGTGCCACCGGCGTACTGCGCTGGCTCGCGGCCGCCGCCTTCGCCACGCTGGCCGTGATCTGCGTCCGGGCGATGACGGTCGGGGACATGTTCGTCGCCGACAAGGTCGGGATCCGGCTGCGGATCCGCGACGAGTGGATCGGCACCCGCTGGGAAGAGATCGAAGAAGTGACCGTACTGCGGCGCCGGCACCCGCTCGACGACGGCCGGATCGCGGTGCACCTGCTCGACCCCGGACCGGTGCTCGGCGCGATGTCGTCGGCAACTCGCAAGGTGACCGATGCCAACCGGCGGCTGACCGGGACCTCGCTCGCGGTACCGTTCGGGTTGACGGCGCGACCGTCGAACGGGGAAGTGGTGCAGGCGCTGCACATGCTCGCAGACGCCAGATGTCCGGTCAGGGAACAACTCTGATCCGGTCCGAACTCTGAGCCTTGCGTGACCCCGTCGGCCCGCGACCGTTGACTAGTGATGTCGACGGGACCGAAGGACCTGCGGACGGTGGAGAGGCGGTGAGGACGTGAGTATCGGTAGCGAGCTCACGGCGGCCCGCGAACGGGCCGGCATGACGATCGAGCAGTTGAGCGCCGCGACCAGGATCAGAACCGGTCTCCTCGCGGCCATGGAGGCCGACGACTTCTCCCGTTGTGGTGGGAACTTCTATGCCCGCGGCCACATTCGGTCGATCGCCCGGGTGGTCAAGGCCGATCCGGACGCCCTGCTGGCGAAGTACGACGAGTCGCACCCCGCGGTCGACACCGGCCGTCGCGAGGAGCAGCGGCTGAACGCGAAGAGCCCGTCGCTGCACCCGGCCAGGCCACGCTGGACGCTGGTCGTCGGCGCGATCCTGGTCTGCCTGATGGGCTGGGGGATGATCCGGCTCTTCACACTGCCGAGCGACATCGAGGCGAACGCTTCGAAGTCCACCCCGACCGTCGCCGTGACACCGTCAGCCAAGCCCACGGTCGCCAAGCCGTCCACGAAACCGCCGGTGAAACCCGTCAAGCCGGCCGCCACGAAGCTCAAGGTGACGCTCACAGGCAGCAAGGACGGCGCCTACGTCACCCTCCGGGACTACCACGGCCTCAAACTCTTCCAGGGCCTCCTAGGCCCCGGCTCGTCCCAAACAGTCGTCTACCCCGGCTCAATCCGAGTCACCCTCGGCTCCCTGACCAACATCACCCTCCGAATCAACGACAAACCAGCCGTCCTCAAGTTCAAGCGCTTCCTCATAACCCCCACCGGCACAATCCAAAAAGCCAAGTAACCCGCAGCCCTCGGTGTGTCCTCTGGGGGTTCTGAGTGGTGGCTGGTTTCTGTGGGATGGGGAGAGCAGTCATACTCGGGGTGATGACTACGACACCCACCACCGTCGCCCTGGTCACGCTGGGCTGTGCTCGCAATGACGTCGACTCCGAGGAGTTGGCCGGCCGGCTCGAAGCCGGCGGATTCCGGCTCGTCGACGATGCCGCCGAGGCAGACACCGTGGTGGTGAACACCTGCGGTTTCGTCGAGGCCGCCAAGAAGGACTCGGTCGACACGCTGCTGGCCGCGTCCGACTACAAGGACTCCGGCCGCACGCAGGCCGTCGTCGCCGTCGGCTGTCTGGCCGAGCGGTACGGCGAGCAGTTGGCCGAGGCGCTCCCCGAGACCGACGCGGTGCTCGGCTTCGACGACTACGCGGACATCTCCGACAAGCCTCCGCTCGATCCTCGCCGGCACCAAGCACCAGTCCCACGTCCCGCGCGACCGCCGCAAACTGCTGCCGCTCGCCCCCGCCGACCGCGCCAACGCCCACGGCGTAGCCGTCCCCGGCCACGGCGACACCCGGCGCCCCCTGACCAAGCGGATCGCGTCTGCGCAGCTCACGCGCCGCTGCACGGCGGCGTCAGCACCTCACGCGACGCGCGATCTAGCAGCCGCTCGGCGCTCGAAGCCCGACGGACGCCGATGGTGCGGCGCACTGGCGGCCGAGCGTCGGACGGGAGCTGAAGGGGCGGACGGTTAAGGCGTCCGAGCGGCGAGCTGACTATCGATGCTCCGGATCTGCAGTCGCGCGCCGGCCAGCGGGCCGCGGGTGATGCGTCGCCGGCTCGACGGTGGGCCGATGGCGCCGCTGAAGCTGGCCTCTGGTTGTGACCGGCGGTGCGCGTTCTGCGCGATCCCCGCCTTCCGTGGTGCGTTCGTGTCCCGTCGCCCGACCGAGGTACTCGGCGAAGCGCACTGGCTCGCCGAGAACGGCGTCCGCGAGGTCTTCCTGGTCTCGGAGAACTCCACCTCCTACGGCAAGGACCTCGGCGACCTGCGGCTGCTGGAGACCCTGGTCGGCGAGATCGCGGCCGTGCCCGGCCTGACCCGGGTCCGCGTCTCGTACCTGCAGCCCGCCGAGATGCGCCCGACGCTGATCAAGGCGATGGCCTCGACGCCCGGCGTCGTCCCGTACTTCGACCTCTCCTTCCAGCACGCCTCCGGCCCGCTGCTGCGCCGGATGCGCCGGTTCGGCGACGCGGAGCGCTTCCTCGAGCTGATCGAGCAGGTCCGCGCGCAGGCGCCGACCGCCGGTATCCGGAGCAACGTGATCGTCGGGTTCCCGGGGGAGACCGAGGAGGACGTGGAGATTCTCTGCGACTTCCTTTCCCGCGCCGGGCTCGACGCGATCGGGGTGTTCGGCTACTCGGACGAGGACGGCACCGAGGCCGAGACCTACGACGGCAAGCTGGACGAGGACACCATCGCGGCCCGGCTCGACCGGGTCACCCGGCTCGCCGAGGACCTCACGTCGGCCCGCGCCGAGGCCCGGATCGGCGAGACGGTCGAGATCCTGGTCGAGTCGCTCGACGGCGACACCGCCGAGGGCCGCGCCGCCCATCAGGGCCCCGAGGTCGACGGCTCGACCACGCTGACCGGTCTTCCCGACGGTCTGGCCGTCGGCGACTGGTCGACCGCCAGGTGGTCGGCAGCGACGGAGTCGACCTGATCGCCGAGTACGCCGCGCACGTGCAGACCCAGGAAGGCGTCCCGGCAGCTAACCTGACCGCGTGACGAACCCGCCGACGAACCCGGTGCCGCGCGCGGCCACCGGCCCGATCAGCGCGCCGAGCGCCTGGAACGTGGCGAACGGGCTGACCGTGCTGCGGCTCGTCCTGGTGCCGTTGTTCGTCTGGCTGCTGCTCCGCGACGCTGGTGGCGACGACGGCAACCGGCTGCTGGCGACAGCCGCCTTCGTGGTGGCGATCGTCACCGACCGGTTCGACGGCGACATCGCCCGCCGCTGGAACATGGTCACCAACTTCGGCAAGATCGCCGACCCGATCGCGGACAAGGCGCTCACCGGCGCCGCGTTCATCGGGCTGTCCATCCTCGGCGACCTGCCGTGGTGGGTCACCATCGTCGTGATGGTCCGCGAGTGGGGTGTCACCGCGCTCCGGTTCTGGGTGATCCGGCACGGCGTGATGCCGGCCAGCCGCGGCGGCAAGCTGAAGACGGTCCTGCAGGCGATCGCGCTCGGGCCTCTACCTCCTTCCCTGGCACTCGGTGGCCGTCGTGCACTGGACCGCCGTCGTCTTCATGGCCGCGGCCGTGATCGTCACGATCGTCACCGGTCTGGACTACGTCGGCCGGGCCCTTCGCCTCCGAGCCGCCGCCAAACGCCCGCTGCCATGACGGCCGACACGCCCGGCGGGAGGTGGCACAACGCCGCCCTCGATCGCAGAACGAATCCGGACGCCCGCGCAGGAGCTGACTCAGGACGAGGTGCAGGCGGCGCTGCACAAGCTGATCGAGCTGGTCTGAGGAGCGCGGAGCCACCCTGGCCACCGCGGAGTCCCTGACCGGCGGTCTGGTCGGTGCGGCGCTGACCGACGTCCCCGGCATCTCCGCGATCTACCGAGGTGGCGTGATCGTCTACGCGACCGATCTGAAGGCGACCCTGGCCGGCGTTCCGGCGGACCTGCTGGCCGACGTCGGCCCGGTGCATCCGGACACGGCCGCTGCCCTCGCCTCCGGTGTGCGGGAGCGGCTGGGGGCCACCTACGGGCTGGCGACCACCGGTGTGGCCGGACCCGACCCGCAGGCCGGGATCGAGGCGGGCACGGTCTACGTCGCGAGCGGCCGGACCGGCCGGCGTACGGGTCCGGAGGCTGGACCTGAGCGGGGACCGGGAGGCCGTCCGAAGGGGCAGTGTCCTGGCGTGTTTTGCGAGCTGGCGGTCGAATTGGTCGCGGAAGAACCGGGCTGATCGGAGTGTTGAGACCAGCATGGGAACAGGTAGGGCAGACTGGCACGGCGCACCGAAGCTGGACATTGCGATGAGTAGTGACCCGGCAACGGGTACCGTTGGTCCTCACGGCCGAGCTACCGTGCGAGTAGATTCGGTCCGACAGGCGGAAGGGAGAAACCTCATGGTGCTGGTTCGTGGCCTGCTGGGCGACGTCCTGCGGCGTAAGCGGCTGCGCCAGGGGCGCACGCTGCGCGAGGTGTCTGCCGATGCCCGGGTGAGTCTGGGCTACCTGTCCGAGGTGGAACGCGGTCAGAAGGAAGCCTCCAGCGAGTTGCTCGCCGCCATCTGCACGGCGCTGGATGTGCCGCTGTCGACGATCTTCGCCGAAGTGAGTGAAGATCTGGCCCGCGAAGAGGCGCTGGTGCTGGCACACCCGAGCATCGAGCCCGCGGTCGTCGCCTCGGCGGCCTGAGCGCCCCGTTCTTGTCCGGCCGGACGCCCTTCTGAGCGTCGGGCCATTGTTCGTTTGTTCGCTGGTCTCAGGCATCTCGAAGCGACCATGGAGCCGCCCAGCCCAGCGGCCCCGCCTGGCGACTCATCGGGCGTCCTGGTCGCGGCGCGGCAGATCCAGCAGTTCGGCGAGTGGCCGTAGGGGAGTGGGCCACACCAACTGAAGGGCCGGAACCGGTGGGCTCACCCGGCTGACGGAACAGATCGTTGGCCACGAACAGATGGCGTCGACGAGTCCGGCAGCCGGAGCAGCTGCGGACGTCCGGCGTACAGGTCGTTGACGTCGTCACCCTCGTCGAAGCGGCGACCTGCCAGCACGGCCAGCGCCAGCGGCTCGAGCGCCCGGTAGGCCGGGTACGGCGGGCAGTCGAAGATGATCAGCTCCGGATGCCCGTGCAGGCTCAGGCCGAGTGTGTAGGCGAACGACGGATTGCGATCGCCGTCGTCCTCAACATGGTTCACCATCCACCCGTGAGTACTGAGGTGCTGCTCGACCTGCCGGAAGTACTCCTCGTCGGTCATTCCGTCGCACTTGAAGCACATGAGCCTTCTCCTCTCCGATTCGAACAGATGTTCGATCTGCCAGAGAAGGTATCCGCGTTTCGAGGGGTGCGGAGGTTTGTCCACAGGGGTTTCTGGGGGTGGCAGGACCTACGATCACGGGCGTGACCTACGAGTTCGTGTCGCCGGTAACGGAAGCTCACCTTGCGCGGCTGGATGACCGGCGGCAGACCGTGCGGTTCAGTTCCGGGCTGAGCGAGGACGACTACCAGCTGGTGGCCGATTGGATCCAGGACCGGCCAAAGGTCACGCTGCACGCGTACGGCGCCCTCGGCAATCTCGACTTTCTGCGCTGGTTCCCCAGGCTCACGAGGTTCTCCGTCAATGCCGACGATCTCTATGATCTCGACGGCCTCCGTCATTTGCCGGAGAACCTCGAAGTCCTTCACATCGGTGCTATGAAGAAGCGCCTGTCTCTACGAGGCCTGTCTCGCTTCCGGGGGTTGCGCTCGCTCTACCTGGAAGCTCATACCAAGGACGTTGACGTAGTGGGAGAGCTGAGATCGCTCGTTGATCTCACGCTGAGATCCGTCACTCTCCCTAACCTCGAATTCCTGGAGCCGTTGGACGAACTCCGGGCTGTGGATCTGAAGCTTGGCGGTACTACGGAGCTCGGCGCGCTTCGAGGAGTCGGGCGGCTGCAGTACCTGGAGCTCTGGCAGATCCGGGGACTGGCAGACATCTCAGTCGTCGGCGACTGCCGGAGCTGGAGTACTTGTTCCTCCAGTCGTTGCGGAGAGTCGAGCAACTGCCGGAGCTCTCCACTGCGCGCGATCTCAGAGTTGTGTGGCTCGAGACGATGAAGGGCTTGACCGACCTCTCGATGCTCTCGACGGCTCCAGCGCTCGAACACGTCGCGCTGATCGACATGGGCCACCTGAGTCCCGAGGCTGTGGCTCCGCTGCAGAACTGCCCGGCCCTGAAGTCAGCCCGTGTCGGCCTCGGGAGTAACCGGAAGAACATCCGGGCGAAGGAGATCCTGGGGCCTCTCGTTGCTCACGACAACGACTGGCAGGTCTGGGACTCGCGCTCGTACCGGTTTGCCTAGTCGCGCGGGCCGGAGAAACTCTTCGGACAGAATGTCGAGGGACTGATCGGCGGCTCCGACGTCGCGGGTACAGAGCACGAAACCTAGGAGGATGTCGTGAAGTACCTGATTCTCATCCACTCCAACCCGCAGCCGTGGGGCCACCCGACCTTCGACTTCACCGAGGAGGGCCGGGCGACTCCGGCCGCCGAGCGGGAGCGGATGAACAAGGAGTTCGAGGAGATGCTGACCGAGCTTCCGAGGCCGGCGAGCTGATCTCCGGCCAGGCGCTGGGACCGGCGGCCGACTCGAAGATCTACCGGCTGAAGGGCGGCCGCCGAATCACCACCGACGGCCCGTACGCCGAAGCGAAGGAGCACCTGGCCGGGTTCTTCCTGCTCGAGGTCGCTTCCCAGGAGCGTGCCGAAGCCATCGCCGAGCGCTTCACCAGTCCTGGCGACACCATCGAGCTTCGCCCCCTCATGTAGACACGATCGAGCTTTGCTCGCTCATGTGGACACGATCGCGCTTCGCCCGCTCATGTAGTCCGATCGATCGGGAGGTGCTCGACCTCGGCAACCAAGTCGAGCACCCGACGATCACCCGGGTGCTGAGGAAGTTTCAGAGCGCCGGCTGGCAGTTGGGGCACCAGTAGGTGACGCGGTCGCGTGGCGGTTCGCCGATCGGTGCAGTCAGGATCGTTGTGGTGCAACGGCGACAGGGTTTGCCGCCTCGCTCGAAGACCCAGCTGCGCTGACCGGGGCGGTTCACACCGGTACTGACCTGCGTGCCGTTGCGGAGGTTCGCCTTCATCAGCCGCCGGCTGAGGTCGACCGCCGCGCCGAGGTCGACCGACGAGACCGGCCGCCACGGATGCAGGCCGAGCAGGAAGCAGACCTCGATGCGGTAGAAGTTTCCGATCCCAGCCAGGTTGCGTTGATCCAGCAGTGCTTCGCTGATGGTCCGCGACGGCTCGGCAGCGAGATTGGCCAGCGCGGTGGATCGGTCGAATTCGGGGGAGAGCAGGTCCGGCCCGAGATGCCCGACAACCTCGTTCTCGGCGTCGGTAGCCACCAGTTCCAAGACAGGCAGGCGATACCCGACAGCAGACCAGTTAGCGGTCTCCAGTACTGCGCGCACCTGGTGGTCAGGCCCGCCCTTCCACTTCTCGCCCGGTCGGTACAGATGCCAGCTGCCGTCCATCCGGAAGTGACTGTGGATCGTCAGCCCACCGGACAGCCGCGTCAACAGATGCTTGCCGCGCGCAACGACCTCGAGCACCGTCCGGCCGCTGAGATCGGTCGTCGCCAGTGTCGGCACACGAAAGTCAGTCCGGATCAACTCGCTCCCCGCCAGCGCCTGATCCAGCCGCTTAGCCGCCCGCCAAACGGTGTCGCCCTCAGGCACGGCCCAAGCCCCCAGCCACCGCAGCCTCCTCAGCCACCGCGCACATCCTCAAGCACTGCGCCGCGCATCCCGAGCCACCGTGCGCATCCTCAGGCCCGCAGCCGGAGGCCTCGGGGCGTCGCGTGGAAGCCGGCCTTCGCCAGCGCGTCCCCGAACGCGGTATGCCGGACCTGCTCCCCATCGGCCGTCTCCACGCTGAGCTTGCCCAGATGCCCGTCCCGGATCGCCAACGCCAGCGCATCGACCGCAGGCTGCAGCAACTCGGGATCCTCGGTGAAACTCAGCACCGTCCGCCCACCACGCTCCACGTAGACGATCAACCGCCCGTCCACCAGCATCACCAACGCCCCGGCCTTCCGCCCCGGCCGATGCCCGTCCCGCTCAGGCCACGGCAACGCCGCCCCGTACGGATTCGCCGGATCAGAAGCAGCCAGTACTACGGCTCGCGCAGCAGGCTCCTCCTTGCCCGCCCGCCCAGCAGCCCTCGGACTGGGAGAGCCCGCCGTTCCCGGCAACTCCGCCATCGCCCGCAACCGGTCCACCGCACCAGGCAGCGCGAACTGCGCAGCCCCGAGCCCAGCAACGAAGTACCCACGCCGACAACGCCCAGACTCCTCGAAGGCGCTCAGCACCTTGTAGACGGCGGCGAACCCACCCGGCGTCCGTTCGGTGATCACCGAGCCGCGCGTGACGATCCCGTACCGATCGAGCAGCGTCTCCGCCGCAGCATGCGCCCGACGAGTGGCATCGGCATTGCGCTCAGGCAGCAGCGACCATCGCCCGCCCGCATTCGGGGGACCGCTTCGCGACGGCATCGCCGGCCGGCCCGGTCGCAGCGCGCGACCCGGTCGTGCGCGCGGCGTAGTACGGCGTGTTCGGTGGCTGCCGCGGCCGGCGCCGACCAGTGCGCGGACGGGCGCCAGCGTGTCGTTGGTGAGCTGGCCCGCCCAGACCAGATCCCACAGCACTCCGACCAGCGTCTCGTCATCGACCGCGCCGGCCGTGGATCCGACGACGTCGCTGAGTTGCCGGAAGAAGAACGCGCCGCCACCGGCGAGGGCGTCGAGCACCGCCTGGTGGGTCTCGCCGAGTTCGAAGGTCGGATCCGGATCGGGCAGCGTGAGGTCGCAGTTGTCCGCCAGATGCAACGAAACCCAGCCGTCCGTACCGGGCAGCGAACCCGACCCGGCCCACACCACCTCGCCGGTCGCAGTCAGTTCGTCCAGCATCGACGGCTGATACCCGGGCACCCGCGAAGGCAACACGATCGACTCAAGCGCCGACGCCGGCACAGCACAGCCCGCGAGTTGCTCCACCGCAGCAAGCAGTACGTCGTACCCGCGGCCTCGGCTGCTCGTGATGCCCTGCCAAGCAGGCAGGAACCGAGCCAGTACTGCGGGGTCGACCGGCTCGACCTCTTTGCGCAGCGCGGCAAGCGACCGGCGGCGCAGCAGCCGCAGCACCTCCGCGTCGCACCACTCCATCGCGATGCCGCCCGGGAGGAACTCGCCTTCGACGACCCGGCCGGCAGCGCTCAGCCGACGGAGGGTGTCCGTGACGACAGCGACGCCGGTCCCCAGGTGGGTTGCCAGATCGACAGCTCGGAAGGGACCATGCGTGCGGGCATAGCGCGAGACCAGATCGCCAAGCGGATCAGCCACGGGCTCTGCATGCGCCTCGGCGACACCAGGCGGAAGGGGTACGCCGAGGGCGTCGCGGAGGCGGGCGACATCCTCGACCACGGCCCAGCGATGCTCACCGGCCATCCGAACCCGGACCACCCGGCGCGCGGCGGCCAACTCGGTCAACCAGGTCTCCGCGTCAGATCCTTCGACGCAGCGTTGCGCGGCCTCGGAGACGGACAGTGGCCCGACCATCCGTAGTACGTCGAACAAACCCTCGGCATCGCGGGCTCGACGGTCTTCGGCCAGTCGCTGCAGCTCGGCCTCGGTTCGCAGCACGACCTCGGCGTCGAGCAATTCGCGCAACTCGGTCCGGCCGAGCAGCTCCGCGAGCAGGCCTTGATCCAGCGACAGCGCGGCGGCTCGTTTCTCGGCCAGCGGAGTGTCGCCCTCGTACATGAAGGCGCCCACATAGCCGAACAGCAACGACTTCGCGAACGGAGACGCTTCGGTCGTCTCCACCTCGACCACAGAGATGCGCCGCTCACCGATCCCGGTCAGCAGTTCCTTCAGCGCGTCCAGGTCGTAGACGTCCTGCAGCACCTCGCGCAGCGTCTCCAGGACGATCGGGAACGAGCCGTACTTGCTTGCCACACTCAACAACTGCGCCGACCGCTGCCGCTGCTGCCACAAGGGCGACCGCTTGCCTGGATTACGCCGAGGCAGCAAGAGAGCCCGGGCCGCGCACTCACGGAAGCGCGCCGCGAACAGCGCAGAGCCGCCAACCTCGGCCGTGATGATGTCCTCGATCTCCGCCGGGTCGAACAGCACCAGCTCCGCGCCCGGCGGCGCCTCGTCCGTCTCGGGCAGCCGCAGCACGATGCCGTCGTCGCCGGAGACCGACTGCGCGTCCATCCCGTACCGCTCGCGCAGCCGAGCCGCGATCGCCAGCGCCCATGGCCCGTGGACCTGACCGCCGTACGGCGAATGGATGCAGACCCGCCAATCGCCCAGCTCGTCCCGGAATCGCTCGACCAGGATGGTGATGTCGTCCGGGACGCGACTCGTCGCTTGCTTCTGCTCGGCCAGATACGCGACCAGGTTGTTGGCCGCGAACTCGTCCAGCCCCGCGTCGCGGGCGCGCTTGATCGCCTTCGTCGCAGGCAGCGCAGCCATCGTCCGCACGAAGGCGCCGGTCGCGGCACCGAGCTCCGCCGGTCGGCCGACGGCATCGCCCTTCCAGAACGGGAGCCGGCCGGGCTGACCGGGCGCGGGGGAGACCAGCACCCGATCGTGGGTGATGTCCTCGATCCGCCAGCTGGATGCGCCGAGCGTGAACACGTCGCCGACGCGCGACTCGTAGACCATCTCCTCGTCCAGCTCGCCGACGCGATGGTTGGTCGACTCGCCGACCAGGAAGACGCCGAACAGCCCGCGATCCGGGATCGTGCCGCCACTGGTGACCGCGAGCCGTTGCGCCCCCGGACGGCCGGAGATCTCGCCGCTGACCCGGTCGAAGACGATCCGCGGGCGCAACTCGGCGAACTCGTCCGAGGGGTAGCGGCCGGACAGCATGTCGAGCACGCCGTCGTACGCCGAACGCGGCAGGGTCGCGAACGCGGCGCACCGGCGTACCAGGTTGTAGAGGTCCTCGACGTCGATGGTGTCGAGGGCAACGATCGAGACGATCTGCTGGGCGAGCACGTCGAGCGGGTTGGCCGGGATGTGCAGGCTCTCGATCATCCCGTCGCGCATCCGCTGGACCACGACAGCCGTGTCGATCAGGTCGCCGCGGAACTTCGGGAAGAGCACGCCACGCGAGACGGCGCCGACCTGGTGCCCGGCGCGGCCGACCCGCTGCAGACCACTCGCGACCGAAGGCGGCGCCTCGACCTGGATCACCAGATCGACCGCGCCCATGTCGATGCCGAGCTCCAGACTGCTCGTCGCGACGACGCAGGGGAGCCGCCCGGACTTCAGATCGGCTTCGATCAGGGCTCGCTGTTCCTTGCTCACCGAACCGTGGTGAGCCTTCGCGATCAGCGGCGGCGCGGCCAGGGACGCACCCGACTGCGCCATCAGCTGGGCCGGCGATCCAGCGTCCGGCAGCTCCAGCTCGGCTCGCTCGGCCGCGATCTCGTTCAGCCTGGCGGTCAGTCGCTCGGCGAGGCGTCGTGAGTTCGAGAAGACGATGGTGGAGCGGTGCGCCGAGATCAGGTCGAAGACGTGCTCCTCGACATGCGGCCAGATCGACGCGTGCTGTGGCGGCCCGGCCGCGGAACCCGACGTCTCGATCTCGGTGTTGGCCAGCTCGGCCATGTCCTCGACCGGTACGACGACGCTCAGATCCCATTGCTTCGTGAACTTGGGCTGCACTACGGTCACCGGCCGCTCGCCGCCGAGGAACCGGGCGACTTCTTCGACCGGCCGGACGGTCGCGGACAGGCCGATCCGCTGAGCCGGCTTCGGCAGCAGGGAATCGAGGCGCTCAAGGGTCAGGGCCAGATGCGCGCCACGTTTGGTGCCGGCGACGGCGTGCACCTCGTCGACGATGATCGTCTCCACGCCGCGCAGCGACTCGCGCGCCTGCGAGGTGAGCAGCAGGAACAGTGACTCCGGCGTGGTGATCAGGATGTCGGACGGCTTGGTGGCGAACTTGCGCCGTTCGTTCGCCGGGGTGTCGCCGGAGCGGACCGCGACCTCGACGTCGCGCGGCGCCTCGCCGAGCCGCCGGGCGGTCTCGCGGATGCCGATCAGCGGGGCTCGCAGGTTGCGCTCGACGTCGACCGCCAGGGCCTTCAGCGGAGAGACATAGAGCACCCGGCAGCGCAGCTTGGGATCTTCCGGCGGCGGCACGGTGGCGAGCCGGTCGAGCGCCCAGAGGAAGGCGGCCAGTGTCTTCCCGGAGCCGGTCGGGGCGACGACCAGCGCGTCCCGGCCCGCGGTGATGGCGTCCCACGCCTCGAGCTGGGCCGGGGTGGCCGCCTCGAAGACGTCGCCGAACCACGCCCGGGTCGCGGGCGAGAAGCGGCTGAACGCACCTGATCTCTGCACGCCTCCATCTTGCCGGGTGCCGCCGACAGTTTTCGGCGAGCGGCACCGGCGGCCGAAGTGTCCCCCTCTTCTGGAATGATCGGGCGCATGAAGAACCGCGTGCGCGCTGCGCTCATCGGCATCGCCTGCCTGGTCGCGCTGACCGGCTGCGTGAAGGTCGACGCCGACCTCAAGGTGAACTCGAACGAGACCGTCTCCGGGACGATGAAGCTGGGGGTCGACAAGCAGACTCGTCGAGTCCAGCGGCCAGTCGCTCGACAAGGTCCGCGAGCAGGTGGAGCAGGGGGTCAAGCAGACCACCACCGACGGCGTCACCTGCAAGCCGTTCGAGGACGACAAGTACGTCGGGTCCGACTGCAAGTTCGACAACGTGCCGTTCAGCAAGATGGGCTCCTCGTCAGAGGACGGCGTCGGGTTCCGCAAGGAGGGCGACAAGGTCCACGTCACCGTCAAGGGGATGGACCTGGGCAAGACGCCGGACCGGTGGCGGCACGCCGGTGATCAACTTCAAGATCACCATGCCGGGCAAGATCACCGCGCACGACTCCGGCGCCAAGGTCGACGGCCGCACAGCGACGTACGACAGCCTGGACAAGCTCGGCAACGTCGACCTGACCTCCGAAGCGGGCAGCAGCTTCCCGGCGTGGGCGCTCATCCTCATCATCGTTCTGGTGCTGCTGGTGATCGGCGCCGTGGTCTTCTTCGTACTACGTAGTCGCAAGGCGGCCGCGCAGCAGCAGTACCCGGGCCAGTACGGCCAGTACCCCGGTCAGCCGCAGCCGGGTGGCCAGTGGGGACCCCAGTACGGCGGGCAGCCGGGCCAGGGCGGTCCGTATGGTCAGCCGGGTCCGGGCGGACCGCAGTACGGGCAGCAGCCTGGCCCGCAGTACGGGCAGCCGGGTGGACCTGGTCCGCAGTACCCGGGACAGCCGCAGCCCGGGCAGTACCCGGGCCCGCAGCAGCCTGGGCAGCAGCAGCCGGGGCAGTGGGGCCCGCCGCCGCAGCAGGGCCCGCCACAAGGCCCGCCGCAGCAGGGGCAGCCGGGTCAGGGTGGCTGGGGGCAGCCTGGGCCGCAGGGGCAGCCTCCGCAACAAGGGCAGCCTCCGCAGCAAGGCGGCTGGGGTCAGCCGCCGCAGCAGGGTGGACAGCAGGGCGGCTGGAACCGTCCGGACAACGACGGGCAGGCATGAGACTGACGGAATTCTGGGACCGGATGGATCGCCATCTCGGTCCCGCCTACTCACGCACCTGGGCCGAGACCCAGGTGGTGAGTGGCCTCGGTGGCCGGACGGTCACCGAGGCACTTGCCCAGGGCGAGCACGCCAAGACTGTCTGGCGTGCCGTCTGGGCACATCTGCAGCTACCGCCCAGCGAACGCTGAAGGCTCCTGCGCAGGCAGCAGGCTCCTGCTCAGGCTGACCAGCCGGTCCGGGCGGCCCACTCCTCGGCAGGTAGGTAGATCAGGTCGCAGACCGGGTCCTTCAGGTCGGCATAGCCGCCGACAGAGTCGAACGGCAGGGCCGCTGCCCGGCGCTTGAACTCGCCGTACGCCGCAGCGGTGTCCGGGTGCTCACGTAGGAAGTCACGGAAGAGCAGGGCATACCGCTGGTTGGCGCGACCGTCCACGCGGATGTGCAGGTTCACACGGCGCCGGTACATGGGTTCGACCACGAGCCGCTTCACCCACTGCAGTTCGTCCTCCGGCAGACCGGGCACGGGGTGGTCGCGGCGCGGCGGGCGCAGTTCCCAGTCAGCTGCCACGAGTAGCTGGGCTGCCTCGTCCAGTTCGGGCTTCGGTGGCGACTGTTGCCTGGATGTCGAGGATGTCCTTGGCAGGAAGGCGCGGCACGGAGGTCGAGCCGATGTGGTCGACGCGGACCGCAGTACTGCCGAGGATCCCGTGGATGACCTCGGCGGTCTTCTCGTACTGCGCCGGCCAGGACTCGTCCGGGCGGACGATCACGATCGCGCTCATGTCGCAGATCATTCCAGTCCGGGGCAGTCCGCGGACAGGGGTTTCCGGTGCTCAGACCGGCTTGACCCGGAAGGACCCGGTGTTGAGCAGCTCTGCGGCGGCGTACGCGGCCTTGCGGATGCCTTTGCGCTCGTCGAAGAAGCCGCCGACCACACCGACGGCTGGAAGCTTGCCGATGATTCTGGCGCCGATGCTGCCGCGCGGGCGGTCCTCGAACACGTCACCGAGCCCGCCGAGCAGCTTGCTGATCCGCCAGACCAACCGGACTCCCTTGCGCAGCCCTGCTTCCTCGGACTCGTCACCGAAGCCCAGTTGCTTGGCGACGTCCTGACCGGCAGCCGTCGGGTCGTCGTACTGGAGTACTGCGTCCGGCGTGATCGGGCGAGCAGTGAGAACCCTGGCAATCACCGCAGTGCGATCGGCATGCGCCTCGACGCCGTACTCACGGCAGACGGCACCGATCACCATCGCCTGTACTGCGGCGCCCAGGGTGTCCTTGACCGGCAGGGCGTCGGCGGCCGCGCCGCTGAGCCGGGGGAGTCCGGCGACGACCGCGGCGAACCCGCCGAGCCGCTCGACCCACCAGTCGCAGCGGGTGGCCAGTGGCAGCGTCGGCCACTCGGCGTGCCCGGGCACCTTCATCTTGAGCAGCCGGTCGATCGCGAGGATCAGGCCCTTCTCGGCCAGGTTGGGTTGCTCCTGGGCGGAGTACTCCGTGAGGATGCTGCGGATGCCGAACGGGTCCTGGGTGCGGAGCGCGTCCAGCACCGAGTCGATGCCGAACTCGACCCGGCTGAGGGCCAGGACGACGGCGGAATCAGGGACGTCCGGGCGCTCGGTCACGGTCGCCAGGGTAGACACTCTGCGGACCAGAGCGGATGTTGGGGTAACTTCGGCGTGTCACTTGCGGTTCGAACACGTGTTCGGGTTAGTTTGTGCCTACGAGTTCGCCGGTGTGGGTCGAGTTGTCCACAGATTTCGGATGACACCGAAAACTGTCCGACCAAACCCATACCGTCTCTGGCGACAAAGAAATCCTCCGGGCGGCTGGACAGCGGCCCCGATCATTAGATGGGTTAGGTGGCAGTCAGATGGCTGGTGCAGCGGCGAGTGCGGCGGCGGAGCAGCGCAAGGCTGGGGATCGCGAGAAGGCTCTGGCGACCGCGCTGACGCAGATCGAGCGGCAGTGCGGCAAGGGCTCGGTGATGCGGCTGGGCGAGCAGGGCCGGGCGCCGATCGAGGTCATCCCGACCGGGTCGATCGCGCTCGACGTCGCGCTCGGGATCGGCGGTCTGCCGCGCGGCCGGGTGGTGGAGATCTACGGCCCGGAGTCCTCGGGTAAGACGACGGTGGCGCTGCACGCGGTCGCCAACGCGCAGCGGGCCGGCGGCATCGCGGCGTTCATCGACGCGGAGCACGCGCTCGACCCCGACTACGCGCAGCAAGCTCGGCGTCGACACCGACGCGCTGCTGGTCTCGCAGCCGGACTCCGGTGAGCAGGCGCTGGAGATCGCCGACATGCTGATCCGCTCCGGCGCGATCGACATCGTCGTGATCGACTCGGTCGCCGCGCTGGTGCCCCGGGCCGAGATCGAGGGCGAGATGGGTGACAGCCACGTCGGTCTGCAGGCCCGGCTGATGAGCCAGGCGCTGCGCAAGATGACCGGTGCGGTCAGCGGCACCAACACGACCGCGATCTTCATCAACCAGCTGCGCGAGAAGATCGGCGTGATGTTCGGCTCCCCGGAGACCACGACCGGTGGTAAGGCGCTGAAGTTCTACGCCTCGGTCCGGCTGGACGTGCGCCGGATCGAGTCGCTCAAGGACGGTACCGACTTCGTCGGCAACCGGACCCGGGTCAAGGTCGTGAAGAACAAGGTGGCCCCGCCGTTCAAGCAGGCCGAGTTCGACATCATCTACGGCCAGGGCATCAGCCGCGAGGGCAGCCTGCTCGACCTCGGTGTGGAGCAGGGCTTCGTCCGCAAGGCCGGCGCCTGGTTCACCTACGAGAGCGACCAGCTCGGTCAGGGCCGGGAGAACGCGCGGAACTTCCTGCGCGACAACCCCGATCTGGCCAACGAGCTGGAGAAGAAGATCAAGGAGAAGATGGGCATCGGCCCGACCCTGGACAAGCCGATCGACGCCACGGCGCCGGTCGAGGTCGATGTCGACTTCTGATCCCACCCCGCCTCCCGGCACGACCCGTCCGGGCAGCTCCAGGAAACCCCTCCCGGAGCTGCCCGCCGGAGTCCGCCGCGGCGTAGCAGGAATCACCCCGCCGAAGCCGGCGGGGCCCGACGAGGAACGCCCGTCCGTCGAGCCTCTTCCATGGTTCCGCGACGGCGATCCGCAGAACACCGCCGGCACTCGCCCCGCTAAGCGAACGAAGCGCTCTGGGGCCGCTACCGGACGGGCTGCGGATGACGCCGACGGCCCGGCAGGGTCCGCAAACCGGACAGCAGCCGGTTCCGTCGGGGCTTACGGCTCTACTGATCCCGCCGGCTCCGGCGGAGGCTCCACTGGAACGACTGGGCGTGCTGGGTCCCGGAACGCTGGCTGCGGTCCGCCGGAACCGCTGGGCCTGTCAGGTCCGCTGGTCGGCGTGGGGAATCGGGTGGTCGGGCCGGCAGCGGCCGGCGTACGGGCAAGGCGGGCAGCCGCCGAGGGAAGTCCGACGACGGCCGAACGTCCGAGGCCGACGAGCACTACGGCTGGTCAACCGCGCCCGACGAGTCGATCGACTTCCCGGACGCCCCCAGCTCACTCCGCAGCCGCTCAGGCAACGCCGGAGAATTCAGAAGCCGCCGAGACGACGCCCGGGCATTCGCGGCGCCACTCCCAGAAGACCAGCCCCCGTCCACCGATCGCCCAAAAGCAGCCCAAGCCTTCGCCGACATCTGGGGCGACCCGGAGGCACCCGCCAACCGCACAACGGAAGCTAAGACCCCCGCGGATGTCTGGGGCGTGGCAGAACCATCCGCCGCCCGCGAAACTAACGCGCCCGCGGATGTCTGGGGCGACGCTGAAGCACCCGCCGCCCGCGAAACTAACGCGCCCGTAGATGTCTGGGGCGACGCTGAAGCACCCGCCGTCGGCACTGGCGAGTCCAAAGCGTTCACGGACGTCTGGGGTGACAAGGACCGGCCCGGCACTGGTTCGGACGAAACCAAGGCACCGGCTGATGCCTGGGGCAACAGAACATCACCCGCGACCCGCTCAGCCCAGGCCAAGGCATTCACGGATGTCTGGGGCGAAGAGGAATCGCCGTCCGCCCAGCCAGCCGATCGCCCAACCGCCTCGATCGCTGCGCCGGACGCTTCGAAGACATCCACCCATAGCTCAACCGAGTCGGCCACCCAGAGCTCCGCCGAGTCGACCACTCAGAGCTCCGCCGAGTCGACCCCCCAGAGCTCCGCCGAGTCGGCAGAGTCTGGCGGTGGCTCAAGTGGTCCTGACTGGTTCGGCGACCCCGGAGATCCAGCCGACCGCCCGGAATGGACCGTTGGCACTCCACGGACAACCACGCCACCGACCGTCACCCCCACCTCAGCCTTTGCTCCTTCGACCTCATCCCGCAGCAACTCACCCTCAGTCAGGGGAATCTCGGCCTCGGCCCGCGGGGAGTCGGCATCAGAGGCCGACTCCAAGCCCACGAGATCAACGCGGGTTCTTCGCGGCGACCCACCAAGTCCCCATCTGAGCGGATTGCCGAGCCCTTGGCAGACCGGCGTGCAGAGCCGCCTTCAGATCCGGATGCCGAGCTTTCGTCAGGCCCGCCTGCCGAGGTCTCTTTAGATCGGAGTGCGGGGCCACGGCCGGATCTCGGTCGGGCGTCTCGACGGAATGGGCGGACGTCCTCGGAAGGTTTTGGTGCACCTTCTTCAGAGGGCTCTAGTGGACTAGCTTCGGATGGAGCGGCTGGGGGTTCGTCGCGGGGGAGTGTGCGGCGGCCGGGGATGCGGCGGACTCGGAAGTTTGGGGGTGGGCAGCCGAGGGTGCCTGCTGATCCGGATTTGGATCTGGCGTCGGATCCCGCTCAGGTGGCTCGGACGATTCTGTTGGACAAGCTGAGTGGTCAGCCGCGGACGCGGGCCGAATTGGCTGATCTGCTGGCTGAGCGGGAGATTCCCGACGAGGTGGCGGACGAGGTGCTCGATCGGTTCACCGAGGTCGGGCTGATCGACGATGCCGCGTTCGCCAACGCCTGGGTCGAATCACGCCATCGCGGTCGTGGTCTGGGCAAGCGCGCCCTCGCCCAGGAGCTCCGCCGTCGCGGAGTCGATGACGAACTCGCCCGCGACGCCCTCGAAGAACTCGACCCGGACCAGGAAGAAGCCACCGCCCGGGCTCTGGTCCGCAAGAAGCTCCGCTCGATGCGTTCCCTCGAACGCCAGGTCGCCATGCGCCGCCTGATCGGCATGCTCGCCCGCAAGGGGTACCCGGGCGGACTCGCCATGACCATCATCAAACAAGAACTAGACGCCAGCGACGAAGAACTCCCCCTCCTCAACGACTCCGGCCTCGAGCTCGAGTAGCCCAACCCCCAGCTGCTCAGTCGGTCACCCACCCGGGGCATCTAGCTACTCATTGAGCTGGTCGTGGCGGGTTTTGTGGTGCTGGCCGGGGTGGTGTTTGGAGGGTTGGGGTGGGGTGTTGAGGGCGCGGTGAGATGGGGGTTGTGGGGGATCGGCGGGGGTGTGTGCGGCGAGGGACGTTGACGGGTGGGGGGGAACGGTGTCTGATCCGGAGTGTGGGCTGATTGTTTGTGATCGGTCCGTAGGCTGAGATTTTCGTCCGATCCGCCCCTGACACCTCTCGGAGGGTGCAAATGAACGATTTCCAGGAACAGGCGAAGAACTGGCTCCGGAATGTCGTCAAGCAAGACCCGGACAAGATCAAGGCGGGCGTCGAGAAGGCCGGCGACCTGATCGACAAGCAGACCGGCGGGAAGTATGCCGACAAGGTCGACTCCGTGCAGTCGAAGGTCGGCGATTACGTCGATTCGCAAGCCGCCAAGGGAGCTCCAGGTACCTCCGAAACCTCGCCGGAGCCCACCGATAGCACCAGCGCAGAGCCGACCGCGCCGCCGACGTCAGACGGAACTACTGACAGTGCAGCGGGAGATGACACGGCGGGCGCCACTGACGCGGGAGATGCGACGAGCGCCGCGGGTGATGAAACGACGGGCGCCGCTGACGAAGCCTGCGGGTTGACGACACCGGCGCAGTTGCCGATGCCGCTGGGGACGAGACCGGCGCAGTTGGCGATGCTGCTGGGGATGGGACTGCTGCGGCAGGAGACTCGGTGGCGGCTGATGAGTCGGCACCGGCGGATGAGGCTGGTGGGGTGAGTGAGACCGGGCCGGATGACGGCGCGCCTGACGCGGACAGCCAGGCGGAAGAGCCGACGGCTGCTGATGGTGGAGTGGTCGGCGGAGAGGCGCCTGATGTAGCCGAGCAGCCGAGTAGTTCGGGTGGTTCGAATGCTGATGGAGCGGCGACCGGTGCGACTGCTACCGGCGCGGACCAAGGACTTCCGGGGCCACGCGACTGACAGCTCAGGAACCCAGCTCAGGCCCCGCGGTAGTTGTATCCCGTGGGGCCGAGCTCTGTTCAGAGGCGGTCGGGCGTGTGGCGGGCGCCGGGGTCTGTCTGCAAGGGGTTGAGTACTTGTGGTGACCGGCGGGCTGGGTGGCGGGGTGAGGGGTTGGTGGGGGTGGTGGGGTTCTGGGGGTGAGGGGGGTGGGGGTTGGGTCAGACCGTGATGTGAGGCGTGGGTGTTTGTCTTGACCCTGTGGATAGGCGCGCTTAGCCTCGGGATCAGTAAGGGATCACTCCACCTGACGGTGGCGGATATAGCACCGGCGGGACGGTTGATCACCGGCTGACCTGCCGGGACGATGAACACGAGAGCACGCTCGACCGAGCTGAAAGACGGACCACCGCGACCCCGATCGCGGCTGGAATATGACCGATCAGGCACCGCCTCACGAAGGTTGGTGTCTTTCGCCGTACCGTCGTCCGACCGCACAAGTGGACCATCCCTTCGTCGCAGCCAAAGTCACGCCCAGCGTGACTCCGAAGAGGGGAGACGCCGATGTCACTCGCGGCCATGCCGGTAGCGGCGTCAGTCGGGCTGGTGCTGATCGGCCTGCTGATCGTGGGTCTCCTCGCCTGGATCGGGCTGACGCTGTCGCGCCGCAAGGAGGCCGACGCGTCGGCTGCCGTGAACGCGGCCGAGGCGACGGCGAAGCTGGAGGCTGCCACCATCACCGCCGGCGCGAAGGCGTCGGCCGAGTCGGTGCGCCGGCAGGCCGAGGAGGAAGCCGCCGTACTGCGGGTCCGGGCCGAGGCCGCCGAGCAGCGGGCCGAGGAGATCCGCCGGGACGCCGAGGATCGCGCGTCCGAGGTACGCCGGGAGGCGGAGCAGCGGGCGTCCGACGTACGCCGGGAGGCCGAGCTCGAGGCGCAGTCGATTCGCGACGACCTGCGCGAGCAGCGGCTCGAGATGGAGCGGCGCGAGCACCGGCTGACCGAGCGCGAGGAACGCCTCGACGAGCAGCACCGCGCCACCGAGGAGCGGCAGAACGAGTTGACCGTCCAGCTCGCGGAGCTCGACCAGCGCAAGCCAGAGATCCGCGATCTCGAGGACGAGCGCCGCAGGATCCTCGAAGGCGTCGCGAACCTGACCACCGAGCAGGCGAAGGCCGAGCTGGTCGCCGCGATCGAGGCGGAGGCGAAGCGGCACGCGCACTCGATCGTCCGCGACATCGAACGCCAGGCGCAGGACGAGGGTGAGGTCAAGGCGCGCAAGATCATCACCGGCGCGGTCCAGCGACTCGCCTCCGAGCAGACCAGCGAGTCCGTCGTCTCGGTCGTGCACCTGCCCAGCGACGACATGAAGGGCCGGATCATCGGCCGCGAGGGCCGCAACATCCGGTCGTTCGAGCAGACCACCGGCGTCAACCTGATCATCGACGACACCCCCGAGGCCGTCCTGCTGTCCTGCTTCGATCCGGTACGCCGGGAGACCGCGCGGCTGACCCTGGATTCGCTGGTCCTCGACGGGCGGATCCACCCGAGCCGGATCGAGGAGATCTACGAGCGCAGCAAGGGCGAGGTCGCCGAACTGTGCCAGCGGGCCGCCGAGGACGCGATGGCGGATGTCGGGATCACCGATCTGCATCCCGAGCTGATCCGGACGATGGGGCTGCTGCGCTACCGCACGTCGTACGGGCAGAACGTGCTCAAGCACCTGGTCGAGTCCGCGCACATCGCCTCGATGATGGCGGCCGAGCTCGGGCTGGATGCGAAGCGGTGCAAGCGTGGCGCGTTCCTGCACGACATCGGCAAGGCGCTCACGCACGAGTCCGAGGGCAGTCACGCGATCGTCGGTGCGGAGCTGGCGCGCAAGTACGGCGAGGACGACGACGTCGTGCACTGCATCGAGGCGCACCACAACGAGGTCGAGGTGCGGACGGTCGAAGCCGTGCTGACCCAGGCGGCCGACGCGGTAAGTGGTGGCCGGCCGGGCGCGCGGCGTGAGTCGCTCGAGGCGTATGTCCAGCGGCTGGAGCGGCTGGAGGAGATCGCGATGCACCACGACGGTGTCGAGAAGGTGTTCGCGATGCAGGCCGGCCGGGAGATCCGGGTGATGGTCCTGCCGGACGCGGTCGACGACATCGCCGCGCAGGTGATGGCGCGCGACATCGCCAAGCAGGTCGAGGAGGAGCTCACCTACCCCGGCCAGATCCGCGTCACCGTCGTCCGCGAGTCCCGCGCCACCGAGGTCGCGAAGTAGGCCGAGCCCGTACGGCGTGCCGGCAGGTCTTCGACGTGGGTTCAGGTTGGGTCGGCGTATTTCGTGCGCCACTCGGGTGGCTCGAACGGGGAGCCGTAGATGCGGGTTTCGCGGGCGACGCGGCCGTCGGAGAACTCGACGATGTTGGCGACGTAGTAGATCTCGCCGCCATAGTTCGACCGGCCGAGGACGACGAACGTGTCGCCGGCGCCGAGGATCTGCTGGATCTCGATCGACGGCGGGTTCGGGTACTCCTGCTGCATCGCCCGCATCGTGTCCCGCCCGGTGATCCGCTCGCCCGACTGCGGCATCACCAGCACGTAGTCCTCGGTGCGCAACTCGTGCTCGGCCTCGGCGGACAACGCCAGTTGCCCGTCCATCGGCCACAACCGCTCCAGCAGTTCCCGATTCCGATCGGTCATCCCTGCCACCCCCTTCGGACCAGCCCAGTCTGCGCCGAAATCCTTTAGCCAGGCTTAAAGCCCTCGGCTACGTTCGGACAATGCTCGACATCCGGCCGGCGGAACAGCACGAACTCGACGCGATCATCGCGGCCGAGCAGTCGCCCGCAACGCGCGAACACCACCGGGAGCGTTGGGCAGCCAGCAACTCCGCGGCGAGGCGGTCTACCTCCTCGCGCGAGAGAACGGCCAGGTGGTCGGCCACACGATGCTGCGGCGCCACAGCTGGTACCCCGAAGTACAAGCCGGCCCGGATCCCGCCGAGATCAACGCCCTGCATGTCTACGAGCAAGGACGTGGAGTCGGTACGGCGATCATCGCCGCGGCTGAGCAACTCGCGCGGGACTGGGGATACTCGGCGATCGGCATGGGCGTAGGGCCGGACAACACCGGTGCCCGGCGACTCTACGAGCGACTCGGCTACCGCGAATGGGACGGCCCACAGGTGCGCGACGAGTGGACCGAGAAGGACGCGGAGGGACGCATCCTGGTCACCCACCGCGACCTTTGCAACTACCTCATCAAGCCTCTCGAGCTTCTCTAGCCGGGTGCTCCTGGTAGGCGACCGGGGTGACGTCGATCTGTTCCTCGATCGCGTACTCGTGGGGAGCGGTGTCGTACTGCTCTTCGATCCCCGGTTTGATCAGCGTGACGTCTTCCTGGTGCTGCTGGTTCACGACCCGGTACGACAGCCAGAGCCCGGCAGCGCCGCCGAGCATGATCACAACCCCGACCACGGTGAAGTTCACCGGCCCGGACCCGTGCCGGACAGCGAACGCGAGGATGGCGCCCGCCGCGATCAGCAGGATTCCGACGTTGATTCGCATCTTTGCCCCTTTCCCCGGCAGGGCGGTACCAATCAACGGTGACCAATTGTTGATCCCCGTTCACTCTCAGTACCCAATCGAACGCTTGCCATGCACAAGCGTCAAGTCGCCGATGCCGCCCGGATGAGGTCGAGGCGGCGGTCGAGGTGCCGCCATTGCTCGGCGCCCCACAACTCCAGCCCCGCACGAGCATCGTCGATCTCGTGCGGTGTCCGATCGCCCTCGGAGAGAACGACGACGCGCGCCGTGAAGTCGTCCAGCGCCCGCCGCAGCAGGAAGAACGCGAACAGCTCGATCCGCAACGGCCGCCGGGGATAGACCTCGAGCACGATGCCGAACGCCCTCCCGTCGATCGGCTGCACGCCATGCAGCAACAGGGACAGGTCGTACTCCGGCGGCGCGAGTCGCACGTCGTCCCAGTCGAGCAGGCTGACCCGTCCCTCGCCGTCGACCAGGATGTTGTTGCCGATCAGGTCGGTGTGAGTCACCACGAACGATCCGGGTGCCGCCAGCGCTGCTGCCCGCAACTCGTCCAGACGATCCAGCTGGCCCGCCAGTTCTCTCTCGTACGGCCGAAGCACGGAACCGCCCAGGTACGGCCGCAAGCGCTCTCGCGACCGCACCGCGAACTCCTCGCGGAACGGCAGGTCGAGCTGAAGGGAATGCAGTTGGCCGATCGTCCGGCCGACCTCCTCCAGCACCGGTCGCGGGCAGACCGGCCATTCCGGCGGAGACTGTCCGGCCAGGAACGGGAACAACGCGATCACGCCGGGCAGAATCCGGACCGACAGTTGGTGATCCTCGGTCGCCAAGGGGTAAGGCACCCGCAGCCCATGCTCGTGGAGCTCCTGCACGATCGGCAAACGTGCTAACGCTTCAGGGGCTTCACGGGGCCAGAGCTTGAGGAAGTACTGCGATTCGCCGGCCCACAGCCGATAACCGACCGTGCCCCAGCCGACCGGTACGAACTCCATCGACGTGACCGTCAGCCCGTAGTACTGGTGAACCGCGGAAGTCAGGGCGCTTCGGTCGACGGCCGGTTCGACGAGCATGGGCTCAGCGGAAGGCAGCCTGGCCGGTGAGGGCCTGACCGATCACCAGTTGGTGGACCTCGGACGTGCCCTCGTAGGTGAGGACCGATTCGAGGTTGTTGGCGTGCCGCATGATCGGGTACTCACCGCTGATCCCGTTCGCGGCGAGGATCGTGCGGCACTCGCGGGCGATCGCGATCGCCTCGCGGACGTTGTTCAGCTTGCCGACGCTGACCTGCTCCGGTCGCAGCGCGCCCTTCTCCTTCAGCCGGCCGAGGTGCACCGCGAGCAGGATGCCCTTGTTCAGCTCGACCGACATGTCCGCGAACTTCGCCTGGGTCAGCTGGTACGCCGAGAGTGGCTTGTCGAACACCTGCCGCTCGGCCGCGTAATCCAGCGCGGTCTCCAAGCAGTCCCGCGCCGCACCCATCGCGCCGAAGATGATCCCGAACCGCGCCTCGTTCAGGCAGCCGAGCGGTCCTGACAAACCGCGTGCCTCCGGCAACATCGCCGACGCCGGCAGCCGGACGTCCTCCAGCACCAGCTCGGACGTCACCGACGCCCGCAACGACATCTTCCGGGTGATCTCCGGCGCCGAGAACCCAGCCGTAGCAGTCGGTACGACGAAGCCACGCACCCCGTCCTCGGCGCGCGCCCAGACCACGGCTACATCCGCGACCGACCCGTTGGTGATCCACATCTTCGAGCCGTTCAGCACCCAGTCGTCACCGTCGCGGCGGGCGTTCGTCCGCATCCCGGCCGGGTTCGACCCGAAGTCCGGCTCGGTCAGCCCGAAGCACCCGATCGCCTCGCCGGCCGCCATCCGGGGCAGCCACTCGGTCTTCTGCTCCTCGCTGCCGTACTTCCAGATCGCATACATCGCCAGCGATCCCTGCACCGAGACCAGCGACCGCATCCCCGAATCGGCCGCCTCGATCTCCAGGCAGGCCAGCCCGTAGGCGACCGGCCCCACCCCGGCACACCCGTACCCGGTCAGGTGCATCCCGAGGAACCCGAGCGAGCCGAGCTCCTTGGCCAGCTCACGCGCCGGGATCGTCGCGTCCTCGAACCACTCGGGCAGCTGCGGGCGCAGCCGCTCGTCGGCGAACCTCCGAGCGGTCGCCCGGATGTCGAGCTCTTCGGAGGTCAGCAGCGAGTCGACGTCGACGAGATCCAGCGAAACGGTCATGACGTCACGCTATCCGCAACCGAGCCGCGCCGTCCCTGCGGCTTTCCCCACACTCGCCGGGGTCCAGCCCTACTTCTCGCCGGGGTCCAGCCCTACTTCCGGTACCAGGGCCACCACCAGTGACGTTTCCGCGGGTGCCGTACGACGATGCTGCCGTGCCTCGCCTCACCGGTGACCCGCAGCCGGACGCCGCCTGCCGCGGGCGCGCCCGCCTTGTTCGACGCGGTGCCGTGCACCATGTCGATGTCGTCGATGTTGATGCTCCAGCCCGGCGGCACGATCATCACGATCGAGCTGTGCTTGATCCGCGCGTCGACGTGCACCTCCCGCCAGGGGATCACCGCGTCGGTGAAGTCGAGCCGGATCGACGAGTGCTCGCCCACCGCGACCACCCGCTCGGGCACCTGCCACGCGCCTTCACGTTTCTGGGCGCTGTGCTTGCCGCGGATCACCATCTCCACGGAGTTGCTGCCGTGCGGGAGCGCGACCAGGTCGGCGGTCGCCGTCCGCAGCTCGAGCTCGGTCTTGGCCGAGTAGATCTGGGTCAGCCGCTCGTCCAGCTCCTCGAAATCCAGCCGGCCGTCGCTGTGGGCTTCCTGCACCACCGAGGCGGCTCGTTCGCGGTCGTTGTCAGAGGCCCGGCGCTCGGGCGGCGGCGGCTGTTCCAGACTCATAGAGGTAACGGTAGCGCCGGGACCGGGCGAATCGCTCTCGCGGCTGAAGACCTGGGAGAATGAAGGGAGTGGACCTAGGAGACAATGACAGGCGTGAATCCGCGCAGCGTCGTCATCCTCGGCTCGACCGGCTCGATCGGGACCCAGGCCCTCGAGCTGATCAGCCGCAACCGGGACAGGTTCCGGGTGCTCGCGATCTCGGCCGGTGGCGGCAACGTCGGGTTGCTCGCGCAGCAGGCCCTGGAGTTCGAGGTCGAGGTGGTCGCCGTCGCGAAGGCGACCGTCGCGCAGGACCTCCAGCTGGCCTTCTACGCCGAGGCGCAGCGCCGCGGCTACGCACAGGGCCAGTTCCGGATCCCGAAGATCATCACCGGTCCGGACGCCTCCGCCGAGCTCGCCGGGATGGCCTGTGACGTAGTACTCAACGGCATCACCGGCTCGGTCGGACTCCAATCGACCCTGGTCGCCCTGGACGCCGGTACGACGCTCGCTCTCGCCAACAAGGAGTCGCTGGTTGTCGGCGGCCCACTGGTGATGAAGCGGGCCAAGCCGGGCCAGATCGTGCCGGTGGACTCCGAGCACAGCGCGCTCGCCCAATGCCTGCGCGCCGGTACGGCGGACGAAGTACGGCGCCTGGTCGTGACGGCCAGCGGGGGACCGTTCTGGGGTCGCAGCAGGTCCGAGATGACCGACGTCACTCCCGAGCAGGCGGCCAAGCACCCGACCTGGGACATGGGCCCGGTGATCACGATCAACTCTGCGAACCTGTTCAACAAGGGTCTCGAGGTGATCGAGGCGCACCTGCTCTACGGCCTGCCGATGGACAAGATCGAGGTCGTGGTGCACCCGCAGTCGATCGTCCACTCGATGGTCGAGTTCTTCGACGGCGCGACCATCGCCCAGGCCTCGCCGCCCGATATGCGGTTGCCGATCGCCCTCGCACTCGGCTGGCCCGAACGGATACCGGACGCTGCGGCTGGTATCGACTGGACGACAGCGGCCAGCTGGGAGTTCGAGCCGCTCGACGACGAGGCGTTCCCGGCGGTGCAGCTGGCCCGGGAGGCAGGCGAGCGCGGCGGGACCGCGCCCGCAGTACTGAATGCCGCGAACGAGATCTGTGTGGAGGCGTTCCGGCAGGGCCGGCTGCCGTTCCTCGGGATCATCGACACCGTGGCCCGGATTGTGACCGAACACGACGTACCCTCGTACGAGGAACTGTCCATCGACGACGTGCTCGCCGCGGACGCCTGGGCCCGGACGAGGGCCCGTGAACTGACCGCCACCGATCAGCGCCGGGAGACCACACAGGCATGAGCGCACTCCTCACTTTCCTCGGGATCGTGCTGTTCGTCGTCGGCATCCTGGTGTCGGTCGCGCTGCACGAGATGGGCCACATGCTGCCCGCCAAGGCGTTCGGCATGAAGGTGACCCAGTTCTTCGTCGGCTTCGGCCGGACGGTCTGGTCGGTCAAGCGCGGCGAGACGGAGTACGGGTTCAAGGCGATCCCCGCGGGTGGATTCGTCCGGATCATCGGGATGATGCCGCCGGCCAAGGGGCAGGACCCGACGAAGGTGCGCAAAGCCAACACCGGCCCGATCCAGTCGCTGGTGGAGAACGCGCGGAACGCGGAGTACGAGACGATCGACCCGGCGGACAACGGCCGGCTGTTCTACCAGAAGGTGTGGTGGAAGAAGCTGATCGTGATGGCGTCCGGGCCGCTGGTGAACGTCGCGATCGCGTTCCTGCTCTTCGCCGGACTGTTCATGTTCTACGGCGCCAACGTCGCGCAGACCACGGTCTCCACGGTCACCGACTGTGTGATCCCGGCCTCGCAGGCCTCGGCGGACCGCAAGTGCGAGCCGACCGACAAGGAGTCGCCGGCCAAGGCCGCGGGCTTCCAGGTCGGCGACAAGATCGTGTCCTTCAACGGCACCGCGATCAAGAGCTGGGACGACCTGACCCCGCTGATCCGGGCGAACACCGACAAGCCGGCCACGATCGTTGTCGAGCGCAACGGTCAGCAGACCACCCTGCAGACCAACACGATCCTGAACCAGGTGGTCGAGAAGGCCGGCTCGGACAAGCTGGTCTCGGTCGGCTTCCTCGGCGTCTCGCCGGAGATGAAGGTCGAGCGGCAGGACTTCGGCTTCGTCGTCGACAAGATGGGTGAGCTGACCGTCGCGACGGTCAAGGCGCTCGGCAACTTCCCGGAGAAGCTGGTCGGCGTCGCGAAGTCGATCGTCGGCGGCGACCGCGACGAGGACAGCCCGATGAGTGTCGTCGGTGCCAGCCGGGTCGCCGGTGAGGTCGCCTCGAACAACCAGCTGACCGGTGGCGAGCGGATCGCCTTCCTGGTCTCGCTGCTCGCCTCGCTGAACCTGTTCCTTGCCCTGTTCAACTTCATCCCGCTGCTGCCCCTGGACGGCGGCCACATGATCGGCGCCATCTGGGAAGGCCTCCGGCGCGGCCTCGCGAAGCTGTTCGGCCGGCCCGATCCCGGGTACGTCGACGTCGCCAAGCTGCTGCCGATCGCCTATGTGGCGGCCAGTTTCATCGTGGTGATGGGCGTGCTGCTCGTCATCGCCGACATCGTCAACCCGATCAAGCTGTTCAACGGCTGATTCCCTCAAGCGTCAACACTCAACGGTTAAAGGAAAAATGAGCATCTCCCTGGGCATGCCCGCGCTGCCTCCGCCGACCCTCGCCCCGCGCCGCAAGACCCGCCAGATCAAGGTCGGCAAGGTGCTGGTCGGTGGTGACGCGCCGGTGTCGGTGCAGTCGATGACGACGACGCTCACGTCCGACGTCAACACCACGCTGCAGCAGATCGCCGAGCTGACGGCGGCCGGCTGCGACATCGTCCGGGTCGCCTGCCCGTCGCAGGACGACGCGGACGCGCTGCCGGAGATCGCCAGGCACTCGCAGATCCCGGTGATCGCCGACATCCACTTCCAGCCGAAGTACGTGTTCGCGGCGATCGAGGCCGGCTGTGCCGCGGTCCGGGTGAACCCGGGGAACATCCGCAAGTTCGACGACCAGGTCAAGGAGATCGCGGCCGCGGCGAAGGACCACGGGACGTCGATCCGGATCGGCGTCAACGCGGGGTCGCTGGATCCGCGGCTGCTGCAGAAGTACGGCAAGGCGACGCCCGAGGCGCTCGTCGAGTCGGCCGTCTGGGAGGCGTCGCTGTTCGAGGAGCACGACTTCCACGACTTCAAGATCTCGGTCAAGCACAACGACCCGGTCGTGATGGTCAAGGCATACGAGCTGCTGTCCGAGGCGGGGGACTGGCCGCTGCACCTCGGCGTGACCGAGGCCGGGCCGGCGTTCCAGGGCACGATCAAGTCGTCGGTCGCGTTCGGTGCGCTGCTGTCGAAGGGGATCGGCGACACCATCCGCGTCTCGCTGTCCGCGCCGCCGGTCGAGGAGGTCAAGGTCGGCCTGCAGATCCTGCAGTCGCTGAACCTGCGCGAGCGCAAGCTCGAGATCGTCTCCTGCCCGTCCTGCGGGCGCGCCCAGGTCGACGTCTACACGCTGGCCGAGCAGGTCACCGCCGGTCTGGAGGGCATGGAGGTCCCGCTCCGCGTCGCCGTGATGGGCTGTGTCGTGAACGGTCCGGGCGAGGCCCGCGAGGCCGACCTCGGTGTTGCCTCCGGCAACGGCAAGGGCCAGATCTTCGTCAAGGGCGAGGTCATCAAGACCGTCCCCGAGTCCAAGATCGTGGAGACCCTGATCGAGGAAGCGATGCGCATCGCCGAGGAAATGGGCGACGCAGCCCCCTCCGGCGAACCCACCGTCTCCGTCAGCTAGCCCTGGACCTGGTACTACCCGATAGCCTTCGCGGCGTGACGGATTACTTGGTGGTCAGTGCGGTCAAGGGTGAGGCGAAGTATGTGCCGGACGGGGTGCCGGTGGTGGTGACCGGGGTGGGGAAGACCTCGGCGGCGGTCGCGGTGGCCAAGGCGTTGGCGAGCAGGGACACCAAGGATCTTGTGGTGTTGAACATCGGTACTACGGGAGCGCTGCGCGACGGGCTGTCCGGCCTGTATCTGCCGAGTGAGGTGATCAACCACGACATCAACGCCGAAGCAGTGCGCGCGATCGGGCTGGATCCGCAGGAGTCGTTGAAGATCGACGGTGGTGACGGGACCGTGCTCGCTTCCGGTGACGTGTTCGTGTCGGATGCTGTTACCAGGGAGCGGCTGGCGCAGAAGGCGCATCTGGTCGACATGGAGGGTTACGGCGTCGCGTTCGCCTGCCGGGAGTACGGCGTACCGGTGCGGTTGGTGAAGCATGTGTCGGACAGCGCTGACGAGGCCGCGCTGGACTGGCCGACGCTCGTCGACGCCAGTGCGAAGGTGCTCGGTGAATGGGTGCGCAACGAGATCAGCTGAGGTGTGAAAGCACCTGGGTCTCGCGAGCCAGCCAGCGCTGTACGCCGACGCCGCTCTCCGCGACGGCGCGGTTGGCGGCCAACGCAGAAGCAACGCTGATCCACACCGGCTCCAACTCCAGCTCGCTCTCGTAGTCCTCGAGCGTCTGCGAAGCACTTGAAACGCCACCCGAGCAGTAGAAGTAGTGCGAAGTCATCTTGAAGACCGCGTACTCCGGCTCGGCCGCCCGCAGATACTCCACGGTCAGTCCGAGCGCGAGCCCCACCTCAATCGAAGCGAACCCACACTCCTCCAGGAACTCCCGTTGCAGCGCCGCGGTCATCGTCTCGCCGGCCTCCACCCCGCCGCCCGGGAACTTGTAGTCGCCGTGCCGCGACTTCAGCAGCAGCAGCTCCGAGTCGCGGAACAGCACCCCGCGCACTGCGACCCGCTCCAGCGTGGGCGCGGTCAGGTCGAGGCCGGAGTCATGGACGAACTTCCCGAGATACATGAGAGCTATTCTGGCTTGACCTTGACCCCAAGGGCAGGGTTTAGCGTCGGTGTCGAGGAGGCGGGATGCATATCAGCGACCTGGCGGCCGAGGCCGGCGTGACGGTCAAGGCGGTTCGGTACTACGAAGCGCAGGGACTGCTCAAACCGCAACGGGAGCCGAACGGGTACCGGACCTATCGCGACGAGGATGTCGCCGTGGTCCGCGAGGTGAAGGCGTTGCTGAGCCTCGGACTGACCGCGGAACAGACGTACCCGTTCATCGAGTGCCTGCGGGCCGGCAACGACCGGGCGGACGTCTGCCCGGCCTCGCTGACGGCGTACCGGACCCGGATCGCCGAGGTGGACCGGCGGATCGCCGAACTGAGCGATCTGCGGGCCCGGCTGACCGACCTCCTCGCCGATGCCGAGAGCTGGAGGACAAGGACACAATGAGCGATCTACAGGTAGTCGACGAGACGACCTTCGACGAGCTGGTACTGCGGGCCGACAAGCCCGTCCTGGTGGACTTCTGGGCCCAGTGGTGCCCGCCGTGCCACCAGATCGTCCCGATCCTGGCCCAGGTCGCGGACGAGCGGAAAGACCGGCTCACCGTGGTGAAGCTGAACTCCGACGAGAACCCGGCGATCTCCTCGAAGTACCGGGTGATGGCGTTGCCGACGCTGATGCTGTTCCATCGCGGCGAGCTGATCTGGTCGGTCGTCGGCGCCCGCCCGAAGGCCAAACTCCTCAAGGAACTGGACGACGCGCTGCTCGCGACCGTCTGAGCACAGACGCCCCTGCTGACCCGGCAGGGGCTTCTTGTTTGGTAGCTATCTAGGATGCTAGCATTCTAGCTATGACGGAGAAGAAGGCGCAGTTCAACGTGTATCTGCCGCCGGAGCTGATCCGGCGGGTCAAGCACAAGGCGATCGACGACGGCGCGAGTCTGTCGGCGCTGGTCGAGCAGGCACTGACCGACTACCTGGACAAGCATGGGGAGGCGCGGGGATGAATGACATCTTGATCCGTCCGTTGAGGTTCACCGCCGACGTGCCGGCGATGCGGGCGTTCCTGGAGACGTTGGGGTTGCGATCGCGGATCGAGTCCGAGCGGGGCGGCTGGCTGGACATGGTCGGTGGCTGGGGGATGGTCGCGCTGCACGACTCGGCGGCATCGGCGATGGGCGCGGAGTCAGGGGAGACGACGCTGTCCTTCGAGGCCGACGACATCGACGAGTTGCGGGACCGGCTGATCGCGGCCGGCTACGAGGACGCGACGAGCTGGGACGAGGCGTACGGGCGGGTGCTGTCGGTGACACCGGCCAACGGCGTACAGATCTGGTTCGACGAACGCGCCAAGGATCTCTACGGCTACAAGCTGCATGACGCGCATCCCGATTCACGCTGGTCGGTGAAGCCGCGGCTGACCGGTGCCGACGAGGCTGCCTGGGACCGGTTCCTCGCCGTGCTGGGTGGTGGTCAGTCCGTGTACTACGGATCGCCGGCCGAGCCGTTCGGCGTACAGCTGGAACTGACGACCACCGAGGATCTGACGGCTGTCGCCGAGCGCTTGGCAGCGAGCGGCTATCAGGCCAAGCTCGATCCGGACGGCACCACCGTGGATCCGGACGGCATCGTCATCGTGGATCCGGACGGGCAGACCGTAGTGGTGCACGGCGGATGACGACGACAGGGCCGATGATCAGCGATATGCAGCTGCGTTTGCGGGACGACCCGGACTTCCGCCGGTACTGGATCGCTCGGGCCTCGTCGCTCACCGGCTCGATGGTGACCGCGGTCGCCTTGCCGGTGCTGGTCTACCGGTTGAGCGGTTCGCCGTTTCTCACGGCCCTGGTCACCGCGTTGGAGGCCGCGCCGTACCTGTTGGTCGGGTTGTTCGCGGGTGCTCTCGCGGATCGCTGGAACCGCCGCCGGGTGATGGTGTCGGCGGACCTGATCAACGCGGTCGTGATCGGGTCCGTGCCACTCGCGTATCTGGCCGGCGTGCTCACCGTCGCGCAGGTGCTGGTGGTGGGCTTCGTCGTCCAGATGGTCTTCACGTTCTTCGACGGCGCGAACTTCGGCGCGCTGCCGGTGCTGGTCGGCAGGGCGAAGGTCGCGCAGGCGAACGCGGCGGTGTGGACGGCATCGAGTCTGATCGAGCTTTTCGTCCCGCCCCTGGCGGCGTTGCTGCTCGCCGTGATGAACCCGGCCAATCTGCTGGTCATCGATGCGCTGAGTTTCGTGGCGTCGGCGATCGCGGTCCGCGGGATCGTCCGGGTGATGTCGGAGCAGCGCACCGGGCAGCAGCCGTTGCGGCCGAAGGTGGTGTTCGCCGACATCGCGGAAGGGGTGCGCTACCTGGTGCGGCATGCCGGCGTACGGACGATGACGATCGTCGGCAGCCTGCAGTCGTTCGCGGGCGGCGGGTTCATGGCGCTGATGATCGTCTGGTGCGACCGGGAGCTGCACATCGGTACGTCGGGGATCCGGTTCGGGCTCGTCTACGGGACGTGGGGGATCGGCGGACTGATCGCGGCGCTCGGGTTGCCGCGGCTGCTGAAGCGGATGCCACCGGCGGCGGTGACGCTCTACGCCATCCCGGTGTCGGCCGCGCTCGGCATCGTCAGCCCGTTGATGCCGAACTGGGAGCTGGCCGCGATCGCCTTGCTGGTCTGGGGTTCGGCGTACGTGCTGGTGATCGTCAACGCGATCTCGTACCGGCAGCAGGTGACGCCGGAACACCTGCTCGGCCGAGTGAACACGGCCGGCCGGATGCTGTCCTGGGGAGTCGGCTGGACAGGTGGTTCGGTGGTCGGCGGACTGCTCGGCAGCTGGGTCGGGATCCGGCCCGGGATGGTGCTGATGGGGGCGGGCGGGGTGGTCGCCGTACTGGTCGCCTGGACCTCTCCGTTGCGGCGAATCGCGGCGGCGCACGACCCATTGCGCGCTTGATCGGTGAGAATCAGCTAGGTTCTGCCCCGTGGGCGTACGGGTACTAGGTCCTCGCGACCTCTCAGCAGCGAGGGCCGTCATCGCCCGCGATCCGGTCGTGAACGTCTTCGTGGACAGCCTGGTGCAGACCTCCGGGCTCGATCCGCGGCGTGGCGCGGAGGTCTGGGGGTACGTCGACAAGGGCGTGCTCGAGGCGCTCTGCCATGCCGGCGGCAACATGGTTCCGGTCGGTGCCGACGAGGCCGCGCTGCGCTCGTTCGCGGCGTACGCGTTGCGGCGCGGCCGGAACTGCTTCCAGATCCTCGGCCCGGCTCGCGCGGTCGACCAGCTCTGGACGGCACTCGAACCGCATTGGGGGCCGGCCCGCGAGGTCCGCGACGACCAGCCGTTCATGGTGATCGACGGCTCCCCGGCGATCACGCCCGATCCGCTGGTCCGCGCGGTGGAGCCGGTCGAGCTGCCGATCCTCTATCCGGCCTGCGTGGCGATGTACACCGAGGAGGTCGGCGTACCGCCGCAGACCGGGCCGGACGGCACCTTCTACCGGTCCCGGGTCGCGGAGCTGATCCGGACCGGCCGGGCGTTCGCGCGGATCGAGGACGGCAAGGTCGTCTTCAAGGCCGAGATCGGATCGGTCGGCTCCGGCGTCTGCCAGATCCAGGGCGTCTGGGTGGATCCGGAGCGGCGCGGCGAGGGCCTCGCGGCACCCGGTATGGCGGCCGTGGTCGAGCTCGCCCGGCAGATCACCCCGGTGGTGACGCTCTACGTGAACGCGTTCAACACGCCCGCGCGTGCGGCGTACGAACGCGTCGGTTTCCGCACGGTCGAGACGTTCGCGACTATTTTGTTCTGATGCGGATTACAGCCGGAATATAGGACTGGTCCGAAACCTGGTCGGCAGGAGATCCCTTCTGCCGATAGGAATTCTATGAGAACCAAGATCCTCAGCGCGCTCGTCATCGGTGCGCTGGTCGCGACCGGAGCGACGACAGCACAGGCCGCCACGAGCGCCTGCACCTACAAACCCGCCACCTGGCTGCCGGTCCCGGCCGGCCGCCGACCAGGGCGGCACCATCACCGCGGAGGCCGGACCGGGGCGTATACGCCGGAACGCTCAAGCTGACAGACAGTGGCGTCTTCGGCTACAAGAATCACGCCGCGCGGTGGGTGAACGGGGCGGTCACCGACCTCGGGATGACGCCCGACGCCGACTACGACGACCTACGTCACCGCCGTGAACAGCGCCGGCACCGTCGTCGGCTTCGGTGGAAAGGTCGTCGGCACCGCCGAGGGCTGGCCGCTCGTCGAGTTCTTCCCCTTCCGCTCGGTCGGCGACCACCTCGAGCAACTGCCGATGCCGGCCGGCTCCCATGACGTGCGCGCGACCGTGATCACCGCGAACGGCGACATCTGGGGGAGCGGCTTCGGGCCGGACAGCAACAACTACAAGGTCGTCTACAAGTGGCCGGCCGCTCAGCCGGGCACGGTCGTCACACCGGCCGGATTCCCGACCGGTAGCTCGGTCTCGGATGTGGATGCCGACGGGACGGTGACCATCACGGTCGCCGCCTATCAGGGGCCGCAGACCGACCGTCCGTACACCTGGAAGAACGGTGTCGCCAAGGCCTTGCCGTTGCCGTCCGGTGCGACCTCCGGGAGCGTCTCGGCGATCTCCAACGGCCGGATGGTAGGGGAGAGCCTGGATGCGAACTTCCACTCCACCGGCATCCTCTGGGAGAACGGCGTCGCGAAGAAGCTGCCGAACTCCGCCAACGCCTATGACATCAACACCAGCGGCCTGATCCTCGGCTACTCCAGGAGCCCGTACAAAGGTGCGCTCTGGCAGCTGACCACGGCCAAGGGTGCTATCCCAGCCGGCCTCGGGATCAACGCGGTCGCCGACGACGGCAGCATTGTCGGCTCCGGCGTCCAGCCGACCACGACCAACCCGCCCCTGCCCGTCATCGCGCGCTGCAGCTGATCGGAGGACGCCATGACTCTCAAACGAAGCATCGTCACCTTGCTGACTGCCGGCGCACTGGCCGCTACCGGACTCGGCACCATCACAGCCCACGCAACCACAACCGCCTGCACCTGGCGGACCACCAATCTGCCGGTACCGGCGGGTGCGGTCAGCGGCTACGTCTCCGCAGCGAGCGGACCGGGCACCTACGCCGGGCAGGTCGGCTTCCCGGGCTCCAACGGAGCCAACGACTATCACGTCGTGCGCTGGACGGGTGCGACCCTCAGCGATCTCGGCCTGCTGCCCGCTGCCCACAACGATCTCGAGGTCAATGATGTGAACAGCAGCGGAACCGTGGTCGGGGCCGCCGGGAAGATCATCGGTGAAGACCCTTGGGGAGTGGTGATCCGCTACTTCCCGTTCCGGTCCACTGACGGTCACCTCGAGCAGCTACCGGTGCCGGCCGGAGCGTACAACGTGCATGCGGTGGCCATCACGGAGAACGGCGACATCTGGGGCAACGGCCATCCGGCCGGCGACCCCGACCACAACGTCGTCTACCGCTGGCCGGCCGACCAGCCCGGTACGGTGACCACTCCGGCGGGCTTCCCGCTCGGCAGTTCGGTCGCGGGGGTGGACACGGACGGAACGGTCGCCTTCACGGTCGCTCCGTCCCCGATCGCCGACACCAGCGCCTATCTCTGGAAGAACGGCGTCGTCACGGCATTGCCGATGCTGGCCGGTTCGAGGGCATCAGCTCCAGCGGCCTGATCATCGGCTGGTCGCTTTCGATCACGAAGTCGCTGTGGCAACTCACGACCGCGCTCGGTGAAATCCCCGCGGGCAGTCCGCGGTTGGCGATCGCCGAGGACTCGACCCTCCTTGGCGGAGTATCCAAGCCCGGTCAGGTCTCCTCGATGCCGGCTGTGTCGCGTTGTAGCTGACTGATGCGCCGGACGGCTGCTTCAGCCGTCCGGCGCCTCTCGCGATGAAGTAGAGCCGCGATGATGTTGAGCGCTCACCGTGATGGTGTGGTGACCGTTGGTGGGATTTGCTGTTCCAGCGCCGCCCCGCCCAGCGGAAGGAAACACCATGCGAAGAATCGCCACGTCCTTGGCCGCCCTGGCCGCAGTCGCCGCCGCGGTCGCCGGGTTCGCCCCCGGCAGTTCGGCCGCCCCGGCCCGCGAACCAGCCGCGCAGGCAGACATGGCCCCGGCGTACTACACGCTGAAGCTCCCCGCCGGACTGACCATCGCCAAGCTTGTCGAAGACGGCTACGACATCAGTCACGGTCATGGCACCCGCCCGATCGTGGTCGCGACTCCTGCGGAGGCCAAGAGCCTGCGCGACAGGGGAGTGCTGCTCGGCAAGAGCGGCAGCGTCTACCAGCCGCTGGTACGCGCCGCTGACGCCGCCGGTACGACGTACTACGGCGGCTATCACACCGTGCTCGGTCATGAGCAGCACAACGCCGCGGTGGCCTCCGCGCACCCGGACCTGGTGAAGCTGTACGACATCGGCGACTCGTGGAAGAAGACGAAAGGCCAAGGAGGGCACGACATCCAGGCCCTCTGCATCACCAAGCTGACCGCCGGCGACTGTGCGCTGAACAGCACCGGCAAGAAGCCGAAGTTCGTGCTGCACACCCAGATCCACGCCCGGGAGCTGTCCACCGGTGAACTCGCGTATCGCTGGATCGACCTGCTCGTCACGTCGTACGGCAAGGACCCGGAGGTCACCTCGCTGGTCGACTCGCGGGAGTTGTGGGTCGTCCCGATGGCGAACCCGGACGGCGTCGACGTGGTCGCCTCGTCGCCGTCGCAGCCGGTGATGCAGCGCAAGAACGTCGACAACGCCAAGGGTGGTTGCCCGTCGAGCGACGCCGGTGTGGACCTGAACCGGAACTCGAACTTCCAGTGGGACGTGAGCGAGGGTGGGCCGTGCGACGAGACCTATCCCGGTCCGAAGGCGATCTCCGAGCCGGAGACGATCGCGATCCAGGGTCTGCTGGACAAGATCTTCCGCGACACCAAGGGCGACGTCGGTCAGCCCGCGGCGGCCGACACGACCGGGGTGTTCCTGACCCTGCACAGTTTCGGCAACGACATCCTGGCGCCGTACGGGTACACCAACACGGATGCGCCGAACAAGGCGGCATTGGTTGCCTTGGGCAAGAAGATGGGGGCGTTCAACGGGTACCCGACTACGACCGGCGACGGCGGGGTCGGGTACTTCGCGCCCGGCGCGACCGACGACTGGCTGTACGGGACCCGCGGCGTGCCGTCGTACACGTTCGAGGTCGGGCCCGATTCGGGCTCGTGCGGCGGGTTCTTCCCGGCGTACTCGTGCATGGACTCGACCTTCTGGCCGAAGAACAAGGGCGCCTTCCTGTACGCCGCGAAGGCGGCCGCCACGCCGTACGGCACGCTGCCCTAACGCGGCTACCCGCGGGTAACACGGTCGGCTAGGGTGCTTGGTATGAGTCGACGGAGCAGGAGCACGACCGGGTTGGCCGCGTTGTTCGGCGTGATGGGCGTGCTGCATTTCGTGAAGCCCGAGCCGTTCGAGCAGATCGTGCCGCGGCAATTGCCGCGGAAGAAGGAACTCGTCTACGCGTCCGGCGTGGCCGAGCTGGCCTGCGCGGCGGGTCTGTTGCACCCACGGACCCGCCGCGGTGCCGGCCTGCTCAGTACTGCGTTGCTGGTGGCGGTTTTCCCCGCCAACGTGCAGATGGCGCTGGACCTGAACCGGAAGGGATCGTCGCGGGCCAAGGCGATCGGGTTCGCCCGGCTGCCGCTGCAGCTGCCGTTGATCCGGGCGGCGTTGAAGGCTGCCCGCGAGGGGTGCTGATCGCCAGCCCTGTGGAAAAGTGGTAAGAGCATTGGCCGCGGGCGGATATCCTCTTTGCTGTCCGTAGTTCCATCACTTTCTGCACTGCTGGAGACTCCCGTGATTCTGCGTATGTCGTCGCTGTTCCTTCGCACCCTTCGCGAGGACCCGGCGGACGCGGAGGTCCCGAGCCACCGACTATTGGTCCGGGCCGGGTACATCCGCCGGGCCGCGCCGGGCATCTACACCTGGCTGCCGCTCGGCCTGCGGGTGCTGCGCAACGTCGAGAACATCGTGCGCGACGAGATGAACAAGATCGGCGCGCAGGAGCTGGTCTTCCCGGCCCTGCTGCCCCGCGAGCCCTACGAGGCGACCGGCCGCTGGACGGAGTACGGGCCGAACCTGTTCCGGCTGAAGGACCGCAAGGGTGCCGACATGCTGCTCGGTCCTACCCACGAGGAGATGTTCACCCTCGTCGTGAAGGACCTGTACTCGTCGTACAAGGACCTGCCGCTGTCGATCTACCAGATCCAGAACAAGTACCGCGACGAGGCCCGGCCGCGCGCCGGGGTGCTGCGCGGGCGCGAGTTCGTGATGAAGGACTCGTACTCGTTCGACATCGACCAGGACGGTCTGCAGGCCTCCTACGAGCTGCACCGCAAGGCGTACATCGCGATCTTCGACCGGCTCGGGTTCGACTACGTGATCGTCAAGGCGATGTCCGGCGCGATGGGTGGTTCGGCGTCGGAGGAGTTCCTGGCGATCGCCGAGAACGGTGAGGACACCTTCGTCCGGTCCGCCGGTGGTTACGCCGCGAACGTCGAGGCCGTCGTCGTGCCGCAGTCCGCGCCGGTCGACGCCTCCGACGTGCCGGCCGCCGAGGTGGTCGACACCCCGGACACGCCGACCATCGACACGCTGGTCGACGCGCTCAACGCCAAGCACCCCCGCACCGACGGTCGCGAGTGGACCGCCGCGGACACGTTGAAGAACGTGCTCGTGATGCTGGTCAACCCCGACGGCACCCGCGAGCCGCTGGCCATCGGCGTGCCCGGTGACCGCGCGATCGACGAGAAGCGGCTCGGCGCGCAGGTCGAGCCGGCCGAGGTGGTCGCCTTCGAGGAGGCCGACTTCGCCAAGCACCCGGCGCTGGCCAAGGGCTACATCGGTCCCGGTGTGCTCGGCGCGGAGAACAGCTCGAAGATCCGCTACCTGGTCGACCCCCGGGTCGGCGACGGTACGGCCTGGGTGACCGGGGCGGACAAGACCGGCTTCCACGTGATCAACCTGGTGGCCGGCCGCGACTTCACCGCCGACGGCACGATCCAGGCCGCCGAGGTGCGCGACGGCGACGAGGCGCCGGACGGTTCCGGTCCGCTGGAGTCCGCCCGCGGGATCGAGATGGGGCACATCTTCCAGCTCGGCAAGAAGTACGCCGAGGCGCTGGACCTGAAGGTGCTCGACCAGAACGGCAAGCTGGTCACCGTCACGATGGGCTCGTACGGCGTCGGCGTGACCCGCGCGGTCGCCGCCATCGCCGAGGGGAACCACGACGAGATCGGCCTGATCTGGCCGCGCGAGATCGCGCCGGCCGATGTCCACCTGGTTGCCACCGGCAAGGATGCGGCCCCGTTCGAGGCGGCGGCGAAGATCGCCACCGAGCTCGAGGCCCGCGGCCTGACCGTGCTGTACGACGACCGCGAGAAGGTCACCGCCGGGGTGAAGTTCAAGGATGCCGAGCTGCTCGGGGTGCCGACCATCGCGGTGGTGGGCAAGGGCCTGGCCGACGGTGTCGTCGAGGTGAAGGACCGCCGCTCCGGCGACCGCGTCGACGTCCCGCTCGCCGAGGTCGTCGACCACCTCGTCGCGGCGGTCCGTTCATAAACCCCTTGTATTGCAGGGAAATCACGGTAACGTTCCAGGTTCCGTGAGATAGCAGCGTACAGATGACCCGTACAAATACTTGTACGGGTCATCTGTATCAGTTGTACCTGTTGGCAGGAGATCGTTGCTGACAGCATCTTTTGCAGAGCGGTGGTCCCACATCGCTACTGGGGAAAGGATGCGCAATGAAGATCGGATCGAAATCGCGTGCGGCAGCGATGGTGTTCACCGTCCTGGCCGGCAGCCTGACGACATTCGTGGCGAGTACCGGACAGGCCGCGGCGGTCTGCGAGGTCTACCACTACGACGACATCCAGCAGTTGGGCAGTCCGTGGTACGTGAGCATCGGCTCGCGGGCCGGCAAGTACAACGCAGGCTCCAGCGCGACGCCGTTGTCCTATGCCCGGGCGACCACCTCCACCAAGTCGACCAGCTGGAAGGTGGAGGCGGGCGGCAGCGTGGGCTGGGGGATCGCGAAGGTCGAGGCGAAGGTCGGCCGCGACATCACCAAGTCGATCACCACGGGCACCACCGTGACGAACACGTTGAGTGTGCCGCCGAAGCGCTACGGCTACACCGAGCCGAAGGCGGAGTACCGCAGGTACGTGATCTACGACTACCGGATGGAGCCCAACTGCAAGGGCAAGTACATCAAGACCTGGGGAACGCTCGACGCCATCGTCACCGCGCCGTTCTTCGCGGAGTGCATCTCCACGGCGGCCTGCACGCCGAGGCCCTAGCAGGATGTAAGGGTTGAACTGGACCATGGCCTTACCGGAGCATGGAGGCCATGCCCAGTTCCGCCCGTTCCGCGGGGTTGCCCCGTGCCTGATGTCTCCCTCTGGACCGTCGTCTTCCTGGTGATCGCGGCCTTCTCGGCCGGCTGGATCGACGCCGTGGTCGGCGGTGGCGGCCTGATCCAGCTGCCGGCGATGCTGCTCGGCCTGCCGAACGCATCGCCGGCGCAGATCCTGTCCACCAACAAGATCTCGTCGCTGTTCGGTACGACGACCAGCGCGATCACCTATGGCATCAAGGTGAAGCCGGACCGGCGTACGGTGCTTCCGCTCGCAGGGCTGGCCGGATTGGCCGCGGCGGGCGGAGCGGTGGTCGCGACTCAGATCCCGATGGCGTGGTTCAAACCGATCGTGCTGGTACTGCTCATCGGAGTCGGCATCTACACCTGGGTGAAACCGGACCTCGGCTCGGCGACCATCCTGCGCTTCGACGGCCGGAGCCACTACGTCGCCGCCGGTGCGGTCGGCGCCCTGATCGGCTTCTACGACGGCGCCGTCGGCCCGGGCACCGGCTCGTTCCTGATCTTCGCGCTGGTCGGGTTGATGGGCTACAACTTCCTCCGGGCCAGCGCCAAGGCAAAGATCGCCAACGTCGCGACCAACCTGGGCGCGATCATCGTCTTCGCCCTGCACGGCGCCCCGCTGTGGGGACTCGGCGTCGTGATGGGAGTGGCCAACCTGCTCGGCGGTCTGCTCGGTGCGCGGACCGCCGTCGCCCGCGGCAGCCGCTTCGTCCGGATCATCTTCCTGGTGGTCGTTTCCGCCCTGATCCTGCGCCTGGCGTACGACGTCTTCTTCGGCTGACCACGTCTCACGATCTCAACCGTTAGGTCGGCGTAGGTTGTGCGCCGGAGTACGGTTGGCGCGCTGTGGCGACCTCGTCACGTCACGGCGTGACCAGTGAGGACGGTGGGGCAACGGATATGGAAGGCCTGCAATGTCGGGTCCTCGGGCCGACCGAAGTACGGCAGGACGGCTCGGTGGTGCCGCTGCCGGCCCGTCGGCTCCGAGCGCTGCTCACCGAACTGCTGATCAACGCGAACCGCGTGGTCCCGCCGGGGGAGTTGATCGAAGCGATCTGGGCCGGCGAGCCGCCGGCCGGACCTGAACGGGCCTTGCACACTTCCTTCTCCCGGCTGCGGGCTGCCCTCGGCCCGGCCGCCGAATTGATCCGTACCGTGCCCGGCGGCTACCTGATCGAGCTCGAACCCGACCAGCTGGACCTGACGAAGTTCCGCGCCCTCGTGGACCAAGCGGGCGCGACCGACGACCCGCAGGACCAGGCGCGGCTGCTCGGTGAAGCGCTGGAGCTGTGGCAGGACGTACCGCTGACCGGGCTCGGGACGGAGTCACTCGAAGGCCGGCCGTGGCTGATCGAGGAACGGCTGCAGGCGATCGAGCGGCTGGTCGACGCGCGGCTCGCGATCGGCGACCACTCGGCGGTCGTCGCGGACCTGACCGGGTTGACCAGGGAGCACCCGCTGCGGGAACGCGGCTGGGCCCAGTTGATGCTCGCCCTCTATCGCGGCGGCCGGCAGGCGGACGCGCTCGCGGCGTACCGGCGGTTGGCGGGTCTGCTCGCCGAGGAGCTCGGGGTGGATCCGGGCGCCGAGGTCCGCCAGTTGCACCAGGCGATCCTGACCGGCGACGTTCCGCACGAGACCGTCCGCGAAGAGGAGCCCGCCGACGACTGGGCCAGGCATGCTCAGCTCCCGATGGACCTCAGCGACTTCGTCGGCCGCGAGGAGGTGATCACCGAGATCACCGACCGGTTGTCCGAGAGCTCGGCGATGCCGGTCGTCACGATCTCCGGTGCTCCTGGTGTGGGCAAGTCGGCGCTCGCGGTTCACGTCGGTCATCGGTTGCGCGCCCGGTTCCCCGATGGGCAGTGGCATGTCCGGCTGGCGGGAGCGGGCAATTCGCCGCGGGATCCGCTCGACGTCCTCGGCGAACTGCTCAGCCTCGCCGGTGTCGATCCGTACGAACTGCCGGCCGACCTCGATCGCCGCGCGGCTTTGCTGCGGTCGACCCTCGCCGACCGGAAAGTCCTGCTGCTGCTGGACGACGCCCGCGACGCGCGCCAGGTGAAGCCGCTGCTTCCGGGGACGGCCGGGAACGCAGTACTGGTGACGAGTCGCAACGAGCTGGCCGGTCTGTCCGTCGCTGTCGGTGCTCGCGCTACCCGGCTGACGATGCTCGATCCCGCTGAGGCGATCGACCTGCTGGCGAGCATGCTCGGCGCCGAGCGGGTCGCGAGGGAGCCGGCTGAGGCCGCGGAGTTGGCCGACGTCTGCGATCGGCTGCCGCTCGCGCTGCGGATCGCGGCCGGTCTGCTGTCCGGTCGCCCGGACCAGTCCATCGCCGGGTACGTCGAAGAGCTTCGGGGCGGTGACCGGCTCGCCGGACTGGCGATCGGTGACGAGCCCGACACCGCCGTCGCGGCCGCTTTCGCCTTGTCCTACGAGGCTTTGCAGCCGTCGGCGAGGCGCCTGTTCGCCTTGCTGGGTGTCGGTCCCTGGCGGCGATCTGAGCGTGCCGGGGCCGCTGCGCTGTTCGACGGCTCGCCGCGCGAGGTCGGTCCGCTGCTGGAGACGCTGGCCGGGCGTCAACCTTCTGCAGCGCGAGCGCAGCCGCTACCGCATGCACGACTTGATCCGCTTGTACGCCGCCGGTCGCGCCGAGGTCGAGCTCTGGTGCCGACGACGCCTGGCAACGGCTGATCGACTGGTACCTGCGGACCACGGACGCGGCCTGCGACTTCGAGCACCGGCCACTCGTGCGGCTCACCGAGCGGGTCTTCGACGAGAACCCTTCGCCGACGCGGCCCAGGCCGGCGCCTGGCTGGAGGCCGAGGAGCAGAACCTCGTCGCCGTGCATCACCCGCGCCGCCGACACCGGCCCGTACGGCGACGCGTGGCGGCTGGCCGACGTGCTGCGGCAGTACTACTCCAGGAACGATCGGGTCGGCCCCTGGCGACAGGCCGCCACCGCCGGGTTGCGGGCTGCTCAGGCGGCCGGCGATTCCGATGGCGAAGGGGCGATGCGGCACAGCCTCGGCGGACTGGCCTTCACCGTCGGCGAGGTCGAGGCGGCGATCGAGCATTCGACCCGGGCCTGCGAGAGCTACGCCGAGGCGGGCTTCCGGTTGGGCGAGGCAGCGCTGCTGTGCAACCTCGGGATGGCCTATGACGACCACGGTGAATCGGTGCGGGCGTCCGATTTCCTGCTGCGCGGGATCCGGGCGTTCCGGTCACTCGGCCGCACCGGCAGCCTGGCGCCTGCCCTGCACAGTCTGAGCAACGTTTCCTACAACCTGGGTGATCTGGATGCCGCCGTCGCCGCCGCGTCCGAGGCGATCGAGATCGCACCGTCCGGCTACGCCGGAGTGGTCGGGCTGCTCAACCGTGGTTGCGCCTATCGGCTGCTGGGTGAGCTGGTCCGCGCGGAAGCCGACTTCACCGCTGCGTTCGCGATGGAAGACCGGCCGTCCGCGCCGGGGCAGTACGAGAGCGCTTTGCTCTACGCCGACCTCGGCCGGCTCGAGGAGGCTGCCGCGCACGCCGAGGCAGGGCTGGCGATCAGCCGGCGGGACGGGTTGGAGTTCCATGAGGCGAGCGCACTGAACACGATCGGCACCGTGGCCCATCGGCGGGGTCGCTGGGACGAAGCCGAGCGGAATCACGCCGACGCTCGCGAGATCGCCGTACGGCTTGGTCATCGCGCGACGGAGGCCGAGGCGTTGCTCGGGTTGGCGTCGGTGGCGCTCGCCCGCGAGGACCTGGCCGAGGCAACCGAGTTGGGGCGTCGCGCGCGCGAGCTCGCGGGGCAGTTGCGCCGGCGAATCATCGAGTGCCGGGCGATCCTGTTGCTCGCCGAGACCAACCGCCAGGCCGGCCGATCCGAAGAAGTAGAGCGTCTCGTCGCCGAAGCCGCGACCATCCAGGCCGGCACCGGCTACCGGAAACCAATCGCCGCCGATCGCCATTGATCGCTAGCCTTTGCTGGATGGTGGACTATGACGATCGGCTGCATCGGGTCTACGCCGCTGGGCGGGCGTTGGAAGCAAGCGCGCTGGACATCTGGAAAAAGGCGTTCGCCGAGGTCGCACCCACGACGCGACCGTTGACCGTGCTCGACCTGGGGAGCGGCATCGGGCGTTTCACCCCGGCGCTCGCGGAGGCCTTCGGCGGACCGGTGTACGGCGTGGAGCCGTCGGCCCGGATGCGCGAGATCGCGACCGAGACCGCGGCGCATCCGGACGTCACGTATCTGGAGGGTTCGTCCGATGCGATCCCGCTACCGGACGCGTCGTGCGATCTCGCTCTGCTGTTTTTGTCCTTCCATCACTTCCCGGACAAGCTGCGCGGGCTGCAGGAGGTGGCGCGAGTACTACGGCCTGGCGGCGTCGTACTGCTGCGGAGTCAGTTCACCGATCGGATGCCGGATCTGCCCTGGTACCAGTACTTCCCGTCCGCCCGGCAGGTCGACGCGGAGATGTATCTCGGGTGAAGCACCGGGCCTACTCGACCTTCGAGCATCTGCCGGCCGATGAGATGGACGAAGGGTTTGCCGCTTTCGAGCAGGCTGCCGAGGCCGACCCGGATCGCGAGCTGGCGGCGATCCCAGGTGCGCTGCTGGTTCTCAAGCGACCGTCCACTCCACGGTGAGCGCAGTCGGTTTGCGGAAGACCAGGCCGCGGGGCGGGGGAGAGGTCGCGGTCAGGCGCAGGTCGGGGAGCCTGGTCAGCAAGGCGGTGACAGCAGTGACGGCTTCGAGTCTGGTGAGGTGCATGCCGAGGCAGATGTGCGGGCCGCTGGCGAAGGCGAGATGACGTCGGGCGTTCGGGCGGCGTACGTCGTACCGGTTGGGGTCGGGGAAGACGTCGGGATCGCGGTTGGCGCCGGCCAGGGAGACGATCACCAGGTCGCCGCGGCGGATCCCGGCGCCGGCCAGTGTCACATCGCAAGTGGCATAGCGGTCGACGACGGCCGCGGCGGGTTCCAACCGCAGTGACTCTTCCAACGCGTTGGGCAGCAACGAGAGATCGGCGAGGACCGCGGCAAGCTCGGCTGGATTGGTGAGGAGATGCCAGAGGGCGTTGGTGATCATGCCCTCGGTCGTCTCGATGCCACCGAACATCAGTACGGCAGCGTTGGCGACCACCTCGTCGATCCCTAGCCCGGCGCGGGCAGCCTCGGCGATCAGCGAGTCCGCAGAATCGATGCCCCCGGCAACATGTTTGTGCAGCAGCTCGAAGGCCACGGCGCCTTCTGCGGTCACCGGCCGGCCGGCTGCCACGCCACTCACCGAGGACGAGATCGCGTCGTACCACTCCAGCACCGTCGCCGCCGACGTCGGCGCCAGTCCGAGCGAGAACGCCACCACCGCGACCGACAACGGCCCAGCGACCGTACGCCGAAGGTCCGCCGCACCATCACCCGCAATCGCCGACACCAGCCGGTCCACCTCGTCGACGACAAAGGATGTGAACCGCTCCCGCGTCTGAGCCAACCCGAAGGGCGCCTCGAATGGCCCCCGATGCGAACCGTGCCGCGCCCCATCGAGCGAGAGCATCGAAGGCCCCACTACCTGGGCCGTCGAGAACCGCGGATCATCCACCGTGAACACCAAGGGATCCCGCATCACCCGCATCGCCAGCTCCCGGCTCGCCACCACCCACCCGCCCAGAGCCTCGACGAACCCCACCGGCCGAAGCGCTGCCAAGGTTGGATGCGGATCAGCTTCCAGCTCGGCCAGAGTGGTCATACGCAGAACCCTAAGTGGTCCACTCAATCACCAGACCACTAAGGCAACTGGTATTGCTGCGACAGATCCGATTTAAACGACTCAGCGGGGCATCTGGTTACGAAACGCTCAGCTTCGCCCTCTAGGGTGTGGCCCATGTCAGAGAACTTGGTGCTGCTCCCTGCCGTCGATGTGGCGGACGGGCAGGCCGTCCGGCTGGTGCAGGGCGAGGCGGGGAGCGAGACCTCGTACGGCGACCCGCTGGCCGCCGCGATGGCGTGGCAGGAGGCCGGGGCGGACTGGATCCACCTGGTCGATCTGGATGCCGCGTTCGGTCGCGGCAGCAACCGCGAGCTGCTCGCCGAGGTGACCGGCAAGCTCGACGTCCAGGTCGAGTTGTCCGGCGGCATCCGCGACGACGACTCCCTGGAGGCCGCTCTGGCGACCGGGGCCCGGCGGGTCAACATCGGCACCGCCGCCCTGGAGAACCCGGAGTGGTGCGACCGGATCGTGCAGCAGTACGGCGACCGGGTCGCGATCGGGCTCGACGTCCGCGGCCGGACGCTGGCCGCGCGCGGCTGGACCAAGGAGGGCGGCGACCTCTACGAGGTGCTCGAGCGGCTCGAACGGGCCGGCTGCGAGCGGTACGTCGTCACCGACGTGACCAAGGACGGCATGCTGCAGGGCCCGAACCTGGACCTGTACCGCGACCTGTGCGCGCGCACCGACAAGCCGATCGTCGCCTCCGGCGGCGTCTCGAGCCTCGACGACCTGCGCGCCCTGAGCACCCTGGTCAGCGACGGCGTCGAAGGCGTCATCGTCGGCAAGGCCCTGTACGCCGGCGCGTTCACTCTGACCGAGGCGCTCGAACTGACCCGTGGAGGCGACAAGTGAGTCTTGCCGACAAGCTGGCAGGCAAGAAGGTCCTGGTCACCGGTGTCACCGGATTCGTCGGTGAGGCCCTGCTGCACCGCATCCTCGGTGATCTGCCGACCACCACCGTGGTCGCGATCATCCGCCCGAAGGGCTCCCTCAAGGGCAGCGACCGGATGGCGCAGATGCTCAAGAAGGACATCTTCAAGCCGTTCTACGGCGAAGGTACGCCGTACGCCGACGCCGAGGCGCTGACCGCGGCCCGCGTCGAGGTGGTCGAGGGCGACCTGTCCGACGTACCGGCGTTGCCGCGCGATCTCGACATCGTCGTGCACTGTGCCGGTGACGTCAGCTTCGACCCGCCGATCCACGAGGCGTTCACGACGAACGTGCTCGGGACCAAGAGCTTGCTCGAGCGGATCGTCGAGCGACCGAGCGTCCGGTCCACTACGTGCACATCTCCACCGCCTACACCGCCGGCCGTCGCCGGGGCGCGATCCCCGAGGCGCCGGTCGAGCACAACGTCGACTGGCGGACCGAGGCCGAGGCCGGGATGGCGATGAAGGCCCGGATCGAAGAGGCCTCCCGCAGCGCCGCGATGCTGATCAAGTTCCGCAAGGAGTCGGAGAAGCTGCACCGCCGGGCCGGTCACCTGACCGCGGCGGCCGACACCGAGCGCCGGCGTACCGAATGGGTCGCGAAGAAGCTGGTCGAGACCGGCACCGAGCGGGCCCGCAGCCTCGGCTGGACCGACTGCTACACCTTCACCAAGGCGCTCGGCGAGCGGGTGGTGGAGGAGTTCGCCGCCAAGCTGCCGACCTCGATCGTCCGGCCGGCGATCATCGAGTCCGCGGTGCAGAGCCCGCACCCGGGCTGGATCGAGGGCTTCAAGATGGCCGAGCCGCTGATCCTGGCCTACGGCCGCGGTGAGCTGCCGGAGTTCCCGGCCAGCCCCGACTCGGTCGTCGAGATCATCCCGGTCGACCACGTGGTCGGCGCGATCTGCGCGGTGATGGCGACCGAGCCCGAGCTGAGCAAGCCGGAGTACTACCACGTCAGCTCCGGCGCCCGGAACCCGCTGACCTTCGAGCAGCTGTACGCCGGCGTCCGCGCGTACTTCTCCAAGCACCCCTTCGACCTGGGCGAGCGCGGCGCGGTCCGGCTGCCGGTCTGGAAGTTCCCCGGCGGCGACTCGGTCGAGAGCATGCTCCGGTACGGCGAGAAGGCGCACAAGATCGCCGACCGGATCATCACGACCGTGCCGCGCAGCGAGCGGGTCCGCAAGTACGCGCGTGAACTCGACGTGCAGAAGCGCCGGATCGACTTCCTCCGCCGCTACATGGACCTGTACTCCGAGTACGCGCAGGCCGAGCTGCAGTTCATCGACGACAACGTGCTCGCGCTGCACAACGCGCTCGAAGGTGACGACCGGGAGAAGTTCTGGTGCGACACCTCGATCGTGGACTGGCAGCACTACCTGCAAGAGGTGCACTGCCCGAGCGTCACCGACTCGCTGCGCCGGCTGGACGTCGTGCGGAAGAAGCGGAACAAGGCGCTGGCCGAGACCGCCGGCGTACTCAAGAAGGTCACGCCGTCGGATGACGCCGAGATCATCGCCGCGTTCGACATGGACGGCACGCTGCTGTCGTCGAACGTGATCGAGACCTACCTGTGGATGCGGCTGCCCGAGCTGGACAGCCACCAGCGGTTCGGTGAGGTCGGCGCGATGCTGCGCAAGCTGCCGAAGCTGATCTCGGCCGAGCGCAAGGACCGCGGCACCTTCCTGCGGACGATCTACCGCCGCTACGAGGGTGCCGACCTGGAAGAGCTGAACCGGATCGTCGACGAGGTGCTGGCCGAGCACGTGCTGGAACGGCTCAGCGGCGCCGCCGTACGCCGGATCCGCGAGCACAAGGCGGCCGGTCACCGGACGATCCTGATCACCGGTGCCGTCCGGCCGCTGACCAGGCCGCTGGAGCCGCTGTTCGACGAGATCGTCGCGGCCGAGCTGGCCGTCGACGACCGCGGTCGCTGCACCGGCTTCCTGGCCGGACCGCCGCTGGTCGGTGAGTCCCGGGCCGCCTGGATCAAGCACCGGGCGCGCGGCACGAACATCGACCTGTCGAAGTCCTACGCGTACGCCGACAGCCACTCGGACCTGCCGATGCTGACCACCGTCGGCAACCCGGTCGCGGTCTCGCCGGACGTCTCGCTGTTCCGGGCCGCCCGGGCCGCGCGCTGGCAGATCGTCGACTGGAAGACGCCGTCCACCACCTCCCGACTGGAGATCCCCGGGGTGAACGCCCGATGATGCTCGCGCTCGAGATGTACCGCTCGCCGGCCAAGTTCCTGGCCGCGAAGGCGATGGGCAGCCGGATCCCGTCGCTGCTGACCGGACCGGCCGCTCCGCTGCGGCTCGTCACCATCAACGAGCCGAAGTCGGACAAGGACGGCTGGGCGCGGATCCGTCCGCTGCTGTCCGGGATCTGCGGCTCCGACCTCGGCATGGTCACCGGCCACACCAAGCTGTACTTCTCGGCGATGGTGTCGATGCCGTTCGTCCCCGGTCACGAGATCGTCGGCGAACTGCTCGAGGACTGCGAAGACCTGCCGAAGGGCACCAGGGTCGTGATGGACTCTGTGCTGACCTGCGCGGCCCGAGGCGTCGAGCCGTGTGACGGCTGCTCGTCCGGGCACTTCAACCGCTGCGATCGGATCACCGTCGGGCATCTGGCCCCCGGACTCCAGACCGGGTTCTGCCAGGACACCGGTGGTGGCTGGGGCAACGTTATGGTGGCTCACCGAAGCCAGCTGTACGCCGTACCGGATGGTCTTTCCGACGAGCGCGCTGTGCTTGCTGAGCCGCTCGCGTGTGCCGTGCACACCGCGCTCAAGGCGAAGGTGGAGCCGGGGCAGTCGGTGCTGGTGAGTGGCGCCGGCGCGGTCGGGCTGTTCGCGACGCTGGCGTTGCGGGAGCTCACCCAGGCCGGCCGGATCACTGTGGTCGCCAAGCACGCCAAGCAGCGCGAGCTCGCCCGGGCGTTCGGGGCCAGCGACGTGGTCGCGCCGGACGAGGTCTTCCGCGGCGTACGCCGGGCGACCGGCGCGTTCCGGCTGAAGCCGCAGGCGGCCAAGGAGTTCCTGCTCGGCGGCGTGGACATCGCCGTCGACGCGGTCGGCAGCAAGGACTCGATCGACACCGTGCTGCGGGTCACCAAGGCCGGTGGCCGGGTGGTGCTCTCGGGGATGCCGTCGACGGGTGCGGACCTGTCCCCGGTGTGGTTCCGTGAACTGGAGCTGACCGGCACGTACGCGTCCTCGCGGGAGGAGCCGAACGACCGGCCCGCCTTCGAGACCGCGCTCGAACTCGCCACGACGGCCCCGCTGGACGGGATCGTCGGGGCCCGCTATCCGCTCTACCGGTGGCGTGAGGCACTCGACCACGCGCAGTCCGCCGGCCGACTGGGGACCGTGAAGGTCGCCTTTGATGTGAGGGCTTCCTGATGGGGCCGTTGACGACCGTACGACGAGAGAGGTTCTGACATGTCTCGGCCAGGGTTTGTGCTTGAGGTGGACGACCGGACGCCGCCGCTGCTCGTGCACAACGGTGAGGGCTTCCTGCTGGAGCGTTTCCCGCTGGGCACCCGGGTGGTCTACCCGCCGGAGTCGCTGCCGGCCGTTCGCGACGTCGAGGAGACGATCCAGAACGCGCTGCTGCACCCGCTGGAGTCCGAGCCGCTGCCGGAGCTGCTGTTCCCCGGGATGCGGCTGACGATCGCCTTCGACGACATCTCGCTGCCGCTGCCGCCGATGGTGAAGCCGGACATCCGGCAGCGCATCATCGAGGCCGTGCTGACGATGGCCGCCGACGCCGGTGTCGACGACGTCGAGCTGATCTCGGCGAACGCGCTGCACCGCCGGCTCACTGCCAACGAACTGCGCGACATCGTCGGCGAGCGGGTCTTCCGGTCGTTCTACCCCGACGGCAAGCTCTACAACTTCGACGCCGAGGACCGCGACAACCTGACCCACCTGGGCCAGACCAAGCACGGCGAGGACGTCGAGATCTCCAAGCGGGCGGCCGAGTCCGACCTGCTGGTCTACGTGAACGTGAACCTGGTGGCGATGGACGGCGGCCACAAGTCGACGTCGATCGGGCTGGCGTCGTACAAGTCGCTGAAGCACCACCACAACAGCCACACGATGATCCACTCGCGGTCCTTCATGGACCACAAGGCCTCCAAGATGCACCACTCGGCCTGGCGGATGGGCGAGGTGCTGACCGAGCACGTCAAGGTCTTCCAGATCGAGACCTCGCTGAACAACGACATCTTCGGCGGGCCCGCTGCAGTTCCTGCAGAAGCGCGAGTGGGAGTGGTCGATCAAGGACCAGGCCTCGTTCCTGGCCGCCAAGCGCGGGCTGGAGATCGCGCCGCCGAAGCTGCGGCACAAGATCTTCACCGACACCCGGTCGCACTACGGCGTGACCGGGATCAACGCCGGAAAGATCGAGCCGGTCCACGACAAAACGCTGGAGATGGTGCACCGCCAGCACCTGGTCGAGGTGCAGGGCCAGTCCGACGTCGCGATCATGGGCGTGCCGTTCGTCGGCCCGTACAACGTGAACTCGGTGATGAACCCGATCCTCGCGGCCTGCATGGGACTCGGCTACTACTTCAACTCCTATCGGGGCAACCCGGTCGTCCGCAAGGACGGCGCGGTCATCCTCTACCACCCGGTGGACTACGAGTTCAGCCAGCTGCACCACCCGTCGTACGTGGACTTCTTCGAGGAGGTGCTGTCGGAGTCGACCGACCCGGCCACCATCGAGGCGAAGTTCGAGAAGCAGTACGCCGAGGACCCGTGGTACATCCATCTGTACCGGACCTCGAACGCGTACCACGGCGTGCACCCGTTCTACATGTGGTACTGGATCAGCCACGCGCTGGACCACTGCGGCGACATCGTCTGGGTCGGCGCGAACCGCAAGACGGTCGAGCGGATGGGCTTCCGGTCCGCCTCGACGCTGCAGGACGCGCTGGAGATGGTGAGCCACTCGGTCGGCCGGTCGCCCTCCATCACCTACCTGCACAACCCGCCGCACCTGCTCGCGGACGTTCGCTGATGGGGACGAACCTGGTGAAGTTCACCCGCGGCACGGTGCAGGACGTGCGGCAGGTCGCGCGCGGCTGGCGCTGGGGTCGCAGGCCGCAGGTGCCGCGGTCGGCCGAGCCGTACGTGATCCCCAAGGAGACCTCGGTCTTCCCGACCCGATGGGCCCGTACGCCGGCCGCGATCGCGGTCCGCGAGGTGCTCCTGCAGGGCGGGCTCAACGCGGTCATGCGGTACGAGGTGAGTCCGCAGGTGAGCGGGCTCGACTCGCTGACCAAGCTGCGCGGCCCGGCCGTCATCGTGGCGAACCACTCGTCGCACCTGGACACCCCGCTGGTGCTCTGCACGCTGCCGGCCGCGATGCGTCGCAAGACGGCGGTCGCCGCGGCGGCCGACTACTTCTTCGACACGTGGTGGCGGGCGACCGCGTCGGCGATCATGTTCAACACGTTCCCGATCGAGCGGCGCGGCGGCAAGCTCAGCCAGACCCCGGGCGACCTGCTCGAGGACGGCTGGAACGTCGTCGTCTTCCCCGAGGGCACCCGGTCGCCCGACGGCTGGATGGAACGCTTCCGGATGGGCGCGGCGTACATCGCCGTCGAGCACGGCGTACCGGTGATTCCCGTGGGTATCAAGGGCTCCTTCGCCGCGATGCCCCGTGGTCGCGGCTGGCCTGTGCCGGGCCGGCCGACGGTCGCAGTACGGTACGGCGACCCGCTGTACCCGGCGGAGGGGGAGAGCCCCCGCGACTTCGCGCCGCGCATCACCGCCGCCGTGTCCGCACTGCTCGACGAAGAGTCCACCACCTGGTGGGAAGCCCGCCGCCGGGTCGCCTCCGGTACGTCGCCGTCGCAGTCCGGCCCCGACGCCGCCCGCTGGCGCCGGGTCTGGGAGTCCACCACCCCGGTCAAACCAGCCGGCCAGAAACGCCGAGCCTGGAAGTAGTCTCCGACAGCCCGCAGGGCCAGACCCTGCGGGCTTTGTCATGCCCAGCGTGATAAGGCACACGGAAAGCTATACAGAAAAACACCAAAACAAAGGCAAGAGATAAAGAAGAGGGCAAAATACAATGAGTGAGGGCGGTGCCGGGCGGGCGACCCGCCGACCGTCCGCCAGCAGACCGACGCCCGCCCGGCACCGCCCTCTCTCATATATTTTCCTGTCTTTCTCATTTGTCTCTTGTTTCTTTCCTTCGGTCTCCTGTGTGTCTTTTCCGCCTTCTCGATTCTGCACTCCTGGTTCTGATCCGGTGGTGTCGCTGTGTGGGCGTGGTACGGATCGGCTGTGGCTGGTCGGTACGCTTTCCCCGTGAGCCTTGCCGTACGTGTCATCCCCTGCCTGGACGTCGATGCCGGGCGGGTGGTCAAGGGCGTCAACTTTGCTGATCTGCGGGATGCCGGGGATCCGGTCGAGATGGCGCAGCTGTACGACGCCGAGGGCGCGGACGAGCTGACGTTCCTCGACATCACCGCCTCTTCCGGGTCGCGGGAGACGACGTACGACGTGGTCGGGCGGACTGCTGAGCAGGTGTTCATTCCGCTCACCGTCGGCGGCGGTGTCCGGGAAGCTGCTGATGTGGATCGGCTGCTGCGGGCCGGTGCGGACAAGGTCGGGATCAACACCGGTGCGATCGCGCGACCGGCGGTGATCGAGGAGATCGCGCATCGGTTCGGCAACCAGGTGCTCGTGCTGTCCCTCGACGTACGGCGGGCTGCGGATCAGCCGAGTGGGTTCGAGGTGACCACGCACGGCGGCCGCAAGTCGGCTGGGCTGGACGCGATCGAGTGGGCCCGGAAGGGCTGGGAGCTCGGCGCAGGGGAGATCCTGCTGAACTCGATGGATGCCGACGGCACCAAAAAGGGCTTCGACCTGGAACTGATTCGCGCCGTCCGTGCGGTGGTCGACATCCCGTTGATCGCCAGCGGGGGAGCGGGGTTGCCCGAGCACTTCCCGCCGGCGGTCGAGGCGGGGGCGGACGCAGTACTGGCTGCGAGTGTCTTCCACTTCGGAGATCTCCGGATCGCTGATGTGAAGAAGGCGCTGCGCGATGCCGGCGTCGTGGTCCGGTGAGCGACATCGTGGCCGAACACAGCACCACCGACCTGATGGCTGACGTCGAGCACGAACTCTCCACCCTGTTCCGGCGCGCCCGTTCCTCCCAGATGCTGCTCGCGCGCCGGGTGCACCCGGAGATGGACGCGGCCGGCTACGCACTGATCTCCCAGATCGAACTCGGTACGGCGAGCGGCGGCCCGGGCGTCCGTGCGTCGGACGTGGCCCAGGCACTCGGCCTCGACAAGTCCACCGTCTCGCGCGGCCTCACCCACCTCGAGTCGCTCGGCCTGATCGAACGCATCGAGGACCCCGACGACGGCCGCGCCCGTCTGCTCCGCCTCACCACCACCGGCGCCACCGGCTTCAACGCCATGCGCATCCAGCGCCAGACCGAGTTCCGGGCCATCCTGGCCCGCTGGGACTCCCCGGATCTCGCGGCCCTCGCCACCCTCCTCTCCCGCCTCAACTCAGACCTCAGCTAGGAGCAGCGTCCGGTGAGGCGCTGCCGGTGAATGGGGTCAGGCGGCGTCGGGCAGGGCTGATCGACCGGGCACAGCTGGTGGGTCGTCCGTGATGGGTGGGTTGATGTAGGCGCGGCCGGTGGGGCTGATGAAGACGAGGGTGCCGGTGTCGGTGGTGTAGACCTGCCAGTTGCCGTGGTGCTTGAGCCGGTGGTGGTGGCGGCAGAACGCTCCGAGGTTGTCTTCGTCGGTGGGCCCTTGGGGGAACGGGACGCGATGGTCGAGGTCGCAGTACTGCACCGGTGCGTTGCAGCCGGGGAAGCGGCAGGTGCGGTCGCGGTCGCGGACGTGCTGATCCAGTCCCGGGCTCGGTGTGTACCGGCCGGGATCGGACTTCGGTGTCTTGTCGGTTAGGTGGTACCGGAACCTGGCTCTGGTGAACGCCATCGCCAACGCGTCTTGCGGGAGTCCGCCGTAGCCTTCGAGTTCACCGCCGGTACAGATCGCCCCGGTCGCGAGCGCTACGGCCTCGGCGTAGGTGCAATGGATCACTACCTGCGCTGCGACCACCGGGTTCAACCCCGACTCCGGCAACACGAACCCCATCCCTGAACCACCCACATCCCCTTCCGAACCAGCCCGCTCGTCCGAATCAGTATCACCGGCCAGGTCAGCGCCCGCCTCGGACGCGGTGGCGTCGGCATCGGTGGCTTCGGGTGGGGCCTCGGTGACGACCCTGGCGGCGTCTGCGTGAGCAGTGTCCAGGCCTGCGGTCGAACCATCCCCGGCTGCACGGACGGCATCTCCGTCCAGGCCTGCGGTCGAACCATCCCCTGCTGCACGGACGGCCTCTCCGTCCAGGACAGGCTCCGCCCCCGGATCGGGCTCCGTAACGGTGGCAGGCTCCGCCTCCGGATCGGGTTCCGCACTGGACACAACATCGTCAGCGGGGCCGTCGATCGCCCACCAGGGCTCAGAGTCGAAGTCGGTCGCGGTGTCCGGAGCATCGCCGGTGTGCGAGGCCGCCTCGGTGACCGGGGCAGACTCGGTGTGCGGGGTGGGACGTTCGCTGGTGGGTGACACTGCGCCGGTTTGGTCTTGGCCGAGGAGGCGGTGGACGGCGAGGTCGGTCCGGAGTTGGTCCATCGAGCGGGGGTCGCCTGCCTGCTGGAGTTCGCGGCATCGCAGGGTGAGGGCGGCCATGATGGCGGTGATGTCGATTGCTGAGGTGGACACGATCAGGTCGGCCATGCCGCCGTCGTGGGACTTGGTGTAGGTGGTGCGTTCGTCCTGGCGCTGTGCATGCAGCAACGAGTCGTACTCGGCGACGACCTTGCGGGCTTCACGCATCGCGATCTGCTTGATCTTCGCCCACCCGTAACGGCGACCCCACACGTGCACGATCTGCTCGACCGCGCCGCGCAGGTCATCGTCGGTAATGATCGCCAGTTCACGGGCAATGTGATGGGCCGCAGCGGCCGGGAGGCCGCCGCGGCGCAGGAGGTCGAGGGTGGTGGGGAATCGGTCGACGAGCAGCGCGGCCTGGTTGAGCCACCGGGCTGCGGTCTTGCGGTGCGCGCCCAGGGCGAGGCCGATCTCGTCCGACACCGAGCGGAGAACGTCACCGGACCAGCGGCGCTCAGCAGGATCCGCCAACCGGTCACCAAGGCGGGGTTCTTGGTGGCCGAGGTCGGCCGACGGGCCGGACAGCGTGCAGTGGACGGCGACCATCAGTTCGGCCTTGCGTGCAGCCAAGACCGATTCCAGTTGCTGGACCTTCGACAGTTCGGTCAGGAGTTCGTCGGCGGACAGCGTGATGATCGGCGCGGTGACCACCGAGGTCAACGCGTCTGTCATCTCCACCGTGTTATCGAACATACTGGCGATTATAGGCCAGATTGTCATCTGGAATCCAATCGACGGAAGGCTTGTGGACAACCCCAGATCCCTGCCCTGTAAGGGGAAATGGCTCGGTTGGGCGCGATGATCTGCGGCGAAGCGACCCGACCGCGACGTATTGAAACGCAGCCTGCCGGGCTAGCGGCCGTAGTACCGATGGTGACTTCATGTAGTCAACGAGGCACTCCGCGGTCAAATGGTTGCAGAAACCAACTAATTGTGTATATAGTTGGGTTATGCAACTAGCCCAGCAAGCCTCTGTCCCGGGGGTGGAACGGGACACGCCGGCCCAGGAAGTGCTCGAAGGGGTCAGTTCGCTGATCCGGGCCGTGCGTTGTATCGAGCACCGGCACGTCTGGCCGGACGCCGGTCTGCGGCGTGCTGACGCCAGCGTGCTGAAGGTGCTCGCCAAGGACGGTGAGCAGCGCAGCGGCGAGATCGCCGCGAAGCTCAGCGTCGACGCGTCGGTGGTCAGCCGGCAGCTCACGGTGCTGGAGGGCGTCGGCCTGGTGAGCCGACGGCCGGATCCGGCTGATGCGCGGGTGTCCCTGGTCGCGCTCAGCGCACTCGGTGAGCAGCGGCTGCAGGCGCTCTACACGAGCTACACCCAACATCTTCGCGCCGCGCTGGCGGACTGGGATGACGAGCAGATGGCCGCGGCGGCCGAGTCCCTGCGCCGCGTCGCCGGTGCGGTCACCCAGGCCGCCGAGTCCGTCCGGCGTGTCAACACTTCGACTGGAGACTGATGACTGTCACCGAGAACCGGCTACAGGCGCCCGCTGCGCCGGAGCTCACCCACCGCCAGATCCTCGAGATCCTGATCGGCCTGCTGGCCGCCCTGTTCACGGCGATGCTCAGCTCGACGATCGTCAGCAATGCCCTGCCGACGATCATCGCCGACCTGGAGGGCTCGCAGACGCAGTACACCTGGGTACTGACCGCGAGCCTGCTGGCCACCACGGTGTCCACGCCGATCTGGGGCAAGCTGTCCGACCTGATGAGCAAGAAGCTGCTGGTGCAGCTCGCGATCAGCTTGTTCGTGGTCGGCTCGGCCCTGGCGGGGATGTCCCACAACGTCCCGTTCCTGATCGGCGCCCGCGTCCTGCAGGGCCTCGCGATGGGCGGCCTGATGGCGCTGGCCCAGGCGATCATCGGCGCGGCGATCCCGCCCCGGGACCGCGGCCGGTACTCCGGCTACATGGGTGCCACGATGGCCGTCGCGACCGTGAGCGGTCCGCTCATCGGTGGCGTCATCGTCGACACGTCCTGGCTCGGCTGGCGCTGGTGCTTCTACGTCTGTGTCCCGCTGGCCGTGATCAGCCTGGTGGTCCTGCAGAAGTACCTGAAGCTGCCGACCTTCAAGCGTCGCGTGAAGATGGACTACCTCGGTGCGGTCCTGATCAGCGCCGCAGCCAGCCTGCCGCTGATCTGGGTGACCTTCGCCGGCCAGGACTTCGACTGGGTCTCCTGGGAGTCGGCGCTGTTCGTCGGCGGCACCCTGATCTTCGGCCTGCTCGCCGTACTGGTCGAGACGAAGGCGCCGGAACCGCTGGTCCCGTTGAAGGTCGTCAAGCAGCGCACCACCGCACTGGCGATCGTCGCCAGCCTCGCGGTCGGCGTCGCGATGTTCGGCAGCGCGCTCTTCCTCGGCCAGTACTTCCAGATCGCCCGCGGCTACAGCCCGACCGAGGCCGGCCTGCTGACCATCCCGATGATGCTCGGCTCGTTCCTCGGCTCGGTCGGATCCGGCCAGATGATCACCCGGTTCGGCAAGTGGAAGCGGTACCTGATCGCCGGCGGCATCCTGCTCGTCATCGGCCTCGCGATCCTGGGCACGATCGACCACACCAGCCCGTACTGGTACGTCGGTCTCGGCATGCTCTCGATGGGCATCGGGATGGGCATGATGATGCAGAACCTGGTGCTCGCCGTACAGAACACCGTCGACGTGACGGAGATCGGCGCGTCCAGCGCCTCGGTCTCGTTCTTCCGCAGCCTCGGTGGTGCGGTCGGCGTCTCGGTCCTGGGTGCCGTGCTCGCGGCCCGGGTGAAGGATCTGCTGATCCAGGGCCTGCTGGCCGGACCGGGTGGTGCCGAGGCGGCGCGCAAGGTGCAGGAGGGCGGCGGCGGGACGAGCCTGCTCGACGTCAATCACCTGCCCCCGCAGCTCGCCGAGCTCGTGCGGCAGTCGTACGGCGACGCGACCGGCCGGATCTTCGCCATCGCCGCGCTCTGCGGCCTGGTCAGCCTGATCGCCGTCCTGTTCATCAAGGAGGTTCCGCTCCGGCGTACCGTCGCCAAGATCGAGACCCTCGAGGACGTCCTCGACGACTGAGTACTACGTACGCACGGCAGGTGGTGCTTTCGACGGGGGAGCACCACCTGCCTGCATGTCAGGTGGTTCGAGCCCGTCCAGCGACTTCGTCGCGGATGATTGGTGAGCCGAGCAGCCAGAGGACGGCGAGGAAGCCGCCTGCCGAGGAGATCAGCAAGGTCTCCCGTACGCCGAGCCAGGTACCGAGGTATCCGCCGACGATCGCACCCAACGGCCTGACCCCGTAGTTGATACTGCTGAAGGCGCCGCTGACCCGGCTCCTCATGTGCTCATGGGTCACGGATGCCTGCAGCGAGTTCAGCGGTACGTCGAAGCACATCACCGCGAAGGCCCCGACGAACTCGGCCACGCCGAGCGCTGCCGCACGGACCCAGACCGGTCCGGACGCCAACGCTGCAATGGCGATCGAGGCTGGGAAGACGATCGCCCCGAGCGCGATGAGTCGTCCGGCGCCGATCAACCTGGTCAGCGGAGTCGCGGCCAGGGCCCCGAGCAGCCCGCCGGTGGAGCCGATCCCGAAGGCGAGACCGATCGTGCCGGCGGAGAGTGAGAGGTTCCGGCTCGCGAAGAGGACGAGCAGGGCGATGCTGATCAGGTTGAAGAAGTTCACCGTGGTCGCGCAGGCGAGGCTTGCGCGCAGATAGGGATGCTTCAGCAGGTAGCGCATCCCCTCGCGAGCCCTGCGGAGCAAGGAGTCCTCGGTCACCTCATGGTCGGCCGGGGTCACCTTCAGCCGGCCGATCTGGACGGCCGAGAAGACGAACGAGACCGCGTCGACGACGATCGCGACCGGCGCGGTCAGCCATTGCACGAGGAGACCGGCGACCGCAGGGCCGCCCATGAAGGAGATCGACCTGGTCGCGGAGAGCTTGCTGTTCGCTTCCAGGAACTGTTCGCGCGAGACGAGCCGGACGAAGAACGACGCGTACGCCGTACTGAAGACGACGTGTGCGGTGCCGGCCAGGATCGCGATCGCGTAGAGCTGGCCGAGGGTCAGCGCGTCCAGCCAGTACGCCGCGGGGAGCGAGAGCAGCACGATCGTCCGGGTCAGGTCGGCCGCGATCATCAAGGGGCGTTTGTCGCGGCGCTGGTCGACCCAGGCGCCGATGAAGAGCGAGGCCAGGTTGGGTAGCCAGACCGCCGCGGTGAGGAAGCCGACCTGGCTGGGGGAGGCGTTCAGCAGGGTGACGGCGATCAGCGGCAGCGCTAGTTCGGTGATCCGGTCGCCGAACTCCGAAATCGCCCTGGGCGGACCAGAAGGTCCGGAACTGACGATCACGCCAAAGACTCGTGGCGGTAGGGGTCCTCACAGGGCTTCCTTACAGGGTCAAAAACTCAAGTAGTTGCTTCGGGCAAGGAGATGCGGAGGTAGCGGACCGGGCGGGCGTCCGGGGGCAGGTCGCCCTCGTCGCGGCGGTGGACGTACGGCGCGAGCAGCTCCTCGATCGCGGACTCGACGGCGTCGGCCTCCTCGCGGGTGATGACCAGCAGGGTGTTCGACGAGCCGGCCTGCCGGCTCCACTCGGGATCGAGCTCCGGCTCGGTCTCGGCGAGCCACCGCTGGGCGGCTTCCAGCGCCTGGTTCATCAGCTCTACCCGCAGGAGCCGTCCGGCCTCGTGGCCCTCGGGGGTGTCCGGCATCTCGACGCGGAACCCGCGGGCGACCGCGTTCCACCAGCGCTGGCGCTTGTCCGTGCCGCTGGGCGGTGGACCGTCGGTCACCAGGCCGAACGAAGCCAGGTGGCGCAGGTGCCAGCTCGTCACCGACGGGGAGGCGCCGACGTGCTCGGAGAGCTGGGTCGCGGTGGCCGGGCCGTTCTTCTGCAGATAGCTGAGCGCGGCGAGGCGGACCGGGTGCGCCAACGCTCGCATCGCCTGCGGGTCGGTGATCTCGAAATCGCCGTACGGATTCTTGAGAGACACGTTTCGAGAGTAATCTCTCAGATCTCGCAGCGCATCAGTGCTAAGTAGTTACGTAGTAAAAATGCCAATGGCGAGCCTGAGTGAGCGTGTTATGGTTAACAGATGCTTAGTAATGAAGAAGCGGCCAAGCGGATCCTGACGGGCAGTGGGCTGTTCGCCGCCAGGGCCCGGGCGGAGCGCGCCGGTGCGATCACCCTCAGCCAGACCGGCGTACTGCGGCAGCTCGCCAAGGCCGGCGCGCTCACCCCGAGCGAGCTGGCCGAGCGGCTCCGGACCCAGCCGCAGTCGCTGTCCAGGGTGTTCGCCGCGCTGGAGGAGCAGGGCTGGATCCGCCGCCGCCCGGCCCCGGATGACGGCCGGCAGTCCTTGCTGGAGATCACCCAGGCCGGCGCCGACGGACTCGCCGCCGAGCTGCGGCCGCGGGAGATCTGGCTGGCCGGGGCACTGGAGAAACTGACCGAAGCGGAGCGGGACTTCCTCGTTGTCGCTGCCGGTCTGCTGGAACGACTCTCGGAGGACGAAAGCCTATGACGGCCACCATCACCACTGACATCACGATCGACAAGGCCCCGGTACGCCGGGTGGCCCGCCTCTTCCGCCCGTATCGCTGGTCCATCACCGTCCTGCTGCTGATCTCGGTCGCCCAGGGCGCCGCGGGAGTCGCCTCGCCGTTCATGGTCCGCGAGATCGTCGACCGGGCGCTCCCGCAGCGCAGCGCGACCCTGGTCGTCCTGTACTCCGGCGGCATGATCGCCGCCGCCGCTCTCGCCGCGGTCCTCGGCGTCGCCTCGACCCGGCTCTCGAACGTGATCGGCCAGGGCGTGATGCACGACCTCCGGGTCGGCGTCTACGACCACCTGCAACGGATGTCGCTCGGCTTCTTCACCCGGACCCGGGCCGGCGAACTGCAGTCCCGGATCGCGAACGACATCGGCGGCGTCGACAACGTCGTGATCAACACCGCCAGCTCGGTCGTCCAGAACGGGATCGCCGCCCTCACCGTCGGTGTCGCCGCGCTGATCATGAACTGGAAGCTCGCGATCGTCTGCCTGATCGTCGTCCCGCTGTTCCTCGCCTTCTCGTTCCGGCTCGGCCGTCAGCAGCGCCAGATCGCCCGCGGCCGGCAGCAGCAGCTCGCCGGCATCACCGCGCTGGTCGAGGAATCCCTTTCGGTAGCAGGGGTTCTGCTCGCCAAGACCCTCGGCCGGCAGCGCGAGCTGTCGCAGCGTTTCGCGACCGAATCCCGCGCGCTGTCCAAGACCGAACTCGACGCCGCGATGAACGGCAAATGGGTGAACTCGAGCCGCCGGGCCAGCCTGACGATGATCCCCGCGATCATCTACCTCGTCTCCGGCCTCACCCTCGCGCACGGCTCGGCCCAGTTCTCGATCGGCACCGTGGTCGCCTTCACCACCATGCTGAACCGCCTGGTCGCCCCGGCCACCGCCCTGCAGGGAATCGGCACCGCCGCCTCGACGTCGATGGCCCTCTTCGGCCGCATCTTCGACGTCCTCGACCTACCCGTCGACGTTGCCGAGAAGCCGAACGCCCGCAGCCTGCCGCACCCGCGCGGCGAAGTACGGATCGCCAACGCTTCTTTCCGGTACTCCGACGACGCACCCTGGACGCTGAGCGACATCGACTTCGTCGTCGAGCCCGGTACGACGACTGCGCTGGTCGGGGAGACCGGGTCGGGCAAGACCACGCTCGCTTATCTCGTCGCGAGACTCTACGACCCGCAGCGCGGCCAGGTGATGATCGACGGCGTCGACCTGCGTGATCTGAAGTTCTCCGCGATCTCGGACGCCGTCGGTCTGGTGTCGCAGGAGACCTACCTCTTCCACGAGTCCGTTCGGGAGAATCTGCGCTTCGCCGCACCAGGAGCAACCGATGCCGAGGTGATCGCGGCAGCCCGGGCCGCCCGGATCCACGAGCTGATCGCCGGCTTGCCCGAGGGGTACGACACGGTCGTCGGCGCTCGCGGGTATCGCTTCTCCGGTGGCGAGCGGCAGCGGCTCGCGATCGCCCGGATGCTGCTGCGCAATCCGCCGATCCTGATCCTCGACGAGGCGACCAGCGCGCTGGACAACGAGACCGAGCGCGCGGTCCAGGCCGCGATCGACGAGCTGGCCAGGGACCGGACGACGATCGCCATCGCGCACCGGCTCTCGACGGTCCGGAACGCCGATCAGATCCTGGTCCTCGACCACGGCCGGATCGTCGAACGCGGTACCCATGAAGAGCTGCTGGCCAATTCCGGCCGCTACGCCCGGCTGCACGGAGCCTTGACCTGAGATTTCTTTGCCCGAGGATGGAACCGGATGGGGGAGCAGCGCGTGTTAGGGGTGTGAGGCACATCGACGGCGATCCGGCGGCGGAGGTTGCGGCGCTCTACGCGCGGACCTGGCCGCGGCTGATCGGCGTGCTGGTCTCGATCGGGGGTTCACGTGCCGATGCCGAAGAGGTGGCGCAGGACGCGTACGTGAAACTGCTCGGCCGCTGGGACCGGATCCGCCGTTACGACGATCCGGAGGCCTGGGTGCGGGCGGTCGCCGTACGGACCCTGGTCAGCCGGCTCCGGCGTCAGCAGGTGGCGGCCCGTGCCTCCGCGAAGTTGCTAGGCAGGACCGGCGAGGTCCGCGGTCCGGACGGCGATGCGCTCGACGTGTCGGCCGCGCTGGCCAGGATCACGCCCGCCCAACGAGCTGTGGTGGTGCTGCATCACGTGATGGATCTACCGATCGAACAGGTCGCCGACGAGCTGGGGTTGCCGCCGGGGACCGTGAAGTCCCGGCTGGCCCGGGCCCGGCAGGCGCTCGCGCCGCTACTCGCCGTCCAGGAGGAGGTGCCACATCATGTCTGAGCTCCGCGAACTACTCACCGAGTACGTCGACGAGCAGACCCCCGAGCAGGCGCCGCCGTTCATCCAGGTCGAGCAGGCCGTCCGCCGGCAGCGGCGGACCCGGAATCTGGCGGCGACCGCGGTGGTGGCGCTGGTCGTCGGGGGAGTCGGGGTCGCGAGCTTCAACCTGCCACGGGCCGAAGAGGAGCCTGCGACGCCGGCCACCACTGCGCCGGTGCTTGGGGTGCTCGACGACGGACCGCCGCCGGCGCGGTTCAAGTACGGGTCGACGCTGCTGATCCTGGCCGGGGAGATCCCGGTGGTCAGCGTCATCGCCGACCCGTTGCACAGCGACGGCCTGATCGTCGAGGCCGCCCGCGACAACGGTGAGACCTGCCTGCCGCACACGATGGTGCGGATCCTCGCGCAGGACGCCAAGACGGTCCGGATCGCCGCGTACCGGTATGCGGTGGCGCCGGATCAGCCCGAGACCCAGCAGTGTCTGAAACCTGGTGGAGAAGACCTGCGGATCCCCCTCGATCTGCGCTGGCAGCTCGGGAACAGGAAGGTACTGGCCGGCACGACTGGGAACCGGTCGGTCCTGAACTGACGACCTCGCCGGGGCGGACCGCGACCACCCCGGCGAGGAAGTCTGTTCCATTAAGCCTTCATTGCCGCCGAGAGGTAGCCGGTTCCGATCCGGAGGCCGTCGAGCCACTCGGTCAGCCGGGATGCCTCTGCATCGAGTGCTTTCCGGGTTCGGGCTGAGCCCTTCTCCAGGGTGCGCACCTCGACCACACCGTCTGCGTCCTGGACCCAGCAGCCGACGATGCGCCCGTCCGCCCAGGCCGTCGTCCCGGCGTTCCCGTTGCGATCGAACAGCTGCACGCGATGCGGCCCGAGGTAGAAGTCCCGGCCCTTCCAGCCCATCACCGTCGGATCCATCGCCGGCAGCAACGCCACCCACGGACCAGGATCAGCAACCTCGTCGAGATCGTCCGGCAACAGCCACCCGGTCGAGCCGTCGTCAAGCCCAACCTCCACCGCGTCAAGCTCCGCCAGAGCAGTCCGTACTGCGCCCTTCGTGCTCCCCAGCCACCAGACCAGATCGTCCTCCGTGCCCGGCCCGAAGGAAAAAAGCCATCGACGAATCAGCTCCCGATACCCCTCATCAGAAGACGACAACGGCTGCAGTTCCGACCCGAGCCAGCTGTTCATCGGGAGCCAGCGGGGGCGGGAGGTGTTCCAGCGGCCGGTGTTCACTCCTCGCACGAGCTCGCCCTCGACGCCGAGCAGCGTCAGCACCCCGGAGGCCGTGAACGTCTGCCCGGCCGACAACTCCACCTTCACGTCGATCATCGGCACGGCCGCCCGCACCTCGGACGCCGTACAGCCGTCCGGGTTGCCGGCCAGTACGGCGAGGATCTCGGTCCGCGCCTGCTTCAGCCACAGATCGCCGTCGGCAGCGATCCCGACCTTGACGATTCCCTTCGCGATCCGGGTCCGCTCGGCGGCGCCCACTCGTGCGGAGGCGCTGGCCCACGCAGCCGGCAGCAGCTCCCGAGGAAACACGAAGAGCGTGCGCCGCATCGCGAGTTGCTTCACCAGGCTGCGGTCCTCGTACAGCGCCCGATCCACGTCGGCGACCTCGAGCCCGTCGGCCCGTGCCCAGCAGGACAGATAGACCGACGCCGCCTCCGTCGCGTGCAACACCGTCAACGCGCGCGTGGCCGCTTCCGCAGTACCGACTCGGAAGGCTGGAGCCAGTGCGTGCCGGACGGCGAGCCGGGCACGGCGTTCGTCGTCGGTCACATGGCGCATGGGACAGAGTGTTCTCAGACGCGACCGACAGTCCGGCGCCAGATGTCGGTGATCACCCGCGGCCGCATCCCGACGTGCAGATACAGCTGTACTGCGGGCGTCGGGTTCGAGCTGTCGACGTGCAGGATCGCCCCGCTCAGACCGGCGGCCGCGTCCCGCGCGAACGCGTCCTCGAGCAGGAACTTGGCCAGCCCGCGGCCGCGCGCCTCGCGAAGGACGGCGAGCCGGCCGATGTACCTGCAGTTCTCGGACGAGACGAAGTTGTCGTTGCACTCGCGCACCGCGACCGGGCGGCCGTCGAGCTCGAGCAGCGTGAGCTGGGACCAGTCGAAGGTGGTCCGCGACTCCCGCGAAGCAGCCCACTCGTCGTACGGGGGCGGGACGGCGGTCGGTTGGTCCGCGAAGGCTTCGGTGATCAGCTGATGAGCGGTACGCCGAGTCGCGTCGTCGGGGGCACCGCGCCGGATCACAACTCCCGCCGGAACCGCCGGCACCTCGACCGGACCGGCGAACCGGATCTCCATCCGCTGAACGGTCGTGCCGACCTTGAATCCCCGCGCTGCGGCCAGTTCGGGAAGCAGCTTGTCGTCGCGGAGAATCCCCAGGCCGATGGTGACCTCGCCGAGGGGCTGGGGCGCCTCGGGGCCGCTCTGGTCGTCCGGTTGCGCCGGTGCTCGGCCGATCTCCGCGGCCAGCTGGCCGGCGCGGTGGTTGGTGGTGTCGAGGAGCCAGGCCGCGAGGGCGGGGTCGGCGGCGGTGACGTCCAGCTCGACCCTGCTGCCGTGCCGAGCGGCTGTTCCGCAGCCGACCAGCTCGGTCCCGTCGAAGACCAGCCAGCTGTCCGTGGTCAGGTCGATCGCGGGATCGCGGAGGTAGTTGGCCACGTCCTCCAGGCTGTACTTCGAGAACCCCAGCAGCTCGGCGGTGTAGCCGCCCATCAGCCCAGTGACCGCCTCGAAGTCGCTCGGCCGGACCGGCCGGACCGTGAGACCGGCGGGAAGCCCGCCCATCAGTGGGTGCTCAGCTTCCGCTGGCACACATCGATCACCAAGGTCGCCTGCATACCGACGGAGAGGTAGAGCCCGAGCGCGGGAGTCGGATTGTTCGTGTCCACATGCAGAATTGTGCCGACCCGCCCGGCCGCTGCGTCCAGCGCGAAGGCGTCCCGGAGCAGAAACTTCGCGAGCCCGCGACCGCGAGCCTTCTCCAGTACGCCGAGTAGCCCGACGTAGCCGCAGTTCTCATCCGGGATGAACTGGTCGGTGCATTCCCGATAGGCGACGGTCTCGCCGTCCACCTCGAGCAACGTCATTCAACGACCAGTTGAAGGTCGACGAGGACTCCCGTGACGCGACCCATTCGTCGTACGGACGCGGGAGGAACCCGTGCTGCCCGGCGAAATTCTCCATATGTGCCGCGTGCGCCGCGCGCCGGCTGGCGTCGTCCAGCGCGCCCCGGTGGATCACCACGCCCGCCGGCGGTTCCGGCGCGACGACCGGCAGAGGTGTGGTCGATCCGCATCCGGTGGTACGTCGTTTCGACTGCGAAACCGTCGCTCGCAAGGAAGGCCCGCCGCGCATCGTCCTGACGGTAGACACCGGAGGTGACGGAGACCTCGGCATGCCCGTAGGCCCGGCCTATCTCCGCACTGCGCACCAGGCCCCGGTCGAGCAGCCACGCGGCCACGACCGGGTCGAGGGTGACGATGTCCAGGCCGAGGATGCTGCGGTCGCCCCGGCCGGAGACGTTGCCGTAGCCGACCAGTTCGTCGTCGTTGTACACCAGCCAGGCATCGGTCGCGAGCTCGAAGCCGGGCTCGGCCAGTTCGTCGGTCATGTCGTCGAGGGTGATGTCGGCGAACCCGATCACGGCCGTGTTGCAGGCGGACATCAGGCCGAAGAGTGCCTCCGCATCGCTCAGCTGGGGTGGACGGGAGCTGTAGCCCGGAGGCAGCGCGGCAGTCATCCCCTCATCGTGGAGAACGACTGCCACGCTGTCGAACTGATTAGCAGGCCTTGTCCCACTCGCCGCAGTCGTCAGCCGCTGCGCTGCGCGAAAGGTCCGGCTTGATCGCCGCGACCGGTGCCTGATCGGTCCACGAGGCAAGGAGTACGCCGACCGAGTCCTCGACCGGAGCGCGGGCTGGTCAGGTAGTTGTTGCTCAGCATCGAGAAGACCAGCTTGCGGCCGTCCTTGGTCGACACGTAGCCGGACAGCGCGGTGACGCCGGTGAGTGAGCCGGTCTTGCCGTGCAGGTTGTTCGCCGCCGGAGTACCGGCCATCCGGCTGCGCAGCGTCCCGCCGACGAAGCGATCCGGATTGCCCGCGATCGGCAGCGCGTCGTACCACTGCTGGAACCACGGCTCGTGCTGAGCTCCGAGGAGAACGTCGGTGACGCTCTTGGCGGTCACGTTCACCTTGCGGGACAGACCTGAGCCGTCGGACAGGCGGATCGTGTTGGTGGCGACGCCGATGCTCTGCGCGTACTCGCGTGACCACGTTGAGCCCGGCCGGCCAGCTGCCGTCCGCGGCCGCCACCGCGCCCATCGCCTTCACCAGGGTCTCGGCGTGCATGTTGTTGGAGAGCTTGAGGAAGGGCGTCATCAGTTCGCCGACCGTCATCGACTCGTCGCGGGCCAGACCGTCGGGCGTTCGCCGGCGAGGCCGACGTACGGATGTGTCCGTCGAGCTTGATGCCCTTGGCCTTGAGCGCACGCTCGAACACGTCGGCGGCGTACAGGGTCGGCTCCCAGACGGTCACCCATTCCTGGCTGAGGGTGTCGTCGGCCGGGACCGAGCCGGTGACGCGGACGACGTTGGTGCCGTGGTCGCGCTCGATGGTCAGGGTGTTGTCGGAGCCGGCGGCGCCTGTCTTGGCGGTGTTGACCAGCTTGAGCACGCCGTTGGCCGGGACCAGGGTCAGCTTCACGGGCGCGCCCACCGCCGCACCGGGAAGGCTTTCGACGATCGCCGTGCCGGAGTCGTAGTCGGTGTTGGGTGCGAACGTGAGAGCGGAGATCTGGGCGTTGTAGTAGAACGGCTCGTCGTCCCAGGCCCAGCTGTCGCCGAGGCGGACCTTGTCGAAGTACGTGTCGTCGGCGATGAGGTCACCGTCGATCCGCTTGATCCCGGCTTGGGCGAGCTGCTGGGCGAGGCCGACGTAGTCCGACTCGAGCGCGGTCGGGTCGCCGAAACCCTTCAGATAAAGGTTTCCGCGCAGCTTGCCCTTCTGGACCGGCGCGGTCGCGAGGACATCGGTGTGGAAGCGGTAGCCGGCCCCGAGAGTGTGCATCGCGGCCGTCGAGGTGAACAGCTTCGTGTTCGACGCGGGCAGCAGCCGCTCGCCGCCGTTGCGGTCGTACAACGTCTCCCCGGTGGTCGCATCCCGGACCACGAGCGCAACCTGGGACCCGTTGTAAGCAGGATTGGTCAGCAATGTGTCCAGCTGCTGCTGCAGCGGCGTGGCCTGTACTGCGGCCGGCGCGCCCACCGACTGGGTGACCAACCCGGCCGTGGCGGCAACTGCGGCGGCGACGGCGACCAGCCCGCGCGCCGAGACTCTCGGTAAAATCCTCACGACAAGCTCCTAGGCTTCAGGCGGAAACCAACTATCGGTGAGAGTAGTCGCCTGTTTGCCTCTCGCGCATCAGGTGAATCGATGTAAATCTAGCTGCAACAGGTTCGCCCCACCTGAGGAGCTGCTATGTCCCGAAGACTGCTTGCCGCGGCCGTCGCCGCACTGGCGTTGCTGAGTGTGCTGACGCCCGCCCATGCCGCAGTACAGAAGACGACTGCTGCGGTGTTTCCGGCTGAGGTGATCGGGGAGGACTTCCCGGATCCGGATGTGTTCCAGAAGAACGGCACTTGGTATGCCTACTCGACCAACAACGGGCGCGGGAACGTGCCGGTCGCCAGTGCATCGAGCGCCAACGGGCCGTGGACGATTCGCGGCGACGCGATGCCCGGCGGACCGTCATCCGCCTGGGCCCAGGGTGGCCGGACCTGGGCGCCGACGTCTACCCGAACCCGGACGGCAGCTTCACGCTGACCTACACGGCCTGGCATAAGGCATCCGGACGCCAATGCATCGGCGTCGCCACCGCGAGTTCTGCGCTCGGTCCGTTCACTCCGGTCGGCAGCCAGCCGCTGATCTGCCCGCTGAACCTCGGCGGTGCGATCGACGCGAACACCTTCGTCGCCAACGACGGCACCCGGTACCTGGTCTGGAAGAACGACGGCAACGCGATCGGCGTCCAGTCGACCCTCTGGCTGACCCGTACGTCGAACAACGGCACCACCCTGGTCGGCGGCAACACCGCGATGCTCTCGTCCAGCGGAGTGATCGAGGCACCCGACCTGGTCCAGCGTGGCAGTCAGTACGTGCTGTTCTTCTCCGGCGGCGGCTACAACGACTGCAACTACCTCACGTCGTACGCGACCTCCCCGAGTCTCAGCGGCCCGTGGACCACGGCGTACCGGCCGTTGATGACCACTGCGACCTTCGACAACCATGTCTGCGGTCCCGGCGGCGCGGACTTCAACAACTCCGGCAAGGTCTTCGTGCACGGCTGGGTGAACGGCTCCCGGCACCTGTACGTCGCGGACGTCGGCTGGGCGAACGACTTCCCGGTGGTCCGCGGCAGCCGGGTCCGGACCGAGGCCGAACGCGGCACGCTGAACCATTGTGTGGTCCGCACCGGAGCCGCCGGCGCATCCGGGGGAGCGGTCGCCGCCTACATCGACTACGCGGACTCGTGGGTGGAGGTCTCCGTGTTCGCCCCGACAGCCGGTGGCTACACGCTGTGGGTCGGCTACGCGAACGGCATGGGCTCCACCTCCAGCCACGGAGTGGTTGTCAACGGCAACAGCCAGGGCGTGGTCAGCTACCCGGTGACCGGCTGGGACAACTGGCAGCAGGCGTCCATCCCGATCACCTTGAACGCAGGCTGGAACACGGTCCGGCTGACCAAGGGCGACCTGTACGCCGAAGTGGACTACCTCGAGCTGCAATGAGGATCGTCCCCGTAAGCTCGGTCCGGAACCACACTGCACACGGGGAGTCCGGACCACCAGATGGCAAAACCACCAGAACAGGTGTCCGTCGAGCGGCCGCGCCGCCGCTCGCCGGGCTGGCTCGACCTGCGCCGCACCACGCCGGGGTCTGCAGGCGATGTGCTACGGCGGGCTGGCTTCGCTGATCTCGCTGGTGATCACGTTCTGGACGCTGCCGCAGATCAGCAGCACCGGTACGTTCCCGATCCTGCGGCTGGTGGTGCTGCTGGCCGTGATCGGGCTGGTGATGCGCTGGATCCTGGCCGGTGTCGCGATCCTGATCGGCTCGGTCGGCGTCCTGGTCGGCGGGCTGCTGTCGCAGTTCTGGGTGGTCTACCTCGGCGTCACCATCGACCCCGGCGTGCAACTGCACGGCGGGGTCGAGGCGCCGGTGATCGTGTCGATCGTGCTGGGCTCGGTCAGCGCCTTCGTCGGCTGGCTCGCGTACGCCGGCAGTGACGACGCCTACCTGTCCGAAGTGATGCGGGTCGTCCGCCGCCGGGCTCGCCGGATCCAGGCGGCGCCGAAGACGGGGATGCTGATCATCCAGATCGACGGCCTCTCCGCGCCACTGCTGAACTGGATGGTGCTGGCGGGCAACCTGCCGCATCTCGGCGGCTGGATCCGCGAAGGCAGCCACTCGATGGTCGATTGGCATACCGGCGTACCGGCGACCACTCCGGCGAGTCAGGCCGGGATCCTGCACGGCGGTTCCGGACAGATCCCGGCGTTCCGGTGGTACGAGAAGGAGACCGGGCGGGTGATGGTGACGAACCGGGCCCGCGATGCCGCCGAGATCGAGACCCGGATGTCGACCGGGCGCGGGCTGCTCGCCGGTGGCGGGGCGAGCATCAGCAACAACTGGTCCGGCGACGCCGACCGGTCGGTGCTGGTCTTCAGCCGGGCCGCATTGCCGACCGGGCGCAGCCGTGGGTACGTCCGCTTCTTCTCCAGCCCGCAAGGTGCCGCCCGCGGGCTCGTGCTGTGCATGGGGGAAATGATCAAGGAGCTGCACCAGGGCCGCCGGCAGCGCCGCCGGAACCTGATCCCGCGGGTCAAGCGCGGCGGCTCCTACATCTTCCTGCGCGCGATCTCGAACGTGCTGCTCCGCGACCTGAACGTCTCCCTGATCACCGACGAGCTGGTCAAAGGCACGCCGGTGATCTACTGCGATTTCGTCGACTACGACGAGGTCGCCCACCACGCCGGGCCGACCCGGCCGGAGTCGCTGCAGACGCTGGAGGGCCTCGACCGGGTGCTCGGCTCGCTGAAGCGGATCATCGACACGCTGCCGCACTCGTACGAGATCGTCGTGCTCTCCGACCATGGCCAGAGCCAGGGCTCGACCTTCCTGCAGCGCTACAGCCGGACCCTGACCCAGGTGGTCGACGACCTGGTCGACACCACCAAGGAGCCGGTCGCGGCGACCGGTAAGTCCGAGGGCTGGGGGCCGGTCAACGCCTTCCTGACCGAGCTGTCGCTGCGCCGCAGTGTCGCCGGCAGCGTGACCCGCAAGGCGCTGCACGGCAAGGTGTCGCGTGGCGAGGTCGAGCTCGGCCCGAAGGACTGCGAGCCGCCGGTCGCGGCCGACGAGCAGATGGTCGTCACCGCCTCGGGCAACCTGGCGCTGATCTATCTGGCGACCACGCCCGGGCGGGTGCCGCTGGAGGAGATCGAGCTCCTTCATCCCCGGTTGATCCCGGGGCTGGCGACGCATCCGGGGATCGGGTTCGTCGTGGTGGACTCGCTGGCGGAAGGGCCGGTCGCGATCGGGCGGGCCGGGGTGCACGTGCTGCGGACCGGCCGGATCGAAGGGGTCGACCCGCTCACGGCGTACGGCGATCGCGCGGCCGCCTCGATGCTGCGGCAGGCCGAGATGCCGCACAACGGGGACATCGTGGTGATCAGCCGGGTCGACGAGTACACCCACGAGGTGGCGGCCTTCGAGGAGCTGGTCGGCTGCCACGGCGGGATGGGCGGCTGGCAGACCGAGGCGATGCTGGTCCACCCGCGCCGGTTCGCGGTCGAGGAGCCACCCGTGGGCTCCGACGCGGTGCACCACCTGCTGATCGGCTGGCTCGAGCAACTCGGCCAGCGCGAGGACCTCGAGGAGCGGGTCGCCACCAAGACAGCGGATGCCAGGGTGGAGGCCGGATAGTGCGGATCACCTGGTGGGGGCACGCCACTACCACCATCGAGGACAACGGCACCCGGCTCCTCACCGACCCGGTGCTGACCTCCCGGATCGCGCACCTGCGCCGCCGCCGAGGCCCCGCTCCACTGCCGGAAGCGGGGAACTGCGACGCCGTACTGATCTCGCACATGCACGCCGATCACCTGCATCTGACCTCGCTGCCGCTGGTCGCACCGGACGCCGCACTCGTCGTGCCGCGGGGTTCGGCGAAGCTGATCGCGGCCGACTGCGGTTCGGCCTTCGCGGACCGCTGCATTGAAGTTGCCCCAGGCAATCAAGTGCGGATCGGCAACCTGGACATCACGGCTGTGACGGCTGCCCATGACGGTCGCCGGCTGCCCTGGTCCGCGCACGAGGGGCCGGCACTCGGCTACCGGATCGAGGGCACGCCGAGTGTCTGGTTCGCGGGGGACACCGACCTGTACGACGACCTCGCGGCCGAAGCGGGTCCGGTGGATCTGGCGCTCGTCCCGGTCGGCGGGTGGGGGCCTTCGCTCGGACCTGGGCATCTCGATCCGGTCCGGGCGGCCGAAGCGGTACGCCGGGTCGGCGCGCGGGTCGCCGTACCGGTGCACTACGGGACGTTCTGGCCGATCGGGTTCGACTGGCTGAAGCCCGAGTTGTTCCTGCCGCCGGGCTCGCGGTTCAAGGCGGCGATGACCGAGTTGGATCCGGCCGTGCGTGTCGAGTTGCTGGCGCCGGGGGAGTCGACTGAGGTGGTACATCGATGACGGGCGACGACTTCGGCTGGGTGTACCTGGCCGCGCTGGCTGGGGCGGTGCTGATCGGTGCCGTGCTGCCGATCCTGCCGACCGGCGCTGCAGTCTCCGCCGGGGCGGTGCTGGCTTCGCATCACAACCCGATCGGGCTGGTCGGCGTACTGATCGCCGGTGCGGCGGGCGCGTATGCGGGGGACTTGATCGTGTACGCCGCGTGCCGGGCTGGTGGCGAGACACTTGCCAAGAAGGTCGGCTGGCTCCGCAACAACGCTTCGCTGGACGCTCTGCGGGAACGGCTCGCCAAGCATGAGATCACCGTTTTGCTGACGTCCAGGCTGATCCCGGGCGGCCGGGTCCCGGTGTTGCTGGCGGCGGGCATCTCCGGGTACCGCTGGCACCGGTTCGCCGTCGTCGACCTGATCGCCTCATCGGTCTGGGCTGCGGTCTATATGGCGATCGGTCTGCTGGGCTATGCGCTGTTCGACAAGCCCTGGCAGGGCGTGGTGGCGGCGATCGTGCTGGTGCTGCTGACGACGGTGGTCAGCAGCCTGATCCAGCGACTGCGGAAGAAGGCGGCCAAGCCTTCGACCGAGCCCGTGACCGAGTGAGGCTTACGGCCCGAACGGCGTCGTCTTGAGGCGCTCCACGATCTCGGGGTCGCCGCTGAGTTCGACGTCGGCGACTGCCTGACGGCCGAAGGTGAAGAGGACCAGTTCGGCGGGTTCGCCGGTCACGGTGACCGAGCCCTGCCCGCCGGGCCTCCGGGCGACCGACTCGGTGCCGTCCGGCAGCCGGAGTACGAGCCCGCTCGGGGCGTTGCGGGTCATGGTCTTGGCCGCGAGCTTGACCTGCTTCCACAAGCCTTGCTGCTGCTCGGCCGGGAGTTCACGGACCTCGAAATTCGGCTGGGCGCGGCGGACGTCCTCGTGGTGGACGAAGTACTCGGTGGTGTTGAGGCTGTGGCCGAGGCCGGGGATCGAGTAGATGGTGAAGGTGCCTGGTCCGTTGCGGACCTTGTCGACGATCTCGGTGAACGAGTACTTCGCCTTCGCGCGCGCCATCCGCCGCTCGGTGGTCTCCGAGAAGGCCGGGATCATGATCCCGGGACCGGCGAGCGGATCCGCCTCCCGGACATAGAGGTGGACCGCGAGGTCGTGCGTGGTCCACCCCTCACACAGCGTGGGCTGATCAGGCCCGAGCTGGTCGAAGAGGTCACACAGAGCAAATCTCTCTACCCGGCTGTAGTCGGTCACAACTCGATCGTAGTTGTCTGTGGTGAGTGGCAGAATGTCGGACGTTGTCAGTTCTGTGACTGGCTACGCCCCTGACAGAGTCGTCGCTAAGGAAGTTGTCGCGTGCCGCAGCCGAAAGTCCCCAGCAAAGGGAGCGTGACCCGGCGCGGGTTCGCGGTCCTGCGGGTCGCCATCTGGGAGGAGCCCTGGGTCTTCACCTGGTCGGTGCTGGCGAGTGCGCTGTACGGCGCGATGACGGTCGCCGACGGCTGGGCGCTCGGCTGGTCCACCGACCACGTGATCCGGCCGGCCCTGGAGCGCGGTGACACCACCTTCGGCGCGGTAGCCTCGCTGATCTCGCTGTTCCTCGGGATCGCTGTGTTGCGGGCGATCGGCGTGGTCGGCCGCCGGGTCGGGGCCGGAGTCATGCAGTACCGGCTGCAGGCGACGTACCGGCGACGGGTCACCCGGCAGTACCTGAAGTTGCCGCTGGAATGGCATCACAAGCACCCGACCGGCCAACTGCTCTCCAACGCGAACGCCGACGTCGAATCGACCTGGTATCCGATCGCCCCGCTGCCGATGGCGGTCGGCGTGATCGCGATGCTCGCCTTCGCCACCGTCGCGATGTTCGCGGCCGACCCCTGGCTGGCGTCGTCGGCTGTTTGGTGTTTCCGCTGGTGTTCGTGGCCAACGTCATCTTCCAGCGGACGCTGCAGCCGCTTGCGACGCGCGCTCAGCAGCTTCGCGCCGATGTCTCCGAGGTCGCGCACGAGTCGTTCGACGGCGCGCTGGTGGTGAAGACGCTCGGCCGCGAGGCTGCCGAGACCGAGCGGTTCCGGGCGCCGACGATCGCGCTGCAGAACGCGAACATCGCGGTGAACCGGGCGCGTGGTGCGTTCGACCCGGTGATCGAGGGGTTGCCGCGGATCGGCGTACTGCTGGTGTTGCTCGTGGGTGTCGGGCGAGTGCGGTCTGGCGCTGCGGATGCGGGCGATGTGGTGCAGGTGGCGTTCCTGTTCACGCTGATCGGGTTCCCGATCCGGGCGCTGGGCTGGGTGCTCGGTGAGCTGCCGCGGTCCGTCGTCGGGTGGGACCGGGTGCAGCGGGTGCTCACCGCCGAGGGCGGGATGTCGTACGGCGTTGCCCAGCTGACGTCCCCTGCTGCTGCGCGGTTGGAGGTGTCCGATGTTCGCTTCGGGTACCTGCCGGATCGCGATGTGCTGGCGGGGGTGGACTTCACGATCGAGCCCGGCCGGACGGTCGCGGTGGTCGGTCCGACCGGGGCCGGCAAGTCGACGATGACGACGCTGCTGACCCGGCTGGTCGATCCCGAGGAAGGTGCGGTCAAGGTCGACGGGGTGGACCTGCGGGAACTGGCCCGCGACGAGCTGGCCGGGTCGGTCGCGCTGGTCGCGCAGACCGCCTTCCTCTTCGACGACACGATCCGCGGCAACATCACGCTCGGCGGCGACTACGGCGACGAGGAGATCTGGGACTCGCTGCGGATCGCCCAGGGCGACGGGTTCGTGAAGACGCTGCCGCATGGGTTGGACACGAAGGTCGGCGAGCGCGGTACAACGTTGTCCGGCGGACAGCGGCAGCGGATCGCGCTCGCTCGGGCGCTGGTCCGCCGGCCGCGGCTGCTGATTCTCGACGACGCCACTTCGGCGGTCGATCCCCAGGTGGAAGCGCGGATCCTGGCCGGATTGCGTACCGCAGTACAGGGGTCTGAGGCTGCGACGACTGTGCTGGTGATCGCGTATCGGAAGGCGACCATCTCGCTCGCCGACGAGGTGTTGTTCCTGGACGAGGGGCGGATTGCCGAGCACGGGTCGCACCTGGAGTTGCAGGAGCGGTCGGCGGCGTACCGGGATCTCGTCGACGCCTATGAGAAGGACGCCGCGCGGCGTGAGGAAGAGGCCGAACTGGCCGCTGAACTGGACGATCTGGACTCGGAAGGAGCATCCGCGTGAGCGCCGCAGAGGCCACTCGGCTCGACCATGGCGACGAGGCCGGCGGGCTGGAGACACTCCGCCAGGGGCTGCGGGTGTCGCCCGAGCTGGCGCGTGGCTGGTGGATCACCGGGCTGCTCGCGTTGACGATGACGGCCGGGCGGATCGTCGTACCGATTGCTGTTCAGCAGACGATCGACAAGGGGCTGTCGGGGCCGGGCGGTCCGGACATGTCGTTCGTGGCGTGGATGTGCGTGGTCTGCTTCGGCGGGGTGCTGGTGACCGCGGTCGCGTCGTACTTCACGACCGTGCGGCTCGCGACGAACTCCGAGCGCGGGCTCGCGACGATGCGGATCAAGGCGTTCCGGCATGTGCACGATCTGCCGGTGCTGACGCAGAGCACCGAGCGTCGGGGTGCGCTGGTCAGCCGGGTGACGTCCGACGTGGACACGGTGTCGCAGTTCCTGCAGTTCGGTGGGTTCATCTTCCTGGTCAGCATCGGGCAGATGGTTCTGGCGACCGTGGTGATGTTCGTCTACTCGTGGCAGCTCGCGCTGGTGGTGCTGGTCTGCTTCCTGCCGCTGTTCGCTTCGCTGCGATTCCTGCAGGGGCGGATGTCGGCGGCGTACGGCATCGTGCGTTCGAAGGTTGGCGACATGCTTTCCGCGATCGCGGAGCCGGTGGTGGGGGCGCAGGTGGTTCGCGCTTACGCGATCGAGCGGCGTACGCAGGAGCGGATCGACCGGTCCATCGAGGAGTTCCGCAAGACCTCGACGAAGGCGCAGGCGATCACCGGGATCACCTTCTCCATCGGTGGTCTCGCGGCTGGGCTGGCGAACGCGGGTGTGTTGACCGCGGGTGTGCTGCTCGGAGTGGATGGGCAAGCGACGCTGGGCGAGATCCTGGCGTTCATGTTCCTGGTCGCCTTGTTCTCCGACCCGGTGCAGATCGCGACCCAGGTGCTGACCGACGCGCAGAGCGCCTTCGCCGGGTGGCGTCGGGTGCTCGGCGTCATCGCCACGCCTGCTGATGTGGTCGACCCTGGTGCTGACGGCGTGACCCAGGCGCGGGGGCCGATCACGATCGAATTCTCGGACGTGGATTTCGCTTATCCAGAAGGGGATCTGGTACTGCGGGACGTCTCGGTGCTGCTGCAGCCGCATCGCCGGGTCGCTGTTGTTGGTGAGACGGGGTCGGGGAAGACCACGTTCGCCAAGTTGCTGACTCGTTTGATGGATCCGACGTCGGGCGCCGTACTGCTGGATGGGGTGAATGCGCGGGAGATCGCGTTCACGTCGCTGCGCGAGCGGGTCGTGATGGTGCCGCAGGATGGGTATCTCTTCGACTCGTCGCTGGCCGAGAACGTCCGCTTCGGGCGTCCCGAGGTGACCGATGCCGAGCTGCTCGCTGCGTTTGAGTCGCTGGGGCTGACGGACTGGCTGGAGTCGTTGCCGGACGGGCTGGACTCGCCGGTCGGGCAGCGGGGCGAGTCGCTGTCGGCGGGGGAGCGGCAGCTGGTCGCGCTGGTGCGGGCGAACATCGCCGACCCGGACCTGCTGGTGCTCGACGAGGCGACGTCGGCGGTCGATCCGGGCACCGAAGTACGGGTGAATGCTGCGCTGGAGCGGCTGATGGCCGGCCGGACGTCGGTGATCATCGCGCACCGGTTGTCGACTGCCGAGGCGGCCGACGAGATCCTGGTCTTCGACGACGGCCGGGTGGTCGAACGCGGACCCCACGCTTGCTTGGTGGAGGCAGGCGGCGTCTACACCCACCTGCACGACAGCTGGATCGCCCAGCGCTCAGCCGAATAGCAGAAACCCCGCCCCGTGCAGCCTGTCAGAACTGCGCGGAGCGGGGTTCAGCTCAACTGTGCACTCCCAGGTACCGCTGAGTCACTAGTTAACTTTTCCAAGTCTCACGTGGCGGGGACGTTGCCGTTGGCACCCGGCTGGGGCACCAGCAGGAACTCCACCCCGCCCTTGTCGTCGACGGCGGCATCGAGGATCTTGTCGTCCAGCGCCCCGGCAGCGTTCTGCTCCAGGAACACCCGGGCACCGCTCTCCTCGACCACCTGATCACCCGGCAGCGGCGCCTCGGTCGTCGTCACCGCCAGCGACGGATCGGCCGGATTCTCCTGCGAGATCCGGACCCCGGCACCTTCCGGAGCACCCTCCACCCCCGTGATGCTCTTGATCACCAGCGTGGCGTTCTCAGTCAGGGTAAGCACAACAACTCCCTAGCATCGTTTTCGCTGAGCCCACCCCGTGCCCCTTCCCCCAACCCCCAAACAACCCTCCACTGCAACCTCGACCCCGCAGCGTCCCAGCGGGGCGGGTAACCGGGGTGCGAGAGGTCGGTGGGGGTGGTGTGGGATGGGGGTATGACGATTTGGTTGGAGTCGCCCTCGGTGGAGGGGTTGGCGGGGGTTGCGGGAGTGCTGGCGGGGTGGCAGGTCGAGGGCGGGGTGGGGCAGTTGCATCCGGGGGATCTCGGGTGGTTCTGGCGGTTCGGTGGGGAGCGGACCGCGGCAGCGGTTCGGGTGTGGGAGCGGGACGGGGTGCCGGTCGCGGTCGGGTTGCTGGATGAGCCGGATCTGTTGCGGCTGGCGGTTGCGCCGGAGGTGTTCGAGGACGAGGACGTGGCTCGGCAGATCGTGGCGGACGTGTCCGATCCGGAGCGCGGCGTACTGATCGAGGGCAAGGTGTACTTCGAGGCGCCGACCGACTCGCGGGTGAAGGACCTGTTGTTCAAGGACGGGTGGAGTGTCGACGAGCCCTGGACGCCGCTGCGGCGGGAGCTCGCGGAGCCGGTCGAGGAGCAAGGGCTGAGCATCGAGGTGGTTGATGCGGAGAGCGCGCCGGTCCGTACTGCGGTGCAGCGGGCCGCGTTCGAGGGGTCGACCTTCACCGAGGAGCGCTGGCACGCGATGGCCGGGGGAGCGTCGTACGCCGATGCGCGGTGTCTCGTCGGCAGGGATGCGCAGGGCGAGCCGGTCGCGGCGGTGACCGTGTGGTCGGCCGGACCGGGGAAGCCCGGCCTGCTGGAGCCGATGGGCGTGCACCGGGACTTCCGCGGCCATGGGTACGGGCAGGCGATCACGCTCGCCGCGGCCGCGATGCTGCGCGAACTCGGGTCGTCGAGCGCGACGGTCGCGACCCCGAGCTCCAACGTCGGCGCCGTCGCCACCTACCAGGCAGCAGGTTTCACGGCCCTCCCCGAAACCCGCGACCTGGTCCGCGACAACTGACGATCTAGACGGCTGCCTCGTCGGCGGCGCGGAGGACGCGGAGGATGTTGCCGCCGGCAAGTTTTGTCAGGTCGGCGTCGCTCCAGCCGCGGTCGGCGAGGGCGTAGAAGAGGGACGGGTACGTCGCGACGTCGGACAGGCCGGTCGGGAACTCGGGGCAGCCGTCGTAGTCGCCGCCGAGGCCGATGTGGTCGACGCCGGCCACCTCGCGCACGTGCTCGACATGCGCCACCACGTCTTCCAGCGTGGCCAGCGGCTTCGGCTTGCCGTACGCCTCGGCCAGCTTGCGCTGGTCGGCCGGACGCAGCGGGTCGAGGTCCAGCCCACCGGCGACTTCACGAGCCTCGGCGACCCAGTCGACGTAGGGCTGCGAGACGAAGTACGGGACGAAGGTGACCATGCAGACGCCGTCGTTCCCGGCGAGGGTCTGCAGTACGTCGTCGGGCACGTTCCGCGGTACGTCGCAGACCGCGCGCGCCGACGAGTGGCTGAAGATCACCGGCGCACTCGTCACTCGGAGCGCGTCGCGCATGGTGTCCGCGGAGACGTGCGAGAGGTCGACCAGCATGCCGATCCGGTTCATCTCGCGGACGACGTCCTCGCCGAACGCGTTCAGGCCGTTCAGCACCGGCTCGTCGGTTGCGGAGTCGGCCCACGGCACGTTGTTGTTGTGCGTCAGCGTCATGTACCGCACGCCCAGCGACCGCATCAACCGGAGGACGCCGAGCGAGCTGTCGATCGAGTGCCCGCCCTCCATCCCCATCAGGGACGCGACCTTGCGGTCCTTGAACGCGGCCTCGACCTCGTCGGCCGTCGACGCCAGCGCGAGCGAATCCGGGTAGCGCGCGACCAGCCGGCGGACGAAGTCGACCTGCTCCAAGGTCCGGCGTACGGCGTGCTCGTCGTCCGGCACCCACAGCGACCAGAACTGCCCGCCGACCTGCCCGACCCGCAGCCGCGGCAGATCCGTGTTCAGCGACGGCACGCCGACGCTGAGGTCATGCGCGTCGAGGTCGTACTCGCACAGTTCGTAGTAGGCGATCGGCAGATCGTTGTGCCCGTCGATCAGCGGATTCTCCTGCAACAACCCCTGCACCCGCGCCACACTCGTCGTCATCCCGCCATCCTGTCAGGACTGCTCAAGGCCCGCGCGGGGGGCCGACCCCTGGCCGTGTGGTCAGAAGTGTCCGGGGGATGCGGGAGAATGGAGGAGTGAGCATCGAGGAACTGAGGTTCGACTCGGCCGGACTCATCCCTGCCGTGGTGCAGCAGCACGACACGCGTGAGGTTCTGATGGTCGGCTGGATGGACGCCGAGGCAGTACGCCGTACTGCGAAGACCGGGCGCAGCACGTTCTGGTCGCGCAGCCGGCAGGAGTACTGGGTGAAGGGCGAGACCAGCGGTCATCGCCAGCACGTCAAGCAGATCCTGGTCGACTGCGACGCCGACACCCTCCTCGTCCTCGTCGACCAGGAGGGTCCCGCCTGCCACACCGGCACCCGGAGCTGCTTCGAACACGGCGAAATCGAGGTCACGCAGTGAACACCCCCGATCTGGAGACGTTCCGCGAGTACGCCAAGGACCGCCGGGTCATCCCGGTCACCCGGCGGCTGCTGGCCGACGCCGAGACCCCGATCGGTGTCTACGGCAAGCTCACCGCCGAGCGCGAAGGCACCTTCCTGCTCGAGTCGGCCGAGAACGGCGGCGTCTGGTCGCGCTACTCGTTCATCGGCGTCCGCTCGGCCGCGACGCTGACCGAGCGCGACGGTCAGGCCGTCTGGACCGGCAACCCGCCGGTCGGCCTGCCGCAGACCGGTGACCCGCTCAAGGCGCTGCGCGAGACCCTCGAGATCCTGCACACCCCGCGCTTGCCGGGCCTGCCGCCGCTCACCGGTGGCATGGTCGGCTTCCTCGGGTACGACGCGGTCCGCCGCCTGGAAAGGTTGCCGGACACAACGACCGACGACCTCGGCCTGCCCGAGCTGACCTTCCTGTTCGCGACCGACCTGGCCGCGCTCGACCACGAGACCGGCGAGGTCTGGCTGATCGCGAACGCGGTCAACTGGGACGACTCCGACGAGCGGGTCGACGAGTCGTACGCCGACGCCGTCCGCCGCCTCGACGCGATGGAGCGCGACCTGGCTCAGCCGACCCCGTCGTACGTCGTCCACGCCGATCGCCAGGCGCAGCCGGACCCGCACCGGCAGCGGTCCAGCGCGGAGTACCGGGAGGCCGTCGAGACCGCCAAGGAGGAGATCCGGGCGGGCGAGGCGTTCCAGATCGTCGTCTCGCAACGCTTCGAGCTGCAGACCAAGGCGAGCGCGCTCGACATCTATCGCGTACTGCGCAGGTCGAACCCGAGCCCTTACATGTACCTGGTCCGCCTCGACGGCTTCGACATCGTCGGCTCCAGCCCGGAAGCGCTGGTGAAGGTCACCGACAACAAGGTGATCCTGCACCCGATCGCCGGCACCCGCCCGCGCGGCGCGACGCCGGAGGAGGACCACGCGCTGGAGGAGGAGCTCAAGGCCGACGCCAAGGAGCGCGCCGAGCACCTGATGCTGGTCGACCTCGGCCGCAACGACGTCGGCCGCGTCTGCGCGCCCGGCACGGTCGAGGTGGTCGACTTCATGGACGTCCGCCGCTACAGCCACGTGATGCACCTGGAATCGACCGTCACAGGTCGGTTGGCGGCGGGCAAGACCGCCTTCGACGCACTCACCGCCGCGTTCCCCGCCGGAACCCTCTCAGGCGCACCGAAGCCGAGAGCGATGGAGATCATCGACAAGCTCGAGGTCACCAGACGCGGTGTGTACGGCGGCGTCGTCGGCTACCTCGACTTCGCAGGTGACGCCGACACAGCGATCGCCATCCGTACTGCGGTCCTTCGCGGCACCACCGCCTACGTCCAAGCAGGCGCCGGCATCGTCGCCGACTCGGACCCGGCCTCGGAAGACGCCGAGTGCCGCACCAAGGCAGCCGCCGTACTGAACGCCATCGCCGTCGCCGGAACGTTCTCCGAGGTCTGATGCGCCCACAACGACTGGTGGACCTGCTGACCCTGGTAGCCCTCGTGCTGCTGGCCTTGTCGGGCTACCTCACGTGGTCGAAGGCCGACCCGGGCAGCGGCCGCCCGAAGGTGGACTTCAACGGCTACACGGTTTCGCACGCACCGGTGACGCTCGGCCTGGCCGCAGTGGTGGCCGTGATCGTCACCAAACTTGCCGGTACGGCGTTGCGCCGGGTGATCTCCGGCCTGCTGGTGTTCATGGGTGCGGCCGCGATCGGTGTCGCCCTGCAGGTGCGGCCGAATGCGAGCGAGCTGGGCAGGCTCCGGCCGGAGCTCAGCCAGGCCGTCACGGACCACGTCACCTTGAGCACCGGACCTGCTCCGTGGCTCGCACTGGCAGGCGGTCTCGCGCTGTTCGCGGCCGGCGTGATCGCAGTACTGACTGCTCATCGATGGCGGCGGCCCACAGCGCGGTACGAGCGTGATCCGGCCGTCGACACCGGCTGATCAGTGGAAGGCGATCGACGCGGGTGAGGACCCGACGATCTGACTTCGGCGGGGTACCGCCACAATAGGACGGGACGACAACGAGGAGTGGCGCCAATGGTGGACAATACGACCGCGGATCAAGCGGCGACTTACGAGAGCGAAGAAGCTCACGCAGGCGGCCTGCACGGCAGTACTCCGGCGGCCTGGACCGCTGTGGTGATCGTGCTGGTCGGTTTCACCCTCGGCGCCATCGCGATGGTGATGGGCCCGAACTGGGTGCTGTTCTGGATCTCCGCCGCGATCGCCGTGGCCGGTGGTCTGGTCGGCAAGGTGATGCAGCTGCTCGGCTTCGGTGCCAAGTCCAGCGACCACCACTGACGGACGGACCACAGACATGACTGTGCTTGACGACATTCTCGCCGGGGTTCGGGAGGACCTCGCGGAGCGCCAATCGCGGGTCAGCCTGGACGACCTCAAGCAGGAAGCGCAGCGCAAGCCCGACGCCAAGGACCCGATGCCGGTGTTCCGTGGCGACGGGATCGCGATCATCGCCGAGGTGAAGCGCTCCAGCCCGTCCAAGGGCGCGCTGGCCGACATCGCCGATCCGGCGGCGCTGGCCTCGGAGTACGCCGAGGGCGGTGCGGCCGCGATCAGCGTGCTGACCGAGCAGCGCCGGTTCGGCGGCAGCCTGGAGGATCTGCGCGCGGTGCGCGGACGGGTCGACGTACCGGTCCTGCGCAAGGACTTCATCGTCTCCTCGTACCAGCTCTGGGAGGCGCGCGCGGCCGGCGCCGACATGGTGCTGCTGATCGCGGCGGCGCTCGAGCAGGAGGCGCTCGTCTCGCTGATCGAGCGGGCCACGTCGATCGGCCTGACCCCGCTGGTGGAAGTGCACGACACCGAGGAGACCCTGCGTTCGGTGGACGCCGGGGCCCAGCTGATCGGCGTCAACAACCGCAACCTGAAGACGCTCGAGATCGACCGGGACACCTTCGCCCGGGTCGCGCCGTCGATCCCGACCAACCTGGTCCGGGTGGCGGAGTCGGGTGTCCGCGGGCCGCATGATGTAATCGAGTTCGCGCGCGCCGGGGCCGATGTCGTCCTCGTCGGTGAAACCCTGGTGACCGGCCGCGATCCGCGCGCCTCGGTCGCCGATCTGGTTGCTGCCGGATCGCATCCCGCCATCCAGCAGCGTCACTGAGACGTCCACGGTTTCCTCTGCCCCGGTAGGGGAAACCGTGCACTGGAAGGCTATTTGACGATGACTGCTGTGCTACCCGACCAGCTCGGGCACTTCGGCCGCTTCGGCGGCAGGTTCATGCCGGAGGCGCTGATCGCCCCGCTCGACGAGCTCACGAAGGCATGGCAGGAGGCGATGGCCGACAAGGCCTTCACCGACGAGTTCGAGCGGATGCTCCGCGAGTACGCCGGTACGCCGAGCCTGCTCTACGACGCGACCCGTCTCTCCGAGGTCGCCGGCGCCCGGATCCTGCTCAAGCGCGAGGACCTGAACCACACCGGCGCGCACAAGATCCGCAACGTGCTCGGCCAGGCGCTGCTGACCAAGCGGATGGGCAAGAAGCGCGTCATCGCCGAGACCGGCGCCGGTCAGCACGGTGTCGCCACGGCGACCGCGTGCGCCTACCTGGATCTCGACTGCGTCGTCTACATGGGCGAGGTCGACACCGAGCGGCAGGCCCTCAACGTGGCCCGGATGAAGCTGCTCGGCGCCGAGGTCATCCCGGTCAAGACCGGCAGCCGCACGCTGAAGGACGCGATCAACGAGGCCCTGCGCGACTGGGTCTCCAGCGTCGACGACACCCACTACCTGCTCGGTACTGCGGCCGGCGGCCACCCGTTCCCGGCCATGGTCCGCGACTTCGTCCGCGGTATCGGTGACGAGGCCCGCGCGCAGTCCCTGGAGCTGCTCGGCAAGCTCCCGGATGCCGCGATCGCCTGTGTCGGTGGCGGTTCCAACGCGATCGGCCTGTTCGCCGCGTTCATCCCGGACACGGATGTGAAGCTGTACGGCATCGAGGCCGGCGGTGACGGCTACGAGACCGGTCGGCACGCTGCGACCATCACGGCCGGCCAGATCGGCGTACTGCACGGCGCCCGGTCCTACCTGCTGCAGGACGAGGACGGTCAGACGATCGAGTCGCACTCGATCTCGGCCGGCCTGGACTACCCGGGCGTCGGTCCGGAGCACTCGTGGCTCGCGGAGACCGGGCGAGCGTCGTACCGGCCGGTGTCGGACGCGGACGCGATGGAGTCGTTCCGGCTGCTGGCGAAGACCGAGGGGATCATCCCGGCGATCGAGTCGGCGCACGCGATCGCCGGCACGCTGGAGATCGCCAAGGAGCTCGGCCCGGAGGCGACCCTACTGGTCTGCCTGTCCGGCCGTGGCGACAAGGACATGGACACCGCCGGCGAATGGTTCGGCCTGATCGACGCCGAAGGCGGCAACAAATGAGCGAGTTGGTTGCCGTCGGCAACGCTGGAGCCGCGATCCGCAAGGCCAACGCCGACGGCCGGGCCGCGCTGGTCGCGTACCTGCCGGCCGGCTACCCGACATCGCGGGCGGGATCGACGCGATCAAGGCCCTGGTCGACGGCGGAGCCGATGTGCTCGAGATCGGGCTGCCGTACAGCGACCCGGTGATGGACGGCGTGACGATCCAGCGGGCCGCCGAGACCGCGCTGGCGCAGGGGCTGCGCACCCGTGACGTGCTGAGCACGGTCGAGCAGCTCGCCGCGTACTCCGACGTACCGGTGCTGGTGATGACGTACTGGAACCCGATCGAGCGGTACGGCGTGGACCGGTTCGCCGCCGATTTCGCGGCCGCCGGGGGAGCGGGGCTGATCACGCCCGACCTGACCCCGGACGAGGGCGCGGAGTGGATCGCGGCAGCGGACAAGCACGAGCTGGACAAGGTGTTCCTGGTCTCGCCGTCCTCGACCGACGCGCGGATCTCGATGACGACGGCGAACTGCCGCGGCTTCGTCTACGCGACGGCCGTGATGGGCGTCACGGGGGCGCGCGAGCAGACCTCCGACCTGGCGGCACCGCTGGTGGCCCGGACGAAGGCGGTCACCGGCATCCCGGTCGGCGTCGGCCTCGGGGTCTCCAACGGCGACCAGGCGGCGGGCGTCGCGGCGTACGCGGATGCGGTGATCGTGGGCTCGGCTTTCGTGAAGGCGCTCGACGAGGGCGGGCCGGCCGGCGTACGGGAGCTGACGGCAAGTCTGGCCGAAGGCGTCCGGCGGGAACCTCGTACCTTCGCCGTCCGTTAGACCCGCTGTGAGTCGAAACCGGAACGCGGCCATTTTCTTCGCCGCGGTGGCTCTGCTTGCCCTGGTGGGCTGCAGCGGCGGTCAGAAGCAGACAGCGGACAACCCAGGCGGAGCGATCATCCGTACGCCGGCCGGTGATCCGAACGGGTTGCGTGGGGCAACATTGGACCGGCCGTACACGCTGCCGGCCAAGTCGCTGACCGATACCGACGGCAACGAGTTCAACCTGGTCACCTCGACGAAGAAGCCGGTCACGCTGGTGTTCTTCGGCTACACGAACTGTCCGGACGTCTGTCCCGACGGTGATGGCCGACGTCGCCTCCGCGCTGACCAAGCTCGACGACCAGACCCGCAAGCAGATCCAGATGCTGTTCATCACCACGGACCCGGCCCGCGACACGGGGCCGGTGATCCGGAAGTACCTGGATCGCTTCGACCCGTCGTTCGTCGGGCTGACCGGCACGCTGCCGGCGATCAAGGACATCGCGAAGGCGGTCGGCGTACCGGTCGAGGGCATGCAGAAGCTGCCGTCGGGCGGGTACGAGGTCGGTCACGGCGCGCAGGTGATCGGGTTCGGGGCGAACGACAAGGCGAACGTGCTGTGGCTGTCGAACGCGGCCATCGGCGATCTGGCCCACGACTTCGGCAAGCTGGTGGCGGACAACCAATGAGTAACCCTTTGTTGCAGGAACGGCGCCGGCGGATCTCGTTCGGTGTCGTCGCCGTGGGCGTCGTCCTGCTCGCCATCGTCACCATGATCGCCGTGAAGTACTGGCAGGAGCACTCGAAGATCTCCGTGACCGCGAGCGGCAGGCCCGAGCCGGTCGTGATCACCGGGCCGGGGACCGACGGCAAGGGCATCACGATCGGCAAGGCCGGTGCGAAGACGAACATCGACCTGTACCTCGACTTCCGCTGCCCGCACTGCGAGGAGTTCGAGACCGCGACCGGCCCGACCCTCGACAAGCTGGTCGAGGACGGGACGGCGACGATCACCTACTGGCCGCTGGCGTTCGTCAGCCCGGAGGACTCGCCGCGACTGGCGAACGCGTTCGCCGCCTCGGCAGCTTCGGGGAAGGCGCTCAGCTTCGTCGACGCGGTCTACGGGGACTTCTCGAAGGCCTGGACCACCGACCAGCTGATGCAGCTCGGGAAGCAGCTGGGGGTGGACGAGACGAAGTACGGGGCGGCCGTGAACGGGAACACCTACGCCGGCTGGCTGGACTCGGTCTCGAAGGCGTCGACCGATCGGGGAGTCACCGGAACCCCGACGGCGTATGTGAACGGGAAGCAGGTCGACGCGCAGAAGATGACGCCCGAGGGGATCAGCGCCGCGGTCAGCGCCGGCACGGTGGCCGGGTGAGTCCCCATCGTGACCGCCTGTTTGTGGTCGCGGCGCGGGGCGTCGAGTAGCGTTCGTGCTTGCCATGTCTAGTCAGCTTCCCGCCGTGGTCGTGCCGGCATTCATCCCCAGTCCCAGCCAGGGCGTCTGGCACCTCGGCCCGTTGCCGTTGCGCGCGTACGCCATCTGCATCCTGATCGGCATCTTCGTCGGCTACTGGCTCGGCCGGAAGCGCTGGGTCGCCCGCGGTGGAACGCCCGAGGTGCTCGCCGACATCATCATGTGGGCGGTCCCGTTCGGCCTGGTCGGGGCGCGGATCTACCACGTGATCACCGACAACGAGCTGTACTTCGGCGAGGGCAAGCACCCGATCGACGCGCTGAAGATCTGGCACGGCGGGCTCGGCATCTGGGGCGCGGTCGCCTTCGGGCTGCTCGGCGCCTGGATCGCCTGCCGCCGGCACAAGGTGCCGTTCCTGGCCGTCGCGGACGTGATGGCGCCGGGGATCGCGTTGGCCCAGGTGGTCGGGCGGTTCGGCAACTACTTCAACCAGGAGCTGTTCGGGAAGCCGACGACGCACTGGTGGGGGCTGAAGATCGACCCGGCGCACCGGCCCGAGGGGTACGCCGACTTCGCGACGTTCCACCCGACGTTCCTGTACGAAGCGATCTGGAACCTCGCGGTGGTCGCGCTGGTGATCCTGATCGACAAGCGCTTCAAGCTCGGACACGGCCGGGCGTTCGCCCTGTACGTCGCGGGTTACACGGCCGGGCGCGCCTGGATCGAGAACCTCCGCATCGACACCGTCAACCACTTCGCCGGGCTGCGGCTGAACGTGTGGACCGCGCTGATCCTGTTCGTCCTCTCGGTCGCGTACTTCGTCTACGCCTCCCGCACCAAGCCGGGCCAGGAGAGCGTCGTCACGGCAGCACCTGACGGCGACAAGCCCGCCGATGGTGAGAAGGCAGAAGAGGCCCCGGACGAGGCTTCGAAGGTGGAGGCAAAGGTCGGCGCTACGCCGGTGGAGGAGAAGAGCGGCGCGACAGCGGCCGACGAGCCTTCGCCGGATGCGACCACGCCGGACCCGGCGCCGGCGGACGTAGTACCGGATTCTGCTGTTGAGGACAGCCCTTCGAAGCCTGATGCGGACCGTGACTGACGCGCAGGTCTCCGCGGAGCACTCCGGGGATCACACCCATCGGGATGTGACCGGTGGGTGGCTGCGGCCTGCGGTGTTCGGGGCGATGGACGGGCTGGTCTCGAACTTCGCGCTGATCGCCGGCATGGACGGCGGGACCGAGTCGGGCTCGAAGTTCATCGTGCTCGCCGGCCTGGCCGGGCTCGCGGCGGGCGCGTTCTCGATGGCAGCGGGGGAGTACACCTCGGTCGCGTCGCAGCGCGAACTCGCCCGCGCCGAGATCGAGGTCGAGCGCCAGGAGATCAAGCGGCATCCTGCGGACGAGGAACATGAGCTCTCCGCGACCTACCAGCAGAAGGGCCTCGACCCGGAGCTGGCCGACAAGGTCGCCAAGCAGTTCCACACGAACCCCGACCAGGCGCTGGAAGAGCACGTCCGCGAGGAACTCGGCCTGGACCCCAACGACCTCCCGTCCCCGGTGGTCGCCGCGTCCTCGTCCTTCGTCTGCTTCGCCGTCGGCGCCCTGATCCCGTTGCTGCCCTACCTCCTCGGCGCCGGCAGCGTGATCCCTTCCCTGGTCATGTCGCTCACCGCCCTGTTCATCTGCGGTGCGGTCGTCAGCCGGGTCACCTCCCGCTCCTGGTGGTACTCCGGCCTCCGCCAACTCATCCTCGGCGGCGCCGCAGCAGCCCTCACGTACGCCGTCGGCACCCTCGTCGGCCCAGGCGTCGGCTAATCCGATCGACCGGTCGGGCCGACGCCACTAAGGTCGATCGGATGTTCCCTGCTGAGATCACCGAGCAGCCCCTCACCTACCTCCAGCAGACCGGCGAGATCTTCGCCCGCTTCGGCGCCGACACCCAGGACTCCGGCAACATCTCGTACGGCGTACAGTCGGCGCCGACCGCTACTTCTTCAAGACCGCCGGCGACCCGCCGACACCGAGCCCTATCTCGACTTCGAAGCGCCGCGCAGGACCTGCTCCGCAACGCAGCCCGGCTGGCCGAGTCGGTCGTTCACCCGGCGATGCCGACCTTCCACGGCGTGATCGAGTCGCCTGGCGGGCCCGTCCTGGTCTACGCATGGCGCGAAGGCGAGCACCTCGGCACCAGTCACGTTCGTCGCGATGACCCGGCGACCGCCTTCCAGCGCTTCCGCGCCCTCCCCATCGACGAGCTGGTGTCTGCACTGGACCAGCTCTTCGACCTTCACGCAGACCTCGCCAAGGCCGGCTGGGTGACGGGTGACTTCTACGACGGCGCCCTCTCTACAACTTCACTCCCGGCAGCTCACGGTGATGGATCTCGACAACTACCGCCTCGGGCCCTACCGCAACGACATGGGCCGCATGTTCGGCTCCAGCCGCTTCATGGCCCCCGAGGAACTCTCGCTCGGCGCCCCCATCGACGACCGCACCACGGCCTTCGTGATGGCCCGCACCGCCCTCGTCTTCCTCTCCGACGGCACCCTCGACCGCGCCGCCTGCCGCGCCACCGACCCCCAGTACGCCGTACTCCAAGAAGCCGTCACGACCCGATTCCCCAGCTATGCAGCCTTCTACGAAGCCTGGCGAGCCGCTTCGTAGCGCACCAACTGGTCGCTCAAGAACCGCCCGGCGCGATCGAGCGCCTCGTCGGCCTCAGGAAGCTGCCCGGCCAGCGACTGGAACACATGCGGCACGCCGGCGACCACCTCCAGCCGGACGTCGACTTCGCTCTCAGCCGCGCGGTCGGCCAGCCGGACCGAGTCGTCGAGCAGCACCTCGTAGGTCCCGACCTGGATCAGCAGCGGCGGCAATCCGGTCAGATCGGCGAAGACCGGGCTGACCAACGCGTCGAGGGGGTCGTGACCGGCGAGGTACTGAACGGCGTACCACTGCACCGCTGCCCGGTCGAAGATCGGATCCAGCTCCGCCCGCTCGTCGATGCTCGCCCCGGACAGCGACAGATCGGTCCACGGCGAGAAGAGCACCGCCCCGGCCGGCAGCGGGACGCCGTCGCGGCGCGCCGACAGCAGGGTGGCGAGCACGAGTCCGCCACCTGCCGAGTCGCCCGCGAGGACGATGTCGTCCGCCCGCGTCCCACTGTTCAGGAGCGCGCGATACGCGGCGTACGCGTCGTTGACACCTGCCGGGAAGGGATTCTCAGGCGCCAGCCGATAGTCCAGCGACACAGCCGGTACGCCGACGCGCCGGGCGAGTGCCGTCGCCAGGAAGGTCCCGGTGTTCGCGGAGCCGACCACATAGCCACCACCGTGGATGTACAGGATCACACCGTCGCCGTCCGCACCTTCGACCGCGATGTCGATCGCCGGGACCCCGCCCAGCGTGGTCGGCCGCAAGCCGACGCCCGCGCCCAGGTCGCGATCCTTGAACAAGCTGTCGAACGATGCCCGCTGTCCGGCCACCGAGGTGTCCTCGGCTGGCGGCGCGCTCCGCATCAGCTCGATGACCGCTGCGCGCTGTTCGTGACTCATGGGAAACCTCCGGGAGAGTTGTCTGCGAAGATGGATTCCGAGGAATCCACTTCCTCTCAACTACATTCATTGGAAGCTAATTCCCGAGAAGCTGGATTTTCTTGTGACTGATCTCGCGGCGCTGTTCAACGACCTGGTCCGGCTGGAGACGCGGGTCTACAACGCGATCGACGCCCGGCTGCGCGCGGACCACGAGCTGCCCCTCGGTCAGTACGAGTTCCTGCGCTTCATCGCTGCCCACGGCACCTGCCGGGTGTACGACCTGGCCCAGGAGATGGCGATCACCGTCGGCGCCACCAGCAAGGCGGTCGACCGGCTCGAGGCGGCCGGCCGCGTACGCCGTACCGCGAACCCCGACGACCGCCGCTCCTCCCTGCTCGCCCTCACCGACGCGGGGGAGCAGGTCCTGGCGGCGGCAACTCCCACCTTCGAGTCCGAACTCACCACCTGGTTCGGCTCGGTCCTCCCGGCCGAGTCCCTCGACCAGCTGGCCACCATCCTGTCCATCCTCCGCCGGCGAGCCGAGGTCGACGTCCGCACCAGTCGGGTCGAGCCCTCAGCCGACCCGACCGGTTGACGGCCTGCGCTCAGGCGGCCGCCTCGAACACCAAATCGCTCAGCCGCGTGAGCCGGGTCAGGTGATCTCCCGGCTCAGGCTGGGTGAGTGACCAGGTGGCGCGCGAGATGGCTGTGTAAGTAGCGGTGATGATCGCGCCACGCCGTACGGCGCGGAGGTCGACTGGCTCACCGGTCGCGGCGTAGGCCACGAGGAGGTCGTCGAGGGGCAGGTCGGCGGCGAGCAAGAGGTAGCCGAGGTCGAAGCCGGTCGGGCCGAGGCCGAACTGTTCCCAGTCGATGGCGATCACGTTGTCGCCGTCGCGGCCGACCAGGTTGCCCGGATGAGCATCGCCGTGCGTGGGACGCGCGGCAGGGCGTCCAGCTCCGCGAGCGCCGCGTCACGTCGTACCCAGAGATCTTGTACTACGTGACGCAGGTCCGCCGGGAGATGCAGGTCGAGCGCAGCCCAACCACCGCGCCGGCGACCGTGGCAAGGCGATCCCGGAGCACATCCCGCGCACCCCACGAAGGCTCCGGAATCCGCGCCTGGGCGAAGCGCCCGAGCGCCGCGGCGAGGAAGAGCGGATCCGGAGCCGGCGAGGCGACCATCGCGCCCGCCGCGCCAGGCGGGGCGCGGCGGGCCGGCGGCTGCGGGCGAGGCGGCGGCATCGGTGGGCGGTGAGACCTCGGGCGTCCAGATCGTCGCGCCCTCTTCGTCCCACTCGACCTTCAGGCAGGTGGGGGAGCGCAGGCCTGGAGTTGCTTCCAGGAGGCGGGATTCGGCGAGCAGGGGCTGGCGGCGCCAGTAGGCGTGGTGGCGGGGGTCCTCGACGCCGGGGACGAGGCGTTTGACCACCCAGCCCTCCGGGGTGTGCCAGACGCCGGCGTTCGACTGGCCGGTGCCGGACGTGAGCGGTTGCCAGTCCAGCGGCGGGACTCCAGGTCATGCAGCAGGACTATCACGACGAGTTGCTGAGAAGGTGGTGAATTTCAGGTGCGGTGTCTGGTGGTCGGGAAGCGGTTGCTGTCACCATGAGTGGAGAAGGAGTGAGCGCTTGCTTACAAGCGCGTGACAGTGAACGGTGAAACGGCTTCGACGGTGGAATGTCTGTCCACCTGTCGGTCGTCATGAGGTAGTCTCGGGACTCCCGGCTTGGGCCAATGTTGTCCCGCGGCCAGTTGTTGACCGTAGGACGACGGGAGCCCCTGAATGTATGGTCGCCCCCCATTCCCGAGCGAGGGTCTGTACGACGGACGCCACGAGCACGACGCTTGTGGTGTTGCGTTCGTGGCAACCCTCACCGGTGAACCGAGCCACGACATCGTGGCCAAGGCTTTGACCGCCCTGCGCAACCTCGAACATCGCGGTGCCTCCGGCGCCGAGCCCGATTCCGGCGACGGCGCCGGCATCCTGCTGCAGGTCCCGGACGCGTACTACCGCAAGGTGTGCGACTTCGAACTGCCGGTCGCCCGCGGCTACGCGACCGGTATCGCCTTCCTGCCGCAGGAAGCCGACGACGCCGCCAAGGCGGTCGCCCGGATCGAGGAGCTCGCCGCCGAGGAGAACCTGACCGTTCTCGGCTGGCGCGACGTGCCGACCACCCCGGAGCTGCTCGGCGCCACCGCCCGTTCGGTGATGCCGGTGTTCCGCCAGTTGTTCGTCGCCGCCAACGCGGGCCGGGTGCTCGGTCTCGCGCTGGAGCGGATGGCGTTCCGGCTGCGCAAGCGCGCCGAGCACGAGACCGCGACGTACTTCCCGATCGCTGTCGGGCCGCACCATCACCTACAAGGGGATGCTGACGACCGACCAGCTGGACAAGTTCTTCCCGGAGCTGACCGACCCCGATCTCGCCTCGGCGATCGGCGTCGTGCACAGCCGGTTCTCCACCAACACGTTCCCGTCCTGGCCGCTGGCCCACCCGTACCGGTACATCGCCCACAACGGCGAGATCAACACCGTGCAGGGCAACCGGAACTGGATGCGGGCCCGCGAGGCGCTGCTGTCCAGCGACCTGATCCCGGGCGACCTCGAGCAGATCTACCCGATCTGTACGCCGGACGCCTCGGACTCGGCCTCGTTCGACGAGGTGCTCGAACTCCTGCACCTCGGCGGCCGTTCGCTGCCGCACGCGATGCTGATGATGATCCCGGAGGCGTGGGAGAACGCCACCACGATGGACTCGAAGCGCCGCGCGTTCTACGAGTTCCACTCCACTCTGATGGAGCCCTGGGACGGCCCGGCTTCGGTCGTGTTCTCCGACGGCACCAAGGTCGGCGCGGTCCTCGACCGCAACGGCCTGCGCCCCTCGCGGTACTGGGTGACCGAGGACGGCCTCGTAGTACTGGCCTCCGAGGCCGGCGTGCTCGACATCGACCCGGCGACCGTCGTCCAGAAGGGCCGGCTCGAGCCGGGCAAGATCTTCCTGGTCGACGTCGAGGGGCACCGGATCATCACCGACAACGAGGTGAAGTCGGCGCTGGCCGACGAGAACCCGTACGACGAATGGCTGCACGCCGGCCTGATCCGGTTCGAGGACCTGCACGAGCGCGAGCACGTCGTCCACAGCCACGCTTCGGTCACCCGGCGCCAGCAGGTGTTCGGGTACACCGAGGAGGAGCTGCGGATTCTCCTCACCCCGATGGCCAAGACCGGCGCCGAGCCGATCGGGTCGATGGGGACGGACACGCCGATCGCCGTACTGAGTGATCGTCCGCGGCTGCTGTTCGACTACTTCGCGCAGCTGTTCGCGCAGGTCACCAACCCGCCGCTGGACGCGATCCGCGAGGAGCTCGTCACCTCGCTGTCCTCGTCGCTCGGGCCGGAGGCGAACCTGCTCGACCCGAGCCCGGCGTCGTGTCGTCAGGTGGTGCTGCCGTTCCCGGTGATCACCAACGACGAACTGGCCAAGCTCCGGCACATCAACCTGGACGGCGACCTGCCCGGCCTGGCGACCACCGTGCTCCGCGGGGTCTACGAGGTCGAGGGCGGCGGGCCTGCGCTGAAGGCCCGGCTGGACGAGATCTGCGCCGAGGCCGACGAGGCGATCGCCGGCGGGGCCCGGATCGTGGTGCTGTCCGACCGGCACTCGAACGCCGAGCACGCGCCGATCCCGTCCCTGCTGCTGACCGCTGCGGTTCATCACCACCTGGTGAGGGAGAAGACCCGCACGCAGGTCGGTCTGGTCGTCGAGGCCGGTGACGTCCGCGAGGTGCACCACGTCGCATTGCTGATGGGGTACGGCGCCGCGGGCATCAACCCGTACCTGGCGCTGGAGTCGGTCGAGGACCTCTGCCGGCGCGGCACCTACCTGCCCGGGATCGAGCCCGAGCAGGCGGTCCGCAACCTGGTGAAGTCGCTCGGCAAGGGCGTCCTCAAGGTGATGTCGAAGATGGGCGTCTCCACCGTCGCGTCGTACACGGGCGCGCAGATCTTCGAGGCCAACGGCCTGTCGCCGGACCTGGTCGACGCGTACTTCACCGGTACGTCGTCGAAGCTCGGCGGCATCGGGCTGGACGTCATCGCGCGTGAGGTGCACGAGCGGCACCTGCGGGCGTACCCGGCGGACGGTATCGGCGCAGCGCACCGCAACCTGGAGATCGGCGGCGAGTACCAGTGGCGGCGTGAAGGTGAGCCGCACCTGTTCGACCCGGAGACGGTCTTCCGGCTGCAGCACTCGACCAAGACCGGGCGCTACGACGTCTTCAAGCAGTACACGTCGCGGGTGGACGAGCAGTCCGAGCGGTTGATGACGCTTGCGCGGTCTCTTCGGTTTCAAGTCGGACCGTGAGCCGATCTAGCATCGACGAGGTCGAGCCGGTCTCGGAGATCGTCAAGCGGTTCTCCACCGGTGCGATGAGCTACGGCTCGATCAGCGCCGAGGCGCACACCACGCTGGCGATCGCGATGAACCAGCTCGGCGGCAAGTCGAACACCGGTGAGGGCGGCGAGGACTCCGACCGCCTGCACGACCCGGCCCGGCGCAGCTCGATCAAGCAGGTCGCGTCCGGCCGCTTCGGGGTCACCTCGGAGTACCTGACGAACTCCGACGACATCCAGATCAAGATGGCGCAGGGCGCGAAGCCCGGCGAGGGCGGGCAGCTGCCCGGCCACAAGGTGTACCCGTGGGTGGCCGACACGCGGCACTCCACGCCGGGCGTCGGGCTGATCTCGCCGCCGCCGCACCACGACATCTACTCGATCGAGGACCTGGCCCAGCTGATCCACGACCTGAAGAACGCGAACCCGTCCGCACGGGTGCACGTGAAGCTGGTCTCGGAGGTCGGCGTCGGCACGATCGCGGCAGGTGTCAGCAAGGCGCATGCGGACGTCGTACTGATCTCCGGTCACGACGGTGGTACCGGTGCTGCTCCGCTGACGTCGCTGAAGCACGCGGGTGGTCCCTGGGAGCTCGGACTGGCCGAGACGCAGCAGACGCTGCTGCTCAACGGGTTGCGCGACCGGATCGTCGTACAGACCGACGGTCAGCTCAAGACCGGCCGGGACGTCGTCGATCGCGGCACTGCTCGGGGCAGAGGAGTACGGCTTCGCCACGGCTCCGCTGGTCGTCTCGGGCTGCATCATGATGCGCGTCTGCCACCTGGACACCTGCCCGGTCGGCGTCGCGACGCAGAACCCGGTACTGCGCGAGCGGTACGCCGGGAAGCCCGAGTTCGTCGTGAACTTCTTCGAGTTCATCGCCGAGGAGGTCCGGGAGTACCTGGCTGAGCTCGGGTTCCGGACGCTGAACGAGGCGATCGGGCACGCCGAAGTACTGGACATCCAGCGCGCGGTCGACCACTGGAAGGCCGACGGGCTCGACCTGTCGCCGATCCTGCACGTGCCCTCGCTGCCGGAAGGTGCCGCGCGGCACCAGACCGTGCTGCAGGACCACGGCCTCGACAAGGCGCTCGACAACGAGCTGATCCGGATCTGCGCGCCGGCGCATCGAGAACGGCGAACCGGTCCGGGCCCAGCTGCGCGATCCGGAACGTGAACCGGACCGTCGGCACGATGCTCGGCCACGAGATCACCAAGAAGTACCGGGCCGCCGGGCTGCCGGACGGCACGATCGACCTGACCTTCACCGGGTCGGCCGGCAACTCGTTCGCCGCCTTCGTGCCGCGCGGCGTCACGCTCCGGCTGGAGGGCGACGCCAACGACTACGTCGGCAAGGGCCTGTCCGGTGGCCGGGTGGTGATCCGCCCGGATCGCGACGCGCGGTTCGACGCGGCCGACCAGATCATCGCCGGCAACGTGATCGCGTACGGCGCGACCTCGGGCGAGCTGTTCATCAATGGTGGCGCAGGGCAACGGTTCTGTGTCCGGAACTCCGGTGCCACCGCCGTGGTCGAGTCGGTCGGCGACCACGCCTGCGAGTACATGACGGGTGGACGCGTCGTCGTGATCGGCGCGGTCGGCCGGAACTTCGCAGCGGGCATGTCGGGCGGCGTGGCCCACGTGCTCGACCTGGACTCCGCGCTGGTGAACCCGGAGCTGGTCGACCTGCTCCCGCTCACCGCCGAGGAGTCCGAACTGTTGCAGGACCTGGTCCGGCGCCATCACGAGGAGACCGGTTCGGAGCGGGCGGCGAAGCTGCTCGGCGACTGGACCGCCGCCGAGACCAGGTTCACCACGGTGATGCCCCGCGACTACGCCCGGGTGCTGGCAGCCAAGGCGGCTGCCGAGCGGGACGGGCTGGACGAGGACGCCACCACGCGAGCGATGATGGAGGCCATCTGATGGCTGACCCGAAGGGATTCCTGACCACCCCGCGCGAGGTCGCGGAACGCCGCCCGGTCGAGGAGCGCAAGCAGGACTGGAAAGAGGTCTACCCGGGCGGTGCCGGTAAGGCGCTGCTGCCGATCATCACCAAGCAGGCCGGCCGCTGTATGGACTGCGGTATCCCGTTCTGCCACTCCGGCTGCCCGCTGGGCAACCTGATCCCGGAGTGGAACGACCTGGTCTGGCGCGACGACTGGACCGGTGCGATCGAGCGGCTGCACGCGACCAACAACTTCCCGGAGTTCACCGGGCGGTTGTGCCCGGCCCCTTGTGAACCGGCCTGCGTGCTGGGCATCAACCAGGAGCCGGTGACGATCAAGAACGTCGAGGTCGCCATCATCGACAAGGCCTGGGAGGCCGGCGACGTCAAGCCGCAGCCGCCGGAATGGCTGACCGGCAAGACGATCGCGGTCGTCGGGTCCGGCCCGGCCGGGCTCGCGGTCGCCCAGCAGCTGACCCGGGCGGGTCACACCGTCGCCGTCTACGAGCGCGCCTCGGCGCCGGGTGGACTGCTGCGGTTCGGCATCCCCGAGTTCAAGATGGAGAAGTCGCAGGTCGAGCGCCGGATCCAGCAGATGAAGGAAGAGGGCACCGTCTTCCGGTCCGGCGTCAACGTCGGCGTGGACGTCACCGGGACCCAGCTCAAGCAGCGGTACGACGCGGTCGTGATCGCCACCGGTGCGACCGCGGCCCGCGACCTGCCGGTGCCGGGCCGCGAGTTCGGCGGCATCCACCAGGCGATGGAGTACCTGCCGCAGGCGAACAAGGTCGCGCTGGGGGAGACCGTCGAGGACCAGATCGTTGCTACCGGCAAGGATGTGGTGATCATCGGCGGTGGTGACACCGGAGCCGACTGCCTCGGTACGGCGCACCGCCAGGGTGCCCGGTCGGTCACCCAGCTGGAGATCATGCCGCGCCCCTCGGAGGAGCGGCCGGCCGGGCAGCCCTGGCCGACGTACCCGATGATCTACCGGGTCGCCTCCGCCCACGAGGAGGGCGGCGACCGGGTCTACGCGGTCTCGACGGTGAACTTCGAGGCCGATGCTTCCGGCAACGTCTCGGGCCTGAACCTGGTCGAGGTCGAACTCGTCGACGGCCGCTTCACCCCGGTCGAGGGTTCCGAGAAGACCATCCCCGCGCAGCTCGTGCTGCTGGCGATGGGCTTCCTCGGACCCGAGCGCGAGGGCTTCCTCGAGCAGCTGGGCGTCGACCTCGACGAGCGAGGCAACGTCAAGCGCGACAAGAGCTACCAGACCTCAGTCGACGGCGTATTCGCCTGCGGCGACGCCGGCCGAGGTCAGTCCTTGATCGTCTGGGCCATCGCCGAAGGCCGCTCCTGCGCCAACGGCGTGGACAAACACCTCACGGGTTCGTCCACACTGCCGACGCCTATCCCACCCACGGCCCGTCCTTTGGTGGTCTGACGGATTGGCGCGCGGTGGATTCCGCAGTACGAGATCCACCGCGCGCCGAGCTACCTGTGTGAGATCAAGCGGAATAGGTTGTATCTCGTGTCCGCACGGTTGGTGACGAAGACACGGCTCCGCAAGGCGGCGCCGTGGATGGCGGTGGTCCTGCTCTGGGCGGTGGTCTCGGTCGCCGTCGGGCTGCTCGGGTTCGTCAACGACTCCGAGCGCGTCACCATCGGCGCGCACGCCGCCGAGGTCTCGCCGACCTTCGACAGCCACGCGACCCTCGACCTCGGTGCCGTTCTCCCGCGCCTCCGGCTGAAAACCGACCTCCCGGCCGGCCTCGGCATCAACGTCGACGTCCAGGAGACCGACGCCGACAACCTCACCGACCTGCTCAACCGCGACGCGCTGATCGCCAGCCAGCCGGACGGTGAGATCGCCAAGATCCAGCAGGTCATCCGCGAGATGGCCGTCGACAACGCCGTCGCAGGCGCCGGCTCGGGACTCCTGGTCGCGGTCGTCGTCGCGACTGCCTGGGCGATGGTCGGCCCGCGCCGTCGCCGGGAGCTCTTCGTCGCCCTGCACAGCTCGGAGCGACGCGTCCAGCACCGAGCTTTCGTAGTACTGGTTGCCATGCTCGTCACCATCGCTTCGATCTTCGGTCCGGGCCGGATGCGCGCCCCCGAGATCGCGCCGACCACGTGGAAGCCGCTCGCTTCACTTTTGCCGGAGGTGTCCTTCGATCAGCGGCTGAAGGACGTCGAGGTGGCGGCCGGGTTCAACACCACCGGCGGCGTCGGGATCATCCGAACCGCGGTCCAGACGTACGAGCGGTCGACCCAGTTCTACGGCCAGGTCCTGGACAAGGTCACCAAGGTCGGCGGCCGGATCCACCAGGCCGCCGAGGGGGAGACCGTCGCGCTGATGGTCTCGGACCGGCACGACAACATCGGGATGGACCCGATCGCGGCCGAGATCGGCAAGGTGGCCGGCGCCAAGGTCCTGATCGATGCCGGCGACGACTCGTCCTCGGGCCAGTCCTGGGAGGGGTTCTCGATCAACTCGCTCGCGCAGCACTTCAAGGACCTGAAGATCGTCGCGGTGGCGGGCAACCACGACGCCGGCGGGTACATCGAGTCCGAGATGCGGAAGAACAAGTTCACCGTCCTCGACAGCAAGCCGGTCGAGGTCGAGGGGATCCGGTTCCTCGGCGACAGCGACCCGACCAGGACCGGGCTGGGCAGCGCGGACACCCCCGGTGACGAGACCACCGCCCAGCAGTCGGTGCGGCTCGCCGACGTGGCCTGCGAGCAGCCCGCCGACAAGCCGATCTCGACGATGGTGGTGCACGACCCGGCGTCGTTCCAGGACACCGCGAACCGCGGCTGCGCGAGCCTGCTGCTGTCCGGGCCATCTGCATCGCCAGGTCGGACCGGACAGCAAGATCATCGAGGGCCGCTCGGTGACGACTTTCACCAACGGGACCACCGGCGGAGCGGCGTACGCGTTCGCGCTCGGCTACACCTTGCGGCGGCCGGGTGAGGTCACCCTGATCACCTACGTGGACGGCAAACCGACCGGTCTGCAGACCGTCACGGTCGAGCTGACCGGCGAGATCACGGTCGGAACGTACCGTTCGTTGCCGCCTGACACGGAACGTTAACCGTCGCGGTAACGGGGGCGGACCAGCGGGCCAGTGGTCTTGTAGGAGTAGGGTTTTGTGACGTGCGTCGCGCAAAGATCGTTTGTACGCTCGGCCCGGCTACTGCCGCCCCCGAGCGCATCCTTGAACTCGTCCAAGCAGGTATGGACGTCGCCCGGCTGAACCTGAGCCACGGCGCCCATGCCGAGCATGAGCGCATCTACCACCGGATCCGCGCCGCCGCGGCGGAGACCGGCAAGAACGTCGGCATCCTCGTCGACCTGCAGGGTCCGAAGATCCGGCTGGCCGAGTTCGCCGAGGGGAAGGTCACCCTGACCTTCGGCGAGCGCTTCACGATCACCACCCGGGAGGTGCCCGGTGACGTGACCATCTGCGGTACGACGTACGACGGGCTGCCCGGTGACGTCAGCCCGGGCGATCAGCTGCTCATCGACGACGGCCGGATCGCTCTGGTCGCCGAGGAGGTGACCGAGACCGACGTGATCTGCCGGGTCACCGTCGGCGGACCGGTGTCGAACCACAAGGGCATCAACCTGCCCGGTGTCACGGTGAGCGTGCCGGCGATGTCGGAGAAGGACGCCGAGGACCTGCGCTGGGCCCTGCACCTGCCGGCCGACATGATCGCGCTGTCCTTCGTCCAGCGCGCGGCCGACATCCGGGCCGTGCACAAGATCATGGAAGAGGAAGGTCACCGGATCCCGGTGATCGCCAAGATCGAGAAGCCGCAGGCGGTCGCCAACCTGGACGAGATCATCGAGGCCTTCGACGGCTTCATGGTCGCCCGCGGTGACCTCGGCGTGGAGCTCCCGCTGGAGGAGGTCCCGCTGGTCCAGAAGCTGATCATCGACCAGGCCCGGCTGAACGCGAAGCCGGTGATCGTCGCCACCCAGATGCTGGAGTCGATGATCTCCGCCCCGCGGCCGACCCGGGCCGAGGCGTCCGACGTCGCCAACGCCGTCCTCGACGGCGCCGACGCGGTGATGCTGTCCGGCGAGACCAGCGTCGGCCGGTTCCCGATCGAGACCGTCAAGACGATGGCCCGGATCGTGGAGTCGACCGAGGAACACGGTCTGAGCCGGATCAAGGAATTCGAGTGGGAGCCGAAGACCAAGGGCGGCGTGATCGCCAAGGCGGCCGCTGACGTCGCCGAGGCGCTGAACGCGAAGTTCCTGGTCGCCTTCACCCAGAGCGGCGACACCGCCCTCCGGCTGGCCCGCTACCGCACCGAGATCCCGGTCCTGGCCTTCACCCCGGTCCCGTCGGTCAGCTCCTGGCTCTCGGTCGTCTGGGGCATCGAGACCCACATCGTCCCGACCGTCCAGCACACCGACGACATGGTCCGCCAGGTAGACCAGCGCCTCCTAGAACTCGGCAAGCTCGCAGAAGGGCGACCTGGTCGTCATCGTCGCCGGCTCGCCCCCCTCCATCCCCGGCTCCACCAACGCCCTCCGAGTCCACCGCATGGGCGACGCCATCTCCGGCGCAGCCCCGGCGTACCGCGACTGAACACCCCAAGCACACCAAGAGGGTTGCCAGGCAAGCGTCCTGGAACCCTCTTGGTATAGCTGACCGGCTACGACTTCGGGCCGATGAATGTCGAGTTCGGCGACGCCGCTGCGACTGGCGACGGAAAGGGCGTTGCGGCCGGGGCATGCGCCAGGGGATGTCGAGAAGATCTAGCGTCCCCTGGCAGAGCCGCATGATGTCGGCGGACTCGTTGGAGAACATGTAGCGCGGGTATTCGTAGCGCTTTAGTTCGCCGGCGACCTGCCGGGTCGGTCCAGTTCGACACCCGGCAGCCGTCGGAGTGGAACAGGCCGCGCAAGAACATCCGTCGGATGGTCGACGCACGATCTTCGCTGCCAGTCGGCCAACTTGATCCGCGAAGGTGCTTCGGCCGGGTCCGTGCTGAGGGAAGAGGCACGGCCAGTGCTTCCAGTACGACAGCACAGAGGTGTACCCGACCGCCTGGACGCGATGTACCGGCCGCCCGGGATGCACAGCAGCAACCGCTGCCTCAACCTCGTCGATCAACCGCGGGTACTTGTCATCGCAGGCGATCCGAAGCGAGTAGACCTCCTTCTTCAACGCCGACAGACAGCCGTCGCCGAGATACAACCCAGCAAATGCGCGAACGAGGCCGGCCGGCAAGCTTCCCCTCCGAGCACCGCGGGCAATCGTTCGGGCATCGAAACCGGCCGCCGTCCGGTCCCGCCAGTCACGGAGAGTAGCCCGACTCACCCCAAGCCGCTGGCTCACCGAGTTCAGACTCTCACCGGCCGCGATCGCAGCCCGAGCCAGCCCCGCATCCGTGCGTCGTACATGACCGGTCACGCTGTCAGCGACCACCGACAGTTTCGGGTGCCCAACGGAACAAGCCAGCCGAACCCGCTAGGGGTCCGGCTGAGTCTTCCTTTGTGCCCTGAGTGGGACTCGAACCCACACTGGATGCTGTTTGAGAGCACGGCCTCTGCCGATTGGGCTACCAGGGCATTGTGCCCAAAGCTTAGCCCATCTGATGGGCCGGTCGACGACAGGGGCACACCGTTCGCCCGACCGATTTCTCCGCGCGACGGGGTGCGTCACGCGGTAGATATCTTCTTATTTTCCTGGGCTCCTGGCAAATCGAATTCGCCTCGTCCCAGCCGCGAAAATTGTCGGTGGTGGTGGCCAAGATCTGTTCATGGGGCACTTCAGATCGCCGGAGACGGTTGAGTCCGCGTTGCGGATGTCTGACGACGGAGTCAGTGATCGAATCAACGCAGAGGTCCACGGTGTTGCCCTGCAGACGATTCGGACCTGGCGCCGGCGGTATCAGGTGGAGGGTCGGAGTCGTGGACTACCAGCTCGTGCCCGCGATGCGATGGGGCTGAGTTGGACGAGGCTGCTTATGCGCTTCTGCTGGGGTGGTATCTCGGCGATGGATCTATCGCGCGGGCGCGGCGAGGGGTCTTCACGCTGCAGATCGCGAATGACGCGAGGTACTCCGTAGCTCAGTCAGGAGGTTGCGGCAACCATGCGGTGTGAAGTCGACCGCGAGTCCGTGTCTTCGGGCTGGAAAGGGCGCAACTCTGATCGAGGTGCGGTGGAAGCATTGGCCGTGTCTGTTTCCGCAGCATGGGGCTGGGCGGAAGCATCTGCGGAAGATTGAGTTGGCGGAGTGGCAGCGGGAGATTGTTGCCAAGTACCCGGAGCAGTTGCTGCGCGGACTCTTTCACTCTGATGGGTGCCGGATCGTGAACTGGGCCACTCGGCCGATCAAGGGCGGGGAGATCAGGCGGTACGAGTACATCCGGTAGATGTTCTCCAACAAGTCCCTGGACATCATCGGGATCCTCACCGGCGCCTTGGATCTGCTCGGGATCCCTTGGCGGCGGCCGCGCTGGGACATGGTGGCTGTGAGCCGGAAGGAGGGGGTGGCGGCGCTTGATCGGTTTGTTGGCCCGAAGTCCTGAGAAGCGAGGGACGATCGCTAGGGTGTGGGGTGTGACTGCTAAGCGTGTGGTGATCGCTGAGGACGAGGCGTTGATCCGGATGGATCTGGCCGAGATGCTGGCCGAGGAGGGGTACGACGTCGTCGGCCAGGCCGGGGACGGCGAGGAGGCCATTCGGCTGGCGATCGAGCATCGGCCCGATCTGGTGATTCTGGACGTCAAGATGCCCAAGCTGGACGGGTTGAGCGCGGCCGAGAAGATCGCGGGGGAGCGGATCGCTCCGGTGCTGATGCTGACGGCGTTCTCGCAGCGCGAGCTGGTGGAGCGGGCACGGGACGCGGGCGCGATGGCGTACCTGGTGAAACCGTTCTCCAAGGCTGATCTGCTGCCGGCGATCGAGATCGCGGCGTCCCGCTACGTCGAGCTGGCGGAACTGGAGCGCGAGGTCGCCGACCTGGCCGAGCGCCTGGAGACCCGCAAGCTGGTCGACCGCGCGAAGTCGGTCCTCCAGACCAAGTTCGGCCTCTCCGAGCCAGACTCCTTCCGCTGGATCCAAAAGACCGCAATGGACAAACGAGTCTCCATGCGCCAGGTCGCCGAACTAGTAGTAGACGAAGCCGGTACGGCGTAACTCCCGCGGCCAGTACGGCGTAATCCCGGCGGCAGGGAAACGGCAGGTGGGGGCGGGAGACTGCCTACCGAGCGTGTAGGTCACGCGTTCGGTAGGTAGTGGAGGAGAGCCGTGCTCGAGAGCCGCCCCGTCGAGAGGCCCCAGCGTGAGAGGCATGAGGCTGACGCGAACGTCCGCAGGAGCGTGCCGAGTCGCCGCCGGGAGAGCCGGCGGTGGGAGAAGTCGTACGGCGGGCCCCGCTCCGACAGCCACCGCTGGCTTCGCTTCCGATGAGCCCGGTGGCAACGCCCCTCGCCCCGCCGGCATCACCGCCGGTCGAACCGCTGGTCGATCAGGTTGACACGCCGGATGAGCCGTCTGGGGAGGTTGTGGAGGAGTGGAGTGCGCCGGCGTTGGCTGCTTGGTGATCTTTGGCGGTGAGGAATTGTTCTAGTAGGTCGTCTGATGATGGTAGGTCGGCGAAGATGACCTTGAAGCGGTGTTGGGCGGCCTCTGCCTCGTCGGTTCGGGCTAGGGCTTGTAGGACCTTGCCTAGTTGTCTCTCGCCGGCTGCTTCGCCGTGTGGGTTTCGGAGACGGCGGGAGATGGCTAGAGCCTGGCGCACTGCGGGCTCAGCTTCGGCGGCTCGGTGCATCCGCAGGAGGAGCTCCGACTTCATGAGTAGGGCTACCCACTCGTCTTCGCGGTTGCCTACCTGCCGACAGACCTGGAGGCCTTCGGCGAGCATGTCTAGGGCCTCTTGGTGGCGGCCGAGTTGGCCGTAGGCCCGTCCTAGCGCTACCAGGGTGATGCTCAGTCCGCCGATGTCGCCCTGCTGGCGGCGTACGGCGAGGCTGCGTTCGAGGTACTCCATCGACTGGTGATGCTCGCCTGCCTGCGCATACGCCTCGCCGAGGTTGTGCATCCCCATCCCCAGCCAGGACGGCGGCTCGAGGTCCTTCACCAGCTCGATGCTGCGGCCGAGTTGCTCGATCGCATCGGGCAGCCGGCCCATCCGATGGAAGAGCCAGCCGAGGTTGTGGATCGCCCGTGCCTCGCCCTCGACATCACCGGTGAGCTGGATGAGCCGCAGCGACCGCCGGAGGTTCTCCTCGGCCTCGTCGAACCGCCCAGCGCGCCAGTTGCAGGTCGCCAACGACCGTAGCGCCATCGACTCGGCGTTCTCATCATGAAGCCTCCGCGCGGTCTCGACCGAGAGCGTCGCCAATCTCCGGGCTTCGTGCCAGCGCCCACGCTTCTGCAGGATCACCGCCACCAGCGGCGTCACCTGCGTCAGCCAGCTGCCCAGCAGCTCCGGTCGCTCAGCCGCCTGCGCAGCGAGGGCCACGAGGGTCCCCAGTTCGGCATCGAGCCAGTCGATGGCGTCGGCGGGGGAGTTCAGTTGCAGAACCGACGGCGCAGTCGTGTCGCGCTGGTCCGAGCGTGTCCCGTTGATCGAATGGTTGACCTCGGCAACGGCCGTCAGATACCAGGCGTACGCCCGCAGTACCGTCGCGTCTCGATCCGCAGCCGAATCGACCCGGGTCGCAAGATCGCGGCTGTACAGCCGCAGCAGGTCGTGCATCCGATACCTGCCCGGTACGCCGGACACTTCGAGCAGATGCAGCTCGACCAGCTGCTCCAGAATCCGGGCCGCTTCGTCCGCCCCCACCGAGAGCATCGCGGCCACGACCGGCACGGTGACCTCGGGCGCCAGCAACAGCCCGATCGACCGGATAGCCCGAGCGGCAGCCAACGAGTGATCGGGGTCGTCGCGCCGATCCTCACTCTGCAGCTGCCGATAGCTACTGTCGAACGACGACCGGACCGACAACTCGTTCGTCTCCGGTTCCTGCCACTGCCCAGCCTGAAGCTGCCGCGCGACGGTGGCGATGGCAAGGCTGGGGTTCCCGGCCAGCCGAGCTCCGACCATCCGCAACGCCAGCGGACTGTGGCCGCACCAACGGGCGACCTCAGCCGCCGCATCGGACTCGGCCAGCACCCGGTCGCGCCCGGCAAGCAGCGAGAGCAACTCAATGGCCTGCCGGGTATCCAAAGGCGTGGCTGCCACCTGCACAGCGGGCAGTGTTGTTAGTTGCTGGCGGCTAGTAATCAGTACTGCGCAAGTCGAGCTGGCCGGGAGCAGCGGCATCAGCTGCTTGATCCCCGCCGCGTTGTCCAGCAGAAGCAGCACCCTGCGCCCGGCGAACTCGGTCCGGAAGCGAGCGGCGAGCTCACCCTCGTCGCTCGGCAGATCGGCTTCCGGCGCCCGTGCACGGAGGAACCGCCCGAGCACATCGACGGTCGTGAGCGGCTCAAGTCCAGGACTCGAGCCCTGCAGGTCCACGTAGAGCTGCCCATCGGGAAAGCGGTCGCTGACAACGTGAGCCGCGCGGATCGCGAGCGTGGACTTCCCGATCCCACCCGGTCCGTGCAAGGCAACGACAACCGGCGCCTGCCGAGGCCCGTTGCGGTTGTCCAAGGCCTGCACCAGCGTCTCGAGCTCAGCCGCCCGGCCCGCGAACGTGACGATGTCGGGCGGCAACTGGCGAGGCGCGCGATCAGGTTCCTCAGTAGCACTGGAGGACTCGGCAAGGAGCGTGGCGTGCAGCTCGCGCAGCCGGGGACCGGGAGCGACACCGAGCTCGTCGTCCATGACCGCCCGCACCGCCTGGAAGGCAGCCAGCGCCTCCGCCCGGCGGCCCGAGCGATGCAGCGCATCGATCAGTTGCTCCCAGAAGGCTTCGCGCAGCGGATGCTCGTTCGTCAACGCCCGCAGCTCGGCGATCATCTCCGCGTGCCGGCCGAGCAGCGACTCCACGTCGACCCGCCGCTCGATCACCTGCAGGCGTTGCTCGGCAAGCTTTGGTACTTCGGTGAGCTGGAGCCGCTGCGACGGGATATCGGCCAGCGGAGCACCTCGCCAGAGCGCGAGAGCCTCCGCCAGCAGCCGGGCCTCGGAAGCGAGATCACCCTGCTCGCCGGCCCGCCTGCCGCGGAGTACGAGGTCTTCGAACCGGTGGAGGTCGATCGCCTCCGGGGCCACCTCGATCAGGTAGCCGTCCGGCGCGGTCCGGATCAGCTCGTCGCCGCCGATGCTCTGGCGAAGTCGCATCACGTACTGGTGAACGGTTGCCCGCGCGGTTCCGACCGGTTCATCGCCCCAGAGCCGATCGATCAACTCATCGATGGAGACGGGCCGGTTGGGCTGCAGCAGCAGGGACGCGAGGATCACCCGGTGCTTGCCGGCCCGGAGCGGGACGAGTCCGCCCTCGGCGCGCACCTCGAGCGGTCCGAGCAGTCCGAACCGCAACTGTGCTGTCATCCGCCCCACTCATCTGGAAAGCTGAGCCAGCATCCTATGCGAATCGACGGACAGCGTCGGGACCTTCGACGCAGCGTGACAGGACTAACGTTGTCGGCCGGGTAGCACAGCTACAACATGGCAAGACGATCCTTACCAGGGTAACGACCTCACAACACACGCTCCGTCACGTTCGCTTGGAGAGCCGCCGGAGGTCTAGCCTGCGGATGCTCGCGGCAAACGCGAGGGTTCGGTCATTGCCCGGACCATCCAGACATGGGAGGAACAGTGCAGCAGCGTTCCGTAGTACGGGTCGGCGCGACGCTGATCGTTGCGTCGTTGGCCCTGACTGCTTGCGGTTCACGCAGCAGCAACGACGACAGCGGCGGCTCGACCTCGACCAAGACCGCTAAAATCGGTGTGATCGCACCCTTGTCGGGCGACCTGTCGGCACTGGGTCTGGGTATCCAGCACTCGGTCGAGCTGGCCGTCAAGCAGGCCAACGACACCAACGCGATCCCGGGCTGGAAGCTCGAGGTCGCTGCCAAGGATGACGAGGCCAAGCCGGAGCCCGGGAAGAACGCGGCCACCTCGCTGGCCTCCGACGCCAGCGTGATCGGTGTGGTCGGCACGCTGAACACCAGCGTCGCCCAGCAGGTCACGCCGGTGCTCGCGCCGAAGAACATCGTCCAGGTCTCCCCGGCCAACACCGGTCCCGGCCTGACCCAGGGCGCCCAGTGGCAGACCGCCCCCAAGCGGCCCTTCCCGGTCTACTTCCGGACCTGCACGACGGACGCCGTCCAGGGCCCGTTCGCTGCCCGGTACCTGTACGAGACGGCGAAGATCACCAAGGTCGCCACGATCCACGACAAGAAGGCCTACGGCCAGGGTCTGGTCGGCACCTTCACCGAGGAGTTCAAGAAGCTGGGCGGTACGGTCGTCGCGGCCGAGACCGTGAACCCGGACGACTCGAACTACCAGGCCGTGCTCTCGGCGATCAAGCCGTCGGCGCCGCAGGCCCTGTACGTGGGGAGCGAGTACCCGGTCGTCGGCCCGCTCTCGCAGCAGGCCAAGGCCGCCGGCCTGACCGTCCCGGTGATGGGTGGCGACGGCATCTACGACCCGAAGTACATCCAGCTCGCCGGCAAGAACAGCAACGGTGACCTGGCCACCTCGGTCGGCGCCCCCGTTGACAAGCTGCCGTCGGCGCAGAAGTTCGTCGCCGACTACGCGGCGCAGAACTACAAGGAGCCCTTCGCGGCCTACGGCGGCTACTCCTACGACGCGGCGAACGCGATCATCGCTGCGCTGAAGGTGTCGCTGAAGGACGCCAAGGACGTCGAGTCCGCTCGCCAGGCGACCGTCACCGCGATGAGCAGTGTCGCGTTCGACGGCGTCACCGGCAAGGTCGCCTTCGACCAGTACGGCGACACCACGTCCAAGGTGCTGACCGTCTACAAGGTAGACGCCGGCAAGTGGGTCACCGTGGAGACCAAGGACTTCGCGGCCAGCAAGTAGTCGACCTGATGACCTCGGGGGTGGGACCACGTCCCACCCCCGAGTCATGTCGGAACTGAAAGCAGTTGGGAGGTCGACGTGGACCAGTTCTTCCAGCAGCTCGTCATCGGGCTGACCCTGGGATCGCTGTACGCCCTGATCGCGGTCGGGTACACCGTCGTCTACGGAATCGTGCAGCTCATCAACTTCGCCCATGGCGAGGTGTTCATGATCGGTGCGTTCGGCGCACTGACCACTTATCTCTTGTTCTTCAACGGGCACACCTCGGTGTGGATCCTGCCGGTGATGATCATCGGCGCCATGCTGGCCTCGGTCGGCACCGCCGTACTGATGGAACGTGTCGCGTATCGTCCCCTGCGGAACGCGCCACGCCTGGCACCACTGATCACCGCCATCGGTATCTCGGTGTTCCTGCAGGAGTTCATCCGGCTGTTCTACGAGGAGCCCGCCTGGGCGATCTTCGCGGTGGCCGGCCTGACCATCCTGGTCACCTACCTGGTCGGCGCGCGGTTCAGCAAGGTTCCGCTCGATCACCCGATCACCAAGTGGCGCGACCGCGCTCCGTTGCTCGCGGCAACGGTCTTCGCGCTGGTCGTCTGGACCGTGCTCCGGCTTGTCGAGCGTGACCTGTCGGTGCTGGTCACGTTGGCGGCGGTCGTCGGCGGCCTGATCGTCGGTACGGCGGCCGGCTGGCTGGTCGCGACCGGTCTCACCGGTCAGGACCGGGCCAAGGTGCTGGTCCAGCCGGTCGCGATCGTCGCGGTGGCCTCCGGCGTACTGATGGAGATCTTCTGGCTTGTCTACAAGGAGCTCATCGCCAAGGTCGAGTGGCCGAGCGCGAAGCTGAAGATCCCGTTCCCGCAGATCGACGTGGTGACCGGTCAGGCGCTGCAGATCGGTGGCGTCACCGATCCAGCGTCCGGCGGTCTTCACGATCGGCGCGCTGGCGATCTGCACCGCGCTGCTGTGGTACTTCATCAACCGGACCCGGCTCGGCCGGGGCATGCTCGCTGTCTCGCAGGACCCTGACACGGCGCGGCTGATGGGTATCAACGTCGATCGGATCATCGTGATCGCGTTCGTTCTGGGTGCGGTGCTGGCCTCGATCGCGGGTGTCTCGCAGGGCGTGCAGGACAGCAACATCGGATACCGGATGGGCTTCCTGGCCGGTCTGAAGGCGTTCACCGCTGCCGTGCTCGGTGGTATCGGCAACATCCAGGGCGCCGTCGTCGGTGGTCTGGTGCTCGGGGTCGTCGAGTCGATGGCCACGCAGTACGTGCCCGGGCAGTTCGGCGGTGGGTCCTGGAAGGACGTCTGGGCGTTCGTCATCCTGATCCTGGTGCTGGTCTTCAGGCCGCAGGGTCTGCTCGGAGCAAGGGTGGTGGACCGCGCATGAGCGACGTGACAGACAACCGGAACCGAACCGGCTGGCCTGGCCGCTCGGGCTGGCCGGTGTGCTGCTGGTGATCGTCGGTTCCTTCCTGTCCTGGAGCTACGACCGCAAGATCCTCGGCGACCTGTCGATCGTCGGTAACCCCGGTGGTCTGCAGCGGCTGACGATCCTCGGCGCCGTGCTGGCGCTGCTCCTGCTGCTGACGATCAAGGGCCCGCTGACCAACCGGCTCGGCCGCTGGCTGGACGCGACCCTGGGCCTGCGGGCCCTCGGGATCGGCCTGACGCTGTTACATGGTGCTGGTCCTGGTCGCGATCGGCAACGAGTCCGACGGCCTGATCAACGTCGACCCGGGGGCCTACATCGCCCTGGCCGGCGCGATCGCTGCTCCTGGTCGGCTCGCGGCTGCTGCCGTTGCGGCAGCTGAACGGACCTGAGCAAGGCGAAGGCGCCGGGCTGGGCCGAGATCCTGGCCATCGCCGTGACGATGGCGGCGTTCCTGTTCGGCGCGGCCTACGCGCTCGGGCTGGAAGACGCCTGGTCGTTCATCCTCTGCCTGGTCTTCTACGCCGCGGTGGTCACGGCGCTCTTCCGGACCGGCACCCTGAGCTGGTTCGGGCACGTCGCGCAGCGGCACAAGAAGGTCCTCACGCTGGCGGCGTTCGTGGTCGCGTTCTTCTTCCCGTTCACCCAGAACGGGTCGGACGCGAACATGTCGATCGCGACCCAGGTGCTGATCTTCGCGGCGACCGCGATGGGCCTGAACATCGTGGTCGGCCTGGCCGGACTGCTCGACCTCGGGTACATCGCCTTCCTCGGATCCGGCGCGTACGTCGCCGCGATGCTGTCCGAGTCGGCGTTCGCCACGATCCACTGGCACCCGCCGTTCCCGGTCGTGGTCCTGCTCGGTGCCTGTGTGGCGGCAACCCTGGGTCTCATCATCGGTTCGCCGACGCTGCGGGTCTCGGGTGACTACCTGGCGATCGTGACGCTGGGCTTCGGTGAGATCTTCCGGCTGTCGATGGGGAACCTGGACGGCACGAACGGTCCGCTGCTGACCAACGGCCCGAACGGCATTCCGGGCATCCCGGAGTTGCAGATCGGTGGGTTCAACTTCGGCGACACGCACAACGTCGCCGGGATCGAGCTGGGCCGCTTCTCGAACTACTACTTCCTGCTGCTGCTCCTGATCGGCTTCGTCATCCTGGTCTTCGCCCGGATGAACGACAGCCGGATCGGGCGCGGCTGGGTGGCGATCCGGGAGGACGAGAAGGCGGCCGAGGCGATGGGCGTGAACGTCTTCGGACTGAAGATCCTCGCCTTCGCGATCGGTGCCTTCCTGGCCGGTCTGGCCGGCACCATCAAGGCTCACCAGGATGCCGCGGTCAGCCCCGACCAGTACGTCTTCCTCGAGTCGGCGTTCCTGCTCGCGGCGATCGTGCTCGGCGGTATGGGAACCATCGCGGGTGTGTTGCTCGGAGCAACGATCCTGAAGCTGCTGCCGGAGAAGCTGCGGTTCTTCTCGGAGTACCGGCTGTTGATCTTCGGTGCGACGCTGGTGCTGATGATGCGGTTCCGTCCTGAGGGACTGGTCGCCAGTAGACGGAGGCAACTGGAGTTCCACGAAGAGGACGAGGCGCTCGCGGTGGCCATCGAGAGCGAACTGGTCGAGGAGGCGAGATGACGGTCACGGATACGCCGGCCAGCCCGGCGCGCGCGATCGGCGCTCCGGTTCTGGAGGCCTCCGGTGTCACCATGCGGTTCGGTGGCCTGCTGGCGGTCAACGATGTCAACCTGACCGTCCGCGAGGGCGAGATCGTCGGTCTGATCGGCCCGAACGGGGCCGGCAAGACGACCTTCTTCAACTGCCTGACCGGCCTGTACAAGCCGACCAGCGGTCAGGTCCGGTTCGCCGGCCAGCCGCTGGCTCCGAAGCCGCGGGCCGTGGTCCGCGCGGGGATGGCCCGGACGTTCCAGAACATCCGGCTGTTCGCGAACATGACCGCGCTGGAGAACGTGATGGTCGGGCGCTACTGCCGGACCAGCTCGGGCGCGATCACCTCGATCCTGCGCGGGCCGAAGTTCCGCCGCGAGGAAGCAGCCACCCGGGCCCGCGCCCAGGAGCTGCTCGAGTTCGTCGGACTCGGCAAGTCGGCCGAGCACCTGGCCCGGAACATGCCGTACGGCGATCAGCGGCGACTCGAGATCGCCCGGGCGCTGGCCACCGACCCGAAGCTCATCCTGCTGGACGAGCCGACGGCCGGTATGAACCCGCAGGAGACCCGGCAGGCCAGTGACCTGATCTTCAAGATCCGGGACTCGGGGCTGTCGGTGGTCGTGATCGAGCACGACATGCGGTTCATCTTCAACCTCTGCGACCGGGTGCTCTGCCTGGTCCGCGGCGAGGCCCTGATCGAGGGCACGCCGGGTGAGGTGCAGTCGGACCCGCGGGTGATCGAGGCCTACATCGGCACCGGCGAGGACGACGACGAGGACGTGGACGACCGCGCCGTCCAGGACACCACCGTGCCGAGAGGAGGGCAAGCCATGACCGCGATGCTCGAGGTCCGGGACCTGGAAGTTGCCTACGGCAAGATCGTCGCGGTGAAGAAGATCAGCTTCTCCGTCGAGCAGGGCCAGGTGGTCTCGCTGATCGGTACCAACGGTGCCGGCAAGACGACCACGCTGCGGACGATCTCGGGTCTGCTCCGGCCGACGCACGGCGAGATCCTGTTCCAGGGTGAGCGGATCGACCAGGTGCCGGCGCACGAGATCGTCTCGATGGGGCTGGCGCACTCACCCGAGGGCCGGCGGATCTTCCCCCGGCTGTCGGTGGAGGAGAACCTGCTGCTCGGGGCGTTCTCGCGCAACGACCACGGGGCGATCCGGACCGACCTGGACGCGGCGTACGACCTGTTCCCGATCCTGGGGGAGCGGCGCAAGCAGCCGGCCGGGACGTTCTCCGGTGGTGAGCAGCAGATGCTCGCGATGGGCCGCGCGATGATGAGCAAGCCCAAGCTGCTGATGCTGGACGAGCCGTCGATGGGGCTGTCGCCGATCATGATGAAGCGCATCATGTCGACGGTCACCGAGCTGCAGCGGCAGGGTACGACGATCCTGCTGGTCGAGCAGAACGCCCAGGCGGCCCTGAAGCGGGCCGACTACGGCTACGTCCTGGAGGTCGGCAAGATCGTCCTCTCGGGCTCCGGCCGCGAGCTCCTCACCAACGACGAGGTCCGCAAGGCCTACCTCGGCGAGGACTGACAACAGTTAGTTGCTGAGAGCCCCGATCCGAGCCTTGGATCGGGGCTTTTCAGCGTCTGATGACGACCAGGAGCTGGACGAGCAGGGGCGCCACGATCAGCGCGGGCAGCAGGTCGGCGACCGCGATCTGCTTCAGCTTGAGGAGCCGGAGCGCCACACCGATCAGCAACAGCCCGCCAGTGGCCCCCAGAGCGGTCACGTGGGCGTCCGGGAGCACGTCGCCCAGGACGGCACCGACCGCGGTCATCAAGCCCTGTACGACCAGTACGACGATTGCCGAGGCGGCGACACCCCAGCCCAGCGACGCCGCGAAGGCGATCGAGGCGAAGCCGTCGAGCACCGACTTGAGGAAGAGCTGGTCCGCGCCCCGCCCGAGACCGTCCGACAACGCGCCCAGGAACGTCAGCGGCCCGACGCAGAACACCATCGACGCGGAGACGAAGCCCTTCGACGAAGGTGCTCTCGCCGTCGCCGCGGCTGAACCGGTGCTGCATCCAGGCGCCGAGCCCCTCCAGCCGCTGCTCGATCCGCAGCAGCGAGCCGGCGATCCCGCCGATCAGCATCGCCCCCAGCACGATGAGGACCGGGCGCACTGTCGCCGACCGCGTCGCTGAGCACGTGATCGCCGACCGTGAGTGCGGAGGTGATCGCGATCAGCAACGTGACCAGGCCGAGCGCGTCGGTCACCAGGTCCCTGGTGCGCTGGCTGAGCCGGTGGCCGATGAGGACGCCGAGCACTGATCCGGTGAGGACGGTCGCGACGTTCACGACAGTCCCGATTCCGATGAACAAACCTGTCTCCGATCGCCGGCTGTGACTGCCGGTGTGGGGGCTGTAAGGTGCCCAAGTCACCGCTTTGAAAGTGACACCGGAAGCCCTACTGTTGCGCGGGGATGAGCGTATCCGCCCGTCCTGTTCACCTCGGGGGTGGACCAGACCAGGAGGCCGACGTGGCACCACTCATCGAGGTGCGCGACGCTCGCCCGGACGACGCGGACGCCTTGGTGACGCTGTGGCGGGAGATGGCGGCCGGCACCGGACATCAGTCCAGGCTGCTGGCAGCGCCCACCGTCGAGTCGGCCCGGGCCTCGATCGACCGGCAGCGCAACGACCCGTTCGGACGCTTCGTCGTGGGGGAGATCGACGGTCACCTCGGCGGGATGGCGTATCTGCGCCAGACCCCGATCAGCCCGCTGCACGACGAGGTCACCGTGACGGTGGAGTACTTACACGTCAGCGATCACGCCCGCCGGCACGGCCTGGGCAAGGCGCTGATCGCCGAGGCGGCCGGCTGGGCCGAGCACGAGAACTGCCCGCACCTGGCCGTCGTCGCTCCCGCGGTCGCCCGCGAGGCGAACAGGTTCCTCGCCCGGCTAGGGCTAGGACAGGCCGCCGTACTACGGATCGCCGGCACCCACACCGTCCGGCGCCGCCTCGCTGCCGAGCACGCCCCGAACCTGCTGGCCCTGCTCTCGTCGCGCCGCTCGGTGATCGCGCGCCGCGCCCAGCTCACCAGGTCGCCGCTGACCGACGACCCGGCGTACGCGGGCAGTGAACTCAGGATCCCGGCGGAGCCTGAATCAGCTGGCACGTGATCCGCGCCGTACAGACCCGCTTGTCGCGCTCGTCGGTGATGACGATCTCGTACGACGTGGTCGTGCGGCCCAGGTAGATCGGCTTCGCGACCCCGGTGACGACGCCGTCGCGGACCGCCCGGTGATGGGTGGCGTTGATGTCGACGCCGACCGCGACCTTGTCGAAGTTGGCGGCGTGCAGCGCGGACCCGATCGAGCCCAGCGTCTCGGCCAGGACGCAGGAGGCGCCGCCGTGCAACAGCCCGTACGGCTGGACGTTGCCCTTCACCGGCATCGTCGCGACGATCCGCTCCGGGGTCGCCTCGGTCAGCACGATGCCCATCAGGTCGAGCAGCGTGCCCTCGGCCATCATCCCCGGCGGCAGGTCCAGGGCGGTTTCTCGTCGGTCACCAGTTGTCTCCTCAACCTCTTGTCCAGCTGTCTTTCGAAGACTACGTGAGGGCCCGCGTGCGCGTGTGAGAACTGTCGGCGGGATCCACTAGAGTCGGTACGTGGCTCCTGAAACTGACTCCGCGACGATGACCAAGGACCCCGGTACGGCGGTGGCCGAGTCCACCGCCCGGCCGCGGATCCTGCTGCTGGACGGGCACTCGCTGGCCTACCGCGCGTTCTTCGCGCTGCCGGTGGAGAACTTCTCCACCACGACCGGGCAGCACACCAACGCGGTGTACGGGTTCACCTCGATGCTGATCAACATGCTCCGCGACGAGCAGCCGACCCACATCTGCGTGGCGTTCGACGTGTCCCGCAAGACCTTCCGGTCCGAGCAGTACACGGAGTACAAGGCCGGCCGGTCGAAGTCGCCGGACGAGTTCAAGGGGCAGGTCTCGCTGGTCAAGGAGGTGCTGGAGGCACTCCGGATCCCGACCACCGAGATCGACGGCTGGGAGGCCGACGACGTCATCGCGACGCTCGCGACGCAGGCCGACGAGCAGGGTTTCGAGGTGCTGATCAGCAGCGGTGACCGGGACTCGTTCCAGCTGATCAACGACAACGTGACGGTGCTCTACCCGAAGCGCGGTGTCTCCGAGATCGCCCGGATGGACCCGGCGGCGGTCGAGGCGAAGTACGGCATCCCGCCGCGGATGTATCCGGACCTGGCCGCGCTGGTGGGGGAGAAGAGCGACAACCTCCCCGGCGTGCCGGGCGTCGGCGACAAGACCGCCGCGAAGTGGCTGAACCAGTTCGGTTCGCTGAACGACTTGATCGACAGGGTGAACGAGATCAAGGGCAAGGCCGGTGAATCGCTGCGCGAGCACCTGGCCGACGTGATCCGGAACCGGCAGATCAACGAGCTGGTCCGCGACCTGACGCTGGACGTCTCGGTCGACGACCTGGTCCGGCACCCGTGGGACCGCGACAAGGTGCACACGCTGTTCGACAGCCTCGAGTTCCGCGTCCTGCGGGAGCGGCTGGTCGCCGAGCACGAGCAGGTCGAGGAGACCATCGAGGAAGGGTTCGACCTCGAAGGCACCCAGCTGAAGCCGGGCGAGGTGGCCGGCTGGATCAAGGAGCACGTCTCCACCGGCGCGCGGACCGGCGTCGCAGTCCAGGGCAGCTGGGGTCGCGGGACCGGCGAGATCACCGGCCTTGCGCTGGCGACGTCGACCGGTGCGGCGGCTTGGTTCGACCCGTCGACGCTGACAGCGGACGACGATTCCGCCTGGCAGGCTTGGCTCGCGGACCCGAAGCAGCCGAAAGCGTTGCACGACGCGAAGGGACCGCTGCTGGGGTTCCTCGAGCGCGGCTGGAAGCTGGGTGGGCTCACGTCGGACACCCAGCTGAGCGCTTACCTGGTCCGCCCGGACCAGCGGTCGTACGACCTGGCCGACCTGACCGTGCGCTATCTCAAGCGTGAGCTGCGCACCGAGGAAGCCGACAACGGGCAGCTGAGCTTCGACGACATCGAGGGCGGACCGGCCGCCGACGCGACGATGCTGCGGGCACGCGCGATCGCCGATCTGGCCGACACCCTCGACGCGGAGCTCGAGAAACAAGCCGGTACGGCGCTGCTCGCCGATGTGGAGCTGCCGCTGATCGACGTCATCGCCGACGTCGAGCGGGTCGGGATCGCGGTCGACCGGGCGTATCTGGAGAAGCTCGAGGAGCGGTTCGCCACCGGCGTCCGGGAAGCCGCGACCTCGGCGTACGAGGTGATCGGTAAGGAGATCAACCTCGGGTCGCCGAAGCAGCTGCAGGTGGTGCTGTTCGACGAGCTGCAGATGCCGAAGACGAAGCGGACCAAGACCGGCTACACCACGGACGCGGATTCGCTGCAGGCGCTGTTCGAGAAGACCGAGCACCCGTTCCTGGCGTATCTGCTGGCGCACCGCGACGCGACCCGGCTGCGGCAGACCGTCGAGGGGCTGCTGAAGACGATCAGCGCGACCGACGGCCGGATCCACACCACGTTCAACCAGACGATCGCGGCGACCGGGCGGCTCAGCTCGACCGACCCGAACCTGCAGAACATCCCGATCCGGACCGAGGAAGGGCGCCGGATCCGGGAGGCGTTCGTGGTCGGCGAAGGCTTCGAGGCGCTGATGTCGGCCGACTACAGCCAGATCGAGATGCGGATCATGGCGCACGTGTCGGAGGACGCCGGGCTGATCGAGGCCTTCAACTCCGGCGAGGACTTCCACTCGGTGACGGCCGCGCGGGTCTTCTCGGTGGAGGCGTCCGAGGTGACGCAGGAGCAGCGCGCCAAGATCAAGGCGATGAACTACGGCCTCGCGTACGGCCTGTCGGCGTACGGGCTGAGCCAGCAGCTGAAGATCGGCGTGGACGAGGCGAAGGGCTTGATGGAGGAGTACTTCGAGCGCTTCGGCGGCGTCCGCGACTACCTGCGCAGCATCGTGCTCGAAGCCGGCAAGAGCGGGTACACCGAGACGATCCTCGGTCGCCGGCGCTACCTGCCGGACCTCACCAGCGACAACCGGCAGCGCCGCGAGATGGCGGAGCGGATGGCGTTGAACGCACCGATCCAGGGCTCGGCCGCCGACGTCATCAAGATGGCGATGCTGAAGGTCGATGCGTCGCTGCGCTCCGAAGGCCTGCAGTCCCGGATGCTCCTCCAGGTCCACGACGAACTGGTCTTCGAGATCGCCCCCGGCGAACGCGACGCCCTGGAGAAGCTGGTCCGCCGCGACATGGGCAGCGCGGTCGAGATGGCCGTCCCCCTCGACGTCTCGGTCGGCGTAGGCCGCACCTGGCACGAAGCCGCCCACTAGCCGCCTGACGTGCGGTTGGCGAAGCCGGTTTCGTAGGCGACTACTACGGCCTGGACGCGGTCGCGGACGCCGAGTTTGGTGAGGACCCGGGCGACGTGCGTTTTCACTGTCGTGTCGGCGACCACCAGCTCGGCGGCGATCTCGGCATTGGACAGTCCGCGGGCGAGCAGGCGGAGGACGTCGAGCTCGCGTTCGGTCAAGGCGGTCAGTTCGGGTGGCAGTCCCTGCGGCTGCACCGGCTCGGCGAAGCGCTCGACGAGTCGCCGGGTGATCGCCGGCTCGATCAGCGAGTCGCCGGTGGCCGCCGCGCGAACGGCCGCGATCAGCCGGCTGGACGGAGAGTCCTTGAGCAGGAAACCGGCCGCCCCGGCGCGCAGCGCGCGGTACACGTATTCGTTCTGGTCGAACGTCGTGAGCACGATGATGGTCGGCGGGTTCGGATGCCGCCGGATCTCCTCGGTGGCGGACAGCCCGTCGAGCTCGGGCATCCGGATGTCCATCAGGATCACGTCGGGCTTCACCAGCTGGGCCTGCCGGATCGCGGCCGTCCCGGTGTCGGCCTCGGCGACCACCTCGATGTCGCCCTCGGCCTCCAGGATCACCCGGAAACCGGTACGCACCAGGGTCTGATCGTCGGCGACGAGCACGCGGATCTTGTCGGACACACGGCGATTGTGCCCTCATCCTCGCGGCGAGCGCGTCATCCCTGCGGAGGACGCGCGGGCCGGACAATCGTCCTCGCGCCAGACGTGGGCGACACGGGCCGGAACCTACTGTCGCGGCATCAGGGTCAGGGGGACCCGAACCGAAAGGACAGTTCGATGAACGAAATCACCAAGGGGATCCGGCCACTCGACTACGTACTGGCGGCCCTGATGACCGCGGCGGGCGTGTTGCTGATGGCCGAGAACATCGCGGCCTCCGGCGAGGACCTGCCCCACCCGCTCTCGACCACCTCGTGGGCGATGGTGCCCGCCTTCCTGCTCGTCACCCTGCCGATCCTGTGGCGACGGCGCAACGTGCTCGCCGTCGTCGGGATCACGACCGTCTTGACCGTGGCCCACGTGCTCGCTTTCGGGTGGATCACCCGCTGCGGTGTCCTGATCCCGCTGGCGTTCGCCTTGGCGTACGCCGTCGGCCGGTTCGGCGGTGCCTGGCGCAACCACGTGTTCGGCCTGGTCGGCATCGTCGTGCTGAGCCTCGTCATGCTGGCCAGGGACGCGTCGATCGACACCGTCGCGAGTGCCTTGCCGGTGGCGCTGCCCGGAATCGCGCTCTTCTACGGCGTCGGCGTTCTCGTGCAGAATCGGATCAGTAAGCACTCCGTGGGCAACGCGCCGGTCGACGAGCGTCTGGCCGCCTGAGCGGACTGCTGCGGGTCAGGAGCCGGCGATGGGTGAGATCTTCCGCGGTGTGAAGGCCCGCGACTGGGTCCTGGCGGGAGGTCTCACCGCGCTCGGCGTCCTGCTGATGTGGCTCAACCTGCGGATGTCCGACGACCAGGTGCGTGCAGCCCTCGCGGAGGGGTCGATGGTTCACGCACTGAGTTCGCACTCGCTCTGGATGATCCCGGTGTACGCCGGTACGTCGGTTCCGCTGCTCTGGTGGCGGCGCGGTCTCGTCGCCGTCACCAGCGTCTCGGTGGCGGCGATGGCGCTGCACGTCGTCCTGTTCGGGTGGGTGACCCGCTGCGGCGCCGGACTCCCGCTGGCCTTCGTGCTCGCATTCCTCGGCGCACTGGCCTCCGAGCGGGCGGCGGCCTGGATCGTCTGCGGGCTGAGCGTCGTCCTCACCGGGCTCGTCCTGGTGGTCGACGCGACCACCGGGCCGGGTGCCATTCTGCTGGCCCTGCCGATCGTGCTGATCGTCTTCGGCATCGGACTGGCTGCCCGCCACCGGACTGCGTTGAATCATGAGTTGGCGATCCGCGAGGCGGAGCTGCGGCAGTTGCGCGACGACCGAGCGGCGATCGAGGTGGCAGACAGCCGGGCCCGGTTGTCCCAGCAACTGGACGGCCTGCTGCAGGAACGGCTCGCCGGGCTCACCACCGCGGCCGAGTCGGCGAACGGCCTCGCACCGGCCCAGGCGAAGGCGTTGCTGGAGTCCATCGAGTCCGGCAGTCGCCGGACCCTGGACGACATGCGCGAGATCGTCGGCCTGCTGCGCGCTGACGACGTGGCGTTGGCGCCGGCACCGACGGTCGCGCATCTCGACACTCTGCTCGCACGGCTGCGGACCGCACACTCGCGGCTGGTCGTGACGGGCGATCCCAGGGCGTTGCCGGCGACGGTCGAGTTGTCGGCGTACCGGATCGTCGAACACCTCATCACCGCGCTGGCCGACCAGGCCGAGGCTCCGATCGAGGTCAGCGTGCGGTTCGAGGCCGACGCTCTCGAGATCCGCGTGAACGGGCAGGTGGGCGAGAGCTCCGAACTCAGGGCCGCCGTCGCCCGCGCCAAGGAGCGCGCCAAACTGCTCGGCGGCACGGTCGAGGTGAAGGTCGTCAAGGGCCGGGCCGGCGCCGTTGCCCAACTGCCGGTCGTCGGCTGAGCCGAGGTGGCGGGTCGTGCGCAGGCTCGAGCAGGTGGGCATCGCGGTCCTGGCGGTCGCGCTGATCGCGGTCCCGACGGCGTACCACGGCTGGCCCACCACCGTCGGCGGCAACGTCTTCACTGCGCTGCTGGTGGCGAGCGGGCTGACGCTGGTGTGGTGGCGCACCCATCCCCGCGCGGTCGCTCTGGTGGGCGGCGGGCTTCTGCTGGTGACGTCGCTGCTCGGCGGCTACGGGTGGTTTCCTGACACCGCCTTCGCGATCATGTCGCTCCTCTCGCTGGTGGCGGCTCTGGGCTGGTCGGGGCGTGCCGCCTGGCTGGTGCCGGCCGGACTGGCGGCGTACCTGGCGGTCCTCTGGCTGATCCTCGGTGAGCGCAACGAGGTGCCGTTGATCATGTTCACGGTCCCGAGCTTCCTCGCCGGCACTGTGCTCCGGCTACGGCGCGAGGCAGCCGAGGAGCTCGCTCGACGGGGCCTGGAACTGGAGGAGGAGCGGGAGCTGTTCACGGAGCTCGCCGTACGCCATGAGCGGGCCCGGATCGCCGCGGAGCTGCATGACATCGTCGGGCATGCGATCAGCGTCATGGTCATCCAGGCGGCCGCGGGACAGCGGCTGGTCGACCGTGATCCGGTTCAGGCCGAACAGGTCTTCTCCGGTATCGCGGAGTCGGCTCGGCAGGGGCACGACGACCTCCAGCGCCTCGTCGAGTTGCTCGGCGGAACCGAGGTGAGCGGCCCGGACCTGTCGCTGATCGACGAGGTGGTGACCCGGGCCGCGCGGGGCGGACTGGACGTGTCGTGCCGCTTCGAGGGCGACCGCGACGGGCTGGCCGCACCAACCACGCACATCGCGTTCCGGGTCGTGCAAGAGAGCCTGACCAACGCGCTTCGGTACGCGCCGGGGGCCGCCGTACGGGTTCTGGTCAACGGGTCGGGTCGAGGTCTGAGCGTCAGGGTCGAGAACGATCAAGCGACCCGGAAGCATCCGCGCCTGTCCGGCACAGGGCACGGGTTGATCGGCCTGCGGGAACGCGTGCAGGAACTGGGCGGACAGCTGGTCGCCGGCCCGGTGCCGGGCGGCGGCTGGCGGGTCGAGGCCACCCTGCCGGACGGCCGAAGCCGAACCCGCCGGGGCTGGCCAACCCGCCGCGCCTGAGCTCCCTGCAGACGTGCGCTAAAGATCAGGGCGGCCCGCGTACTTCGGGAGCGGGTCGGGGGAGAGGGCGTTGGTGAGGCAGCGTTGTTCGCGTTCGGGGATTTCCGGCATGGCATCCAGGGGGAACCAGCCGACTTCCAGCGATTCGTCGTCGTTGACGTGGGCCTCGCCGGAGACAGGGCGGCAACGGAAGCAGAGGTCGAGGAACTGGACCTGGTCGCCGTTCGGGTAGGACGCGGGTGGCATGGTCTCGAAGCTGACCAGGCGTTCGACCACCGCCTCGACGCCGGTCTCCTCCTGGATCTCGCGGAGGATCGCCACCGCCGGCTCCTCGCCGGGTTCCAGCACCCCGGCGATCAAGGTCCAGCGGCCGTCGTCGGCGCGGCGGACCAGGAGGACGCGGTCGTCCGGGTCGAGGACGACCGCGGTGATGCCGGCCAGGAAGAGCGGATCGTGGCCGATCTTCTCGCGCAGTTGCAGGATGAACTTCGGCGTCGTCATGAGGGACTCTGCCGGTGCAGACCGGAGGCGAGTGCTGCCGACAAGGCCAAGGCGCAGGTGGCAGTCATCGCGACCAGCACCTTCACACCCGCCAGTCCGGTGGCGATGTGGGCGCCGAGGATGATCGCCGCCGCCACAGCCAGCCCGATCAAGCCGATCCAGATCAGCAGGGCAGCCCGCTTCTCCTGCTGGGCGATCGCGGCGTAGACGACGAGCTGCAGTACGGCGTACGACGAACCCGCCAAGGCGAAGAGCCATGCGAACGGGCCAAGCGCGGCGTACTTCTCCTTGCCGCCGACAACCGCCACCACGATGTCCGGCAACAGCAGAGCACCAAGCACGCAACAGACACCGAGCGCCGCCACGGCCTGGATCGCGCGACGCAGCCGGGCAGTGTCGCCGGGCGAGGAAGCCAGCGACGGGAACACAGTGACGATCACGAACTGCGGCAGGAACAGGCACGCCTTCGCCACGATCACGCCGGCCGCGTAGTACCCGCTGCTCTGCTTGTCGAGGAGGCCGCGTGCGAGCAGTACATCCGCGTTGGCGATGACGAAGAACGCCAGCAAGGTGTGGGTGCCGTGGATCGTCTCGCGCAGCACCTCCTTCACCTGCTCCGGAGTACCGCCGGTCGACCCGCGGAGAAGGAAGGACCCGACCACTGCCGGGATCACCGCACCGAGTGCGACACCGACCATCGCCGAGGTCAGACTCGGATGGACCAGCAGCGCCCCGCCGCCGAGCACGACCCGCCCTACGCCGACAGAGATGTAGACGGCCGCCAGCTCGGTCCAGTTCTGCCCGCCTTGCAGTACGCCGAGTTGCGACCCCATCAGCGACAGGCAACCGAGTGTCGGCGCGACCAGCAGGACAGCCACGACCGAATCGATGTGCAGCAGGATCACGAACAGCGGCGTGAGCACCAGCGACACCACGGTCAGTCCCACGGCCGCCCGACGGCCGGCCTCGCAGCATGCGAGTCGGCCAGCGCCGCCTGCCCCGGACCGGTGTGGGTAGCGATCCGCCGCGCTCCGGATGCCTGCAGTCCGAGCGGGATCACGTTGCCGATCAGCAGGAGCCCGAGCAGGGCGGTGACGGCACCGAACTGTTCCGGCACCAGCCGGTGGACAGCAATCAAGGTGAAACCGTAGGCCGCAACGTTCATGATGGCCATGCCGACCGCTACTACGGCAGCGCTGCGGAGGAAGCTCGGTTGAGCCGCCGCGGTGGGAGGCTGCTGCTCTGGCGTCGTATCTGAAGTCATGCAGCTTCCAGGTAGGTTGCGCGGGAACAAGACTGTGAGGTGGGGGTTGTGGGAGGGCGTGCGGCGAGGTGGGCGCCGTGGGGCTGGCCGGTGGCGCTCACTGTGCTGATCACCGCTCCTCTGCTCGCTCCCGGGTACGTCGTCGGGTACGACATGGTGTTCGTGCCGGACCTCACGCTACGGCGTGACCTGTTCGGAGTCACAACTGCCTTGCCGCGTGCCGTGCCATCGGATCTGCTCGTCGCGCTGCTCGACGAGGTCGCCGGCGGTCAGTTCCTGAACAAGCTGGCGCTGATACTGATCCCGCTGCTGGCCGGACTCGGCATGACTGCCCTCTGGCGGGAGCTCCGCCTAGGTGGCCCGCTGGCAGGCGCAGCCGCCGCCACGCTCTACATGTGGAACCCGTACGTCGCCGAGCGTCTCCGCCTGGGCGCCTGGGCCCTACTCCTCGGCTACGCAGCCCTTCCTTGGCTACTCAAAGCAGCTCTCCGCGTACGCCGAGGCGAAGGCTGGCCCGGATTCCTCCTGGCCGCAGCCGCTCTGCGCCCTCACTGCATCGGGCGGCCTCATCGGACTGCTCCTGGCCACCCTGGTCCTGCTCTGGCCGGGCACCACCGCCAGACGAGGCTGGCCACTACTAGGCGCAGCCCTGTTGAACGCACCCTGGCTAATAGCCGGCCTAGCCCGTACTACGGCAGCCACAACGGACCCAGCTTCGGTAAGAGCCTTCGCTGCGCGCGACGAAGGCTACGGGGGAGTCCTGCCGACCCTGCTCACCCTGGGCGGCTCCTGGAACGCCGACGTCGTGCCGTCCAGCCGTGGTGACCTGCTGCCGCTAGTGCTCGGCTTCGCGATGCTCCTGGCCTCCACAGTCGGTGTAGTGATCTGGTGGCGACAGGACCGCCTGGCAGCGCCACTAGTGATCGCTGCGCTACTCGCAATCCTCATAGGCCTGGCAGGAGTCGTCGCGCCTAACGCGGCAGCTCAAGTGGTCGCGCACGTCCCAGGCGCCGGCCTACTACGCGACGGCCAGCGCTACCTGCCACCACTGGTTCTCCTCGAGTCCATAGGGCTTGGCGCGGCCCTAGCAGCGCTGCTGCACGTTGCACCGCTCAAGCGTTTGGTTGCGGTGACCGCTGTGTTGCTGCCGATCGCAGCACTCCCCGGACTCGCCTTCGGCGGCGGGCTGAAGGTCTCGCACTACCCGGACGACTGGAAGCAGGCCCGGCAAGTGCTCGGCCGACGATCAGCATCCAGGCGACTACATCCCCTGGCCGTTCGAGGCGTACCGGGCACCGGCCTGGAACGGTCGCCGCCCGGTGCTGGATCCGATGGAGCGGTACTTCACCCGGCAGGCCGTAGTACCGGACGAGTTGATCGTGGGTGGCCGTCGGCTGGCAGGGGAGGATCCGCGGTCGGCTGTCGTGGCCGACGCGGTCAGAGCGGCAGTGCGGAACGGTACGGATCCGACAGCAGCGCTGCTGCAGCAAGGGGTCGGCTGGATCGTGGTCGACATCGAAGCGGGTGGTCCGTCGCCGCGCGGGCTGGTGCCGCAGCTCACCGAGGTGTTCGCAGGTCCGACCGTGGCGGTCTACCGGGTCAACGGCGACCCATCGCCACAGCATGTCCAGCCGTGGTTCGTCGTTGCGGTGCTGCTCGCCTGGGTTCTCGCAGCAGGCGTCTTGATCGCCGCTGCTGGTAACGGTTGTTGCCCGCAAGGCAGCCATCCGGTCCAGGATCTAGCGAAGTTACTGGCCGGTTGCTAGCATCCCCGCTACTTGTCTAGGAGGGGACACGCTTACATGGGAACACTGATCGGTGCAGCTATCGCCGTGCTCGCCGGCATGGCCGTCGCGACCACCGCCGTCGTCGGAGTCGTGCAGACGGTGCAAGGACGACCCGGCCGTGCCGCCGGGCCAGAGCAACGGACAAGCGGACGTCCCGCTCGTCAACTACGGGGACAAGTAACAAAAGCAGCCCTCACGGGCCGGTCAGCGCACGCGCTGGCCGGCCTTCGTGCGTGGAGGCTCCCGTCAACACGCGATCCCAAGCAGCAACCGTCGCGGTCCACGTGAACTGCCCAGCAGTTGCAGTGGCTCCAGCAGACAACGCGTTGCGAGCAGCAGCATCCTGAAGCAGCGCAGTGATCGTGGCGGTGAACTCCTCGGCAGTGTCGACGAGCACACCCGAGTGCCCGTCATGCACTGACTCGGTAGGTCCACCCGCGCTCCGATACGCAACAGTCGGTACGCCGTGCCCGGCAGCCTCGCCGACCACCAAACCCCAGCCCTCCTTGAGACTGGGCAACGCGAGCACCCACGCCTCGTCGTACGCCGCGTGCTTGTCGGCCTCACTGACGTGGCCGCGGAACTCCACCGCGTCCTCCAGCCCACGCTCGACCACATACGCGCGCAGCGAGTCCTCCCACCACCCAGAGCCCACTACGACGAGCCGCGCGGAAGGCAGCGTCTGCCGTGCCTCGGCGATGGCGTCGACTGCGTGCTCCACCTGCTTGTGCGGCACGATCCGCCCGACACAGACAACAGTCGGTACTGCGGCCCGCTGCCGCTGCCGAGGAGGCGCCGGGTCGGTCCCGTTGTGGATCACCTCGACCGCGCTGTACTCCGAGTCCGTGCAGCTCGTCGCGGGATGCCGAGGAGACCGTCACATACCCGCAGTCCCGGTAGAGCCTCGGTGCCACGCGCGATTCGAGCCACCATCCGAGTCGCCCGCGCCAGCCCGGGTAGACGACCGGCCACTGCTCGTGGTGCACGTGGTGGACGAGCACGACGACGCCGGTACGACGTACGAGACGGGTAAAGAATGGGAGCCCGTTCTGCACGTCCACCACCCGGTCCGGGCGGCTCAGCAACGTGTGCAGCAGCCCGCGCAGGTAGACGGTCACCTTCGACCCGCGGTACAGGTACCGCACGTTGTCCCGCCGGGCCTCCCGGGGACTGCCCGGGATAGGCAGCACACAACACCGTGACGGACCAGCCCAGCACTGCAAGGCCTCTCGCGACCTCCTCCACGTACCGCTCGGATCCACCACCTTCCGGATTCGTCGTGTCCCGCCAGTTCACCAAAAGCACGGTCTGCGCGCGCACTCTCCAAGCCCCACCCTCTGCTAGCCCGCCCCCGGGGTAATGGGGCGCGAGGTTACCAAGGAGTAACGATGTCCGCCAGACCTCGTGAGATCCGTTATCGTCCCGCCTGTGTCCGAAGCGATCTCCAGCCCACCAGCAGCCGCCGGCTGGACCGCTGATCTCGGTCGCACACTGCGCTTGTTCCAGGCCTTCCGGGTCGAGCAGGCGGACCCGGATCGCTTCTACACAACGCTTGCCGAGGACTCGGTCGCGCAGGTCAGCACCTACGCCGATCCGCGCGGTGCCACGGTTCTGGACGTCGGCGGCGGCCTCGGGTATTTCGCGGACGCGTTCCGAGCGGCGGGTGCGACCTACTACCTGATCGACTCGGACCCCACCGAGCTCAGCCGCGAGGAAACTACCGGGCACCGTGCAGGGCAGCGGGATGGCATTGCCGATCGGCGACGGCCAGGTCGACATCTGCTTCTCCTCGAACGTGCTGGAGCACGTGCACGATCCCTGGCTGATGGCCGACGAGATGGTCCGCGTCACCAGGCCGGGCGGCACGATCTTCCTCTCGTACACCGGCTGGTGGGGACCGCACGGCGGCCACGAGACCGCTCCCTGGCACCTGCTCGGCGGCGACTACGCGGCCAGGCGCTACGAACGCCGCCGGGGTCGCGCACCGAAGAACCGGTACGGCGTATCGCTCTTCCGCATCACGGTCGCCGAAGGCCTGCGCTGGGCGCGTGACCGTTCGGATGTGGAGCTCGTGGAGGCGTTCCCGCGCTACCACCCGCGCTGGGCGTACGGCGTACTGGCTGTGCCCGGGTTGCGTGAAGTCGCGACCTGGAACCTCGTCCTGGTGCTCCGGCGCCGATGAAGAACCTGAAGAGCGCACAGCTGGTGGTCTGGCGAGCACGGCTCGTCCTGGGCTGCCTGGTCCTGATCGCGCTGTGCTTCCACCAGGCGCCTGGCGAGATCGTGCCGGATACCAAGCTGGACCTGACGGCGAACCCCGGTGGCTTCCTGGCGCGGGCGCTGCATCTGTGGGATCCGCAGGGAGCCTTCGGCCAGCTGCAGAACCAGGCCTACGGCTACCTGCTGCCGATGGGGCCGTTCCACTGGCTGCTGGACGCGGCAACCGTGCCGGACTGGGTCATCCAGCGGCTGTGGTGGTCGCTGGTCCTGTGCGTCGCCTTCCTTGGCGTCTGGAAGTTGTCGGGCGCTCTGGGCCTCGGTGCGCCCTGGGCGAGGTACGCGGCGGCACTGCTCTACGCGATGAGTCCACGGATCCTCGGCGAGGTGGCAATCCGCTCCATCGAGGTCTGGCCGATCGCGATGGCGCCCTGGGTTCTCCTGCCCTTGGTGACACCAAGGGCGAGGTCGGGCTGGTGGCGGGTCGGCTGGTCGGCGCTTGCCTTCGGTCTGGTCGGCGGTGTGAACGCAGTGGCGACCGGAGCCACGCTGGTGTTGCCTGCGATCTGGCTGGTCACCAGGCGCTGGGACCGCTCGACGCTGAAGGTCACAGCAGGCTGGCTGGTCTGCGTAGTCGCCGTCGCGTTCTGGTGGCTGGTCCCGCTGATGCTGCTGGGCCGCTACAGTCCGCCGTTCCTCGACTGGATCGAGAACGCCGCCGTCACGACCAAGACCGCGAGTGTCTTCGAGTCCTTCCGCGGTACGTCGCAGTGGCTGAACTTCCTGAAGACCGGAGGCGGCCCCAGCTGGCCAACAGGCTGGCTGTTCGTCACCCAGCCCGCCCTGATCATCACGACGGTCGCCATCGCGCTGCTGGGCCTCATCGGACTAGCGATGAGCTCGCTGAAGCACCGTGGCTTCCTGCAGCTCTCCCTGGTCGTGGGCCTGCTGCTGATGACTCTCGGCCATGACAGCTCGCCACTGTCGTCGCAGTTCCAAGCTCTGCTGGACGGACCGCTCGCGGCCGCACGCAACACCCACAAGTTCGAGCTGGTCGTCCGGCTGCCGCTGACACTCGCGGCCGTGCACGCGATGACCCGCATCGCCACGTGGAGCAGAGCACGCGGCATCCATCGACGCATCGTGCCGGCACTGGCCGCCTGCCTCGCACTGGCGGTCGCCAGTCCGGCGATCTTCGCCCAGCTGCCCACACCCGAGGGCTACAAGGCGATCCCGGCCCACTGGCGGGACGCGGCCACCTGGCTCGACAAGCAGCAGACGAGCGGCAGCGTTCTCGTAGTACCGGCTGCTTCGTTTGCGGACTTCAACTGGGGTTCCACTGAGGACGAGCCGTTCCAGGCGTTGCTGAAGCGCCCGATGGTGGTGCGGGACTCACTACCGCTCGGCTCTGCCGGTACTACGCGGTGGCTGGACGAGGTCGAACGCCGACTCGGTTCGGGCGTCGGTGACGGGACCATCCGGCAGACCCTCGGCCCGGGCCGGGGTGCGGTACGTCCTGATCCGCAACGATCTCCGGTACGACGCGCAGGTCGACTCGCTCATCGCGGTCCACGAGAGCCTGGCCGAGTCCGGTCTCGACCGCGTCGCCGACTTCGGCCCGCCGGTCGGCAGCAGTATCGAGCGCCCCGACCTGACACTGGACGAGAAGTCACGTCTGCCGTTCCCGAGCCTGGAGATCTACGACGTCGGCGACGCCGCTCCCGCCCGGTTGGTGCCGCAGTCGCAGCTGGTCGAGGTCCGGGGCGCCTCCGAGGACGTGCCCTCGGTCCTGACCGAGCTGGGTGGTGACCGCGAGGCAGTCACGAGCACGGACGCGAAGGCGCTGCCCGGCAAGCTGCCGCTGGTCCAGACCGACGGCATGCAACGCCGCGAGGTCGACGTCGGCCGACCGGCCCAGAACGTCTCACCCGTCCTCGCCGCGAACGACCCGGGCCGCCTGGACCGCCGAACCCTCGGCTACGTCATCGACCCGAACGCACCCAGTACTACGAGGGTGTGGGCGGGCGGCGTCGTCGACGTACGGGCCTCGTCGTCGGCATCCGATGCCGGCGCGACACTGCAGGACCGGACCCGGTAACGGGCCGTTCGCCGCGGTGGACGGTGATCCGTCGACCCGCTGGATCTCCGGGCGGTTCGGCAAGAGCGGTGGCGAGTGGCTCGAGCTGGACTTCGTGACTCCGCGATCCGTCGAGAACCTGAAGGTGCAGTTCTCCCTCGCGGCGCCGACGACCGACCCGGTCCGGACGCTGCAGATCGACACCGACAGCGGAACGCTGACCACCGTCGTCGGCGCCACCGACGATCCGCAGAGCATCCCGGCCCCGTCCGGTACGACGCAGCGGCTCCGGATCACCGTCGGGGTGACGGATGGCAAGAACCCGAACGGCGTGGCCATCTCCGAGGTGTCCCTGCCCGGACTCGCACCGCGCAGCAGGCTCGTCGTACCGGGTGGGCTGGACCGGCAGCCGGACGCCCTCGTACTACGGAACCAGCAACTCGGCCGCTCAGGTTGTCTGCACGCCGGTGGTAGGCCCTTGTGCAGCACGGCTTTCGCGCAGGACTCGGAGGAGCCGACCGGGCTGTTCCGCAGTCTCGAGTTGCCCGCGACCACGACGTACCAGTTCACCGGGACCGCGTTGCCGCGGGACGGCGCCTTCCTCGAGCGGTTGCTCGCCGTACCCGGTGCGATCAGCGCGACGGCGTCCTCCCGGGCAGTCACGGCACCGGAAGGCAGACCGGGCGCAGCCGTCGACCGCGACCTCGGGACCGGCTGGGTGGCCGCGGTGGGGGAGTTCGAGCCGACCCTGACCCTGAAGTTGCCGCAGGCGAAGAAGCTTCAGGGTCTGCAGTTCCTCAACGACCCCTTCCTGGCAGCTTCCAAGCCGTCCGAGGTGTCGGTCCGGTTCGACGACGGCCGGCAGGTCAAGCTGCCGGTCTCGGCGAAGGGTTACCTCGACTTCCCCGACAAACGCCGGCTGGTGAAGTCGCTCGAGCTGACCTTCACGGCGAAGCACGACGTTTTCACCGTCGACTCGGCGACCGGGTTCGCGCACGCGCTGCCGGTCGGGGTCTCCGAGATCCGCGTCCTCGGCGCGGACAACTTCCGCAAGGGACCGAACCCGAACGCGAAGACCGGCTCGCTCTGCGGGTTCGGCCCGGCGGTCGAGGTGAACGGCGTCCGGCACGACACCCGGCTGACGGCGACCGTGCGGGACGTCCTGCAGCGGCGTGAGGTGAGCTTCACCACCTGCGGAGTCGGACCTGCAGCTGCCGGCCGGTCGCGGCACGCTGGATGTGCTGGCCAGCAAGGACTTCGTGCCGACCGAGGTGAAGCTGACCCGCACCGACCTGGACAACAAGGCCGTCACCCCGACCAAGCAGGTCGACATCTGGCGGCCGAACCCGGCCGAGCTGACCCTCGAAGTACCGTCGGCGGACGAGCCCTCGGTGCTGACCGTCGCGCAGAACTACAGCGACGGCTGGGAGGCGTACGACAGCAGCGGCCACAAGCTCGTACCGATCCGCATCGGCGGTTGGCAACAGGGCTGGCTGCTGCCCTCCGGACCCGAGCAGGTCGTCACCGCACGCTTCCTGCCGGACAGAAACTACCGCGCGGGTCTACTGGTCGGCCTGCTCAGCCTGTTGTCCGTAGCGGCACTGGCGATCTTCGCCCGGCGCAGGTCGAGGCAGTCGGCTCACCGGTTGAAGGAGAGCCGCCGGATCGGTCCTTGGCTCGCCACGATCCTGGCGGTGGCCACCGGAGTGTTCATCACCGGCTGGGTCGGCCTGGCAGCAACAGCCGTCGCCGCAGTACTGGCGTGGTACCTCAAGGGTCGCAAGCCGCTGCTGATCGGTCTGGCGGCCGGTGTCGTCCTGCTGGGCGGAGTGATCGCCGCTGCTCAGCCCTGGCCGGACGGGGCAGCGGGCCTGGACTCAGGTGTCGTCCAGGCATCGGTCTTGTTCGGCTGCGCGCTCGTCCTCTTGTCCAGGCCGACCGGCGACACGTCGTAGTTCCGGTCGCGCCGGCCGCGGCGCATGATCGGCCGCTCCATCAGGTAGTAGCTGGCGGCGGCGAGCAGTGCCGAGATGACCACCGTGCTGCAGAACAACACCGCGAAATGCCCTTGGAACAAGGGGTATCCGGTGATCTGGGCCACCACGTTGAGGACGATGAGGTGGTAGGCGAACACGCCGTACGAGATGTCGCCGGCGACGTGGCCGGCCTTGCCGCCCAGTACTGCGGCGATGCGCCGGGTCGGCGTGATCGCCGGGAACACGACGCATGCAGCGATCGCGCTGTAGAGCAGGCTCTTGACGAAGGCCTGCCCAGGCGTCGGCGCAGTCAGGTTGTACGTTCCCGGCGACCGGGCTGGACGCGATCAGCAGCAGCGCGAGGCCGACGCCCCAGACAGTCGCTGGGATCTTGGCGAGCGTGTCGAGCACGGACGACCCGAGCCGCCCGCTGCTTCGCGCAACCTCCCACAGCGCGAGCCCCATCCCGACCGCGAACCAGCCGAGGTAGCCGGGAAGCCACAAGCCGGCCTGCGGCTGGTCCGAAGCCGTAGACAGTAGCCATCCAGACAGGCCCGAGCACGATGAAGAAGGTCAGTACTGCGAGGCGCCAGCGCACTGCTCGCCGGGTCGGCCGTTCGTAGCCTGTCAGGAACCTCGCCAGGACCGGCAGCGCCAAGTAGAACAGCACCTCGGTCGCCAGGCTCCACAGCTGGGTCAGCCCTTCGACGCTGGGGACGTCGGTGTAGATCTGGGTCAGCGTCGCGTGCTGCAGGTACGACGTCCAGCCCACCGGCCCGCCGTTCGGCACCAGGAGCGCGGCGAGGATCACGGCGACCCAGAGCGCGGGCAGGATCCGCAGCGCGCGGTTGCGCAGGTACGGCAGGGTCAGCGGCGGGTCGGTCTCCTCGAACCACGCGACCACGTGCGGCCGGTAGAGCAGGAAGCCGGAGATCGCGAAGAAGATCGCGACGCCGATGTCCATCCGGGACAGGATCCCCGCGAACGGGCCGTGCAGCGCGTCACCGCTCCGGAAGCCGACGTGGGTGGTGAGGACCGCCAGCGCACCGAGTGCGCGCAGCCCGTCCAGGGCCGGGAATCTGGTCCGCCTCATCCTGTCACCACGGGGAGTCCGATCTCGATGTCGGTGATGCACACGAAGGTCTTCGGATCTGCCGGCCGAATCCGGATCGAGGTAGCGAGGATCCTCGGTGAGGGGCCGAAGTACATGGAGGCCGCACCGGCCGGCCAGGCGTCGGCGGGTTCGGGCAGCTCCACGGTCCGGCCGGTGTCGTCGAGCAGTTCGACCTGCACCCGGGACTCGAATTTGGAGAAGTAGCCGAGCTTCACGGACCACTCGGCCTCGATCAACTCCGACTGGGTGGGCCGCAGCGGGAGGGTGAGCGTCTCGGTGCCCGACAGGGGCATGTCGCAGAGTGGATTCGTCTTCGGCTTACCGGCTCGTGCCCAGACGGCCAGGTGCGAAGGCTTCAGTTGGCCCTTGTCGTCCACCAGGTAGGGCTCACTGCCGGGCGCCTGGAGCCGGAACGGGATGCCGAGCATCCGCAGTACGGGGGACAGCCGGTGGTCGGGAGCGATTCGGATGATGTCCGCAGGTATCGAGGATGTCCCAGAGGTTGACCGCTGGACCGGCCTTGTCCAGTTCGGCGGTGACGTTGTCGAAGTACGGGCGGGACGGGTTGTCGGCCCAGACCTTGGCGAAGTTCGCGTCCGAGACGACGATGCCGGCCGTCCAGGCGAGCAGGCAGCACAAGGCGATCGCCGGAGCGACCTGCACCGCGAAACCCTGGAGGCGAAGGGATCGCGCGGTCAGGACGACCGCGAGCGTCAACGGGATCGAGAGGTCCGACCAGTAGTGGTAGTGGATCGTGAACGTGTCGCCGAAGGCAGCGAACCGGCCGTAGGAGACCAGGAACAGAGTGACCAGCACGTAGATCAGGATCGATGCCCACAACAGCAGCGCGCGCCGATCCTGCCGCCAGGCCACTGCCAGCAGGAAGATCGCCACGATTCCACCGAGCACCACTGCGACCTTGGGCGCGGCAGCGGTGCTGAACGGCGGCGCGAGCGCGAGCCACTGCCACGGCCCGCCGGCCAGCGCACCGAGCGGTACGGCGAACGAATGCGCGCCGAGATCCAGCAACTGGCCGAAGCTCGGCAGATGGTGTGACGACGCCTTCTGGTGCGTCAGCCAAACGATGCCGAAGGCAACTACCGGGATGATCAGAGCGGCCGCGTACCCGATGCTCTGCCGGGCCCACTGCCGGATCGGCCGGTCGCGGAGATAGAGCGCGAGGGCGAGCGGCCGTGAAGACGATCAGGCCGGATTTCTCCCAGCAGGCAAGCGAGATCAGCAGCGAAAGTGGGCCGTAGGCAACGGCTCGGCGGCGGTTGCCGGCGTACCAGTCGAGGGTCGCGTGCAGGAGGAGGAGACCGAAGACGTGCGCGGGCAGATTGTTCACCCCGCTCGACAGCGACATGAACGACGGCATGCTCAGCGGGGTCAGTGCGTAGAGCAGGGTGCCGGCCACCACCCAGCGACTGCGGCCGAGCAGCCGGATCAGGAGCAGCCCCATCAAGGCGATGGCGATCGCCTGCATGAGCACTCGCCAGGCGACCGTCACGTCCCAGTTCAGTGGAGCGACGGTCGCGAACATTGCATAGACAAAGCGAAGTCCCGGTGCGATGTGGTCGTTCACCGGCGTGAGCAACTCCGCGGGGGCGAAGCCGCGGTCGCCCTGGAGCAGGAATTCGATGTCGTCGCTCATCCAGGAACCGCGCCGCGCGAGCAGGCCGAGAACGCCGGCCTGGACGACGGCGATGACGAGCACGACGGTTCGCAGTACGGCGATGTCGGGCGCGCCTTGGACCACCTTGGCCAGCCGCGCCGGCACGCTTTCGATCCCCCTCATGGGGCCGGACTATATGACAGTTCGGCCACTGCCGGATTTTGTCGCTGCCGGTCTCTGTTCAACCTGGCTACCCGCTGGTAGCGTCCCGCGGACAGACCGGGAGGGGTTGTTGTGGGGAATCGCAGTCGTGCCTTGGTGATCGCACTGGGGATCTTCTTCATCGGCGTTGCGGCGTTGGCCAAGTTCTACGCGTATCCGACGCTTTCGGTGGCACCGCCCGACCAGGTGGCGCACACCTTGTCGACCGGACCGAACGCCACCATCTTCAGCGTGAAGGACCTGGCCGAGAAGCCAGGAGTCGACCTGTGGGCACGGCGTACGGTCCGGGGGGACGTCGCCGCGGCGGACAAGATCAGCAAGGCACTGAATCGCAAGGTCGTCGTCTTCGACACCGCCGTGGTGACCGACGACGAGAAGGACTACACGTTCCCGGACGACGCGACGCAGACCGACAAGCTGCCGTTGAGTTTCGTCCAGGAGCGGGTCGTGCTCGACGCGCACACCGGTGAGTCGGTGCGCTGGAACCCGACCGACGCGGCGGACAACAGTGGTGAGTACATCGCCACCTCGCTGGATCCGGCCGCTCGGCTGAAGCCCGACGAGAAGAGCGAGTTCTTCAAGGGCCACGAGGGCCTGGTGCTGAAGTTCCCGTTCGGCACCGAGAAGAAGACGTACAAGTTCTGGGACACCACGCACGCGCAAGGCGTATCCGATCCAGTACAAGGGCGAGGCGAAGCTGGACGGCCTGAAGGTCTACGTCTTCGAGCAGCAGGTGCCGAAGCAGGACCTGCCGCAGGCGAAGCCGCTCGAGGTGCCGGGCAGCCTGGTCGGTGAGCCGGGCAAGGACTCGGTGGTCGTGCAGCGCACCTACCAGAACACCCGGACCCTGTGGATCGAGCCGGTCACCGGCGCGATCATCAAGGGCCAGGAGGACCAGCTCGCCACCTTCGCCTACAACGGCGAGGACAAGGTCACCGCGACGAAGGTGTCGATCCACTACGACGACGACACCGTGCGCAAGAACGTCGAAGGTGGCAAGGGCGAGGAGTCCAAGGAGGGTGGCTACAAGTCGAAGGCCGCCCAGCTGCACCTGATCGGCTTCTGGGTGCCGCTGCTGTCCTTGATCATCGGGCTGTTGCTGCTCGCGATGGTCGGCTTCTTCCAGCTCCGGCCGCGGACCGCGCAGCCGGCCGAGGTCGACGAGTCCTAGCCAGGTTTGTAGGAAAGGCTTTTAGAGGGGTTTATGGGCGGACCAGATCGCGGTACCGGGAATCAGCCGGCCGCGTTCTGGTCCCCAGCCGCCCCAGACCTGGTCGTGGCCGGCCGGCCATTCCGGTTCGAGCAGGTCGTCGACGACCAGGCCGGCGCCGGTGAGTGCCCGGATCCAGTCGCCGATGGTGCGGTGGTGTTCGGCGTAGATCGCCGTACCGGCTTCGTCGACCTCGACGTACGGGGTGCGATCGAAGTACGACTGGGTGATCCGCAGGCCGGCCGGTGACGGGTCGTCGGGCATGCTCCAGCGGATCGGGTGGCTGACGGAGTACACGAGCAGGCCGCCGGGTTTCAGCACTCTGGCGATCTCGGTGAGCGCCGCTTCCGCGTCGGCGACGAAGGGGAGTGCGCCGAACGCCGAGCAGACGATGTCGAAGGCCCCTGTTGTGAAGGGGATCTGTACTGCGTCCGCAGCGACAGTCCGTACTGCGATGTCCGTCTTCCGGTCGAGCGCTTTCGCGATGCGGAGCTGCTCGACCGAGATGTCGAAGGCGTAGACGTCCGCGCCCTGTTTCGCCAGCCACCGTGAACACTGGGCCGCACCCGATCCGACCTCGAGGATCCGCCGGCCTTTGACGGGTCCGAGCAGCTGCGCCTGCTCCTCGTCCACACCTTCGGGGCACCAGATGAACCGGTCGTCGCCGAGGAACTCGCCGTGCTCGGCCAAGTACTCGTCGGCCGCACTGTCCCAATAGGTCCGGCTGGCCCGAGACGTCTCCGTCTCGGTCAACTCCACCCGCTGCGGCGCGACCACCTCGTAATCCACGCTCGTCACCCGTGTCCTGAGTCGGACGTCGTGCACATCTCCGGCGCCCAGGCACGCACCTCGCGGCACTGGCGGATCCACGATGCTCGCTCGAGGACGCTCCTCCAGCACCGCGATGCACGCCCTGAACACCGGGCTGAAGCGCACGTCCGCTGAATAGTGCGGCCCGGGTCGCGAGAGCCTGGTTCATCGTGCGAACTGCGGCTTGATCTTGGAGTCGAGCCAGCCGGTCATCACCGGTACGGCGACGCCGCGGAAGGTCTCCTGCTGGATCAGGCGCGACCGGCCGCCGGGCAGCGGCTCGATCCGGAACGAGTGCTCGCCGTCGAAGATCCCACCGGGCGGGACCTTGCCGATCCAGCGCAGCTCGCGGCCGGGCTCGACGGCCAGCAGTTCGGGCGTGAAGGTCGTCTCCTTGCCGGACGTGTCGCGCAGGACGTTGGTGATCTTCCCGCCGGTGGTGAGTTCGCCGGTCGACGAGACGATGAACGGGTTCCAGTCGGGGTAACTGGAGCGGTCGGTGAGCACCTGCCAGACCCGGTCCGGTGAGGCGTCGACCTCGGTGGTCACGCGCAGGACGGTCGGCCTGGCGATCGAGAACACGCAGTACGCGATGAGGACGACGGCGACGGCGCCGAGTCCGATCAGTACCTTTCGCTTCCTTGCAGTCATGACTTCTCCTCACCGAGGACGCTGTTGACGAGCGTCCTCGCGTAGTCGGGGGTGAGCGGCTCGCCGGTGACGAGCAGGCGGTAGTAGAGCGGGCCGACGAGTTGGTCGACGAGGACGGCGGGGGAGACGTGGCCGAGCACCAGCCCGGCTTCCTGGGCGTTGGCGACGACCGCGGTCACCGCGCGATGCCGGTCGGCCCAGAGTGCGCGGACGCTCTCGCCGACCCGGGGCTCGCGGGCTGCCGCGGCGGCGAGATCCGCGATCAAGGTGGTCGGGGTGCCGGCCAGGCCCGCGGCGATCGCGGTGACGAGTCCGGTCAGATCGCGGCGCGGGTCGTCGGTCGGCTCGAACGGCACCTCTTCGCGCATCCCGGCGATCAGGGCGACGACCAGCTCTGCCTTCGAGGCCCAGCGCCGGTAGAGCGTGGTCTTCGCGACCCCGGCCCGGTCCGCGACGCGGTCGATCGAGAGGCCGTCGTACCCGCCGCGCTGCAGCTCCTCCGCGGCGGCCGCCAGCACCCGGCCTTCGATCGCGGTGTCCCTCGGTCTGCCTCGCGGAACCATCGCTACCTCCTTTTCGCTACCTCAGTATCGATAATGTACCAGCCTTTCCGACACTGCGGTAGCGAAAAAGATTCCTGGCGCCGAGGTCTTGCCGAAAAGATGAATTTTCTTCATGCTGCTCGGACCGGACAGTTACCAGTCGGTCACTTATCGTTCACCCCGGAGGCGGCAGCATGAAGATCTCGCGGATCACAGCAGTGGTGAGTGCGCTGGCGCTGGTCGTCGCCGGCACTGTCCAGGCGTCCGCCGCGCCACCGCCGCTGGTCTACGTCGCGATGGGGGACTCGTTCGCGGCCGGGTCGCTGGTGCTGCCGCAGACGGACCTCTTCACCTGCGCGAGGTCCGCGATCAACTACGCCGGCCTGATCAACCAGCAGGTCAAGCCGAAGGTGTTCCGCGACGTCACCTGCGGCAGTGCGACCACGGAGCATTTCGCGAACCCGCAGCCCGGCAACGTGTTCGGGACCGCGGCCCCGCAGTACGACGCGTTGAGCGCAGACACCACGCTCGTCACGGTCGGGATCGGCGGTAACGACATCGGGCTGGTCGGCCTCGCGGTGTCGTGCGTCAATCTGCTGCCGGTCGGGGTCGGCACGTCCTGCAAAGCGACCAACACGGCCGGCGGGGTCGACAAGCTGGCGCAGCAGATCGACGCGTTCGCGCCGACGTACGGCAAGGTGATCGAGGAGATCCGCAGGCGGGCGCCGAAGGCGAAGATCCTGATGGTCGGCTACCCGACGGCGATCCAGCACGGCGGTTGCTGGCCGTTCGTCCCGGTGTGGGCGCAGGACGCCGACTACCTGCAGGCGTCGCTCACCCGGCTGAACCTGCGGATGAAGCAGCAGGCGGTCGCGCACGGGGCGAAGTACGTCGACCTCGCGACGCCGAGCATCGGGCACGACATGTGCAAAGGCATCGCCACCAAGTGGATCGAGGGCCTGATCCCGTCGATCGTGACGAACGGCCTGGCCCCGCTGCACCCGAACGCGGCCGGCGAGGCGCACGCAGTACAGCCCGTTCTTGCTGCCGCCGGCCTGAGCGGCTCGTCCAAGTCCTAGGTTGTCGGTAGCGGACTGGCAGGATCGCATTCGTGGATGGATTCGAGGCGATCGCTGCCAGTGCCGTGCCGTTGACGGGTGGGTACGGCGGTGAGACGTACGCCGTGAGCGCCGCCGGGGAGGACGCCGTACTGCGGTTGTATGTGCGCCAACCCGCCCGGGCGGCCGTGGACGTTTCGCTGATGAGACTGGTCCGCGGGCTGCTGCCGGTGCCGCGGGTGCTCGACGCGAAGCCGGAGGTGTCGGACGAGGGTCCTCCTTATGTACTGACAGAGCGGCTGCCCGGGGTGAACCTGGAGAAGTACCTGGAGACCGCGGGGGAGGCGCAGCGGCAGCGGGTGGGGGAGCAGCTCGGGGAACTGCTGGTGCGGCTGAGTGGGATGCCCTTCCTGTCTTTCGGGGAGTTCGTCGGGCGGGAGCTGGTGATCTCGTCGTTCGAGGGCAGCCTGACGCAGTGGTTCGGTCAGCACGTGGAGGGCATGGGGCTGACGCGTGATCAGGTCTCGGCATTCGAGTCGGTCATCGACAGGGCCGAGGATCTCGCCGAGACCGGGGTGGACCGGGTCTGCCTGGTGCACAGCGACTTCAATCCGAAGAATCTGCTGGTCGATCCCGCCACCGCAGAGATCACCGGGCTGATCGACTGGGAGTTCGCGCATGCCGGGTCGCCGTACACGGATCTGGGGAACCTGCTGCGGTTCTGCGACGACCCGGTGCTCGGCGAGGCGGTGCTGAGCGTCGTACAGGGTGCTGGGCTTCCTCTTGGCGACCGGCTTGTGGAGCGCGGGCGGGCGGCTGATCTGTGGGCGCTGATCGACCTCGCGAGCCGGCCGGCGGCCAACCCGGTGGCGGCCGCGGCGCACACCCTGATCACCCGGATCGCCGACACGGCGGACCTGTCCGGCGGCCGGATCTGGCCGGACGTCGTACATTGAGTTCAGGTGTTCTTGAGTGGCACGTCGGGTGACCTCGGCGGGCAGCCGGTCCGGCCGGGTGCCCCGGGTTGCCGTGCCCTGCGTCATACACGTATTCTGTGAGATGCGCTATGGGCCCGCGCGACCTCGGACGGAGCAGGCTCGTGCTCGCAGCAGTCGGTGGTGACTCTGTCCTGTTCAGGCAATCCAGCGGTTTGGTGCGATCCAACGGCCCCTGCGCACCCGTACGACACCATCAGCCCACGGAGCAACCCACCACATGACGGCCAGCATCGAGGCACCTCTCGACCCCGCAGTACGCACCACCCCGCAGGTAGCGGTCAATGACATCGGGTCGGAGGAAGACTTCCTCGCGGCGATCGATCAGACCATCAAGTACTTCAACGACGGCGACATCGTTGAAGGGACCATCGTCAAGGTCGACCGGGACGAGGTTCTCCTCGACATCGGTTACAAGACCGAAGGCGTCATCCCCTCCCGTGAGCTGTCGATCAAGCACGACGTCGACCCGAACGAGGTCGTCAACGTCGGCGACCACGTCGAGGCCCTGGTTCTCCAGAAGGAGGACAAAGAAGGCCGCCTGATCCTCTCGAAGAAGCGCGCCCAGTACGAGAAGGCCTGGGGCACGATCGAGAAGATCAAGGAAGAGGACGGCGTCGTCACCGGTACCGTCATCGAGGTCGTCAAGGGTGGACTCATCCTGGACATCGGCCTGCGTGGCTTCCTGCCGGCGTCGCTGGTCGAGATGCGCCGGGTCCGCGACCTCCAGCCGTACGTCGGCCAGGAGATCGAGGCCAAGATCATCGAGCTCGACAAGAACCGCAACAACGTGGTTCTGTCGCGCCGGGCGTGGCTGGAGCAGACGCAGTCCGAGGTGCGGATGAACTTCCTCACCCAGCTGCAGAAGGGCCAGATCCGCAAGGGTGTCGTCTCCTCGATCGTCAACTTCGGTGCGTTCGTGGACCTCGGCGGCGTCGACGGTCTGGTGCACGTCTCGGAGCTGTCCTGGAAGCACATCGACCACCCGACCGAGGTGGTCGAGGTCGGCCAGGAGGTCACCGTCGAGGTGCTGGACGTCGACATGGACCGCGAGCGCGTCTCGCTGTCGCTGAAGGCGACCCAGGAAGACCCGTGGCAGCAGTTCGCCCGGACCCACCAGATGGGCCAGATCGTGCCCGGCAAGGTCACCAAGCTGGTTCCGTTCGGTGCGTTCGTCCGCGTGGAGGAGGGCATCGAGGGTCTGGTGCACATCTCCGAGCTGGCCGAGCGTCACGTCGAGATCCCGGAGCAGGTCGTTCAGGTGAACGACGATGTGATGGTCAAGATCATCGACATCGACCTCGAGCGTCGCCGGATCTCGCTGTCGCTGAAGCAGGCCAACGAGGGCGTCGACCCGGTCTCGGACGACTTCGACCCCACGCTGTACGGCATGGCGGCGACGTACGACGACCAGGGCAACTACGTCTACCCGGACGGCTTCGACCCGGAGACGGGCGAATGGCTCGAGGGCTTCGACAAGCAGCGTGAGGAGTGGGAGCGGCAGTACGCCGAGGCCCACGCGCGCTGGGAGGCCCACAAGAAGCAGATCGAGGACGCCAAGACGGCGGACGTCGAGGCCGGCGAGGCCTCCACGTACTCGTCCGCGGCTGCCCCGAAGGACGACGCTCCCGTCGAGGGCGCGCTCGCATCCGACGAGGCACTGCAGGCGCTTCGCGAGAAGCTGACCGGCCAGGGCTGAGTAGCTCCGTAGCAACAGTCGAGACCCCCGCACCCTTCTGGGTGCGGGGGTCTCGCCGTCTTCCGGGAATTGTCGGCGGGCTGATCTAGCCTGACGGTGTTCTGAGAAGGCGACTGTGGGAGGGCGTTGTGACGACGTTGGAGAACCGGCCCAAGGCCGGCGTGCTGGTGATCGATGTGCAGAACGGAGTGGTCTCCGGGGCGCACGAGCGGGACACCGTCATCGGCAACATCAACAAGCTGGTGGACAAGGCACGTGACGAGGGCGTCGAGGTCGTCTGGATCCAGCACAACAGCGACGAGCTGAAGACGGGCAGCGACGCCTGGCAGTACGTGCCGGAGCTGGTCCGCCGGGACGCCGAGCCGCTGGTCCAGAAGGAGTACGGCGACTCCTTCGAGGAGACCGACCTCGAAGCGGTGCTGGCGGAGCGCGGCATCGGCCGCCTCTTCGTGTCCGGCGCGCAGACCGATGCCTGCATCCGGTCGACGCTGCACGGCGCGATCGCCCGTGGGTACGACGCGACGCTGGTCGCCGATGCGCACACGACCGAAGACCTGTCGGAGTACGGCGCACCGACGCCGGACAAGGTCATCGCCCACACGAATCTCTACTGGGAATACCACCGAGCCCCCGGCCGGGCCGGCGGCACAGTGCTCACGGACGAGGTCGACTTCACCGCCTCGGACAGCTGACGCGCACCGGCTGCGGACGGGAGTCCGCAGCCGGTGGAGCTGTTCTAGGTGAGGTCGGGTAGGCGGTAGCTGCCGGAGACTGCGTGCCAGCCGGCGGGCGGATCCTCGCCGGTGCGGCCGTCGATGGCCTCGCGGAGCAGGTCCGCGTGGCCGGTGTGCCGGCCGTACTCCTCGATCAGGTCGCAGACGAGGCGGCGGAGATTGGCCTTCTGGTCATCCCAGCCGGCGTGGACCGACTGGTCGAGTCCACCGTCGGCGAGCGCCGCAGCCAGTCGTGTGCGGCTTCGCTCGACCGCACTGTCCCAGAAGTCGTAGAGCTGCTCCGGGCTGTCATCGGCGGCGGTGGCGAACTCCCAGTCGTTGCTGCCGTCCCACCCGATGCTCTCCCACGGCTCCCCGATCGGTTGGCCGGCCAGCTTGACGGTGAACATGTTGTCCTCGTTGGCCGCCATGTGTTTCAGCAGCCCACCGAGCGTCAGGCTCGAGGCCCCGATCCGGGCCGACAGCCCGGCCGCGTCCAGACCGTCGGCCTTCCACCGGAAGGTCGTTCGCAGCCGCTCGAGCGCGCCGAGAAGTGCCTCGACCTCGTTCCCTGCCAGCGGCGGTTCCCACGGATAATCGTTCATACCGCCACCGTAGAACCTGTTCCAGACGATTCACTTCCGGAACTGGAATCAAGGTAGTTGCTGCAGGCCACTACCAGTCAGCACATACGCCGGGGAGATGTCAGCCGCCCTGCTCAGCCCGACCAACTCCTTGCCGGCCAGCTCCGGCGTAACGGGTGGACCGACCTGCTGGAGAAACTCCTCGAGAGACTGCCCGGCGCGAGCGGCATAAGCCCGTACTGCGGGTCGCCCGACGCCCGTCTCCGGCGCGAACCGGGGGAGTATCGCGGTGAACGTGATGTCCAGACCGGCCCGCGAAGCCTCGTCCTGGGCGTAGGAGCTGATGAACCGCTGGGTCGCCTTCGCTCCGGCGTACCCGCCGCTGAGCGGTGACCCGGCGAGCGCGGCGCCGCTGCTGACCACGATCACTTTGCTGCCGGGCCGCAACGGCTTGAGCAGAATCTCCCGGAGCCACGCGAACGTGATCCGGACATCAGTCTCCCAGTTGACCGAGAACGTCTCCCAGGTCTGCTCCTGCAACGGACGCATGTGCGGACTCGCACCGGCGACGAGAACGACGACGTCCGGCTCGTACTGGTCGAGCAGGCGAGCCGGCACCGTCGCGTCACCGGCATCCGCGAGCTCGGACTTGAGAGAGCTGGGGAACTCAGCAGGCGTTCGGGATACCGCGACCACCGCGTCGCCGGCTGCCGCGAAGGCCAGCGCGATTCCGTGGCCCAGGCCGCGGCTCGCGCCGACGACGATGGTGGTTCGGCCGGGCATCTCAGCGCCAGTCGCTGACGCGGAGTTCGTCCGGAGCCGGGGCGCCGGTGCCGGTCTCGACCAGGTCCTTGAGGCTGAGCAGGAAGGTCGCCCACTTGGTGCTGCAGTGGTACATGAACTCGACCGGCTCTTTCCAGCCGAGGTGCTCGAACAGGATGACGGTGTAGTCGCCGTTCTGCTTGAGGTTCCAGTTGATCGTCGTACCGATCCACTCCTCGGGTCCGTCGACGACCTCCCAGCGCACGAGCTCGCCGGGCACGAGGTCGAGGACCTTCATGCTGAAGCCGCCGTTCTCGAACCGGAAGTCGATCACGTCACCGAGGCCGGTCTTGCCGGTGGTGTCGGTGGTCCACCAGGCGGCGAGACCGTCGATCGTGGTCAGTGCCTGGTAGATCCCGTCCGGGGTGGGGGTCTTGGTGGCGACGCGGTGCAGGATGTCTGACATTTCCGTGCCTCTTTCGAAGATGAGTTCACTGCTCTTGGCTGCGCTGGATCGCCTCGGCGATCCGCTTGATGCGCCGCAGTCGGGCATCCCAGGTGGCGCCGACTGTGGACAGCTGTGCCACAGCGCGAGCGAGTTGGGCGTCGTCGACGCGGTAGCGCATCTCCCGGCCGGAGGGCGTGACATGGACCAGGCCGACCCGGTCCAGTACGCCGAGGTGCTTGGCGACCGCTTGGCGCGTCACGGGCAGTTGCTCGCTGAGACTGGTCGCCGTTCCCTCGCCGGTTGCCAGCAGCAGGTCGAGCATCCGGCGCCGGGTCGGGTCGCCGATCGCGGACCAGAGGTCGTCGTCGATCGCGGTACTCATCGCTGCGCGGCCAACTGTGCGGCGTACGTGGCCAGCCGGGGGACGAAGAGGTCCCAGCCCTCGCCGTGCTCGCGGTACATCTGCTCGAGGACGGCGACCTCCCAGCCCTTCTCGCGGAAGCCCGATTCGGTCAGCCGCAGCGTCGTGCCCTTGCCGGTCGGGACGAGGTCGACCGTCACCAGCAGCGAGTTGCCCTGCTGCCCGGCCTCGTCGTAGATCCAGCGGAAGGAGAACTTCCGCGGCGGGTCCGCCTCGACCACCGTGAAGGGCTCGACGTGCGACCGGGGCTCCTCGGCGCTGCCCCAGGCGAGCTCACCGACGGAACCCGGGGTCGAGGACTTCAGTTCCGCCTCGTCGGCCCACCACTCCTGGATGTGCTCCGGGCTGCTCACCACCTGGTAGACGATCTCCGGCGTGGCGTCGATGTGGATCTCGCGCTCGAGAGTTCCGAACTCCATGATCTTCCCGCTTTCTGCAACGTTTGGTTGCACATAACGTAGACCATGGTGAGCGGCTTGCGCAACCATTGGTTGCGCCAAAGCTAGGGCAGGTCGATCTTGCCCAGCTTCAGCCAGGTAGCGAGGTCCTCGAGTTCGGCCCGGACGCCCTTGGTGATCGCCCGGGTGAACTTCACGTCCTGGTGGATCGCGTTCACCCGGAGTACGGACGCTTTCTTGTCGGCGGTCACGTCGACCTTGCCGACCAGTTGATCGCCATGCAGGACCGGCAAGGCGAAGTATCCCCAGCGGCGTTTGGCGGCCGGTTTGTACATCTCCAGCGTGTACTCGAAGTCGAACAACTCCACCGCGCGGACCCGGTTGTGGATCAGCCGGTCGAACGGCGACAGCAACGCCGTACGACCCTCGAAGTCGCCGACCTCCAGAGCCGCCGGATCGACCCGCCACACGCCCTTGGTGTCCTCGATCTCGACCGGCTCACCGGCGTCCCCGACGATCGCGGGCTCCACCGGTACCGCGGTGCCCTTCGCCCGCGCGATGCCGAGCGACCGGAGCCGCCGTTCGTTCTTGATCTGCAGAGCCTCGGCGACGGTCGGTACGACGGTATCCGCCGGATACACCCGCTCCGGGAGGTCCCAGACCCGTTCCCGGCCGATCCGCCCGGCGATCGCCACCTGACCGCGCATCATCAGGGATTCGAGCATCTGGGTGACGTTCTGGCTGTTCGTCCAACCGGTCGACTTCCACGGCACCACACAGGTATCCGGGATGTCCCGCGACGTCACCGGCCCTCGGTCGCCGAGCAGCGCCAGGACGTCGCGCTGGAAGGGCTCGTTGACCTGCAGCCACTCGCGCCTGACCTCCCACTCCGGCCAGTTCGCGGCGCCGGCGAGATACAGCCCGATATCGCCCATCGGCCGGATCAGCGCGTCGAGCTCGAACAGGCTCCGGTCGACCTCGACGGCCTGCTTCAACTGCGCAGGCTCGTACGCCGAGCCGAGGCGGCTCCAGCTCACCAGGTCGGCGCTCGGGGCGACTGCGGAGGTCGGATCGATCTGCAGCAACGTCAGCTGCTCGACCATCGCCACCAGATCATCAGGTCGCGCAGCATCCAGCAACTGCGCCCGTACGGCGATCCGCCGCGCCTGCTCCCGAGTCAATCTCAGCATGGTCAGGAGACTAGCCACGGCCGGGGACAGTCCGGCGATCTGGTACGAATGTTGTCAGTGCGTCGCCGGTACAACAGACTGGCCGGGAACAGGCGCGCGGCGGGAAGAGAGGCTGAGAATGCCATGGTTTCCGGAGTTCGTCAGTGCGGCGGCGCTCGCCCGCAGCCTGACCCGTACTGCTGGTCAGGCTGACCCGGTCGCGCAGTACTTCACCGCACTGCAGGAAGGCGACCCGGACGCTCTGGAATCCGTCTGGCCCGGCGAGGTGGTCGTCTTCGATCCGCGCGGTGGCGAGATCCGTGGTCACCGGGAGCTCCGGCGATTCGTCAAGGACAACCGGTCCTGGCTGGCCGAGCGGCATGCCCGGATCGAGACCGTGGCGTGGACGCGGGTGGGTCAACGGGCAGTGGTGGAGCTATTGGCGCATCTGACGGATCAAGACGGACAGGAAGCCGCCTGGCCGATCGCGGTCGTCGCGGAGTCTCCGGACGACCGGACGGTCGAGTTCCGGACGTACTGCAGCCAGTGGCCGGTCGACGGCCGCCGCCACCTCCGGCCGGCCATTCTCGAGCCTGGCCAAGCGACAGAGGATGAGGTCGTCGGCCGCTACCTGGCCGCGCTGGCCGCAGGTGATGTGGACGGGGTGGTGAGCACCTTCGCGACTGAGGGCTACCTCCGCGAGCCCATCGGTCCGCACGCCACTCACCGCGGAGCCGACGAGCTCCGCGCGATCTTCAAGAACTGGTTCAGCGCAGGAGGCATCGAGCTCCAGCAGTGCAGCGTGACCGACGACGGCGATCGCTGCGCGGTGGAGTACAACTGCGTGAGCTGGGGCAACCGCGAGCTCCCGCCGCAAGCGGGGATCGCGATCTACGAACGAGGACCGGACGGCGTACTGGCCGCGGTCCGTATCTACGACGACATCGAAGGGCCTGCAGATGAGTGACTACGACGTCATCGTGGTCGGTGGCGGTTCACCGGGCGAGCACTGCGCCGGAGAACTGGTCGACCGCGGACTGCGCGTCGCGCTGGTCGAGCGTGAGCTGATCGGCGGCGAATGCTCGTACTACGCGTGCATCCCGTCCAAGACGCTGCTGCGTCCCGGCGAGGCCGTGAACCAGGCGCGCGAGGCGGAGACCACCGCCGAGATCGATCCCGCGAAAGCCTTGGCCTGGCGCGACTTCATGGTCTCGGACTACTCCGATGCGGGCCAGGAGCAATGGCTTGCCAGCAAGGGGATCGACCTTCTGCGCGGCAGCGGCAAGCTCGCCGGCGCCGGGGTGGTCGAGGTCGCGGGCAAGCAGTACACGGCCGACAACGTCGTACTGGCGACGGGGTCGGATCCGGTCATTCCGCCGATCCCGGGGCTGCAGGGACTCGAAGGCGTGTGGACCAACCGCGAGATGACGGCCATGAAGGCTGTCCCGCGGCGCCTGATCGTGCTCGGTGGCGGGCCGGTGGGTGTGGAGATGGCCCAGGCCGTACGGCGGCTCGGTGGGGAAGTTGCCTTGATCAACAATGGTGACCACGTCCTCGCCAGGGAGCCGGCTGCCTTGGGTGAAGCGCTCGGCGAGGTGCTTCGGCGCGACGGGATCGAGTTGGTCCTCGGCATCCGGGCGACCGCAGTACGGCGTGAGGGTGAGGACTTCGTGGTAACGCTGGCCGATGACCGTGAGCTGCGCGGCGACCGGCTCCTGGTTGCGACGGGTCGGCGGCCGCGGGTGGACGGGATCGGTCTGGAGACCGTTGGCGTCGAGGCGGACGGGAACGGCGTACCGGTTGATGAGTATCTGCAGGTTGCTGAGCGGCTGTGGGCTGTTGGTGATGTGACCGGCATCAAGCTGCTGACGCATGTGGGGAAGTACCAGGGCGATGTCCTCGCGGCGAATCTGGCGGGGGAGAAGCGGAAGGCTAACTACGAGGCTGTGCCGAACGTGGTCTACACGGATCCGCAGGCGGCTTCGGTGGGTGCCGCCGAGGGAGCCTTCACGGCAACGACCGCGTTGAAGGACGTGGCCAAGACTGCTACCTACACCCGGGCTTATGCGGAACACAACGGCTTCCTGACGCTTGTGAGCGACGGTGAACGCATCACCGGGGCCTATGCCTTCGGGCCCGAGGCCGGCGAATGGTTGCAGCAGGCAACACTCGCCATCCGCGCCCACGTGCCGGTGGACGTCCTGGCCGACACCATCCAGCCGTTCCCGACGTTCTCCGAGATCTACGTCCCCACCCTGAAGACCCTTCGTCAGCAGATCGCTGGTCAGAAGTCTTGAGCGACGACGAGGCGGCGATCGAGGACGTCGTACGGACTTTCTTCTCTGCGTTTGTTTCCGGACCTGAGTGCGTCGAGCGGCTGGCGGCGTTGCGGGAGTTGTTCGTGCCCGGAGCGCTGGTTGTCCGGACGTGTGGGATGGAGCCGGCGATCTACAGCGTCGACGAGTTCATCGTGCCGCGGGAGGAGTTGCTGACGAGCGGCAAGTTGGTGGACTTCAAGGAGTGGGCCGAGGACGGGCGGATCGACGTGTTCGGTGATATCGCGCACTGGTTCGGCGGCTATGCGAAGGACGGGTTGCAGGACGGTACGCCGTACGCCGGCCGGGGGATGAAGTCGATCCAGTTCATCCGTACGCCGGACGGCTGGCGGATCACCGCGGCGGCCTGGGATGACGAGCGGCCGGGGGTGTCCCGCTAGGGTGCTGGCGTGCTGAGAGTCGGGCTTACCGGGGGTATCGGGGCGGGGAAGAGTGCTGTGTCGCGCCTGCTGGCGGAGCACGGCGCGGTGGTGATCGACTCGGATGTGCTGGCGCGGGAGGTTGTGGCGCGCGGCACCGACGGGCTGGCTGCCGTGGTCGAGGAGTTCGGCGACGTGCTGACGCCGGAGGGCGACCTGGATCGGCCGGCGGTCGGGCGGATCGTGTTCGGGGACGCGGCGGCCCGGCGGAAGCTGGAGGCGATCATCCATCCGCGGGTCCGGGCCAGGGCCGCCGAGATCGAGGCCTCGGCGCCGGCCGGAGCGGTGGTCGTACACGACATCCCGTTACTGGTCGAGACCGGTCAGGCCGGCAGCTTCGACCTGGTCCTGGTGGTCGACGTCGAGCCCGAGTTGCAGCGGCGGCGGCTGACCGAGCTGCGCGGGATGACTGACGAGGAAGCGAATCAGCGGATCGCGAGTCAGGCGAGCCGGGCGGACCGGCTGGCGGCGGCCGATGTGGTGGTCGACAACTCCGGCAGCCTCGCCGACCTGGAGCGCCGGATCGGCGAGATCTGGGCGGAGCTGACCGCTCGCGCGGCCCAGAACCACCGCTAGGACGGCCACGGAACGGACACGAAAGGGTGACCCTTGCGCGGGAAATGATGAAACCGGGCCGACCTGTACAAGAATCTTGCGGTCTGTAAATCCTAGGTTGGGAGGATGGCGTGGAGTGTCCGCGCTGTAGCTCTGCCGTTCCTGAGGTCTCGCATTTCTGCCATCACTGTGGCAACGACATGCAGTCCCAGGACGCCGGGCGCAAGAAGGCGTACGCCGCGAGACCGGACGAACCGGTCGCGTCGTTCAAGCTGGTCTCGACGATCATGCCGCAGGGCGCCGGCCGGCAGCCGTACACGTACAAGGTCGCGCTCGGCGTCTCGCTGCTGCTGACCGTCGTACTGGCCGCGCTGGGTGCCTTGCCGGTCGCCATCATGGTGGCCGCCTTCGCCATCCCGATCGTCTACATCCTCTACCTGTACGACGTGAACCTCTGGGAGGACGAGCCGATCCCGGTCGTCGCCGCGGCCTTCGTGCTGACCGGCGTACTGGCGGCCGTCTTCACCTGGTTGTGGTCGGACAAGATCGGCCTGTCGACCGACACGATCGGCTCCAGCGACGCCGGTCCGGCCGGTCGCGACCTGCTGATCCTGATGCTGCTGGTCCCGGTCGTGTCGGAGCTGATCCGGCAGGTCGGCCCGCTCTACCTGGCCTCGCGGCCCCGGTACGACGACCTGATGGACGGCTTCACCTTCGGCGTGGTGGCCGGTGTCGGCTACGCCTGCTTCGAGACGCTCGTCCTGCACTGGGGCTGGATCAGCGGCGGCTTCGCCGGTCCGGGCAGCAGCGCGGGGACGTGGATCTCGATCGTCGTGCTGCAGGGCTTCGTGAAGCCGCTGGTCTACGGGTCGGCGACCGGCCTGGCTGTCGCGGAGTTCTCCGGGCTGGGCGAGAAGTACGACGGCTTCACCCCGCGCTGGGTGGTCGGCCTGCCCCAGGCGATGGTGGTGAACGCGCTGTTCCAGGGCGGCGTCTACCTGCTCGGCTTCGTCGGCGGACACGGCTCCACGATCGGTGCGATCCTCGGTGTGGTCTGGGGCCTGCTGCTGCTCGGCGCGCTGATCATTCTGGTCCGGACCGTGCTGCACAAGGGTCTGCTGGAGGCAGCGCTCGAGTCGGCTGCGCGCGGTGGCTCGAACCACGCCTCCGGTGAGCTGGCGTTCTGCTCCCGCTGTGAGATGCCGCTGCTGCCGCACTCGGACTTCTGCTCCGCCTGTGGCAACTCGGTGCGTTCGGTGCCGAAGTCGGAGCGAGGAGTGGTAGCGCAGGGGAGTGGGCCGGCCGCGGGCTTCGAAGGAACGACTGGGGAGACGCAGGCATGAGCAACCAGCAACCGCCGTACGGCCAGCCTGGTCAGCCGGGACAACCGCCGTACGGAGGGCAGCCCGGCTACGGGCAGCCTGGACAGGGCCGCCGCAGCAGGGGCAGCCTGGGTACGGGCAGCCGCCGTACCAGGGCGCGCCGCCGCAGGGACAGCCGCCTCAGGGGCGTCCGCCGCAGGGCCGCCGCCGCAGGGGCCGCCTGCGCAGGGGCGCCGCCGCAGCAGCCGCCGTACCAGGGTCAGCCGCCGCAGCAACCGCCGTACCAGCAGGGGCCGCCCCCGCAGCAGTACCAGGGGCAGCCCTACCCCGCAGCCGCAGTACCAGGGGCAGCAGCCGGGCTACCCGCAGCAGCAGCAGTACCCGGGCCAGCAGTACCCGGGGCAGCAGCAGTGGGGTCCTGGTCCGCAGCAGTTCGGCCCGCGCCGTGGCGGTCAGGGCAGCAAGAAGATCCTGCTGCTCGCCGGTGGAGGTCTCGCCGCCGTGGCGGTGATCGGTGTCGTGCTGGCGCTGGTGTTCGGCGGCGGTGACGACGACAAGGTCCAGCCGGACCCGACGCCGACCCAGCCGACCGACCAGCCGACCGATCAGCCGACGACGAACGTCGACAAGGGCATCGAGGTCGGCGAGGGCGTCTTCGTCAAGCCGCAGACCGGCTACATCCGCAAGACGCTCTACGGCTACAAGGGCGTCTACCTGCTCAAGCAGGGCGAGGCGTACTTCATGGTCCAGGCGTTCAAGGGCGGCCCAACGACACCACCGAGACGATGCTGCCGCAGCTGATGGCGGCGAGAAGAAGGGCGTCACGTCGAGCACTTCAAGCCGAACGACCCCAAGGTGACCAAGCCGGCGCCGGACGACAAGACCGACATCAAGAAGATCACCACCCAGGCTACCAGGCCGTCTCCAGCAGCCAGAACGGCAGCACGCCGGTGATCGGGTTCGTCGGCGTGATCGAGCGCAACGACGGCGTGATCACGATCGTCCAGGTGTACGGCCGCAAGGACAAGGCGGCGACCATCCAGCCGGACTCGACCGCGATGCTGAAGTCGGTGATCTGAAGAGCCAGTGAACAACAAACGCGACAAGGGCCCGGACAACCCGTGGGTCCGCAAGGTCGATCCCGAGGAGGACGAGAAGGCAGCCCCGGAACCGGAGCTGCCGCCGTCGCCGTGGTCCCTCGAGGTCCCGCCACGCCCGTCGCCGTGGACAGACCCAGCCGGTACTCGGGCGCCGGGTCGCCCGCAGCCGGTACGCCGGGCGCCGGCGCGCCGGGCACGGCCGGTACGCCGCCGCCTGGGACGCGGGTCGAGGCCACCGGCCCGCCGGAAGGAGCGCCCGGTAGCCGGAGCGGGCGACCGGCGCGCCGGGAGTCGGCTCGGCCGGTACTACGGGCGCTGGGCTGCTGCGGGATCGGGGAGCCGTCCGGTTGGGGGCGGAAGCCTGATGCGGCGAGTGGCGCCACCGGAGTACCGGGTGGTCCTGCTCGGGAGACCAGTTCGGCCTGGGGTGACAAGGTCGGGCCGCCGTCGCTGCGGCGGCCGGAGCCGGTCAAGAAGAGGCCGAGCTTCCGCCGCTGCTGATCCCCGATCGTGGCGGGGATCGCGGTGGTGGCGCTGGTCGCCGTGGCGCTGGTCGTACTGACTGGTGGTGACGACACGGCTGATCCGAAGCCGACGCCGTCGAGCCCGGTCACCACGCCGCCGGCCTCGACGTACACGCCGCCGGCGAACGCGATTGCCGTCGACCTCGGCGTCTCGGTCGTGCCGGCGACCGGCTGGAGAGTGCTGTCCAGGGAGACGCAGGGCAAGCAGCTTGTCACCTACGCGCCGAACGGCGAGCCGCGGGCGTTCTTCTGGGTCCGGCAGAAGCAGAACGTGACCGCCAACACCTACGTGCTGGCATCGTCGAGGGCGAGACCGAGAACGAGATCGCCGCGCTGGGCAAGGCGCGGAACCTGCCGTGCCCGAAGGACGTCTTGGTGGAGTGCGTCGCGATCAGCTACACCTCCACCTCCAAGGGCGTGAAGGTCCAGGGCTGGGTGGAGGCGTACCGCCGCAAGGACGGGGTCGTCACCGCGATCGACTTCCGCACCCGCGCGACTACGCCGCCAAGGCCGAGTCCGACGCGGCGCCGATGAAGCAGTCGGTCATCGACAGCCTCTGATGATCCGCTCACACCCCGCCCAGTTCAGACACACCGCGAGGGGCCATCATGAGTCAGCAGTACGGACACCCCAGACCGCAGTACCAGCCGCAGTCCCGGCTGGGTCGCAGTCCGGCCGGACCGCCGATGCCGCCGCAGGGCGGCTGGGGGCCGGGTCCCGGGCAGCAGCGACCGCGGAAGGAACCGAAGACCCAGTGGATCGTGATGGGCGGCGCGGTGCTGGCCGTCGTACTGATCGCGACGGGCGCGGTGCTGTCTGGTCACCGGTGGCAAGAAGGACACCGCGCCGCGCCGGTCGCCGGCTGACGACGCTGACGCCGGCCCCGGTCGGCACTCTGTACACGCCGCCGACGCCGTCGCCCACCGCGCCGGTGATCACGAAGGGCCCGAACGACAAGGGGTCGAGATCGGTAGTGGAGTCTGGTTCACGCCGGCCAAGGGCTGGGTCAAGGACTCCGGACAAGAGCCGGTCCGGGCAGAACTACCTGCTGCCCGAGACCGGGCCGCGCGGGCGCGATCGACGGGTAGTTCTGGGTCCGGCAGACCAAGCTGATGGGCGCCAAGGCGTTCGCCGAGCACCTGGTCGACGTCGAGTCGAACAACCTCGAGCACGTGGTGATCGGCAAGGGCAGCTTCCGGCACCTGCCCGAACAAGGCGCTGAAGCTCTGCTACGCGACCAACTACTCCGCCGTGGTGCCGGTCAAGGGCAAGCATCGGTGGTGTTCTCGGGGCTTCGTCCAGACCTTCGAGGACTACACCGGGCGGACCACGGCGACCGACGCGGCGCTGCAGCGCGAGGTCTGGCCGAAGCGCAAGCAGGAGATCCTGAACATGAACGGAACCCTGGTCAAGAGCTTCTGACTGCTGCGTACGGCTACGGAGGGCGATTTTCGGAAACTGTCGGCGCGGGGTCGTACGGTGGAGTGGCATGAGACAGGTCACCGATCTCCAGCGTATGGTCGCGCCCCTCAAGGTCGTGTCCGACTTCGACCCGGCGGGCGACCAGCCGGCCGCGATCGCCGAGCTCGAGCGGCGGATCAACGCGGGCGAGCAGGACGTCGTACTGCTGGGTGCCACCGGTACCGGTAAGACCGCGACGATGGCGTGGCTGGCGGAGAAGATCCAGCGGCCGATGCTGATCCTGCAGCCGAACAAGACGCTGGCGGCCCAGTTCGCGACCGAGCTGCGGCACTTCTTCCCCGAGAACGCGGTCGAGTACTTCGTCTCGTACTACGACTACTACCAGCCCGAGGCGTATGTCCCGCAGACGGACACCTACATCGAGAAGGACTCCTCGATCAACGAGGAGGTCGAGCGGCTCCGGCACTCGGCGACCTGGTCCCTGCTGACCCGGCGCGACGTCGTCGTGGTCGCGACCGTGTCCTGCATCTACGGCCTGGGTTCCGCCGACGAGTACCTGAACCGGATGATCCACGTGAAGGTCGGCGACGAGATGGATCGCGACGGCCTGCTCCGCAAGCTGGTCGGCGTGCAGTACGCGCGCAACGACCTGGCCGGCACCCGTGGCACGTTCCGGGTCCGCGGCGACACGCTCGAGGTCTTCCCGGTGTACCAGGAGCTCGCCGTCCGGGTGGAGTTCTTCGGTGACGAGATCGAGCGGGTGATGACGCTGCACCCGCTGACCGGCGAGGTGCTGAGCGAGGAGAACGAGCTCTACATCGGCGCCGCGACGCACTACGTGACCGCGCCCGAGAAGATGGAGCGCGCGATCACCGGCATCGAGGCCGAGCTGGAGGAGCGGCTGGCCGAGCTGGAGCGCGGCGGGCAGCTGCTGGAGGCCCAGCGGCTGCGGATGCGTACGACGTACGACATCGAGATGATGCGCCAGATCGGGACCTGCTCCGGGATCGAGAACTACTCCCGGCACACCGACGGCCGCGAGGCCGGCACGGCGCCGCACTGTCTGCTGGACTACTTCCCCGAGGACTTCCTGCTGGTCATCGACGAGTCGCACGTGACCGTGCCGCAGATCGGCGGGATGTACGAGGGCGACATGTCCCGCAAGCGGACGCTGGTCGAGCACGGGTTCCGGCTGCCGTCGGCGATGGACAACCGGCCGCTGCGCTGGGAGGAGTTCCTGGAGCGGATCGGCCAGACGGTCTACCTGTCCGCGACGCCGGGGCAGTACGAGCAGGACAAGTCCGACGGGTTCGTCGAGCAGATCATCCGGCCGACCGGCCTGATCGACCCCGAGGTGATCGTCAAGCCGACCAAGGGCCAGATCGACGACCTGATCCACGAGATCCGGATCCGGACCGAGCGCAACGAGCGGGTCCTGGTCACCACGCTGACCAAGAAGATGTCCGAGGACCTGACCGACTACCTGCTGGAGATGGGGATCCGGACGCGGTATCTGCACAGCGAGGTCGACACGCTGCGCCGGGTCGAGCTGCTCCGCGAGCTGCGGATGGGCGAGTACGACGTACTGGTCGGCATCAACCTGCTGCGTGAAGGTCTCGACCTGCCGGAGGTGTCGCTGGTCGCGATCCTCGATGCGGACAAGGAAGGGTTCCTGCGGTCGGGACGGTCGTTGATCCAGACGATCGGCCGTGCGGCCCGCAACGTGTCGGGTGCGGTGTTCATGTACGCCGACAAGATCACGCCGTCGATGGAGATGGCGATCGACGAGACCAACCGGCGGCGCGCGAAGCAGGTCGCGTACAACACCGAGCACGGCGTCGACCCGCAGCCGCTGCGGAAGAAGATCGCCGACATCACCGACATGCTCGCCCGCGAGGACGCGGACACCGCCGAGCTGCTCGGCTCCGGCCGCAACCAGAGCCGCGGCAAGGCGCCGACACCCGGCGGCCTCAAGGGCAAGGTGGGGGAGAAGGCGAAGGAACTGGCCGGCGGCATGCCGTCGTCCGACCTGGCCGACCTGATCCAGCAACTCACCGACCAGATGCACAACGCCGCCGCCGAACTCCAGTTCGAGGTCGCCGCCCGCTACCGCGACGAAATCTCCGAACTCAAAAAAGAACTCCGCCAAATGGTCAACGCCGGCGCCAAGTAGGTAGCAGCATCACCAGCCCCGGAGTCGTTGGACACAACGGCTCCGGGGCTGGTTGCTGCGGCTAGCAGCAGCCGGTTCCGCAGGTGCAGCAGCAGGATGCGGAAGCGGGCGCACCTCCTGAGGCAGGTGCCCGCCCGCGGTAGGTACGGCTCCAGTGGCAGGTGCCCCTGCGGCGGCAACTGGTGTGGTGTTTTCGACGATGCGGACGATGAGGGACTTTGAGGGGATGTTGCGCCAGTCGCGGAGGGAGAGCATGTAGAGGCCTGGGGGGAGGATGCCTCGGTTTGGTTCGATCTTCAGGGTCTTCTTGTTCCAGTCGGTGGTGGCGATGACCGGTACGTCGACCGAGCGTTGGTTCGGGTCGGACGAGTGCGTCATTGAGGTGAGTCGTTGCAGACTGGCGCCGTCGACTGTGGCCGGGCCGCTGAAGGTCACCGAGTAGCTGCCGCCGAGTTTCATGGTCGGCGCGACGCTGGTGATCGTCGGACGGGTGACACCGGCCTGCATGTACCACGGCTTGTAGACCTCGAGCCGCGACTCGACCGAAACCTCGCTGGCGGTTGTGCCCATCGTGACGACAGATCCGTCGAGCAGCAGCATGCACGAGCTGTGGTACATCCGGGGCACGGTCGGACTGGCGACCTGCTGCCAGGCGGTCGCGCCGACGGGCAGCCGGGCGGCCCGTAGTACGGGCTTGGTGTTGTGATCGGCGCCTCCGGCAACGAACGCGGACTTGTCGGGAAGGATGGTCGCGCAACTGTGCATCGCCGCGAAACCGACGTACGGGCCGGCGGCGAACTTCATCGACGCGGCATTCATGTCGACCGTCTGCGTGGTTCCGGTGAGGCCGGTCGGGCAGCCGCCGCCGATCACCATGAACTTCTGGGACTGCGCCGGGTAGAGCAGCAGGTTGCTCGCCTGGTCACGGCAGTCGGGGTAGAGGAGACCGGGGATCGGATACCAGGCGTTGTTCGTCCAGTTCCAGCAACCGGGTGCGGCTCCGGCTTTGCCGCCCATGTTGGTGCCGGAGTAGCAGAGGGTGCCGTTCTTCCGCAGCACCATTCCGGCGTACAGAGGGAAGATCCGGGTGCCGGGGAGTTTGCTCCACACACCCGTGAGGGGGTTGAAGGTCTCGTTGGTGGAGGTGACTTTGCCGGCCGCGTCGAGGCCGCTGACGACGATCGGGTTGCCGACGGCGTTGACCGGTCCGTTCGGGTACCAGCGGGCGACGTTCATCAGGCCGGTGGAGGTGAACGTCTCGGTGGTGTCGTCGAAGGCGTAGGTCTGCCGGATTCCGGTGTAGTACTGCGAGGCGTCGGCGTAATGACCGGTGCCGCCGAAGAACAACACCCGGCCGTCCGGGAGATGCGAGTGGCCGGAGCAGAACAGGTCGATGCCGGCCGGCATCGGGACCTCGTGCGGACAGGTCGCGGGGGTGGTCGGATCCCACAGCCAGGTCTTGAAGACCTTCTGATCGAAGTTCGCTCTGCTGTAGCCCGATCCGGCTGTCATCAGGACCTTGCCGGACTTCGTCAGGCTCGCGTGGATCGGGTTGACCTTGTAGCCGTCGACGGTGCAGTTGCTGACGACCGACCAGGATCCGACCTCCGCGGCGTCGATCCCCGCGGCCTGCTTCGGTGCGAGGACCGGCTGCTTCTCCGCGGCGGTGTAGACGTGATCGGGTGAGTAGGCGCCGTTCGGGTCGGTCAGCATCCGGCTGATGCAGGCGCCGAGTTGCTCGGCCGGAACCGTGTTGCAGGTGACGCCGTGCGCCGTCGGCACCGCGGCCGTAGCCGGAGCTTGGAGTCCGGGGATGCTCGACTGCACGGAGTTGGCTGTGGATGCGTTGAGCATCGAGATGAAGAGAGCAGAAACCGCAGTGAGGGCGATCGCCCACCTGGTTTTGCGCGCGCGAAAGCCACTTCTGTTGTGCATTTGGAGCCCCCAGTTCGTACTGCACCGAGAATTCGGTTACCACGCACGATGCGGCCAGTACGGCGAAAGTTGCGCCCTGGCGGGGATACCGTGCCGGGAGGAGTTGGGCAGCCAGGAGGGGAGTGGAGATGCTGGATCATCTGGCGTTGCAGTGCGATGACCTGGGGGCTAGCAAGGAGTTCTGGCTCGGGCGGAGTCAGGGTGGTGTGCAGCGAGAAGTGCACGTTGCATTTGCCGCGGCGGATCGGGCTGCGGTCGACAAGGTGCACGAGGCGGCGTTGGCGTTGCAGGCCGAAGTACTGCATGAGCCGCGCGAGTGGCCGGAGTACCACGAGGGGTATTACGGGGTTTTCGTTCGCGATCTCGACGGGAACAACGTCGAAGCCGTGACACACCGCTGACCGGGGAGGACGCATGCGGATGACCGGGGCTGAGTTGCTGGAGTACTGCCTGGCGAAACCGGGCGCCTGGCAGGACGAGCCGTGGGAGGGCGATGTGGTCGCGAAGGTCGGCGACAAGATCTTCGCGTTCCTCGGCGGTGGCGACGCGATCGGCGTCAAGTGCGGGAACAACCGCGAGGAGGCCGACGAGTTGGTCGACACCTACCCGGACGACGTGGCGAAGAGCGCCTACATCGGGCGCTCGGGATGGAACACGGTCAAACTCGGCGGCGCCGTACCGGACGACGAGCTCCTCGAACTGGTCGACACGTCGTACGAGACGATCGTCGCGAAGCTGCCGAAAAGCCGCCGCCCCTAAGCCGCGGAGGCGGGCGGGGTGAACAGATGATCACCGTGAAGCGGCCACGAACTGTGACTATTCCCGGACCGGGTTGTGACGATTTCGACAGGCGGACACGGTGTCCTGGATTTGGAGTCCGGGACGGCGACCCGTCACACTATGAGGGAAGAAGGGGAGTATTCCTTCGCGGCGGCATCGTCATCACGGCCGTGGGTTCACGCTCACGCCCGGTGCCCCGGTCGGTCAGGTGACCGGCGGAAGAGACCTTCGGAGTCCGATTTTCGTCTGAGCTCCGGAGGTTCCTGTGCACGTCGCTGATTACGTTTGGTACATCACGGTCGGGGTGCTGCTCGCGCTGCTGGCCTTCGACGTCTTCGTCATCGGCCGTCGTCCCGCACGAACCTTCGACGAAGGAATCGGCCCGGGCGATCGTCTTCTACGTCTCGCTCGCGGTGATCTTCGGCCTCGGCGTCTGGATCTTCTCCGGCGGTGAGTACGCGGGCGAGTTCTTCGCCGGCTGGCTGACGGAGTACAGCCTCAGCGTCGACAACCTGTTCATCTTCCTGATCATCATGGCCAGGTTCCAGGTGCCCAGGAAGTACCAGCAGACCGCGTTGCTGGTCGGCATCATCCTGGCGCTGTTCTTCCGCGGCATCTTCATCGCCGTCGGCGCGGCCGCGATCAACGAGTTCTCCTGGGTCTTCTACCTGTTCGGCGCGTTCCTGGTCTACACCGCGATCCACCTGGCCAAGCAGGGTGAGAACGACGACGAGGACTACAAGGAGAACGCGGTCATCCGGTTCGCGAAGAAGCGGCTGAACGCCACGGACGAGTACAACGGCGTCAAGCTGACCGTCCGCAAGAACGGCAAGCGCCTCGTCACCCCGATGACGATCGTCATCATCGCGCTCGGTACGACGGACCTGCTGTTCGCGCTCGACTCGATCCCGGCGATCTACGGCCTGACCCAGGAGCCGTTCCTGGTCTTCACCGCGAACGTCTTCGCCCTGATGGGCCTGCGCCAGCTCTACTTCCTGCTCGGCGACCTGCTCCGCCGGCTCGTCTACCTGTCCCTCGGCCTCTCGGTCGTGCTCGCCTTCATCGGCGTCAAACTGGTCCTGCACGCGATGCACGAGAACGAACTCCCGTTCATCAACGGCGGTCACCACATCGACTGGGCCCCCGAGATCCCGATCTGGTTCTCCCTGGGCTTCATCATCATCACCCTGGGCATCACCACGATCCTCAGCCTCCACAAGTCCCGCACCACCACCACAGCCGACCCCGCCCCCGAGGCCGAAGCCGCTCCCAAGCCGGAGCAAGCAGACACCAACAAGCCCTGACCTCCCGTACTGCGAACGCCCCGACCTCAACAGTCGGGGCGTTCGGCGGTTCAGAGGTGGGCGGCGGCGACCAAGGTTTCGCGGCGTTCGGGGAGGAGGGGTTCGTTCTCCAGGCGTTTGCCGGTTTCCGAGGCGTGGAGCATGCCTTGGGGGGAGACGAAACCTACGTGGTGGACCGATTTGCCGGGGCGGGCGAAGAAGTAGAGGTCGCCGGGGCGGGCTTCGTCGACGGGGACCGAGGTGAGGGTGTCTGCCTGGTCGTGGGCGTCGCGCGGGATGCGCTGGCCGAGGACGCGGCTGACCGTGTGCACCAGGCCTGAGCAGTCGAGCCCGTACGTCGAAGTGCCGCCCCAGAGGTACTCGAGTCCCAGGAACTGCGACCCCAACCGCAGACGCTCCTCGGAAGTCGCCGGTGCCTCGACCGAGCGAAGAGCCGACGAGGCGATCCAGCCCGACTCCCCATCGGGCAGCGCGACCCGGGTGAACCCGTCCACGTGCTCCACCGATGCCAGCACCGTGGCGAAGGACAGCTCCAGGACAGGCGCCGACCGCGGCTCCCGGGACAACGACACCGACGGTACTGCGACAGCGACCGGCGACGCAGCGCTCGAAGGCAACTCGCCGAGGTGGCTGGAAGGAACCCAGCCCGGATACCCGAGATCGTCGGACGACGACGGCTGCCAAGGCGCGAGAATCTCGGACCAGCCCTCGCGTTCGGAGCGGACCAGCACCGGCTCGCCCAGCAGCAGCTGGGTCAGCGTCCGCCCGTGCAGACCGAGACGCGACTCGGTATCCATCGACTTCGCCCACGCGGCCACATCCGGAGACGCGGCGATCGCGGGAGCATCAATCTCGCGCGGCGCATCAGGCGACGTCCACACGGTGCTCACCGGAACGCGAGCTGCAACTAGCTTCATGCTTTCAAGCCTTCCACGCCGAGTCCAACTCCAGTAGGCAGGTGGATCGTCGACCCGTCATACCGGATCCCACCAGTCACAGGAGACTCCTTCAACCACCACGCTGCATCCAGATCGTTCACCAACGTCGTCGGGTACGCCGCAACGAGCGCCGCGGCTGCTCCGACCCCGACCTGGCTCTCCATCATCGAACCGACGATCGACCCCAGCCCGTGCTCCCGGGCGAGTTCGAGCAACGTCCGGGCCGGTCCGAGACCACCACACTTCGCCAGCTTCACATTCACCAGATCGGCCGCCCCGCAACGAATCACGGCCACCAGGTCGCGGACGCCGTACACGGACTCGTCCGCAAGGATCGGCGTGCTGACCCGATCGGTCACCCAAGCCATTCCCTCGATATCCGCTGCGACGACAGGTTGCTCGACCAGTTCGATCGCGCAACCCGCGTCCTCCATCGCCCGGATCGCCTTGACCGCATCGCGACGCGACCATCCCTGATTGGCATCCAGCCGCAACCGCGGCACCGGGCCGATCGCCTCCCGGACCCGGCGAACCCGCTCGAAATCAGCCGCCGCGTCCCCGGTCCCGACCTTCACCTTCAGTACGTCGAACCCGTCGGCGATCCGAGCCTGCCCGGCAGCCACCAATGCCGACGCATCCCCAGCAGACAACGTCACATCCGTGCGCACCGACGACACCGTCGACCCGAGAAACCCGTGCAGCGTCTGCCCGAGACGACGCGCGGCCAGATCATGCAGGGCTACATCGACCGCGGCCTTCGCCCCGAAGTTCCCCACCGCGGCACCTTGCACCCGGCGGAGCGCTTCGGTCAGATCATCCGGCGACAGGTCGTGCAAAGCAGCCGAGATCGGGCCTTCGACACAAGCCTGCGCGCCGGCGAGCGACTCGCCGGTCACCTTCCAGACCTGCGGCGCCTCGCCCCAGCCCGTCTCCGAACCGTCGCTCACCGACACCAGCAACGAGTCCGCGTGCGTCGCAGTACGAAGTGCCGTCACAAACGGGGTGTGCAGCGGCGCCGACACCAGGTGGGTGGAAATCTTCATCGAACGGTCTCCAGGTCGTGCCGGTGTTCCCAAGCCTCCGCGGCGACGGCCGCGATCAGCTTCTGTGCCTCAGCGTCAGGCAGATCGGACGTCGTGCACATGGCCAGCACGAACGGCGGTGCATCCGGCGGCCGCACGATCCCGCCGTCGTGCCGGATCCGGGTATCCCACCCGTTCTTGTGCTCGACCCGCGTCCCCGCCGGTACGCCGGCCGGGATCTCGCCGTTCCACTGGTTCGCCGCGAGCAGATCGCGGACGTACTGATCCGGACCATTGCCCACAGCAACCAGTACCGCGGCCAGATCCGCCGGGCTCATCTCGTTGCTGATCCCCGCGCGCTGAGCAGCCGCGTCGTCGATCCCGCGCCGGATCGCACTGCGACCGGACCCCAGCGTTAGCCAGTACGGCGTTCGCCGCATCGATCCCGACGAGTTCCAGTACCAGATCGGTCGCCAGATTGCTCGACACCGTGATCATCTCGGTCGCGAGCCAGCCGAGCGAAACCTCTGAGCCCATCCGGGTCCAGGTCGCCGGCGCCTCGTCCTCGGCCGGATTCACCCCGAACCGCCCACCGGCCGCCGACGCGAAGTCGTTGTGCACGGTCACCGGCTGATCCAGCGAGAGCTCGCCTGCGTCGACCTTGCGCATCATCGCCATCGCGACCGGCAGCTTCATCGTGCTCGCGGAGTAGTGGGTCCGCTCCGCCTCGTGCTCGAAGACCGGTACGCCGTCCAGCCGGCCCAGCCAGACCCCGAACTCACCGCTCCCGGCGACGCCGTCGAGCAGCTCCGCGATTCCCATGGTCGTAACCTTTCCACATTCCCTACCCCTTGATGGTTACCTTTCCACAAGGTGGTCGGGCCGAACCCACCAGGTCAGACTCGCGGAGTTCGCCCTGCCGACCTGGCAGACTCGCCGGGTGTCCAGAACTGCTGGTCTGCTGCTCGGGTTCGCCGCCGATCGCCTGCTCGGCGACCCCCGCCGGTTCCACCCGGTGGCCGGGTTCGGCCGGCTCGCGGGTCGCGCCGAGGAGAGCCTGTACGCCGACTCACGAGCAGCCGGTACGGCGTACGCGGGGCTGCTGGTCGGTTCGGTGGCAGCCGCGGGTCTGGTCGCGGAGCGGTTGGTCCGGGACCGGCCGGTCGCCCGGACCCTGGTCACGGCGGCGGCCACCTGGGTTGTGCTCGGTGGACGGAGTCTGGAGCGGGAAGCCGACATCATGGCGTCCTATCTGCTGGCGGAGGATCTCGTCGCGGCCCGGGAGAGGCTCGGGTATCTGTGCAGCCGGGACGCCACCGACCTGGAGGCGGACGAGCTCGCCCGGGCGACCGTGGAGTCCGTCGCGGAGAACACCTCGGATGCCTGCGTGGCGCCGTTGCTGTGGGGCGGGGTGTTCGGGATCCCCGGGCTGATCGCGTACCGCGCGGCGAACACGCTGGACGCGATGGTCGGCTACAAATCGGCGCGGTATCGCAACTTCGGGTGGTTCGCGGCGCGGCTGGACGACGTACTGAATCTGCTGCCGGCTCGTGCTTGTGCCGTGCTCACCGGGCTCGTCGCCGGGCGGCCGGGGGAGACGTGGGCGGTCTGGCGGCGCGACGCTGGCAAGCACCCGAGTCCGAATGCGGGGCCGGTCGAGGCGGCGTTCGCGGGGGCGCTCGAGCTGCGGCTGGGTGGGACGAACACGTACGGCGACGAGGTGGAGGATCGCGGATCGCTCGGGGACGGCGCACCGCCGACGGTCGCCGACATCCGGCGTACGGCGTCGTTGGCGCGGCGCGTCGGTTACGCGGCCGCGGCTCTCGGCGGCAATCCTGGCGCTGTTCTCGCGAAGGAGGAGCTAGTGCATCTGAATCAGCGGCCGTTGCGGATCGCGTTGGTGCGGCACGGCGAGTCCGAGGCGAACCTGGACAAGTCGATCTTCGAACGGGTTCCTGATCACGCGATCGCGCTCACCGCGCACGGCGTACAGCAATCTGCTGAGACCGGGCGGGCAGTTGCGCGCGGTGTTCGAGAACGAGCCGGTGCGGGTCTACGTTTCGCCGTACCTGCGGGCGTTGCAGACCCTTGACGCACTCGGTCTGGACGATCTGATCGGGCTCGCGCGGGAGGAGCCGCGGCTGCGTGAGCAGGACTGGGCGAACTACCAGGACACCGAGGACATCGAGCAGCAGAAGAAGTTGCGCGACTCGTACGGGCATTTCTTCTACCGGTTCACGCATGGGGAATCCGGTTCGGATGTCTACGACCGGGTGTCGAGTTTTCTGGAGACGATGCACCGCGATTTCGAGTCGCCGGATTCGCCCAGGAATGTATTGCTGGTCTCGCACGGGTTGACGATGCGACTCTTCTGTATGCGCTGGTTCCACTGGTCGGTGAAGTTCTTCGAGACGCTGCGGAACCCTGACAACGCCGAGACTCGCGTCCTGCTGCGCCAACCCGATTTCCGGTACAAGCTGGATCGGCCGTTCGAGCAGTGGACCGACTACCAACCGACGGAACGGGAGCGATCGGCATGGTTGTAGAACAGACCCGCGCGGCCGCACTGGAGTTGCTGGCCGCTCTCTCCGATGAGCAGCGCTCGCGAATTCTGGTGCCGTTCGACACGCCTGATCACCAGGTGTGGACGTATCTGCCTGGCGATCGGCCGGGTGTGACGCTGGGCGAGCTGGATGTTTCGCAGCGGTCGTTGGCGATGCGGTTGCTGGAGGTCGGCGTGCAGCGAGCGTGGTTATGCGGACGCTCGGGCGGTGTTGTTCACCGAGGCCGTGCGGCGGGGGTTGGCGCAGGCGACACCTGGTTCGGCGGTCGATCTCGGGTCGGAGCAGCGGTACTACCTCCGCATCCTTGGCGATCCTTCGGCTGATGGGCCGTGGGCTTGGCGGATCAATGGGCATCACCTCGCGCTGCACGTGACGCTCGTCGACGGGGTCGTCGCGTTCACGCCGCAGTTCTTCGGGGCCGAGCCGGCGAAGGTGCTGTCCGGGCCGCACGAGGGGCTGCGGGCGTTGCCGATCGAGCAGGATCTCGGGTTCAAGCTTCTCCATGCTCTCGAGCCGGCGCAGCGTTCCATTGCTGTCGTGTCGGAGGTGGCACCGGCCGACATCCTCACGCGCTACGACCCGATCGCAGATCCTTCCGTACTACGGCGCGGCCTCGCGTACGGCGACATGTCCGAGGCGCAGCAGGCGTTGCTCAGCAGACTGATCGGCCAGTACGTCGGGCGCGCAGCCGAGCCGATCGGTCAGCGCACCTGGAAGGAGATCACCGACAACGGCATCGAGCGCCTCACCTTTACCTGGGCCGGCGGCGCCGAACCAGGCATCGGCCACTACTACTCGATCGCCGGCCCCACCTTCCTCGGCCGAATACGACAACACCCAAAACGACGCCAACCACATCCACTCGGTCTGGCGAGACCTCCACAACGACTGGGGCCAAGACCTCCTCGCACAGCACTACGCTGTCGCACAAGTAAGAGCAGCACTCGCTAGGCGTCGAGGGGGTTGGCGGCTATGCGGGTGCTGAGGTCGGACTGGATGGCGCGGGCGGCTGAGCTTGAAGGCTTGCGGGCGGCCTGGGCCTGGAAGCAGGTGAGGAACTCGGTGGGCAGGTCGAGTCGCGGGTGCTGCCGGAGGACCTCGGCGCGGAAGTCCGGGCTGAGGTCGTCGATGTTCTTGCCGACGATGTCGAGAGCCGCGGCCCGGGACAGCAAGTGGCCTTCGGGATCGGCGGTCGCGTCGACGTCGGGCCACATGTGCCGGACGATGACCTCGCCGAGGCGTTCGCGGCGAGCGGGAGACCAGCCGGCGCCGGCTGCGAAGACTCGGGCGACGTGGCCGCCGGCTTCCTCGAAGGCGACGGTGTGGCTGTCGAACACCGGCACCAGGCTGATGTCGTGGAACATGGCAGCCACGAAAACCAGCTCAGCGTCGTACGAGATGCCGTACTGCGTACCGAGCGCCGCCGCCCACAGGTAGACCCGGTGCGAATGGCTCAGCAGCGCGGGCGAGTGGTAGGCCGAAGCCACCTCCAGAGCCGCGGCGGAAGCAGCCGTCTCAGGAATCACAAAGTCGTTCATATTTCAACCTTAGGCTTCAAGAGGCCGCCCGCACTGGTCCATTCGGCCGGCAGGTTCGTGGGCCAATGTGGCCCATCATCTCGTCTCCCAAATGGCCCATGCCAGCGGATCACAGCTGAGTAGTGTCGAAGCATGCGTGCCATCACTGTTCCTGATTCCGAAGCCGGCGTCGGCGGCTTGTCGCTCGACCGAGCAGCCCTACCCCCGCGCCGCCGAGAACGACGTCATCGTGCAGGTCCACGCCGCCGGCTTCACCCGCGGCGAGCTGGAGTGGCCGGGCACCTGGACCGATCGCGCCGGCCGCGACCGCACCCCGAGCGTCCCCGGCCACGAGCTGGCGGGCGTGGTCGTCGAACTCGGCTACGGCACCACCGGACTCACCGTCGGTCAACGGGTCTTCGGGCTGGCTGACTGGTCCCGCAACGGTTCGCTGGCGGAGTACACCGCGATCGAGGCCCGCAATCTGGCGCCGCTCCCGGCCGACGTCGACTACGTGACCGCGGCCGCGCTACCGATCTCCGGCCTGACCGCCTGGCAGGCGCTGTTCGACCACGCCCACCTGGCAACGGGCCAGACCGTCCTCATCCACGGAGCCGGCGGTGCCGTCGGCTCCGTCGCCGTGCAGCTGGCTCGCGAGGTCGGAGCCCACATCATCGGCACCGGCCGGGCCAAGGACCAGAAGCTGGCCGGCGAGCTCGGCGTCCACGAGTTCCTCGATCTGGACAGCGAACGGCTGGAGGACGCCGGCCAGGTCGACGTGGTCTTCGACGTGATCGGCGGCGAGATCCTCGCCCGCTCGACCGCGCCTGCTGCGTCCCGGCGGCACCCTCGTCACCGTCGCAGAACCACCCACCATCCAGCCCGCCGACGGCCGCGCCGTCTTCTTCGTCGTCGAAGCCGAACCGCGACCAACTCACCCAGCTGGCCACCCGCGTCCGCACCGGCCGGCTCACCCCTCTCGTCAACAGCGTCCGCCCCTCGCCGAAGCCCCCGCCGCCTTCACCGCCAGCGGCCGAACGATCATCAAGGTCGTCGGCTAGAGTCTCGGTGTTAGCGACGGACGTGCAGGAACCCGGTGTGAGTCCGGGGCGGTCCCGCCACTGTGACCACGTTCGCGTGGGAGTCAGGAACTGCAGCCGTCGTACCTGCCACCTGGGGCGTGGACACCCCGAGGAAGGACCGGCCGCGCGTGCCCGCGAACCTGTTGCTGCTCTCGACCGCCGACACCGATCTGCTGGCCGCGTCCCAAGCGGCCACCGGGTGGAGGGTCGCGAACCCGGCCCGGGTCGACCTCGCCGACCTGCCCACACTGCTTGACGGCGTCGAGGTCGTAGTGGTCCGCCTGCTCGGCGGCCGCCGCGCCTGGGAGGAGGGCCTCGACGCCGTCATCTCCGCCGGTCTCCCGACCGTCGTGCTCTCCGGCGAGGCCGCCCCGGACGCCGAACTGATGTCGATGTCGACCGTCCCGGCCGGCGCCGTCACCGAGGCACTCGCGTACCTGCGCGAGGGTGGCTCGAAGAACCTCGCGAACCTGGCCGGCTTCCTCCGCGACACCTTGCTGCTGACCGGCGACGAGTTCGATCCGCCGCACGCACTTCCGACGTACGGCGTACGCGCGGGTCGCACCCTCGTCGAGGACGATCGACCGGTCGTCGGCATCGTCTACTACCGGGCGCACGAGATCTCCGGCAACACCGCGTTCGTCGACGCACTCGCCGACGCCATCGAGACCGCCGGCGCACAGGCACTACCCGTGTACTGCGGAACGCTGCGCGGCCTGGATCCTTCGAGCGCCGAGAACGCCGAGCTCTTCAACCTTCTCCGCAAAGCCGACGTGCTCGTCACCACCCTGCTCGCAGCAGGCGGCACGGTCGCGGCGAACGCCAGTGCCGGAGGCGACGACTCCTGGGATGCCGGCGCACTCGCGTCCCTGGACATCCCGCTGATCCAAGGTCTCGCGCTGACCTCGACGCGGGAGCAGTGGCTGGAGAGCGACGCCGCGATCAGCCCGCTGGACGCGGCGACGCAGGTCGCGATTCCCGAGTTCGACGGCCGGCTGATCACGATCCCGTTCTCCTTCAAGGCGTACGACGCCGAGGGGATCGCGAGCTACGCGCCGGATCTCGAGCGGTGCGCGCGGCTGGCCGGGATCGCGGTGGCCCAGGCGAAACTGCGGCACGTGGACGCCGAAGGACAAGAAGCTCGCGCTCGTCCTCTCGTCGTACCCGACCAAGCACGCCCGCATCGGCAACGCGGTCGGCCTGGACACTCCTGCTTCCGCGGTGGTCCTGCTCGGCCAGTTGAAGGAAGCCGGCTACGACCTCGGGCCCGATCTCAACCTCGACGAGCTGCAGGGTGCCGAAGGCGCCGACGGCCTGATCCACCGGCTGATCGCGGCCGGCGGGCACGACGTCGACTGGCTCACCGACGAGCAGTTGTCGAGCGCGGTCGCGAAGATCCCGCTCTCCACCTACGCGAAGTGGTTCGGCGCAGTACCGGAATCGTTGCAAGAGGCAATGATCGAGGCCTGGGGTGAGGCGCCGGGAAGCCTGTACGTCGACCAGTCGGGCCCCGAGCCGGCGATCGCGCTGGCGGCCCTCAGATTCGGCAACGTCGTCCTGATGATCCAGCCGCCGCGCGGGTTCGGTGAGAACCCGGTCGCGATCTACCACGACCCGGACATGGCGCCGTCGCATCACTACCTGGCGGCGTACCGGTGGCTCGAGGCTCCGGTCGAGGAGGGTGGCTTCGGCGCTCACGCGGTCGTCCACCTCGGGAAGCACGGGACGCTGGAATGGCTTCCTGGCAAGGGGATCGGGATGGCGGCCGACTGCGCGCCGGACGCCGTACTGGGCAACCTGCCGCTCGTCTACCCGTTCATCGTCAACGACCCCGGTGAGGGGACGCAGGCGAAGCGGCGTGGGCACGCGGTGATCGTGGATCACCTGGTGCCGCCGATGGCGCGTGCCGAGACGTACGGCGACATGGCGAAGCTGGAGTACCTGCTCGACGAGTACGCGACCGTCTCCGCGCTCGACCCGGACAAGGTGCCGACGCTGCGCGCGCAGATCTGGACGCTGATCCAGGCGGCGCAGCTGCACCACGATCTGCACACGTCGGAGAAGCCGGAGGACGAGGAGTTCGACGAGTTCGTCCTGCACCTCGACGGCTATCTGTGCGAGATCAAGGACGTGCAGATCCGCGACGGGCTGCACATTCTCGGCGGTGGGCCGGTCGGTGAGGCCCGGGTCAACCTGGTCCTCGCCGATACTGCGTGCGCAGCAGATGTGGGGCGGCAAGGCAGGCGCCGTACCGGGTCTCCGGGCTGCTCTCGGTGACACCTTCGGCGTCGATGAAGCTGCGATGCTTGCCGATCCGGGCGAGGCCGTGCCGCGAGCTGGCCGATCTCGCGACGCTCGCCGATCTGCCCGCCGTGAGTGCGCGCCGATGGTGTCGACCTGCTGGAGGCAGTGGCTCGCAAGCTCGTGCTCGGCATGGAGACGCTCGGCTGGGATGCCGCGAAGGTGCCGGTCGTTGTCGAGGAGGTGCTTGGCCGGCCGTCTGCTGGGGTCTCAGCTTCTTTGACCTTCGCCGCGACCGAGGTCGTGCCGCGGCTGGCGCGTACGCGGCGACGAGTTGACGAACGTACTGCGCGCGCTCGCCGGCCGTTTCGTCGAGGCCGGGCCGTCCGGCTCGCCGACTCGCGGTCTGGTGAACGTGCTGCCGACCGGGCGGAACTTCTACGCCGTCGACCCGAAGGCGATCCCGAGCCGGAACGCCTGGGACGTCGGCGTCGCGCTGGCCGATTCGCTGCTGGCCCGGCACAAGGCCGAGACGGGGGAGTGGCCGCGCTCTGTCGGTCTGACGGTCTGGGGTACGTCCGCGATGCGCACCCAGGGCGACGACCTCGCCGAGGTGCTGTGGCTGCTCGGTTGCCGCCCGGTCTGGGACGAGGCTTCGCGCCGGGTAACCGGCTTCGAGGTTGTTCCGCTGGCCGAGCTCGGCCGGCCGCGGGTCGACGTGACGATCCGGATCTCCGGGTTCTTCCGGGACGCGTTCCCGCATGTGGTGTCGTTGCTCGACGAAGCGGTCCGTACGGTCGCCGCGTTGGAAGAAGATGCCGCTGACAACTACCTGCGCGCGCACGTCCAGGCTGATGTTGCTGCAGGCAACGACCTGCGGTCGTCGACGGCGCGGGTCTTCGGCTCCAAGCCTGGCTCCTATGGCGCTGGTCTGCTGCCGTTGGTGGACGCGCGGAACTGGCGCACCGACGCGGAGCTCGCCGAGGTGTACGCGGTCTGGGGCGGCTATGCGTACGGCAAGGACCTCGACGGTGCGGAGGCCCGGCCATCGATGGAGCGCGCCTACGCGCGGATCCAGGTCGCGGCGAAGAACGCGGACACCCGCGAGCACGACATCATGGATTCGGACGACTACTTCCAGTACCACGGTGGGATGGTCGCGATGGTGCGGCACCTGACCGGGGCGAACCCGAAGGCGTACATCGGAGATTCCGCCGTACCGGCGCAGGTGAAGACGCGGACGCTCGAGGAGGAGACCAAGCGGGTCTTCCGGGCGCGCGTGGTGAACCCGCGGTGGATGGCGGCGATGCAGCGGCACGGGTACAAGGGCGCGTTCGAGATGGCCGCGACGGTGGACTACCTGTTCGGGTACGACGCGACCGCGGGCGTGGTGGACGACTGGATGTACGAGACGCTGACCACGGAGTACGTCGCCAACCCGGAGATCGCCGAGTTCTTCCGCAAGTCGAACCCGTGGGCGCGGCACGGGATCGCCGAGCGGTTGCTGGAGGCGGCCCAGCGCGGGCTGTGGGCCGAGCCGACACCCGAAGCGCTGGAGACCCTGCGGACGGCCGTCCTGGAAACAGAAGGTGACATCGAGGACCGCGGCTGAGACACCGCCGGTCCTCGGATCGGCCGTGTGATTGGGTGGAGGCATGGCTTCTGAGCAGCTGCGGATCCTGGTCACCAACGACGACGGCTACCAGGCCCGGGGAATCCGGGCCCTGGCCGGCGCGATCGCTGCGGCCGGTCACGAGGTGCTGGTGGTCGCGCCGCTGACGGACCAGAGCGGCGTCGGTACGGCGCGGGCCGGCTGGGTCGAACCGGCCGATCGCGACCGCTTCGGAGGACGCCGATGGGGTCACCTACATCGGCGTCGACGGGACGCCGGCGATCGCCGTCACGATGGCTCGGCTCGGCACCTTCGGCAAGTCGCCTGACCTGGTCGTCTCGGGGATCAACCACGGCTACAACTTCGGCGCGATCCTGCACTCGGGCACGGTCGGTGCAGCGCTGACCGGGCGCGACGCAGGGGCTGTCCGGGTCTGGCGATGAGCATCGGCTCCGAGGACCCGCAGTACCTGGACGAGCGCGGCGGAGATCGCGGTCGCGCTGGTCGACTGGCTCCGCGAGCAGCCGGCGACGACGGTCCTGAACGTCAACGTCCCGGACGTTCCGAAGGCATCGCTCCGCGGTGTCCGCAACGCCCGCCTGGCCCCGGTCAACATGAGCCGCCTGAAGGCAGGCATCGCCCCGACCGGCGAGCCGATGATGATCCTCCGCGACCCCGACCCGTCCCAGGACCCCGAATCCGACGAGGCCCTCCTGGCCGAGGGCTACGTCACCGTCACCCCAATCACCGGCATCCAGTCCCTCCCCGAAACTTCCGCAGCCGAGTACCTCGCCGACCGATTCTCCCTGAGGTCTGCCGGGTGAGGTTGGTCTCCGGCTGGTGGGTGCGGGTGGCGGGTATGGAATGATCGCGGGGACGGTTGGAGAGGAACACCGGTGACGGCCTGGGAAGGCTGAAGTCCGGGGCGGTCCCGCCACTGTGACCGGGTGAGTTTCCGGAAGCCAGGACATCTCCGAGCGTCCGCCGGGAGCGCTCTGCGTGTTTCCGGTGTGCCAGGTGCCGAGGCGGGCGTGGACACCCGCAGGACGAAGGGATATGCCGCCGATGCGGTCTGCTCTGACCAACGGATTCCCGTTCACCGCCGTCGTGGGGATGGAAGACCTGCAGCTCGCCCTGATCCTGGCGGCGGTCTCGCCGGCGATCGGCGGGGTGCTGATCCGCGGCGAGAAGGGTACGGCGAAGTCGACCGCGGTCCGGGCGCTCACCGAGATCCTGCCGCCGGTCGAGGTGGTCTCCACCTGCCGGTTCTCCTGCGACCCGGATCACCCGGATCCCGACTGCCCGGACGCACCGCACGAGACGGCTCGCGACGAGAACGGTGGCGAGCGCTCGATCCGCCCCGCCCGGCTCGTCGAGCTGCCGGTCGGAGCGACCGAGGATCGCGTGCTCGGCTCGTTGCATCTCGAGCGAGCGCTCTCCGAAGGCGTCACGGCGTACGAGCCAGGGCTGTTGGCTGCTGCCCATCGCGGACTCCTGTACGTCGACGAGGTCAACCTGCTCCACGACCACCTGGTCGACGTACTGCTCGACGCCGCCGCCATGGGCCGCGCGACCGTCGAGCGCGATGGCGTCTCGGTGACCCACCCGGCGCGCTTCGTGCTCGTCGGCACCATGAACCCGGAGGAAGGCGAACTCCGCCCGCAGCTCCTCGACCGGTTCGGTCTGACCGTCGATGTCGTCGCGAGCCGGGACCCTGCTGTCCGCGTCGAGGTCATGCGAGCGCGGCTGACCTACGAGGCTGATCCCGCTGCCTTCGTCGCCAAGTTCGCCAACCCCCAGCGCGAACTGGCCGAGCGGATCGTCAAGGCGCAGAGCCTGCTGTCCGAGGTGATCCTGACGGATTCCGCGCTGCGCCAGATCGCCGAGATCTGCGCATCCTTCGACGTCGACGGCATGCGCGCAGACCTGGTCACAGCCCGTACGGCGGTCGCCCACGCCGCCTGGTCGGGACGGACCGTCGTCGAGGTGGAGGACGTTCGCGCCGCCGCCAAACTCGCCCTGCCGCATCGCAAACGCCGCAACCCCTTCGACGCCCCCGGCCTGGACGACGAGCAACTCGAACAGGCAATCAACGACAGCACCCCACCCGAGCCGGACCCTGACGACGACCCGGACGGCGGCCCCGACGGCGGCGGACCGGGGACCAGCGGTCCGGACAACAGCGGCCCTGACGACGGCGGTCCCGACGACGGCCGTGCGGAGGAAGCCCCGCCGGAGAGCGCCGAGAACGACCGGGAGAACACGGGGAGCGCTCTCCCAGGTCCCGCGCCGACCGGACAGGTAGCTGCGAGCTCCGAGCCCTACAAGGCCCGCCTGCTGAGCATCCAGGCAGCCGGCGCAGGAGTAGCCGGCCGCCGTTCCCGGGCAATCACCGAGGCAGGCCGAGTAGTCGGTGATCGCGCCCGAATCGGCCGCGAGGCCGGCCGTCCACACCTCCTCGCGACAATCCGCGCCGCAGCGCCACACCAGCACGCCCGCCGCCTGTCGTCCACAACCGAACGACGAGGACTCTCAGTACAGGGCAGCGACATCCGCCTCGCCGTGCGTGAAGGGCGCGAGGGCAATCTCGTGCTCTTCTGTGTCGACGCTTCCGGGTCGATGGGGACCAAGAAGCGGATGGGTGAGGTCAAGACCGCGATCGTCTCGCTGCTTCTCGACGCCTATCAGCGTCGCGACAAGGTCGGTCTCGTCACCTTCGCCGGAGCCACCGCAACGGTTGCGTTGCCGCCGACCGGTAGCGTCGAGACCGCAGTACGGCGGCTGGAATCTTTGCCGACCGGTGGCCGTACGCCGCTCGCCGAGGGGCTGCATGCAAGCGGCTGAGGTACTGCGGATCGCCGCGATCCGCGATCCCCGGCGTCGGCCGTTGCTGGTGCTCATCACCGATGGTCGCGCCACCCACGGAGAGAGCGCGTTCGCGAAGGCGAAGCAAGCAGCCGGGTGGTTGGCGATGCAGGGGATCGCGTCGGTCGTCGTGGACTGCGAACCGCGGCGCGGAGTACGGCTGGGACTGGCCGCTGAGCTGGCGACGGATCTCGGCGCGGAGTACCTGGATCTCGGCGAAGTTGCTGCGGGCAACCTCGTGAAAGCCGTCACCGCGAGGAGCGCCGCCTGATGCCCCAAGGACAGCCGAGCGTCGTACCGCAGGACGGCCTGACCACCAGGCAGCGCCGGAACCGGCCGTTGCTGATGGTGCACACCGGTGAGATGAAGGGGAAGTCGACCGCGGCGTTCGGGATGGCGCTGCGCGGCTGGAACCAGGGCTGGAACATCGGCGTGTTCCAGTTCGTGAAGAGCGCGAAGTGGAAGGTCGGCGAGGAGGGCGCGTTCAAGGCGCTCGGGAAGTTGCACGAGGCAACGGGTGAGGGTGGCCCGGTCGAGTGGCACAAGATGGGCGAGGGCTGGAGCTGGTCGCGCAAGGCCGGCACCGAGGAGGATCACGCCGCCGACGCGCTCGAAGGCTGGCGCGAGATCCAGCGCCGGATCGCCGCCGAGACGCACGATCTCTACGTCCTGGACGAGTTCACCTACCCGATGAAGTGGGGCTGGGTCGACGTCGACGAGGTGGTCGAGACGCTGGTGAACCGGCCCGGTCACCAGTACGTCGTGATCACCGGCCGCAACGCCGATCAGCGCCTGCTCGACGCCGCGGACCTGGTCACCGAGATGACCAAGATCAAGCACCCGATGGACACCGGCCAGAAAGGCCAGAAAGGCATCGAGTGGTGAACGGGGCATGCGCTGGGTCGCGGCGGGAGACCGGTGAGGGGGGACGGCCGTGGTAGTTCCGCGGATCGTCGTCGCCGCCCCGTCGTCGGGTGCGGGCAAGACGACGGTTGCCGTCGGGCTGATGGCTGCTTTGCGGCAGGCGGGGCATCGGGTTGCCGGGTTCAAGGTTGGGCCGGACTACATCGACCCCGGGTTCCACGCGGTGGCGACCGGTCGGCCGGGACGCAACCTCGATCCGATGCTGTCCGGTGAGGAGCGGGTCGCGCCGCTGTTCGCGCATGGTGCGAAGGACGCGGACCTCGCCGTCGTCGAGGGCGTGATGGGCCTGTACGACGGCGCGCTCGGCACCGAGGGCTACTCCTCGACGGCGCACGTCTCCAAGTTGCTGAAGGCACCGATCGTCCTGGTCGTCGACGCCTCGGCGGCCGGGCGCAGTGTCGGCGCGGTCGTCGCCGGCTTCCTCTCCTACGACACCGGCGTACGGATCGTCGGCGTGATCCTCAACAAGGTCGGCACCGACCGGCACGAGGCCGAGGTACGCGCCGGCGTCGCGCCCACCGGCGTACCGGTGCTTGGCGTACTTCGCCGCGACACCCGCCTGACCGTGCCCAGTCGGCACCTCGGGCTTGATCCCCGCTGATGAGCAGCGCGAGCAGGCAACGACGGCCGTGGAAGCTGCGGCGGAGTTGGTGCGGCAAGGCGTCGACCTGGAGGCCTTCGTCGCGGCGGCCAAGGCAGCGCCGGCTCTCGAGACCGAGACCTGGGATCCGGCCGCGGAAGTCACCCCCGCGGAGGAGGGGCGGCCGGTGATCGCGATGGCCGGCGGGCCGGTGTTCTCCTTCCGCTACACCGAGACCGCCGAGCTGCTGACCGCCGCCGGCGCCGAGGTCGTCACCTTCGACCCGCTCCACGAATCCTTGCCCGAGGCAACTTCGGCCCTCTACCTGGGCGGCGGCTTCCCGGAGCTGCACGCGGAAGCGCTCTCCGACAACGCCGTACTACGCAAGCAGGTCGCCACAGAGGTCGCTGCCGGTCTCCCCGTCGTAGCGGAATGCGCCGGCCTCCTCTACCTGTGCCGTGAACTCGACGGTCACCAACTGACCGGCGTACTGCCTGCTACAGCTCGTATGACGAGTCGCCTGACGCTCGGCTACCGTACGGCGATCGCTGCGACCACGACGGCCTTCTTCGACGAGGGACGCCGCGTCCGCGGGCATGAGTTCCACCGCACGACGGTCGAGTTCGACGAGGGCGTCGACAGCGCCTGGTACCTGCCCGGCGGCGTCCAGGAAGGTGTCGCCAGGCCGCAGATCCTCGCGTCCTACCTGCACCTGCACTGGACAGCGACTCCGGACGTCCCGGCCAGGTTCGTAGCAGCCGCTCGTGTCTACGCGGGGCTGGAGAAATGAACCTGGTCCTGGGCATCGGCCTCCGCTCCGGTACGTCGTACCGGGAGCTCCGAGACCTCGTGGAGAAGGCCTTGACGGGCCTGAACCCGCGCAACGTAGTACGAGTGGTCACTGTTGACGGCAAGGAGGCAGAGCCGGGACTGCAGCGACTAGTGGCGTCCCTGGGCGCTGAGCTGTTCACAGCACCTGCACTGGAGCTCTCGCAACAACCAGTGCCTTCTCCCAGCGGTCGCGTAGAGCAGCTAGCCGGTACTACGAGCGTTGCCGAGGCAGCCGTGCTTCTGAGCGGCGCGGAACTCGTAGTACCGAAGCAGAAGTCAGCACGGGCCACTGTCGCCGTTGGGAAGCTCCTGGAAAGCAGTGCGGCTCCTGGTTATGCGCAGGCTGACCGGGAGACTGTGCATCGGGTGCTGGCCGAGCGGAGCGACGTACGGCGAGGGTTCCTCGACCAGCCGATCGCGGACGACGTACTGACTCGCGTGCTGGAGTCGGCGCACCGGGCACCGAGTGTGGGGCTCAGCCAGCCGTGGGACTTCGTGCTGGTCCGGGACATCGCTACCCGGCGGAAGGTGCACGACCTGGCTACTGCGCAGCGGGATGCGTTCGCTGCGTCACTACCGGCTGATCGGCGGAGCGCCTTCGACGGGCTGAAGATCGAGGCGATCCTCGATACTCCACTGAACATCGCGGTGACCTGTGATCCCGGTCGAGGCGGACGGCATGTGCTGGGGAGGCATGCGGATCCGCGGACCACCTGGTTCTCCGCAGCGATCGCGATCCAGAACCTGTGGCTGGCTGCACGTGCCGAGGGGCTGGGCGTCGGCTGGGTGTCGTTCTTCGAGCCGGGTGAGGTTGCCGCCGTACTGGATCTGCCTGGGCAGGTGGAGCTTGTCGGGTACCTGTGTGTCGGTCACGTGGAGGAGTTCGCCGCTGCGCCTGAGCTGGTGCGGAGTGGATGGGCTGCACGGCGTCCGCTGTCGTGGGCTGTTCACCAGGAGGCCTGGGGTCGACGCGGTCTGCCGGGGGAGTCGCCGTCTCAGGTGATCGTGGAGGACGCAGTACGGGCTGAAGGTGTTGTGCAGCCTGTCGGTGCGCAAGTGGTGCATCTGGTGGTGGCTGATGCGGAGCAGGCTGAAGCACTGGAGCGGCCTGAGGTTCTCGTAGTACAGGTGGGTGCTGTGAAGCCTGCTGCGGACTTCGGGGTGCTGTGGCGGCCTGCGCGCTCGGTGGATGAGGCTGTGGAGCTTGGTGTGGAAGTGGCGCGGGACCTGGTTCTGCAGGGTGTGGGGGAGATTCGGGTGGAGGTCTGCTGCCGAGTCCGAGGTGGCAGAGGGGTTGGCGCGCGGCGTACGGCTGGGTGGGCTGGCTTGTGGAGTGGCGGTCGTGAGCCTGCCGGGATGAAAGACTCCTGCGGCATGACGATGTACGTACCTGCGTTCTCGATGAAACAGCGGATCACCCTGATGGCGAACAAGTACGAGCTGATCGCCACGAACCCGGACGGTAGCGACGGACCGCTGCTGGCGTTCGCCCAGCAGAAGCGGATGGCCTTCAAGGAAGAGGTCACCTTCTACACCGACGACACCAAGGCGCAGGTGGTGTTCTCGTTCAAGGCACGCAAGCGGCTCGACCTCGGCTCCGGGTACGACGTGTTCGACCCGGACGGTCAGCCGATCGGCTGGTTCAAGAAGGAGTTCGGCAAGAGCCTGCTGCGGTCGAGCTGGCAGCTGGGCAGCGGCGACATCCAGTCCAACGGGACCGAACGGAACGCGACGATCGCGATCGTCCGGCGGGTCTGGGAGTTCGTCCCGTTCGTCGGCGAGATCCCGCTGCCGTTCATCTTCCACTTCGACTTCAAAGACCTCACCACCGGCGAACTGGTGCTCGCCGGTCGAGCGCAAGGTCTCCGTCCGCGACCGGTACCGCGTCACGGCACCCGACCCGCGCCTGGACTTCCGGGTCGCCGCCGCCATGACAGTAGCGCTGGACGCGCTGCAGAGCCGCTGAACCTGCACTGACGGTGTCGGAATGCTGAGGTTTGCGACCGTCGCAGTACCCGCTCAGGCGTGGGTACCGCGGCGGTCGTACGTTCCGCTCACTCTTTTGGGGGAAATGACCCTGAGCGCCCTTGGTTCGGGGTGGGTGCGGTGCGAGTCTTGTAGGCATGGGAGCAACGCAGCGCGAGTCGACGGTGGTTGGTGCCGGTCACGGCAGTCGCGGTGGTGGCGGGCGTGGGAGCGCTCGGGCCGGTGGTCGCGGACGCCTCTCCAGACCTGCCCGGGATCACGGCGCAGGACCTGCTCGCCAAGGTGCAGACGGCCAAGGTCGACGGCCTGTCCGGCACGGTGACGTCCTCGACGGATCTCGGTCTGCCGGCGATTCCCGGGGTCGGCGGCGACAGCGCCAAGTTCACCGACCTGCTGACCGGTAAGCACACGGCGCGAGTCGCGTTCGCCGGTCCGGACAAGGCGCGGATCTCGGTGATCGACAACATGGCCGAGCGGGTCATCACGACAGACGGCAAGACCGCCTGGGTGTACGACTCGTCCAAGCGTGAGGCGACCAAGCTCGCCCTGCCCGCGCGTCCCGCCAAGCCGGAGATCGCGCCGGAGAAGCAGACGTACGACCCGCAGGCCGTCGCGAAGAAGTTCCTGGCCGCGATCGACCCGTCGACAAGGTCGACGTGAGTGGCACGGAGAAGGTCGCCGGCCGCGACGCGTACAAGCTCCGCCTGGTGCCGAAGACCGACAAGACGACCGTCGGTTCGGTGACGCTCGCGGTGGACTCGAAGACCTGGATCCCGCTGCAGGTGACGGTAATGCCCCGGACCGGCAAGGACCCCGCGGTCCAGCTCGGCTTCTCGGCGGTCTCCTTCGACGTACCGTCTGCGAGCACCTTCTCGTTCACCCCGCCCAAGGGCGTCAAGGTGACCGAAGAGAAGGCCCCCACAACCCGCCACACCACCCCCAAGGGCCTCCCCAACGCAGGCAAGCCGGACGCGTCGAAGCCGAATGCTGGCAAGCCCGATGCATCGAAGCCGAGCGCTGACAAGCCGACCACCATCGGTGAGGGCTGGGAAACAGTCCTCGTACTCCGAGGCGCCAAGCTCCCCACAGACTCCGGCCCGGCCGCCCAACTACTGGCGAACGCCCGCACAGTCTCAGGCACCTGGGGCACAGGCAAGATCCTCACCACCAAGATGGTCAGCGCCCTGATCACCGACGACGGCCGCGTCTTCATCGGCCTGGTAACCCCCGACACCCTCCAATCCGCCGCCACCAAGGCCCCCCGCTGACCACCCGCACCCGGAACCGAAAGCGCTGACGAGATGAGCACCGACCCATCCCCGGCGCTCTCGGGTTCCGGGGCGCCGAGCAGCACCGGCGCGCCGATCGTTACTCAGGGGCTGACTAAGCGGTTTCGTAGTGGGCAGGTGGCGGTGGATGCCGTCGACCTGGAGGTGCCGGCGGGGAGCATCTTTGGGTTTTTGGGGCCTAATGGGTCGGGGAAGACTACGACGATTCGGATGTTGCTGGGGTTGATCGCGCCGACGTCGGGGTCGGTGGAGTTGCTGGGGGAGCCGATGCCCAAGGCGCAGCTGTCGGTGCTGCCCAGGGTGGGGGCGTTGGTCGAAGGGCCGGCGTTCTACCCGTTCTGGACCGGGCAGGCTAATTTGCTGCGCTTCGATGCGGCTGATCGGACCGCGGACCCGCGGACTCGCAAGGCGCGAGCGGGGCAGGCGCTGGAGCGGGTGGGGTTGTCCAACGCAGCTGGCAAGAAGGTGCGGAACTACTCACTCGGCATGCGGCAGCGGCTTGCGATCGCGGTTGCGCTGATGCAACCGCGCGATCTGCTGGTGCTCGACGAGCCGACCAACGGGCTGGATCCACAGGGGACTCGCGAGGTGCGTTCGCTGATTCGCGAACTGGCCAAGGACGGCACCACGATCTTCACCTCGACCCACCTACTCACCGAGGTCGAACAGCTCTGCACCCACGCGGCCGTGATGAGCCGCGGCCACCTCCTCCGCCAGTCCACGATGACCGAGCTACGTTCCGAACTGCGGCCGCGCCTCGTCGTACGGACGCCTGACCTTCAGCAAGCGGAACAGACATTGAGCGGGCTCGGAGTCACGGATCTGAAGGTGAGCGAGGAAACCGTCGACGGTGATCCCGGTGAGCTGCCGATCGAGAAGCTCGCCGCCGCCCTGGTCGGCGCCGACGTGCGCATCCACGGCTTCGGCCTAGAACGCCCAAGCCTCGAAGACGCCTTCGTAGCCCTCACCGGAGAAGGCTTCGATGTCGCCGAGTAGAGCTGAAGCCGGCGGCGGCCGAGGCTGTGGAACGGGAGAGAGCTGATGGCGGCGACTGAGACTGTGGAACGCATTCCGGTGGGGCGTCCGAGTGCGGGGCGGCATACGGTGGCGCTGTTTGCGTCGGAGTTGCATCTGGTGTTTGGGCGGGCTCGGACGTGGGTGCTGCTGGCGGTACTGGCGGCTGTGCCGGTGCTGATCGGGGTTGCGATCAAGGTGTCGGGATCGTCGGGGGACGCCGAAGGGTTTCTTGGGCAGGTTGCTGGTAATGGGTTCTTTCTGGTGGTCGCGAGTCTTGCGCTGTCGCTGCCGTTCTTCTTGCCGACTGCGGTCACGGTGATCTCGGGGGAGTCGCTGGCGGGTGAAGCCAGCCTTGGCACGTTGCGCAACTTGATCACCGCACCTGCGGGACGGTCGCGGTTGCTCGCGGCGAAGATGGTTGCGCTGGCAACGTTCTGCCTGGCGGCGACTATGACGATTTGGATCTCCGGGCTGATCGTCGGCGTCGTTCTCTTCCCGGTCGGTGATGTCGTGCTGTTGTCCGGTACTACGGTGTCGCTCGCCGACGGGCTGCTTCGGGCGCTCGGGATCGCCGTGCTGGTCGCGCTCTCGCTGCTCGGCCTCGCCGGGATCGGCCTGTTCGTGTCTTCGCTGACGTCGACGCCGCTGGCTGCGATGGCTGCGACGTTCTGCTCGTTCATCGTGTTCGGCATCCTCGGGGCGATTCCGCAGATCCACGTGATCCACCCGTGGTTGCTGATGTACGGCTGGACGTCCTTCGCCGACCTGCTCCGCGATCCGCCGTACTGGCACGAGATCGTGCGCAACCTGCTGATCCAAGCCGCCTACCTGGGCGTCTTCTACGCGGCAGCCTGGGCGCGCCTCACCAGCCGGGACGTCAACGGCTAACCTGCCTTCTGTGCGCCCGGACCTGGTCTCTCTCCTGCGTTGCCCGGTCTGCGCCGAAGGGCTGACCCTGACAGCCCGTACTGCGAAGTGCTCGCACGGCCACGCCTTCGACCTCGCCAAGCAGGGCTACCTCAACTTGTTGCCCTCCACCTCAACCGGCATCGAAGGCGACTCAGCCCCGATGATCGAGGCGAGAAGCGCATTCCTCACCAAGAACCACTACGCGCCGATCCGAGATGCGCTGATTGCCCACACCCCAGCTGGAACTCACTGTGTTGTTGAGGTAGGTGCAGGTACTGCGTACTACCTCAACGGTCTCGTGGTGGAAGAGCGGGTGGGGATTGCGTTGGACGTGTCGCGGTATGCGGTGCGGCGGGCTGCCAAGGCTGATGGGCGCATCGGGGCTGTGGTTTGTGATGCGTGGAAGGAATTGCCGTTGCGGGATGGGGTGGCTGATGTGGTGCTTGATGTGTTTGCGCCGCGGAATGCAGCCGAGATGCGGCGCATACTCAAGCCCGGTGGGAGCTTGCTGGTGGTGACGCCTAATCAGGGGCATCTAACAGAGCTGATTGCTGTGCTGGGCATGGTGAAAGTGGATGGGGAGAAGGAGCGTCGGCTGCGGGATTCGCTGGTGGGGGAGTTTGTGCAGACCGGCTCGGAGAAGGTCGAGGCTGCTATGCGGCTCGATCACGACTCGGTGCAGCAGTTGGTGGCGATGACGCCGAGTGCGCGGCACCTTCGGCCGGCTGAGCTGACGGAGCGCATCGCAGTACTGGCTGATCCTGTTGATGTCACGCTGTCCGTGACGCTGTCGATCTGGCGGGCGGGGTCCTAGTCGGTGCCGACTCGAGTACGGCGCCGATCAGGAAGAACTAGGCCGCTGCGCCGGTGAGTTCGCGGGCGACCACCGTGGCGTGCTTCTCGGCCTCGACGTGGGCCTCTTCCTCGGAGACCTTGGATGCGTCGATCAGCGTCTCCATGCCCGGGGTGACCGGTGCCAGGGTCAGTTCGGCGACCGCCTTGCGGATGTTCATGTTGAAGACCTCACCGAAGATGCGCTCCAGGTACGGCGTGGCGTAGTCCCAGCCTTCCTTCGGCGTACCGGGGCTGTAGCCGCCGCCGCGGGCCAGCGTGAAGATGACCGGCTTGCCGCGCAGGACCTCGCCGGCCAGCAGTTCGCGGTCGGACATCAGCAGGTCCATCCAGGTCTTCACGTGCTGGGAGATGCCGTAGTTGTACAGCGGGATGGCGAGCAGGACAGCGTCGGCGTTCCTGATCTCCTGGCTGAGTTCGGCGGCCAGTGCCCGGGCAGCGGCGACATCGCCGTGCGAGGCATCGGCAAGCGGCGGGAAGCCGAACTCGGCGTTGATCAGTGCGGGCCAGGCGTCACCCGGGAGCGGGTGGCGACCGAGATCACGCCGTACGACGGTGCCGTCCGGGTGTTCCGCCTTCCAGGCGGCCTCGGCGCTGTCCGCGAGCGCGCGGCTGACAGATCCGTCGACCCGGATGCTGGCGTCGACGCGAAGAAGGGTGGTCATGTGATGACTCTCCAGAATTGTCGGGGCTGGCTCAGATGAGCTGTCTTGAAGATAGTCTGTCGAACAGAACATATTCAAGTCAGATCGTATTCCGAGTGGCGTAGACCACGTAGACTGGCTCCGTGACCAGTACTTCGCCGGAGTCGGATCTCCGGACCCGCCAGGCGCGCGGCACGTCGGTCGAGGCTGACCTCGGCTGGGCGCTCGGCGTCGTCTTCCGGCGGTATGCGAAGCGGTCCGCGGAAGCGCTGGACGACCTACCGGGCGGCCCGCGCGGCTACCAGGTGCTGGCGACCGCGGTGGGCGAGGCGAAGCGGCAGCTCGATCTGGCCGCGCAGCTCGGGGTCGACCGAACGGTGATGACGTACCTGCTGGACGACCTGGAGAAGGCCGGTCTGGTCGAGCGGCAGCCTGATCCGTCGGACCGGCGGGCGCGCCTGATCGCGGCGACCGAGAAGGGTCGCGAGGCGCTCTGCGACCTGGAGCGGCGGCTGCAGCTGGCAGAGGAAGAAGTCCTCGGCAGCCTGGAGGAGGGCGAGCGGACGGTCTTCCGCGCCCTGCTCGCGCGCCTCGCCGTCAAGGCGGACGCGGTCGAACACGTCCCCAACGCCTGCAGCATCGCCGAAGAACTCGACGTCTGACCGACCGGCGCCGCGAAGTGCCGGGCCGACGCCTCGCCGTACCGGTTCGTGCAGCCTCGTAGCACCGGCTAGTGCAGCGGCACGAAGCCTGACTCGTAGGCCAGGATCACGGCCTGGGTCCGGTCGCGGGCGCCCAGCTTGGACAAGAGTGTTCGCGACGTGGGTCTTGATCGTCTGTACGCCGAGGATCAGCTCCGCGGCGATCTCGGCGTTGGACAGACCCTTCGCCATCAACCGCAGCACCTCCTGCTCGCGCTCGGTCAGCTGGTAGCGCTCGAGCCCGGTCGGCTGGTGCGCCTGCGCGGAAGCGTGGGCCAGCGCGAGCGCCCGGATCGCTTCGGGGAACAGCAGGGACTCGCTGCTCGCGACGGTACGGATCGCGGCGATGATCTCGTCCGGGGGAGTCCGCTTCAGCAGGAACCCGGAGGCGCCGACCCGCAACGCGTCGTACACGTAGTCGTCGTTCTCGAAGGTGGTGACGACCAGCACGCGGGGCGCCGGATCGACGCCATCGAGCAGCAGCCGGGTGGCCTGGATGCCGTCGACCGCGGGCATCCGGACGTCCATCAGGACGACGTCGGGCCGCGTCCGGCGGACGACGGAGAGCACCTCGGCGCCGTCGCCGGCCTCGCCGACCACGGTCAGGTCCGGCTCCACGTCGATGATCGCGCGCAGTCCGCTGCGGATCAGCGGCTCGTCGTCCACCACGACCACCGATACGTCGTTCACTGTCATCCCTTCGTCGTGACGGCGACCGGGAGGGTCACCGCCAGCCGCCATTGGTCCCGGACCAGACCCGCTTCGACCGAGCCCCGCAGTACGGCGACCCTTTCACGGATACCGGCCAACCCGGTGCCGCCGCCGGCTCGAGTGGGCTGGGCGCTCGCGCTGACTGGGTTGGTCAGTTCGAGCAGCAGCCCGCTGGCGCCGAGGTTGATCGACAACGCGACCTCGAGCTGATCGGCCGGGCGGCCGGCGTGCCTGATCGCGTTGGTGAGGCCCTCCTGGACGATCCGGTAGGCCTCCCGGGACACCGCGGCGGGGAGCTGTTCCAACCGCCCCTCGCGCTGAACCGTCACGGTGATGCCGCCGGCCCGGGTCGATTCGACCAGCCGGGTGATGTCGCCGAGGGTTGCCTGGGGCGCCTTCTCCGCGCCGGGTCGACGGTCTTCACGCAGTAGCCCGAGGACGTGATCGAGGTCGGCGAGAGCGGCGCGGGCGGAGGTCTCCATCGCCGCGAGAGCGTTCTCTGCGAAGGCTGGATCGGTGGCCAGCACGCGCCGGGCCGCGGCCGCTTGGATCGTCACAAGGCTGAGGGCGTGCCCGACGCTGTCGTGCAGTTCGCGGGCCAGACGGTTGCGCTCGGCAAGGGTCGCGGTCTGCCGTTCGAGCAGCTCGATCCGTTCGGCGGGCGTCGGGCCGAGCACGCGGGGCGCGGTGTAGGCGAGCAGCGAACCGATTGCCGAGGACAACAACAGCAGCGCGAGGATCCCGGCGATGGCAGCCAGCGGCATCCAGTAGTCGGTCCAGCGGCCGTGCACCGTGTAATCGACGCCTGGCACGAGTTCGTGCCGCCCGTCGGCCCGGAAAGGGGCCGCGAGCAACACGGCGCCGAGGCCGAACACGACCGTACTGAGGACGCCGACGAGCCCGCCCGCGGCCAGGTGCAGGCAGAACCAGGTGGCGGTCCGGCGGCGCTGCGGCCAGGTGCGGGCCGGGCTCAGCGGCCGTTCCTCGAAGGCGACCCCGAGCAACGACTCGACCGCGATGCCCTCCACCTCGCGGACGGCGGGCAGGGTGCCGAGCAGGACGGGCGGGACGACGACGATCAGCGCGACGAGCACGCCGGCCGGTACGGCGGGCAGGTGGAGCTCGCGGAGCAGCGAGACCAGGGCGCTGTCGACCAGGATGAAGGCGAGCACCAGCGCGGCGCCGAGCAGCAGATAGACCCAGCGCAGATAGGTCGACCCCCGGACCAGCACGTTCGCCACCTGATGATCTTCCCAAACCATCGCCCCGCCCGAATCCCTCCACCGGGGGAGAGCCGGGGGAGCCGGGGGAGAGAGCGATCTCATGACCCAGATCACAACGGGAACGGGTTTACACAAATTTGTCCTGTCCCGGAGACACAAGTGTCCGATCGGACGTCGCGATCTGCTGTCCGGGCAGGTACGGTCTGTGGTCGGGGCGGGATGCCCGTCCGGGTGCGGACAGGTATGGGGAAACGGCTCCAGGACGGGCGGCGATCGGGCGCTGAGGGAGCCGGACCGGTGTACGTAAAGACACCGTGAAGTCACCCCAGGGCCGATTGACCACCCTTCCATATTTGATGTTTGATCAAATATCGGAGAGGAGAAGTCCAGGATGAGGTTCAGGCGCTCTGCCGCCGCCATTGTGGCGGTACTCGCACTTGCTCTGGTGAGTGCGTGCAACAACGACAAAGCGGGCCAGAACGGGGACGAATCGCTTCAGAAGATCACCTATCTGACGTCATTCAACACTTTCGGCCGCGAGGCCTATGCGTATGTCGCCCTGGAGAAGGGGTACTTCAAGGACGCCGGGTTCGACGTCACCATCAAGCCGGGCAGCGGCACGGTCGACGTGCTGAAGCTCGTCGCGGGCGGTCAGGCCGACTACGGGATCGGTGACTTCACCGCGATCCTGCTGACGATGGGCAAGCAGAAGCTGCCGGTCACCACGGTCGGCATGATCCACCAGCGCTCGATGGCGGCGATCGTCGCGCTCAAGGGCGGCAGCATCACGGACCCGCAGAGCCTGGCCGGCAAGAAGATCGGTGACACTCCGGGTTCCACCAACACGGTGACGTTCCCGCTGTACGCCAAGGCCGCCAAGATCCAGGGCTGGGAGACCACCAAGTTCGTCCCCTCGCCCCCGGCGGCGCTGCCGCAGCTGCTGTCGGCCGGCACCGTGGACGGCATCGGTCAGTTCGTGGTCGGCGTCCCGACGGTCGAGAAGGCGGACGCCAAGGGCCGCCAGGCGGTCGTGCTTCCGTACGGCGACTACCTGAAGAACCTGTACGGCAACGCGATCATCACCCGGTCGGACACCGCCAAGGACCACCCGGACCAGGTGAAGAAGTTCACCACCGCGCTGCTCAAGGGGCTGCAGGACACCATCGACGACCCCGAGGGTGCGGCGAAGATCCTGCAGAAGTACGTGCCGGAGCGCAATCCCGAAGGTTCGGTGAAGGAGCTGAACCTGATGAAGCCGTACGTCAAGCCGGAGGGCTTCGACGGCCCGCTCGGTGAGGTGGACTTCAAGGACGTCGAAACCATCATCAAGGACCTCGAGGACGCCGGCCAGATCGCCAAGGGCTCGGTCAACCCGTCCGACGTGGTCGACCGCGATCTGGCGCCGAAGGGCTGAGATGATCCGGCTGGACGGTGTGGGACAGGTCTTCGACGGCCGCGGGGGTCAGATTCAGGCCCTCGAGGGAATCGACCTGCACGTCCAGGAGAACGAGTTCGTCACGTTGATCGGCCGGTCCGGGTGTGGCAAGTCCACCCTGCTCCGGCTGATCGCGGGACTGCTGCCGCCGACGTACGGCGGGGTCGAGGTGGCCGGTGAGGCCGTCAAGGGGCCCCGCCGGGATGTCTCGTTCATGTTCCAGCGCCCGGCCCTGCTGCCGTGGCGCTCGGTGCTGTCCAACGTGCTGCTCCCGGTGGAGATCTCCGGGGGCAAGGACAAAGGCAAGAAGGCGTATCGCGATCGGGCGCACGAGCTGCTCGAACTGGTCGGGCTGACCGGGTTCGAGCGCCGGCTGCCGCACGAACTGTCCGGGGGCATGCAGCAGCGGGTGTCGTTGTGCCGCTCGCTGATCCGTGACCCCAAGGTGATGCTGATGGACGAACCGTTCTCGGCGCTCGACGCGCTGACCAGGACGGAGCTGTCCGAGGAGCTGCAGCGGATCCAGATGGAGCTGGCGACCACGATCGTGTTCGTCACCCACTCGATCGAGGAGGCCGTGCTGCTCGCCGACCGGGTGGTCGTGCTGAGCCCGCGGCCCGGCCGGCTGCGGGAGATCGTCGAGATCGACATCCCCCGGCCGCGCAGCCTCGGCCAGGACGCACAGGTGGCCGACGTGGCCCGGATCAGCAGCCGGCTGCACAGCCTGCTGTCGGAGAAGGCGCCCCTGCAGGACAGCGCGGAGAACACGCCCCAGCTGTCCGGGACCGGGAACGGGAGCCGCCCGCCGGCCGATGTCCCCGAGGGGCGGCGATGACGAAGCGATCCTGGCTGACCACCTCGCGGTCGGCGGCGATCCTTCTCCCCGTGGTCGGACTGATCGCCGCGATCGGTCTGTGGTGGCTGGCCGTGATCGTGTTCTCGATCGAGCCGTTCCTGCTGCCGACCCCGGGGCAGGTGGTCAGCAAGTTCCTCGACCAGCCCGGCTACCTGCTCCAGCAGACCGGGGTGTCGTTCCTGGAGACGGCCGGTGGCTTCCTGCTGGCGATCGCGGCCGGGCTGCCGATCGCCTTCCTGATCGTCCGCTCGGTGCTGGTGGAGCGGCTGCTCTACCCGTTGCTGCTGGCGGTGAACTCGATCCCGAAGATCGCGGTCGCGCCGCTGCTGGTGGTCTGGATGGGCTTCGGTTCCTGGCCGAAGGCCGTGATGGTGCTGCTGGTCTGCTTCTTCCCGATCGTCATCTCGACCGCCACCGGGATGAAGTCGACGCCCACCGAGCTGGTCGAGCTGCTCCGCTCGCTGAACGCCAGCAAGACGCAGGAGTTCTTCCGGCTGCGCTTCATCTACGCGCTGCCGCAGATCTTCACCGGTCTCAAGGTGGCCATCTCGCTGGCGGTGATCGGTTCGGTGATCGCCGAGTTCGTCGGCGCGACCGGCGGCCTGGGCTACGTGATCCAGAGCTCCGGCTCGAGCGCCGACACCGCGCTGGCGTTCGCCGGGATCACCTTGCTGAGCATCATGAGCGTGATCCTCTTCTACGCGCTCGTCCTGCTGGAGCACTTCCTGCTGCCATGGGCCCGGGAGAACAGGTGACCACCCAGGCTTCGGACGCGGACCGCCGCGTGCTCGTCCGGCCCGCCTGGCTGGAGGCGACCGTCTCGGCCGTCTTCACCGCGGTCGGGTTCGATCCCAGCGACTCGACGAAGATCGCAGGTGCCCTGGTCGAGGCCGATCTGCGCGGCGTCAGCTCGCACGGGGTGATGCTCGTCCCGATGTACGTCGAACGCCTCAACGCCGGTGGCGTCACCCGTGAACGCGACCTGGACATCGTGCACGACGCGGGTGCGGCGATGGTCGTCGACGCCCGCGGCGGGATGGGGCAGCTGTCCAGCCCGCAGGCGATGGGGCACGCGATCGAGCGGTCCGGCCGGTACGGGATCGGGCTGGTCTCGGTCCGGAACGCTCACCACTTCGGTGCGGCCAGCAAGTGGGCGATGCAGGCCGGCCGGGCGGGCCGGCTCGGGATCGCGATGTCGAACACCACCCCGCTGATGCCGGCTCCCGGTGGTGCCGAGCGGATCGTCGGCAACAACCCGCTGGCGATCGCCGTACCGACTGACGCCGGGCCGGAGATCGTGTTGGACATGGCCTTGTCGGCCGTTGCCCTGGGCAAGATCCGGCTGGCGTCGTCGGCGGGCCGGCCGATCCCGGACAGCTGGGCCACCGATTCGCAGGGGGTGCCGACCACCGATCCGGAGGAGGCGGTGCTCGGGATGTTGCTGCCGGCCGCCGGGCACAAGGGGTTCGGGCTGGCGTTGATGATCGACGTGCTGACCGGCGTACTGAGTGGTGGTGGCTGGGGCGATCAGGTGCGGCCGCTGTACCGCGAGCCGGGGCGGCCGAACGACTGCGCGCACATGTTCCTCGCGATCGACCCGGAGTTGCTGGGCGGGATCGAGGGCTTCAAGGAGCGCTCGTCGGCGCTGGCGGCGCGGGTACGGCGAAGTGCCACCGCTCCGGGGGTCGACCGGTTGCATCTGCCGGGGGAGATCGAGGCCGAACGCGCCGAGTACCAGCGACGCAACGGCGTACTGATCGAGAAGTCGGGGCTGGACGGGCTGCTGGCGACCGCGCACGCGGTCGGCGCCGTCGTACCGGCCGGAGGGGTGCTGAACTGATGGCGAAGACACAACTGAGCACTGCCGCGTTGCACAGCCCGAACGGGGTGTTCTCGCAGGCGACCGTGATCGAGGCGACCGGGCGGCTGGTGTTCGTCTCCGGGATGACGGCCCGCCGGCCGGACGGCAGCATCGCCGGGGTCGGCGACGTCTCCGAGCAGACCCGGCAGGTCTGCGAGAACGTGCAGACCGCGGTCCGCGAGGCCGGTGGCAGCCTGGCCGACGTCTGCCGGGTCGACGTGTACGTGCGCAACATGGAGGACTTCGCCAAGATCCACGAGGTCCGGGCGCAGTACTTCAGCGAACCGTTGCCTGCGTCAACGATGGTCGAGGTCAGCAAGCTCGCGCACCCGGACTACTTGATCGAGATCAACGCGATTGCGGTGATCTCATGAACGAGTGGCTCTGAGATGCGCTTCGTGACGGTGGAGTACGCCGGTCGCGAGCGGCCCGGCGTACTGGACGGCGCTGAGGTCGTCCTGCTGCCGCATACCGATCTGGTCGCGGTGATCGAGGCCGGGATCGGTGCTGTCGGCAACGAACGGGTGCCGTTGGCCGACGTGACGCTGCGGGCTCCGCTGCGGCGGTTCCGGCGGGACATCCTGTGCACGGGGTGGAACTACTGGGACCACTTCGAGGAGAGCAAGGGCAAGCGCGACGGTCAGGACGTCGACCGGCCGGAGCACCCGACGTTCTTCACCAAGGGCCCGGACGTGGTGATCGGCCCGTACGACGAGATCGCGTACGACCCGGCGATCTCGGCCAAGTGGGACTACGAGGCCGAGCTGGCCCTGGTGATCGGCAAGACCGGCCGGAGCATCCCGGTCGCGGACGCGCTCGACCATGTCTGGGGCTACACGCTGGCCAACGACGTCTCGCAGCGCGATCTGCAGCGCGCGCACGGCGGTCAATGGCTGAAGGGCAAGAGCATCGACCAGACGATGCCGCTCGGCCCGTGGATCGTGACCGCCGACGAGCTCGGCGATCCGCAGGACGTGCAGCTGCAGTGCCTGCTCAACGGCGAGGTCATGCAGGACGCCTCGACCAAGCAGATGGCGTACGACGTGGCGACGCTGGTCAGCGAGCTGTCCTTCGGGATGACGCTGCGGCCGGGCGACCTGTTGCTCACCGGTACGCCGGCCGGGATCGGGAACGCCCGCGAGCCGCAGGTGTTCCTCAAGGAGGGCGACGAAGTGATCACGCGCTCCGACAAGCTCGGCGAGTTGCGGAACACCCTTGGTCTATCAGGAGCTCTCATGAGCAGCTCGCTGGAGTTGCTGCCCGGCGGTGGCCGAGGCGGTCGCCGTACGTTGGCTGAAACCGCAGCAGCCGAGCTGCACCAGCTGATCCTGTCCGGTGAGCTTCCCAGCGGTACGCCGCTCCGCCTGGTCGAGCTGGCGAACCGCCTGGAGATGAGCCAGATGCCGGTCCGCGAAGGGCTGCGCCGGCTGGAGGCGCTCGGGCTGGTCGACATCATTCCGCACCGGGGAGCCTGGGTCCGCGAGCTGTCGCTGGAGGATCTGCACGACACGCATGAGACCCGGCTGGCTTTGGAGAGCCTCGCAGTACGGGCTGCTGCTGAGCACTTCGGTGCGGATGACGAGCGGCAGGCGACGGTCGCGCTGGCGGATCATCTGCGGTTGTCGCGCAGCGAGGACTCGATCGGTGCGCGGCAGTCGCACGCGGACTTCCACTTCGCGATCTACCGGGCCGGTGGGTCGCAGTGGCTGGCCCGGGCGATCGAGCCGGTCTGGCAGAACAGTGAGCGGTACCGGTTCGGCAGCCGGCAGACCGCGGCCCAGATCGAGCGCAACCGGCTGGAGCACCAGGCGATCCTCGATGCCTGCGTCGCCCAGGACCCGGATGCGGCCGAGGCAGCTTTGCGCGAGCACCTGGCCGGCGCCGTCCAGCGCATCACCGAGACGATGACTTCCCGGCAGAAGGGAACCGTCATGAAGGTGAGCTTCGACGCGACCGGGGAGGTCGTGGTCGTCACTGGTGGCGCCAGCGGGATTGGGGCAGCGTTGGCAGCTGCTGTCGTTTCGTGCGGCGGGACGGCGGTGGTCCTTGATGTGCAGCCACCCCAGAACCCTTCTGTCGAGTACGTCGAGGTGGACGTCTCGGATCGGGAGGCTGTGTTCGCCGCTGTCGGTGGCGTGATCGAGCGGCATGGGCGGATCGACGGGCTCGTCGCCGGGGCCGCGATTCAGCCGCGGGCTTCGGTGCTGGAGATGGACCCGGCCGAGTGGTCCCGGACGCTGTCAGGTGAACCTGGACGGTGTCGTCTGGGTCTGTCAGGCGGTGGTTCCGCAGCTGATCGAGCAGCAGGCCGGCTCGGTGGTCGTGTTCACCTCGGGGATGGCCGCGACCGGGTTCCCGGGCGCCGCGGCGTACGCGGCCAGTAAGGCGGCACTCGTCGCGTTCGCCAAGACGCTGGCCGCCGAAGTGGCCGAGCACCGGGTGCGGGTGAACGTGATCGCGCCCGGCGTGATCGACACGGACCAGTTCCGTACTGCGAACCTCGGTGCGGACCGCGAGCACTGGCGCGACACCATAGGGATCGGCGACCCCGAGGACGTGGTCGGCCCGCTGTTGTTCCTGCTGTCCGACGCGGCGGCGATGACCGGCTCCCAGCTGACCCGGGAACGGGCCTTCGCCCGGCTCGAAGAGTTCTAGGAGATCCCGAGTTGACCTCTGACCAGACCCAGCTCCCCGTCGCCGTCGTCGGCGCCGGGCCGATCGGCCTGACCACCGCCCTCGGCCTGGCGCACTACGGCGTGCCGTTCGTGCTGCTCGAGGAGGACGCAACGCTGTCGGCCGACACGAAGGCCGGTACGACGCTCACCCGGACCCTGGAGATCTGGAACCGGTACGGCTGCGTCGACGAGATCCTGGCCGCCGCGCTGCGGATCGACGAGATCGGCGACATCGACCGGGCGACGAACACGCCGCGCGCCTCGGTCCAGCTGGCCGAGCTGGTGAACGACACCCAGTTCCCGTTCGTGATCAACCTGCCGCAGCAGACGATGGAGCCGATCCTCGCCGCTGCTCTGGAGCGCGCGGGTGGTTCAGTGCTGACGTCGCACAAGCTGGAGTCCTTCGAGGTTCAGCCGGATCGTGTGGTGCTGACCGTCGACACACCCGAGGGGCCGCGGCAGCTTGAGGCGTCCCACCTGCTGGCGTGTGACGGCGGCCGGTCGAAGGTGCGCGATGCGCTCGGAGCGACGGTGTCCGGCGAGACGCTGCCCGAGCGGTACATGCTGATCGACGTCGTGGTCGACCTGGACGTCAACAACGCCCGCGACTATCCGTACCTCGCCTACTTCTCGGACCGGTCGGAGTGGATGGTCCTGATCCGGCAGCCCGAGTGCTGGCGGTTCCTGTTCCCATTGGCTCAGGGTGCTGAGCAGCCGGGCGACGAGGACCTGCTGGTGAAGGTCAAGCAGTTCATCGGTGAGGTGGACAAGATCTCGCTGCTGGGCACGGTCGTCTACAACGTGCATCACCGGGTGGCCGATCACTGGTCTGCTGAGCGCAAGGTGTTCTTGATGGGCGACGCGGCCCACCTGATCACGCCGATGTGGGCACTGGGTCTCAACACCGGAGCACTGGACGCCTCCAACCTCCCGTGGCGGCTTGCCTGGGTACTGCGGGGCTGGGCTTCTCCGGAGCTGTTGGACGGCTACGAGCAGGAGCAGCGGCCGGTAGCGATCAACGGGTCGGGGGAGATGGCCGAGGCGGCCCGCAAGTACATGTCGCACCAGCGAGGTGCCGTCACGGCTGCCGGGAGCGACTGGGCTACTGCTTACACGCGCACGCTGCTCGGCGTACGGCTTGATGTCGATGGTGAAGGCGACTGGTCGATGGTGATGACCAGTGCGGAGCCGCCTGCTGTCCGTGCGGGTGACAGGGCTCCGGACCTCGCACTGCACGGTCCGCTGGGACGGGAGACGATCCACGGGCTGTGCCGCGACTCCTTCGTCGCGCTGTACTTCACTGATGTCCGGCGGCGTCCGGAGATCCCGGTGAACGACTCCCCGGCGCTGCGGCACTACGCGGTCTCCCGATGGGACGCACCACTCGACTCCGGGCTGCGGGACCGCTCGCTGTTCGACCCGGGAAGCATCGCGACCAGCCGGTACGGCGTACCGGGGGAGACCGTCGTGCTGGTCCGACCGGACGGGCATATCGCGGCAGTGGCCCCGATGCGTTCCGGTGTGGCGGAGGAGCTCTACAGTGGCATCACCGGCCGCCCAGTACCTCGGGAGGACGGCTGATGACCTTCGACGAACAGTTCCAAGAGATCCTGCTGCAGACGGACGACCTGGAGTGGGTGGAGAAGTCCCTCGCGGGGCTGTCCCACAAGATGCTCTGGCGGGACGAGAAGACCGAAGCGTCTATCGCGCTCGTGCGGTTCGAGCAGGGGTCCGGGATCCCGTCGGCTCACCAGCACGCGTCGAACCAGTTCATGTTCTGCCTGTCCGGGCGGTACGTGTACCTGCCGACCGGGACGACGCTGACCAAGGGCAGCTTCTACTGGAATCCCAAGGGATCCACGCACGGCCCGACATTGGCCGAGGAAACCTCTGTCCTGCTGGAGATGTACGACGGGCCGCACTATCCCGAGCGGCCGGATTTCTACGACAACGACGCGGACGCACGCTGACATGGCCGGCTGGGACGTGCACACGCACCTGATACCGCCCACTGTGCTGGCAGCGGTCGGCAGCTTCGGGCTGTCCGTCGACGGCGACTTTCTGGTCGTCGACGGTCACGAGCGGCTGCCGCTGCTGAAGCTGGGCGATCCTGCCGCACTGCTGTCTTGGATCGACGAGCAGCAGCTGGACGGCGCTGTGGTGTCCGTGCCGCCCGCACTCTTCCGGTACGACCTGGGTGTCGAGTGGGCCTCGCTGATCAACGAAGGCCTCCGTGAGTTGGCTGGGCCTCGTGTGCGGGTGCTCGGTCAGCTCCCCCTGCACGACCCGGCCGCCGCTGGAGTTGCCTCATCGCTGGCCGCTGAGGGAGTCTTCAGCGGCTTCGCCCTCGGTACTGCGGGCTTCGCCGGTCTGGACGAGGTGTGGCAGGTGCTGGACGCGCTGGAGGCGTTCACCTTGATCCACCCGGGACACAGTCCGGACCAGAGACTGTCTGCTTACTACCTGTCGAACCTGCTCGGAAACCCTTATGAAACAGGGCTTGCGGCGGCCGAGCTGGTGTTCGCGGATGTTCCCGGGCGGTTCCCGGGGATCAAGTTCTGCCTCTGCCACGGTGGCGGAGTGACGGCGGCGCTGGCCGGCCGTTGGCAGCGGGGGATCGACACGGCCCGGCCGGGGATCTCGGCGCCGTCCTTGTCGGTCGCTGCGGCGCTGCAGCGGTTCTACGTCGACGACCTGGTGCACGACCCCGCCGTACTGGCTCTGCTGCAGTCGACGTTCGGGGCCGACCGGGTGCTGGCGGGGAGTGACTGGCCGTTCCCGATGGGCAGCGATCAGGTCGATCCGGCGCGGGCAGAACCGGCGGAACTGCTGACCAGACCACTCGGCCAGGGGGTGGCCGAAGGGTGAGAAGGACTTTTCGTCAGGACCGAGATGTGATCAGATATCAAATCGTAAGCGGGGGCACCGGCATGAGTGGGGTGGATGGATGAGCGCGCAGAAGGGCATCGTGCTGCGCAGCTACGGGCCTGGCCAGCAGTTGAAGGCCGAGGAGACCGAGTTGATCGCGGGACCGGGGGAAGCCCTGGTCGAGATGCAGGTGGCTGCCGTCACGTCGCTGGACCGGACCGTGCTGGCGGGCAAGCTGCCGCAACAGTTGCAGGTCCCGTTCGTGCCCGGCTCAGAGGGTGCGGGCGTGGTGCTGAGTTCGGAGAAGTATCCGACCGGTACCGCAGTGGTGATCCGGGGCGGCGGCGTCGGGGTCTCCCGGCCGGGCACCTGGGGACAGCTGGCCGTAGTACCGGACACGTCTCTGCATGCGCTGCCGGAGGGGCTGGATCCGGCTGCCGCGGTGGCGATGCTGGCGGCGGCGCTGACGGCGCATACCGCAGTACGGCGGGTTGGTGCCGTCGTTGCCGGTGAGACCGTCGTGGTGACCGGTGCGACCGGACTGGTTGGGCGGTTGTGTGCTGCTGTCGCACGAGCGGCCGGGGCCGGCAAGGTGATCGGTCTGGCGCGTGCGGGGGAGTCCGTGGACAAGCTGTCCGGGCTGGTTGACCAGATCGTGCGAGTGGACGAGCTGGGCCAGGTCGGACGCGAACTGCAGTGGTGCGACGCGGCGATCGACACCGTGGGTGGTCCGGTCACCAGTGGGGTGATGAGCCACATCACGCCGGGCGGGCGGGTCGTAGTACTGGGCTATACGGCTGGGGAGTTCGCCACGCTCGACCTGCACCAGCTGATCGGCCGCGACCTCCGGGTGCTGCCCGTGAACATGCAGCGCACGTCGATCGAGCCCGGGACCGTTGAGCAGGTGCTGGCTGATATTGCGCCTGCTGCAGTGCTCCCAGAGATCCAGCTGGTGTCTGCGCTGGACGCAGAGGACGCCCTGGACCTGCTGTCCGCCGCCACTGCGGACCGGCGCGTCTTGCTAGACCTGGGGGTCCTGAAATGACTAGTGGATGGGCAATCTGTTGTCGGAGTGCACGTGAGTGCCAACTCCCCGCTACGGTTACCTCGCAGACGTGAGTGCCGCGCAGGAGAGAGGTAACCCGTACCCCATGACCCGACGACTCGAGCTCACGCCCGGGGGACCGAGCGGACGGCGTACTCTCGCGGAGGAAGCCGCCGCCGAGCTGCATGAGCTCATCTTGTCCGGCGAGCTGCCCAGCGGTACGGCGTTGCGGCTGGAGGAGCTGGCCAAGCGGCTGGACATGAGCCAGATGCCGATCCGGGAAGGCCTGCGCCGGATGCAGGCGCTCGGGCTGGTCGAGATCGTGCCGCACAAGGGTGCCTGGGTCCGCGAACTGTCGATGGAGGACCTGCGCGACACCCACGAGACGCGGCTCGCTTTGGAGAGCCTCGCAGTACGGGCTGCTGCTACTCGGTTCAGCGAGGCGGACGCGGCGCTGGCGAGGTCCGCGCTGGCTGAGCACGTCCGGCTGTCGAAGGCGGGCGACATCATCGCCTCGCGACAGGCGCACACCGAGTTCCACTTCGCGATCTACCGGGCCGGTGGGTCGCGCTGGTTGCCGCGCGCGATCGAGCCGGTCTGGCAGAACAGCGAGCGGTACCGGTTCGGATCCCGGCAGACCAAGGCGCGGATCGAGCAGACCCGGCTGGAGCACCAGGGGATCCTGGACGCCTGCCAGGCGCACGACGAAGCCGGCGCCGAGGCCGCCCTGCGCCAGCACCTGGAAGGCGCGATGCAGCGCATCACCGAGACGATGGAACGCCGCTACAAGAAAGATTGACGCGGTCTGTCGAAAACGTCGCCGTAGCTTCTACCTCTCTTCGTAAGGGTCACCTCGAAGAGCTGGAGAACCACAGTGAACGTCTTCCTGTCGATCGTCGTCGCGGCCGTCGCCGTGTTCGTCGTCAGCAGTGTCTGGTACGTCGTCTTCGCCGCGCCGCGAGCGGCCATGCTCGGGTCCGCGCCCACTGCCGATCGGCCGCCGGTGCGGAACATCGTGCTGGAGTTGCTGCGGAGCGCGTTGGTCGCGGGCGTGATCGCTGGGCTCGCGGCGCAGCTGTCGATCAGCAGTGTCGGGCCAGCGTTGCTGCTGGGGCTGGTGCTGTTCGCCGGGTTCCCGTTCGTGCTGCTGACCGGGTCGGTGCTCTGGGACAAGGTGGACTGGCGGCTGGCCGCGATTCACGGTGGCGACTGGTTGCTGAAGCTGCTGGTGATCTGCGTGATCGTCGGACTGTTCCGCTGACTCCGGCGTACCGGCGTACGGGCTGGTCGGTCGGCCAGGTACGCCGGGAGGCGCGCGTTCCGGCGTACCGGCTCTCAGTCGGCGAGGTGGGCCGGGAAGCCGCCGGTGGCGACCGGGCCCCAGCGTTTCGGGGTGATCCGGATCAGGCACTTGCCCTGCTTGCGCATCGCCTCGCGGTACTCGTCCCAGTCCGGGTGCTCGCCGGAGATCGACCGGAAGTAGTCGACCAGCGGCTCGACCGCGTCCGGCAACTCGATCACCTCGCCGTCGCCGTCGATCTGCACCCACGGCCCGTTCCAGTCGTCCGAGAGCACCAGGACGCCGGCCCGCTCGTCGCGCTTCACGTTCTTGCTCTTGGCGCGTTCCGGGTACGACGAGATGACGATCCGCCCTTCCTCGTCGACCCCGCCGGAGACCGGCGAGACCTGCGGCGACCCGTCCGCCCGCCGGGTGATCAGCAACATGTGATGACGCGGCCGCACAAACTCCAGCAGCGCCTCGGTGTCGACCTGAGTATTGGTAGCAATCGTCCTCGGCATACCGCCGACCTTCAGAATCAGCGCACCGCCGTCTCCTGCCCGCTCGAGAAACCGGCAGACCGCAAGCTCAGCTGCCAGCTCCACGCGGCCGAGACTAGTTGGCCGCAGGCCGGCGATCAGTAGGTCGACCAGCTGGCGGGCGTTGTAGTCAGGGTTGTTCGAGGCGCCGATGCAGAGGTTGCCGACGCCACGCATCAAGGTGACCGGCTGCAGACCGTCCTTGATCTCGCCGGCAGCCACCGCGGCGTCCAGGAGCTGGGCGCAGACCGGGACGAGGCGGTCGAGGAAGTAGGCGTGCAAGGTCTGGAAGGCCGCGTTGTCGGACTGCAGCGCACCGGCGAGGCCGTGCTTGGTGACCAGGAAATCGACGAAGAGATCGATCCATTGCGCCAGCGCTTGGTGCGGTGAGCTGTTGCTTGCCAGCAGCGTCGGGCCGGCCTCGGCGCAGGCCTCCACCTGGTGCCGGTAGACGGCGACGATCAGGTCCGCCCGGGTCGGGAAGTGGCGGTAGATGGTGCCGACGCCGACGCCTGCCTTGGCGGCGATGTCGCGGACGGGCGCATCCACGCCGGACTCGATGAAGGCCGCGGCGGCCGCGTCGAGCAGGCTCAGTTCGTTGCGCCGTGCGTCGGCCCGTTTCTGCGGGGGCACCCGACCTCCTTGCTAAACGGAACACGGTTCCGTATCTTGGTTATCGGAACCTTGTTCCGCTTATCCCAGAGTAGCAACTTTCTTCGAGGAGATCGTCATGCAGTACCGCACGCTCGGCCGCACCGGTGTCCAGGTCAGCACCCTCGCCCTCGGCGCGATGAACTTCGGTCCGATCGGTGACACGTCGCAAGAGGACGCCATAGCGATCGTCGATGCCGCCCTCGAGGCCGGCATCAACTTCATCGACACCGCCGACATGTACGGCGAGGGTGTGTCGGAGGAGATGGTCGGCAAGGCCATCGCCGGCCGCCGCGACGACCTCGTCCTGGCGACCAAGGCGACCCTGCCGATCGGGGAGGAACGCAACCATCGGGGCAGTTCGCGCCGCTGGCTGGTCACCGAACTGGACAACAGCCTGCGCCGGCTGGGTGTCGATCACGTCGACCTCTACCAGATGCACCGCTGGGACCCGACGACCAGCGACGAGGAGACGCTGTCCGCTCTGACCGATCTGCAGCGGGCGGGAAAGATCCGGTACTTCGGGTCGTCCAGCTTCCCGGCGTACCGGATCGTGCAGGCCCAATGGGCTGCTCGGGAGAACCACCTCAGCCGCTATGTCACCGAGCAGCCCGGATACTCGATCCTGCAGCGTGCTGTCGAGTCGCACGTGCTGCCGGTGACCGAGGAGTACGGGCTCGGCGTACTGGTGTGGAGTCCGCTGGCCTCCGGCTGGCTCTCGGGTGCGGTCCGGGCTGGTCAGGAGATCGCTACCAATCGCTCGGTGCATCGGCCGCAGTGGTTCGATCTCACCGTTCCGTCCAACCAGGTTCGGCTGGATGCCGTCGAGCGGCTGGTGAAGGTCGCCGATCAGGCCGGGCTGACTCTGATCCAGCTCGCGCTCGGGTTCGTCACCGCGCACCCGGCTGTGACGAGCGCGATCATCGGCCCTCGCACACTGGATCACCTGCACTCGCAGCTTGCCGCCGCGGATACCGTGCTGTCCGCCGATGTGCTGGACGCGATCGACGAGATTGTTGCTCCCGGCATCGATCTGGCGCCGGAGCAGAAGTTCGACACGCCGCCGGCCATTCTCGATGCTTCGCTGCGGAGGCGCTGATGCCGCCGAGCTTCGGGATCATGACGGCGCCGATGCAGGTGGACTATTCCTCTGTACTGCGAGTCTGGCGCGAAGCGGACGCCGTACCGGAGATCGAGCACGCCTGGCTGTTCGACCACCTGATGCCGATCGGCGGCGATCCGGACGGCCCGATCTTCGAGGGCTGGACGCTGCTGTCCGCCTTGGCTGCCCAGACGTCGCGGCTGCGGGTCGGGCTGCTGGTGACCAGCAATCGCTTCCGGCCGCCGGCTCTCCTTGCCAAGATGGCCGCGACGGTGGATGTCGTCTCCGGCGGGCGTCTCGACTTCGGGATCGGCGTCGGCTCGCGGCCGAGCCATCCGCTGGCTCGCCGGGAGTATGAGGCTTATGGTCTGCCCTTCCATGACGTGGCCCATGCCGTGGGCAGCTTCGCCGAAGCGCTGACGGTGATCCGGCGGCTCTGGACCTCGCCTTCGCCGTTCGATTTCCACGGCGAGTATGTGTCGCTGACCGGCGCCTTCTGCAATCCCAAACCCGTCCAGCCCCCGCCGATCGTCATCGGCGGCCGCTCAGCCCCCGTACTACGGATCGCCGCCGAGCACGCCGACATCTGGAACATCCCCGGCGGCGACCTCCCCGACGCCATCCAACGCAGCGCCCTCCTGGACCGCTACTGCGCCGAGATCGGGCGCGACCCCGCCGCGATCACCCGCTCGATCCACCTTCCGGTCTCCTACGACCACCCAGACCTCACCCGAACCGCCATCGCCGAGGCAGTCGAGGCCGGCTTCACCCACGTAGTACTCGGCCTCCCCACGCCTTACCCACCCGGGTCGCCCAATGGGTCGCAGACGAACTCATCCGCCCAACGACCTGACCCCCGAACCTCCAGCCAGGCAGTTCTTCCCGGCTCAACGTCCCCCGCGGTCCACCTGAGCGTGCCCGCCGCCACCTTTCACCCCGTCTGCCGCCCGCCCCAACCCACTGCCTGGCTGGAGCTCCCCTTCGCCTAGCTGGTAACAAACTTGCAGATAGCGATTGTTTGTTTCCACCCGAGAGGCCGCCGTACCGACGGACATGAGGTATCCGCCAAACCACCCCCGCCCCGCCCGGCCTGAGCGCGACCCCGGCCTCCCGCCCCCGACACCTCCTGTCCGTCGGTACGCCCCTCGCTCCGCCGGGTTCCCCCACCCTTCAAGCGCTCACCCCCTCCCCGCCTGGTTGCCCCACTGCTAGAGCAATGGGGCAACCACGCAAGGAGCGGGTAGGCCCCTTCTTCACCCCTGCGAGCCGGGCCTCGAATCCCAGCTCCCGGAATCTCGCAACAGTGCTTCGCCTCGAGCGAGGCCCCAGCCCCGGGGCATCCGGTGGACTTCGGGGGAGCAGTCCGTCTCCCGAGACTTGTCCCCTTCTCTCGGGGATGCGATTGACATGAGTCGAACAGGTGTTCGAACATGGGAGGGTGACGGGGACAGCTTCGGTGGAGGTGGCTGCGCGGTCGGCTGAGCCTAGCCGGGTGACCGCGCTGGATCAGGCGCGGGCGCTGCTGGCTCGCGCCAAGGAGCAGAAAGCGGCCCGGCTGGCCGAGGCCGAGCTCCGTGAAGCCGAGCTTCGGGTTGTGCCGGCGCCGCGGACTACCGAGACCCGGGTGCAGCAGGCGCTGGATACGGCGACTGTCGAGCGGGCGTTGCCGACTCTGCCTGCTGTGTCCGATCTTTTGGCCGGCAGTTTGAAGGGCGGTTCGGTGTACTCCGTGGCCGGGTCGACCGCGTTGGTGATGGCGATGATGGCGGGTCCGTCGGCGGAGGGCGCCTGGTGCGGAGTGGTCGGGCTGCCCTCGTTCGGGGCGGAGGCTGCCCGGGAGCTCGGGGTCGATGTCGAGCGGCTGGTGCTGGTGCCCGATCCGGAGCGGGACTGGCTCAGTGTGGTCGCGGCGCTGGTCGACGCGCTGACCGTGGTGGTGGTGCGGCCGCCGGGTGTGGTGACGCCGGGGGAGGCGTCCCGGCTGGCCGCCCGGCTGCGGACCCGCGGCGCGATGCTGATCGCGGTCGGGTCCTGGCCGGGGAGTGAAGCTCGACTTGAGGTTCAGGGCAACGTCTGGACCGGGCTGGGTGCCGGTGAGGGGTATCTCGCCGGCCGGCAGGCGACCGTCGCGGTGACCGCGCGAGGAGCCTCCCGGCAGCATCAGCTCTGGTTGCCGGCCGTCGACGGTTCCGTCCGCTCGGTCAGCCCGCTCGAAGCAGTGCAGCCGCTCGATTCGGGCAGGCCGTTCGACTCAGGCCGGCCGTTCGACTCGGGCCGGCTGGGTGAGCCGGTTGACGCGGTGCGGCCGAGTGATTTGGAGCAGCCGCTCGACGAGCGGTGGGAGGCGGTGGGCTGATGGCTCGTCGTCCTGGAGCCCCGCGCTCGGCATCACCGATCCCTTCGGCGCAAGGGAGCCTGACCCGGACGATCGTGATCTGGGTGCCGGACTGGCCGGTGACCGCGGCAGCTACGGCGGCTGGGCATTCCCCGGAGGCGTCGGTCGCAGTGCTGGTCAAGGGCAAGGTGCTGGCCGCTTCGGCGGCGGCTCGGGCCGAAGGGGTGCGGCAAGGGCTGAAGGCGCGCGATGCCCAGTCGCGCTGCCCGGAGCTGGTGGTGCTGAAGTACGACCCGGTGATCGACGCGCGGGCCTTCGATCCGGTGATCAGCTGCCTGGAGGCGCTCACCCCGGGCGTCCAGGTGATCAGGCCGGGGATGTGCGCGCTGAAGGCCCGCGGGCCGACCCGGTTCTACGGGTCCGAGCAGGCTGCTGCGGAGAAGCTGCTCGACCGGCTGGAGACATTCGACGTACCGGGTGGCCGGGTCGGGGTCGCGGACGGGCCGTTCGCTGCTGAGCAGGCTGCCCGGTCCAGCTCGCCGCGGACCAGGGTGCTGGTGGTTCCGCCCGGTGGATCGGCGGAGTTCCTGGCGCCGATCACGGTCGACACGCTCGGGCAGCCGGCGCTCACCGACCTGCTCCGGCGGCTCGGGCTGCGGTCGCTCGGTGCGTTCGCCGAGCTTCCGGCGACCGAAGTGCTGACCAGGTTCGGGCCGGACGGCGCCTTCGCGCACCGGCTGGCCAGCGGGGCCGACGATCGGGTGGTGGTCGCCCGGAAGGTGCCGCCCGAGCTGGCCCGGACCCTCGACTTCGAGCCGTCGGTGGACCGGGTCGACCAGGTCGCGTTCGCGGTCCGCGGGGTGGCCGACGAGTTGATCGGCCGGCTGACCGCGCTCGGCCTGGTCTGCACCACGCTGCGGGTCGAGATCGGCACCGAGTCCGGCCGGATCCACGAGCGGGACTGGCTGCATCCCCGCTGGTTCAGCGCCACCGACCTGGTCGACCGGGTCCGCTGGCAGCTGCAGGGCAGCGGTACGGCGACCAGCGAGCTGACCTCACCGGTGGTGCGGATCCGGCTGATCCCGGAGGAGGCCGATCCGATCGGCGCCCACGTCGACGGGCTGTGGGGTGGCGGGCCGGACGAACGGATCCACCGCGCGCTGTCCCGGGTGCAGAGCATGCTCGGGCACGGCGGGGTCGTCTCGGTGGCGCTCGGCGGTGGTCGCGGGTTCCTGGAGCGGCAGACCCTGATCCCCTGGGGGGACCGGCCGGTGCCGAAGCATCCGGCCGACGCGCCCTGGCCCGGGGTCGCGATCTCGTCGAGTCCGGAGCTGTGGCCGATGCCGGTGCCGACCACGGTCTACCCCGAACCATTACCGGCCGAGGTCTTCGACGCGGACGGCCGGCTGGTCTCGGTGAGTGCCCGGATGGTGCTCTCCGGCGAGCCGGCGCAGTTCCGGATCGTTGCTGATAGCAAGGAGTTTCAGGAGGTCACCGGCTGGGCCGGACCGTGGCTCACCGAGGAACGCTGGTGGGACCCGGTGGCCACCTCCCGCCAGGCCCGCTTCCAGTTCGTCGGCGCCGACGGCCGGGCCTGGCTCTTCGCCCTCCGCCAGGCCCGCTGGGCAGTCGAAGCAGGCTACGACTGACCAGCGATCGAGAACTGACCCGCCGCCTTTCGCGTCAGCGGCGGGTTCGGAAGGTTCGGCGGAGATCAGTGACCCATTCGGCCGGGATCTCCCACGGGATGAAGTGGCCGCCGCGGTCGTGGGCGGTCAGGTTCACGTGGTTGTACCAGGCGGCGCGGTCGGTCTCGAGGAAGTCCTGCACCCGCTGATCGGTACTGACGCCCGGTGGGTTCTCGTGCGCCACGAAGGTGATGCCGGTCGGCGCCTCGATCACCGGGTGCCGGTCGTGCGACGGGGTCCACGGGTAGCGGTTGTTGTTGGCGTACGTGCGGATCGACGTACCGATCGCGTTGTTCACCCAGAAGATCATCGTGTGGGTGAGCAGGTCGTCCTTGCTGAAGACGGTCTCGATGTCGCCGCCACAATCACTCCAGCTCGTCCAGCGCTGCAGGATCCAGGCGAGCAGACCGGCGGGGGAGTCGGACAGTCCGTAGGACAAGGTGCTCGAGTCGAGGACATGGACAGCGAGATGTACTGCGAACCGCTTGTCGAACTCCAGGATCCTGGCGTGGATCTCCGGTGGGAGGTTCTCGGGGATCGGCCTGCCACCGCTGAGGTCCCAGGCCCGGTCGCCGGTGAACAGGTCGAGCTTCAGGCCCGAGCCGATGTGGATGCCGTACAGCTCGTCGGCGTACTTGTGCCCGAGTTGCCCGGTCACCAGCGCGCCGACGTCGCACCCGGCGGCGGCGTACCGGCTGTGGCCCAGGGTCTTCGTCATCAAGGTGTGCCAGAGGTCGGCGACCTTCCAGTAGTTCATGTCCGGGTTGTCCGGGAGCGGAGTGGAGAATCCGAAGCCGGGGAACGACGGCACGATCACGTCGAACGCGTCGGCCGGATCACCGCCGTACGCCGCCGGATCGGCCAGCGGGTCGATCACCTTCGACCAGTGCCAGAACGTCCACGGCCAGCCGTGCGTGAGGATCAGCGGAGTCGGGTTCGGGCCGACGCCGGGCTTGTGCAGGAAGTGGATCGGGACGCCGTCGACCTCGACGCGGTAGTGGTCGTAGGCGTTGATCGCGGCCTCGGCCTTGCGCCAGTCGTACTCCGTGCGCCAGTACTCGACCAAGCCTTCCATGGTGGCGCGGTTGACTCCGTAGTACGAGTCTTCGTTGCCAACGTCTGTTGGGAAGCGGGTCAGCTCCAGTCGCTGCCGGAGGTCATCGAGGACGCTGTCGGGGACGTGGATCGGCTTTGGCTCCAGGGGAAATGCTTGATTCATAGGGATCTCCTGCGGGGATTGTCTGTACTACGTATTGCTGGTCCGCTCCGTGTTGAGTTCGACCAGGCGGGCCAGGGCCGGTAGGGCTGCCGAGATGGCGGCGCGCTCGGTCGGGGTGAGCCGGGTGGCGAGGTTGGTGAGGATCGTGATCCGCTCGGTCTCCCGGCCGTGGGGGATCTCGGCGCCCTTCGGAGTGATGTGCACCAGGACCGCGCGGCCGTCGGACGGGTCCGGGTGACGCTCAACCAGGCCCTCCCTTTCCAGCTTGGTGACGATCTGGGTGATCGCCGGTTGGGTGACCTGTTCACTGGCGGCGAGTTCGGTGAGCCGCTTCGGGCCGTCGTGCGCCAGGGAGTGCAGCACCGACAGGGTCGTGAAGCTGTGCCGCTGGGTCGACGGCAGCCGGATGTTCATCCGGGTGAAGGCGCCGATCACGGTGGTGAGCTCGGCGATGCTCAGGTCCTTGGGCATGCGGCCGAGTGTATAAGGAATTTACTTAAATCGCTTATGCATTTTCTGATTTGACTTACTCGAACAAGTGTTCGAAGATCTGAGGTATTGGCAGCGGCTCTCGGGAGGTGACCGATGGGATGGGACAACCCGCCGATTCCGTGGTCCGAGCTGGAGCGGAAGCTGTCGGGCCGGTCGCGGCCGCCCGCGCCGGCGGACGAGCTGTTGGAGGCCGACGGGGGTGACGGTCCGGCCTGGTCGCGGCACCGCCCGCCGTACGATCCGGATCCCGACGACAAACCACGCCGTCCCGACGGGCCCGTGGTGCCGTATGCCGAGCTGCACTGCCACTCGTATTACAGCTTCCTGGACGGCGCCTCCTCGCCGGAGCACCTGGTGGAGGAGTCGGTCCGGCTCGGGCTGCACGGACTCGCGCTGACCGATCACGACGGGTTCTACGGCGTGGTCCGGATGGCCGAGGCGGCAGAGGAGTACGACGATCTGCAGACGGTGTTCGGCGCCGAGCTGTCACTGGAGCTGACCAAACCGCAGAACGGGATGGCCGATCCCGAAGGCAGTCATCTGCTGGTGCTGGCCGAGCGGAAGGAGGGATACCACCGGCTGGCCGGCGCGATCACCGAGGCGCAGTTGCGGGGCGAGGAGAAGGGGCGCCCGGTCTACGTCCTGGAGGAGTTGGCCGCGATCGGTGAGGACAGCTGGCTGATCCTCACGGGTTGCCGCAAAGGTCTGGTCCGCCGGGCGCTGGAGCTGGGTGGTCAGGCGGAAGGGCCGGCGGCTGCCGCGCGCGAGCTGGATCGGCTGACCGCGCTGTTCGGCAAGGACCGGGTCGTGGTGGAGCTGATCGACCACGGCCTGCCGCTGGACACCACGCGCAACGCGGTGCTGGCCCGGCTGGCCGCGGAGAAGGGGCTCCCGGTCGTTGCCACCAACAACGTTCACTACACGCAACCCCGGCGGCACAAGCTCGCCGCCGCGGTCGCCGCGGTCCGGGCCCGGCGCAGTCTCGACGCGATGGACGGCTGGTTACCGCCGGCCGGGACCGCGCACCTGCGGTCGGGGGAGGAGATGCTCGCCCGATTCCGCCGGTACGACGGGGCGGTCGCTCGGTCGGTGGAGCTGGCGGACCAGCTGGCGTTCAGTCTGCGAGCGGCCAAGCCGAGCCTGCCGCGTCAGGAGGTGCCGCCCGGGTACAACCCGATGAAGTGGCTGGAGAAGCTCTGCGACGACGGGGTGCAGAAGCGCTATGCGGACAAGCCGCCGGAGCTGATGGCCGAGGCTGCAGCGCGGGTCAAGCGGGAGCTGAGGGTGATCGCGGACCTCGACTTCCCGGGGTACTTCCTGATCGTGCGCGACATCGTCATGTTCGCCAAACGCAAGGGAATCCTCTACCAGGGCAGGGGTTCGGCGGCGAACTCGGTGGTCTGCTACGCGCTGGAGATCACCGCGATCGATCCGGTCTTCTTCAACCTGCCGTTCGAGCGGTTCCTCTCCTCGGCCCGTGACGAGGAGCCGGACATCGACGTCGACTTCGACTCGGACCGGCGCGAGGAGGTGATCCAGTACGTCTACGGCAAGTACGGCCGGCGCAACGCTGCCCAGGTGGCCAACGTGATCACCTACCGGCCGAAGCTCGCCGTACGGGACATGGCCAAGGCACTCGGGTTCAGTACCGGGCAGCAGGATGCGTGGTCCAAGCAGGTGGACGCGTGGGGAGCGGTTCGCAGCAGCGCCGATCACGACATCCCGGCGCCGGTGGTCGCGCTGGCGGAGGATCTGCTGAAGTTCCCGCGGCACCTCGGCATCCACTCCGGTGGCATGGTGCTGACCGATATCCCGGTCGGTCATGTGGTGCCGGTCGAGCACGCCCGGATGGAGAACCGGACCGTGCTGCAGTGGGACAAGGACGACTGCGCCTGGATGGGGTTGGTGAAGTTCGACCTGCTCGGGCTGGGGATGCTGGCCGCGCTGCAGTACGCGATGGATCTGGTCCGTCAGTTCCTCGGTGAGGACTGGAACCTGGACACGATCCCCAAGGAGGAACGCGGCGTCTACGACCAGCTCTGCAAGGCGGACTCGGTCGGTGTGTTCCAGGTGGAGAGCCGGGCCCAGATGAGCACGCTGCCGCGGCTGCGACCGCGCAGCTTCTACGACCTGGCGATCGAGGTAGCGCTGATCCGGCCCGGTCCGATCCAGGGCGGCGCTGTGCACCCGTTCATCCGTCGCAAGCTGAAGGAGGAGACCGTCACCTACCTGCATCCCGCACTGAAGCCGGTGCTGGAGCGCACGCTCGGGGTGCCGCTGTTCCAGGAGCAACTGATGCAGATCGCGATGACGGTCGGCGGCTGTACCGGTGAGGACGCGGACCTGCTGCGGCGCGCGATGGGGTCCAAGCGCGGGGTGGAGAAGATCTCGTCGCTCAGGACCAAGCTGTACGACGGGATGGCGGCGAACGGGATCACCGGCGACACCGCCGACCAGATCTACGAGAAGATCGAGGCGTTCGCCAACTTCGGCTTCGCCGAGTCGCACTCGATCAGCTTCGCCCTCCTCGTCTACGCCAGCACCTGGCTCCGCCTCCACTACCCAGCCGCCTTCCTGGCAGCCCTCCTCCGAGCCCAGCCCATGGGCTTCTATTCCCCCCAATCCCTGGTAGCCGACGCCCGCCGCCACGGCGTCACCGTCCACCGCCCCGACCTCCACCTCTCCCAACCCCACGCCACCCTCGAACCCCTCGACTCCACCACCCCAGACCCCACCTCAGCCTCAGCGCCCGCTCCTGCCCCCAAGGTCTCCGACTCCGACCGCGCTCCCGGGGTGCCCAACTCCAATCCCGTTCCGGTGCCCGTCCCCGCCTCCACTCCCGCCCCCGCCCCGGCGTCCGCCGTCACCCCGGATGCCGCCTTTCTCTCTTCGTCTGTTCGTGTTGTTGCTACGGGCAATGATTCTTGTTTGGTGAAGATGCAGCCGGAGGTGGGGGACTTTGATCCGAAGGTGCCTTTCGACTCCGACCTGCATCGGCGGGACGGGCGGCTGGCGGTGCGGCTCGGGCTGGCGGGGGTGAAGTCGATCGGGGAGACGGTGGCGACGACCATCGTCGAGGAGCGGGAGAAGAACGGGGCGTACGCGGATATGGCGGACCTCGTACGGCGGACGGGGCTGACCGCAGTACAGGTGGAGGCGCTGGCGACGGCGGGGGCGTTCGACTCGTTCGGGTTGTCCCGCAGGCAGGCGCTCTGGAATGCGGGGCGTGCCGCCGAGGAACGACCGGGGCACCTGTCCGGGGTGAGCAGTTCGGGTCCGCCGCCGATGCTGCCGGGGATGACCGAGGTGGAGACGACGATGGCCGACCTCTGGGCGACCGGGATCTCGCCGGACGACCACCCGATCCGGCACGTCCGGGCGATGCTCGACGAACGCGGCATCCTGCGCGCGAACCAGCTGCCCACCGCCGAGGACGGCACCCGGGTGTACGTCGGGGGAGTCGTCACCCATCGCCAGCGCCCCGCCACCGCCGCCGGCGTCACCTTCCTCAACCTGGAGGACGAGACCGGCATGATCAACATCGTCTGCTCGAACGGCGTCTGGAACCGCTACCGCCGGATCGCCCGCGAATCCAGCGCGATGATCATCCGCGGCCGCCTCGAACGCTCCCAGGGCGTCACCAACCTCGTCGCCGACAAACTCGAACGACTCCCCCTAGCCGCCAAAACCACCTCCCGAGACTTCCGCTGACGCCGACGCCGACGCGGCGGGGTATTCGAGGGTGTCCAGGTAGCTGCCGGCGCTAGGTCGTGGGGTTCGTTGAGTTCTGCGGGCGACGGGTCGAGCGGTTCTGGGTGATCAGTGCGTCGATGCCGTCCAGGATTCGTTCGAGGCCGAAGAGGACGTCTTCGTCGTGGATCTCGTCGGTGTATTCGTTGCCGGCCATCAGGGAGGCCAGGATCGAATATCCCAGTTCCTGTAGCCGAGGTTCGAGGAATCGTGTTACCGCATCCGGCTGGACGGAGGTCGTGGCGCTCTCGCGCAGATCGCGACGCGCGCTGGCGATCCGGCGCGCATAACCGTCCAGCAGCAACGCACAAGACAGGCCCTCGGTGGGGCTCAGCCCGGCGCCGGTCAGCACCTTCAGGATCGCCTCTGCCCAGCCGAGCAGATTCGGCGTCATCGGCGCGCCGCGGATGGGGAGATCGCAGAGCCAGGGGTGTACGTCGCATCGATCGACCATCGCCTGCGTCCAGCTGGTCGCTGCGGCTCGCCAGTCCGCTTCGTCGGCGACCAGGCCCGGCGGTGGACCCCAGGCTGCGTCACCGATGAGCACCAGCAGCTCGTCCCGGGACCGGACGTACCGGTAGATCGCGTTGGCCGTCAGCCCGAGCCTCTGGGCGAGCTTGGGCATCGACAACGCGGCAAACCCGTCGGCATCGGCCAGCTCGAGGGCTGCCTCGACGATCTGCTCGACGCTCTGCGTCGGCTTCCGTCCGAGCTTGTTCGGCTTGGCGGGCAGGCCCCAGGCCAACGCGAGTCCCGGAGGGAGGTGCGCATCGTCGATCAGTGGCATCAGGTCGGCTCCTCGTCCCCGAGAACTAGCTGGTTGACTTCGTGCGTACCTTACACTTTATATTAGTGGGACCCACACACGAATTCAATCGAGGGGGATGGAGCGCCATATGAAACAGCAAGATCACCATGACGGACTGCGTCGTCGACGGCCGCAGTTCGACCTTTCTCGCCGCCTTGGAGTACTGCTGACAGCGGTGTTGCTCTCGAGCTCGGCAGCGGCCTGCGGAGGAGCAGCCGAAGCCGCGAACAACCGTGGTACGCCGGAGACTTCCGCTGACACCGTGGTCTCGACAGACGCCGGCGCAGTACGAGGCAGGCTCACCGCGGACGCCAGACTCTTCCAAGGGATTCCTTATGCTGCGCCGCCGGTCGGGCAGCTCCGCTGGGCATCCCCGCAACGGGCCGCGTCATGGAGTGGCACTCGGGACGCCACCAAACCCGGGAATCGCTGCGCGCAGGCCGAAGGGCTGATCGATCCGGCCAGCACGACCGAAGACTGTCTCTACCTCAACGTGACGACGCCTCGTCAAAGCAGCGGGCACAAACTGCCGGTGATGGTCTGGATCCATGGCAACGGCTTCATCAGCGGCGCCGGCAGCCTGTACGACGCGCAGCAGCTGGCGAACAGCGGCCAGGTCGTTGTGGTCAGCCCCAACTACCGGCTGGGAATCTTCGGCTTCCTTGCGCATCCGGCGCTCGACCATGGCCAAGCTCGGCAACTCTCGGGGAACTTCGGCATCGAAGACCAGCAGGCTGCCTTGCGGTGGGTCAAGCGCAACGCCGCGGCGTTCGGCGGTGATCCGGGCAACGTCACGATCTTCGGTGAGTCCGCTGGAGGCACCAGCGTCTGTTCCCATCTGGTCGCGCCGGGATCCGCGGGACTGTTCCAGAAAGCGATCGTGCAGAGCGCCCAATGCACCGGGCGGAAGTGGTCGCCCGGACCGCCGACCTGGTTCCCGCTGCCACGCTCCGAGCGCGAGCAGCATGGCCTCGAGGTCGCGGCCAAGGTCGGCTGCACCGACCCGGGTACCGCCGCGGCCTGCCTGCGGTGCAAACGTACGGAGAAGCTCAGCAAGTGGTCTGACGACGGAGTCGGATCAGGACCCACCGTCGGCGGTGGAGTCCTGCCGCTCAGCCCGGATCGCGCCTTCGCAACCGGTCGCTTCAACCACGTGCCGATCATCCAAGGGACCACGCGGGACGAGCACCGCCTGTTCACTGCAGCAATTGAGACAGCAACTGGTCAGGTGACGACCCCTGCCAGCTACCGCGAAGAAGTCCACACGCTGTTCAACCAGCAGGACGCCCAACGGATCCTGGCCCGCTATCCCGTCGCACAGTTCCATTCGGCCGGCGAGGCGTTGTCGGCCGTCGTCACCGACTGGGCGTGGGGGTGCACGGTCCTCGATCGAGACCGCGCACTCGCTGCGCAGACGCCGCTGTATGCGTTCGAGTTCGCCGACGAGAGCGCTCCGTGGTTCACCACGCTGCCGAGACCCAACTTCCCGACCGGCGCGTTCCATGGCGCTGAGCTGCAGTACCTCTTCGCCGACGAGCAGCTCCCAGGCCCCGGCACGCCCGCGCAGGAACAGCTCGCCGCAACGATGATGTCCTACTGGACCCAGTTCGCACGCACCGGAAACCCGAACGGTCCCGGCCTGCCGCGATGGCTGCCGTTCCAGAACAAGAGCCACGTCCAGTCACTCGCTCCGGCCAAGATGACCTCAGCCGACCTCGCTCAGGAGCACCAGTGCGCGTTCTGGAACTCAATAGATGCCGACTAGCTGAGTACCGGGATCAGGACCAGCAGCACGGCTATGGCGAGGATTGCTCCGAGTACGCCGAGGAGGAAGCCGAGGCCCTTCCGCTTCACCTTGCTGTGGCCGATGCTGCCGGTTGACGCGAACTGGTGGTACGGCGACGCGTAGTACACCGGCACTGCCTGGTTCGGCTGCACCGTGCAGTCGAGCGCAGCTTTGCCGTAGGTCATCATCCACCGCGAGCTGATGTCGATGTGCAGTGGTCCGGCGAAGACCGGGATGTCGTTCCGGCCGTAGCGGACCTGAATCGGGTAGCCGTTCAGCAGCACCGTCGGCGGGATCAGGTTGCTCGTCATGACGCTGCCCTGGATCGTCAGGTGCAGCATCCCCATCGGGCCTTGCGGCTGGTACTGCGGCTGCGGCTGGAACTGCGGCGGCTGCTGCTGAAAGCTCATGGGCCCAACGATAGAGCTAGGCAACGGTCACTCTGGCAGTCGGTGGCACTGGGTGATCGATCCGTCCGGGAGGTTCGAGTGAGAGCGAGCGGTTCTCACTCGGTGGTGCCGGTGGCGCGTAGCCTGGGGGTGTGGAGGATCTGGCGGGGCAGGTCGAGGCTCTGGGTGCAGAAGTGGCGTTGGTACGAGCGGAATTCGTTGCCTTGGAATCGGGGGCGGATTCACTGGGAGCTGTTGCGGCGTGAAGCGTTCGCGCGCTGGCCGTTGCAGGGGAATGTGCTGGAGGCGCTGCGGGACGGGCGGCTCGAGGTCGGGGCGAACACGATGTTCGAACCCAACGTGTGGATCACGGTGGGGGACAAGGCCAAGGTCCGGATCGGCGAGGGGACGTCCCTGAACATCGCCGTGATGGTGGCCGCGCTGGAGCTGGTCGAGATCGGCTCGCACTGCATGCTCGCCAACGGGTGTTTCGTGACGGATGCCAACCACCGCTTCGACGATCCCGACCGGCCGGTTCCGTGGCAGGGCTTCGATTCCAAAGGACCGACGCGGATCGGCGACAACGTCTGGCTCGGCGCGAACGTCGTCGTCACCAGCGGGGTGACGATCGGCGAGCGCTGCGTCATCGGCGCCAATAGCGTTGTGACGCAAGACATTCCGCCGTACTCCGTCGCCGCCGGCGCACCGGCGAAGGTCCTCCGCGCCATCACCTACGAGACCGGCACCGGGTAGCTCATCCGGCCCGACGGTGGGGCTATTTGACGGTGGGGCGGGTCATTAGCGGTGAAGTCAGGTGCAGTGCGAGATCGGGGCCGGTCAGCGGCAAGGAGCACCAGATCGCGGTGGCTGTTCCTGCGTCGGCGTCGAGCACCAGGCGGACTCGGTGCGGGGTGGTGATGACGTAGAGCTCGGCGACGAAGAGGTTGTCCTGCCAGGCGCCGGTTGCGACGACCGGGCGGCCGAGCGGCGAACTCTCCCGCCAATCGTTGTGGCCTACCTCGACTGTGAACGACGACCCGAGGTGCAGGCGCCATCCGTCGTCTTCGGATCCGCCGCTGAGGGGCTGGACGATCACGGTGGTTCCGCCGGGGAGGGCCGAGTTTTCGGGTGAGGCGTCGAGGGTTGCCTTGGCGGAACGTCGGGGGAGAGCAGAGCCTGGTACCGGCGGAAATGACAGTCGCCGCAGGCGGTCGGCGAGGATCGCGTCATCTTCGGCGGAGCTTTGACCATCGTCCAGGCTGGGCAGCAGGAAGTCCCAGAAGATGCCGGGGATCGGCTGGCGTTCGTCGAGGGCGGAGGTCACGACGATCACGAGATCGTGAGCCGGGACGACCAGGCATTGCTGGCCGAAGGCGCCGTTGGCGAAGAAGCCATGGCGGGAGAGCCAGAACTGATAGCCGTATCCGCACAGAAAGTCGGGAGCGGCCCAGGCGTCGTCGAGCTGCAGGGTCTCGATGTGCCGGCTGGTCGCGAGTTCTATCCATTCGCGCGGGATGAGTTGGCGGCCGTGCCAGACGCCTCCGTGCAGTAGCAGTTCGCCGAAGGCGGCGACGGCCTCGGTGGTGAGGTGCAGCCCGTGGAACCCGAAGGCGGCACCGCTGCCGACCCGATCCCATTCGGCGTCGTCGATGCCCATCGGGTGGAAGAGTCGCTCGTCGAGGAATTCCGGGAGACCGCGGCCGGTGACGCGTTCGACCATCCGGGCCAGAATGAAAGTGGTCGCGTTGTCGTAGGTGTGCCGGGTTCCTTCGGGGTCGGTGAACGGGACGCGCAGGAAGCCCTTCACCAGGTCGTCCGGTTCGAGTTGCCAGGCCTCTTCGAGACTGTCCGTAGGGTGCCCGACCGTCATGGACAGCAGGTGATGCACGGTGAGACGGCGCCCCTGCTCGGAGATGTCGGCCGGGACCTGGTCGGGCAGTACGTCGACAATCCGGTCGTCCAGCGAGAGCAGCCCGTCGGCGATCGTGAGCCCGACAGCGATCGAGGTGAACGATTTGGTCATCGAATACAGCAGATGCCGGCGTTCCGCGGAGTACGGCGCCCACCAGCCCTCAGCAACAACCTGCCCATGGCGCACGACCATGAGCGAGTGACACTCGACAGCCTCCGCCTCAAGCCAGTCCAGCAACGCCCCGATCGCACGAGACGACACTCCCGCAGCAGCCGGAGTCGAACGAGGCAACAGAGCACGCTGAGCAGTCACCCAAAAAACGTAACAACCCCCGCAATCCAATTACGGCACGAACAGCTCGGACACTTGGTGGGGTGGCTGAGGAGGCGGCCCAGGCTACGCTCGGGGCGATGAGCCTGCAGGTGAGTTATCGGCAAGCGGTTCAGTACCGGATGGACGTCAACCATCTGACGGAACGGTTGCCAGCTGGCTCTTATTTGCAAGCCGCGCACTTCGGGCTGCAGGACACGGCGCCGCGGGATGCGTTGCTCGGCATGCATGCGCGGGTTGAGGACTGCGAGCCGGACGCTTGGGAGCATCCCGAGCTGACTCAGACCTACAGCCCTCGCTGGGCGGTCTATGTTCTCCCCGCAAGCGATCTCGGGATCTTCACCATCGGGCGGCTGCCGTTGGACGCGGACAAACGCGGTGAGATCGAGAAGATCGCCGACGAGGTCTGCCAATTCCTTGGCGGTGAGGAACGCCGAGGAGGACATCCAGACCTCCGTACTGCGTGCGCAAGCGGCCGGCTGATCCTGCGTTGGACGACCAGCGCCCTGTACGCACGCGAAGTCCCGCGACCCGAGATCGACTTCGCAGAAGCCCATCGGGAACTCTGCCGACGCCACGTTGAGGCGTTCGGCCCGACCACCCCGGAAGCCTTCGCCTGGTGGGCCGGGTTGTCGCCGCGAGACGGCCGCGAGGTTTGGAGTCAGCTGACCGGCGAGCTCATCCAGGTCGACCTCGAAGGACGCCCGGCCTGGATCCTCGCCCGCACCGAGCCCGCATTCCGTAGTACCGGAGCTGCGTCGAAAGCCCGGCTTCTGGTGGCTCCGGATCTGAGGATCTTTGGGCAGGACAAGTACGGGTTGTTCGTCGGCCCGGGGGTGAAGCGGCGACCACCGCGGTACGACACCTTTCATCCGAACGGTGTCGTCGTCGACGGCGAGATGGTCGGCGCCTGGGGGCGACGCGGCGGGCGGGTCGACGTAGTACTAGGTACGCCGTTGTCCGCCGAAGCCAGAGTGGCCGTCACCGCAGAAGCACTCTCGATGCCGATCCCGGGGGCAGCACTGTCGGTCGAGATCTCTGAACCGTGACCGCAACCTGTCATGGACAGGCTCAAGACCCAGCCGCCGAGTGATGATCAGGATTTTGGCTGGGGGAGAGGTGGCTATGGCGGTCGTAGTACGGAATCTGGTGCCGGCGTTTCTGGAGTTCTGGGCGAAGGCGGTGCAGCGGTCGCCGGAGCGGCAGGTGGAGTTGTGGGACGAGTACGTCTCCGCTAACCCGGACGTGCTGAACGATGCCGCTCGCAACGGAATCACGGTCGATCCGGCGGAGGCGCTGGCCGCATACCAGGGACGCGAAGACCTGATCCGGGCAAACGCGCCGCTGGCAACTGACTGGATCACCTCGGCGTTCGATCTGGTCGCGCCGGCTCTGGCAGCGGCGGACGTCGAGCTTCCCGCTGTCGCCATGGTCGGCTTCGGTACGTCGAACGGCTGGGTCAGCGAGGTGGACGGCCGCTACACCTTGTTCCTCGCGGTCGAGCAGATCGGCGACATCGACGGCGCGCGGATCCTGGCCGCGCACGAGCTCGCCCATGCACTGCAGTTGCCGTTGCCCGAGCAGCCCTGGCCTGAGGACGGCACCTTGGGAGAGAGCGTGTACGCCGAGGGCTTCGCGACGGCGCTCACCATCGAGCTGTTGCCGCAGTACGGGCTCGCGGAGCACCTCTGGTTCGGGACCGGATACGAGAACTGGCTCGCCGAAGCCGAGCGGGCGCTCCCCGAGGCGACCGCCGGGATCCTGGCTGAGCTGGATTCCGCGGACGACCAGGTGCTCAGGCGCTATCTGCAGTTCATCAAGGACGGCGACCTGCCGACGCGGATCGGCTACCTGGTCGGCACCCGCGCGGTCCAGCGGCTCCGCGAGACCTACAGCTGGCCGGAGCTGGCCCGCTGGAGCACGACCCGGGCAACCGACGAACTCCGCGCGGTCCTTGATCAGAAAACTGATCAAGGTGCCACCCACGCTGCGCAGTTTCCTACGACAAAGCCCTCGACTCCAGGTAGCGCTGTTCGGGACGGCTCAGCGTGCGCCGGGCGGCCGCCGGATAGGCCTCCCGGGCCGCGTCCTGCTCGCCGGCCAGTTCGAGCAGGTGCGCCCGGACGGCGGCGAGCCGGTGGTGCCCGGCCAGCGCCGATCGGCCGCCGGCCGCGGCCAGCAGCTCCAGCCCGGCCCGCGGGCCGTGCACCATGGCGACCGCGACGATCCGGTTCAGGGTGACCATCGGGCCGGGCGCGAGCGACGGCCAGCAGCTCGTACAGGCCGAGGATCTGCGCGCCAGTCGGTGTCCTCGGCGCCGGGCGCCTCGTCGTGCACCGCGGCGATCGCGGCCTGCAGCTGGTACGGGCCGACCGGGGCCGGGCGCAGCGTCCGTGCTGATCAGCTCGGTGCCCTCGGCGATGGCTGCGGCGTCCCAGCGGCGTGCGGTCCTGCTCGGCCAGCGGGACCAGCGCGCCGTCCGGGCGGGTGCGGGCCGGGCGGCGGGCATCGGTCAGCAGCATCAGCGCGAGCAGGCCGGCGACCTCGCCGTCGTCCGGGCAGCTGCTGCGTGCAGCTGCCGGGTCAGCCGGATCGCCTCGGCGGTGAGCTCGACCCGGTGCAGCGCCGTCGCCGGAGCTGGCGGTGTAGCCCTCGTTGAAGATCAGGTAGAGCACCTGCAGCACGGCGGCCAGCCGGTCGGCCAGCTCCTCGGGCGGCGGCAGCCGGAACTCGGCGCCGCCGGCCTTGATCTTCGCCTTCGCCCGGCTGATCCGCTGGCCGATCGTCGCCTCCGGCACCAGGAAGGCCCGGGCGATCTCGCCGGTGGTGAGCCCGCCGACGGCGCGCAGGGTCAGCGCGACCTGCGAGGGCGCGGTGAGCGCCGGATGGCAGCAGAGGAGCAGCAGCGTCAGCGTGTCGTCGACGTCCGCAGCCGGCACGGGTCGGCCGGCTGCCCGGACGCAGCGGTCTCCTCGCGGCGGCGCCGGGCCGCCTCGCTGCGGAGCATCTCGATCCGCCGCCGCGACGCGACGGTGATCAGCCAGCCCCGCGGATTGTCGGGCACGCCCGTCGCGCGGCCATTGCTGCGCCGCCGCGAGCAGGGCCTCCTGTACGGCGTCCTCGCACGTATCGAACCCGCCGTACCGGCGTACCAGCGGACCGAGGACCTGCGGGGCCAGCTCGCGCGAGACAGGGCTCGAGGTCGGCGGGCATCAGGTCAGCGAACTCAGGTCCCGGATCGGGCGCACCTCGACGATGCTGAACGCGGCCTCGGGGATCTGCGGCACGATCTCGATCGCCCGCTCGATGCTGTCGCAGTCGACCAGGTAGAACCCGGCCAGCTGCTCCTTCACCTCGGCGAACGGCCCGTCGGTGGTCATCACGTTGCCGTCCCGCACCAGCACCTGCTTGGTCGCGGCAGGATCGCCGAGCGAGTCCGAGGCGAGCAGTTCGCCGCTGGCGGTCAGGGCCTCGTGCAACCCGGCGTACCCGGTCATCGCCTCGCGTTGCTGCTCTTGCGTCATCTCGTCCCACACGTGCCGGGACTCGGGATTGCCGTAGATCAGAATCAGGAACTTCATCGCACCCTCCCTCGTTCGTCACCACCATAGAACCGGCTCAGGTCTCGATCGGGTTGCTGTCGGGTTACCGGTCGGCAGCGGGCGTAGCCGGGCGCAGCAGGAGACGTTCAGCTAGTCGGGGAGAAACCGGGGATGCCCCGGAGTGGCCCGGGCAGAAGCCGGTGGAAGGCCCAAGTACAGTAACGACCGGGACAGGGGCGATGGAGAGTAGAGGGAGGGTCGCGTGCCGGACTTGGAAGTGTCCGACCGGGTACTGACGATCCCGAACGCACTCAGCTTCATGCGGTTGCTGGGCGTGCCACTCTTCCTGTGGCTGATTCTCGGCCCGAAGGAGGACGGCTGGGCGTTGCTCGTGCTGGCCATCTCCGGTTTCACCGACTGGGCCGACGGCCAGATCGCCCGCCGGATGAACCAGACCACGCGGCTCGGGCAGATGCTCGACCCGGTGGCCGACCGGCTCTACATCTTCGCGACCGTGCTCGGCCTGGCGTTGCGCGACATCATCCCGTGGTGGCTGGCGATCGCGCTGCCGTTGCGGGACCTGTTGCTGACCTTCACCTTGCCGGCCCTGCACCGCCGCGGCTTCAACGCACTGCCCGTGCACTTCCTGGGCAAGTCCGCGACCTTCTGCCTGCTGTACGCGTTCCCGCTGCTGTTGCTGGGCGACGGCGACAGCACGCTGAACCTGCTGGCCCGCGTGTTCGGCTGGGCCTTCGCGATCTGGGGTACGGCGCTGTACTACTGGGCCGGTGCCTTGTACTTCGCACAGCTGCGTCACCTCATCCAGACGGTGAAGCCGATCAGCGGGTCGGCCGGGTCGTGACCCAGTCGCCACCCGAAGAGCAAACCCCGACCCCGGCAGCGTCGCGTCGACGCATCGATGTCGCTGTTGAACAACCTGATGGCGCACCCGCTCGACGAGGGGTACGCCGTCGCCGCGCGGACCCGGCAGACGAAGCGGAACAGGTCCGGCACCGGATCATCCTGGTGATCGCGCTCGCCGTCCTGGGCTTCCTGCTCGCGTTCGGCGGCATCGCAGAACTACCGCAGCGCGCCCGAGGCGGAGAAACAGCGCAAGGAACTGATCACGCGGATCAACCAGGCCGACACGCCGGCTGACCGACCTGCGAGGTCAGCAGGCCAAGCTTGCGGACGAAGTGCGGGGTCTGCAGGCCGGTGGGCTGAGCAACACCGCGTCGGGCGCCGCGCTACAGAAGCAACTGGACGATCTCGAGCTGCAGGCCGGCGCCGCGGCGTTGACCGGGCCCGGTCTGAAGGCTGTCGTCGACGACGCGAAGGACGCCAACGACAAAGAGGGCCGGCTGCTCGACGTCGACCTGCAGCAGTTGGTGAACGGTCTGTGGACCGCGGGCGCCGAGGCGATCTCGGTGAACGGTCACCGGCTCACCTCGCTGACCGCGATCCGCGGCGCGGGGAGTGCGATCACCGTCGGCTACAGCTCGCTGACCCCGCCGTACACGGTGCTCGCGATCGGTGAGACGGCGAAGATGCCGGCCCGGTTCGCCCAGAGCTCCGGTGGCCAGTGGGTGCAGTACCTGGTCAGCAATTTCCATGTCCGGATGACCATCACGACGGAGGATTCCTTGCTGGTGCCAGCCGATGCGACCATCGCGCTGCGGTACGCGAAGGTGGGTGGACCGAAATGATCGCCGTCCTCGGTCTGGTGATCGGCGTGGTGGTCGGTCTGATCGTCGCGCCCGACGTCCCGGAGTGGGCGCAGCCCTATCTGCCGATCGCCGTCGTGGCCGCGCTGGACGCGGTGTTCGGCGCGCTGCGGGCGTTCCTCGACGGGATCTTCGACGACAAGGTGTTCGTCGTCTCGTTCATCTCCAACGTGCTGATCGCGGCCCTGATCGTCTACCTCGGCGACCAGCTCGGCGTCGGCTCCCAGCTGTCCACCGGTGTGGTGGTCGTGCTGGGGATCCGGATCTTCACCAACATGGCCGCGATCCGGCGGCACGTCTTCCGGGCCTGAGATGAGTACCGAGGAGCCGGACGCGCCGCTGCCCGAGAAGCCGACGCCGATGCCGAAGGTGAAGCTGCCGAACCTGGCGCTGCGCCGGCTGCGGGCGGGTTTCAAGCCGTCCCGCGGCCAGGCGATCGTGGCCGTCGTGCTGGCGCTGGTGGCCTGTATGGCGGTCGTCCAGGTCCGGGTGAACCGGGCCGACGACGGCTACCAGAACGCCCGCCGGGAGGACCTGATCGCGATCCTGGACGGCCTGGGGCAGAACACCCGCCGGCTGGAGAGCGAGATCACCGAACTGGAGGCGCGCAAGAACAGCCTGGCCTCCAGCGCCGACAAGGCGCAGACCGCCCGCGAGCAGGCCGCGCAGCAGGTGCGCGTGCTCGGCATCCTGGCCGGCACGATGCCGGCCCAGGGACCGGGCGTCCGGATCACCCTCAACGACCCGGACGGCAAGATGCAGTCGAGCAACCTGCTCGACGCGATCGAGGAACTGCGCGACGCCGGGGCGGAGGCGATCCAGATCAACGGATCGGTCCGGGTGGTCGCCAGCACCGATCTGACCGACGACGCCCCGGGCGTCAAGGTCGACGGGACGAAGGTCAATTCGCCGTACGTGATCGAGGCGATCGGCGAATCGCACAACCTGGCCGAGGCGGCCAACTTCCCCGGCGGTCTGGTCAGTGAGGTGACCGGTCCGCAGGTCGGCGGCACCGCGGAGGTGACCGAGCTGCCCCTGGTCCAGATCACCGCCTTGCACGCCGCCGACGAGCATCGTTACGCTCGCCCGGCGCCCAGCCCTACCAAGTGACTTTCAGACCCCTTGAGCGAAAGAGGACGAAGGTGTACCCCGAAGACCTGAAGTACACGGCCGAACACGAATGGGTGAAGGCCGGCGAGGGCCCGGTGCGGGTCGGTATCACCGACTTCGCGCAGGACGCCCTGGGCGACATCGTCTACGTCCAGCTGCCCGAGGTCGGCACCGCGGTGCGGGCCGGCGACTCCTGCGGTGAGCTCGAATCCACCAAGAGCGTGAGCGACCTGTTCGCCCCCGTGAACGGCACCGTACGGGCCGTCAACGAGGCGCTGGCCGACCAGCCCGACCTGGTCAACACCGACCCGTACGGCGAGGGCTGGCTGCTCGACATCGAGGTCGACGACGACGAAGAGGTCGCGGCCCTGATGGACGCCGACACCTACCAGGGACAGCTCGACCAGAGCTGATAGGTTGTCCGGACCTCAACCGCTGGTCGAGGGTTGAGGTATCCGGCCGTGCTCGCTTGGGCCGGTCGGCAACACTTGTCATACGGGGTCTACTGAGACGTCGCCGGACCACCGGCGATCGGGAGGATCACAGCATGCCGTTCTGCAACCAGTGCGGGCACGAGAACTCCGAGGGCAGCCGGTTCTGCTCGCAGTGCGGAACGATGCTCCCTGGCGCGGACCGTCCGGTGCCCGCCCCCGGCGTGACCGACACCGCGATGCTGACCCCGATCAGCATCGAGCCGGAGACCGAGCGGTTCGAGCTGGGCGAGCAGCTGTCCGCCGACGACGAGGCCGCGGTCGGCGCGCTGCCGGCCGGATCCGCACTGCTGATCGTGCAGCGCGGCCCGAACGCGGGCAGCCGGTTCCTGCTCGACGTCGACGTGGTGACCGCCGGCCGGCACCCCGACAGCGACATCTTCCTCGACGACGTCACCGTCTCCCGCCGGCACGCGGAGTTCCGCCGCGACCCGCAGGGCGTGAAGGTGCGCGACGTCGGCAGCCTGAACGGCACCTACGTGAACCGCGACCGGATCGACGAGGTCCAGCTGTCGAACGGTGACGAAGTACAGATCGGCAAGTACCGCTTGGTGTACTACGCCAGTGGCCAAGCCTGACGCCGTCGGCTGGTGGCAGCAGCATCGGTGAGGTGCTGCACATCCTGCAGGCCGAGTTCGCCGACGTCACCATCTCCAAGCTCCGCTTCCTCGAAGCGGAGGGGCTGGTGGCGCCGGCCCGGACGGCGTCCGGGTATCGCAAGTTCAGCGCGGCCGACATCGAGCGGCTGCGCTACGTCCTGAGCGCGCAACGCGACCAGTACCTGCCGTTGCGGGTGATCAAGGAACACCTCGGCGCGATGGATCGCGGGCTGCGGCCTGCTCTTGGTGGACCGCCGGTGGCGCCGTCGGATCTGCCCGGTCCGCCGGAGTTGCCGGGGGCCGAGGAGTTCGGTGTCTACGGCACCGAGTTGAAGCTGACCCGCGAGGAGCTGCGGGTTGCCGCGGGCATCAGGCCTGAGTTGCTCGACGAGCTGGAGAGCCACAACCTGGTGGTGGCCCGGGGCAACCACTACGACGGCGACGCGATCCTGGTCGCGAAGACGGCCGCCGAGTTCGCGCAGTACGGGATCGAGCCGCGCCATCTGCGGCCGTTCCGTACGGCGGCCGATCGGGAGGTCGGCCTGATCGAGCAGGTGATGAGTCACCGGCGCGACGACAAGACCCAGGAGCTGGCCGCGCTCGCCGTGCGGTTGCATGCGGCCCTGGTCCGGTCCCGCCTCAGCCCCGGTAGGGAAGCCCCGGCCTTCCCCGCAGAGTAGGCTGGAGTCGTGCGCGAAGTCGACGTGGTCGGAGTACGGGTGGAGATGCCCTCGAGTCAGCCGATCGTGCTGCTCCGGGAGGTCGGCGGCGAGCGGTACCTGCCGATCTGGATCGGCGCGGCCGAGGCGAGTGCGATCGCCTTCGCCCAGCAGGGGATGGAGCCACCGCGGCCGCTGACGCACGATCTGTTCGCGGAGACGATCCGGGTGCTCGGGCACACCCTGAGCCAGGTCCGGATCGTGAATCTGACCGACGGCGTCTTCGAGGCGATCATCGTCTTCGACGACAAGACCGAGATCTCGGCCCGGCCGTCCGACTCGATCGCGCTGGCGCTGCGCACCGGTACGCCGGTGTTCTGCACCGAGGAGATCCTCGCCGAGGCCGGCATCCCGGTTCCGGAGAGCGAGACCGACGACGAAGAGGTCGTCGAGGAAGAGGAAGTGGAGCGCTTCCGCGAGTTCCTCGACCACGTCACCCCGGAAGACTTCGACAAGAGCTGATCGCGTCGTTACCAAGAGTGAACTTGGGCGCTCTGGTACAAGGGCGGGTAGGTAACGATTCGAGTTGGTGGCGCGACACGCTCTCGGCTCGGAGCGGTTGTCGTTGACCGGTCCTGAGCGACGGCTTACCTTGAAGGAGTCGTGGAGTGTTGTAACTCCACGGATGTGATCCGTTCCAGTCGGTACCCAGGGAGGCTCAGGCGTGACACGCACCGGCGACACTGATCTGACGGCGCAGTCGACGTCCGAAGCACACGCCGAGGCGGCGGTCAGCGCCGGCGTCCAGGGTCTGCTCTTCGAGGACGACCTCAAGCCGATGCCGGACGATGTCGGCTTCCGCGGCCCGACGGCCTGCGCCGCGGCCGGGATCACCTACCGCCAGCTGGACTACTGGGCCCGGACCGGACTGGTTTCGCCGTCCGTGCGCCCGGCGACCGGCTCCGGCACGCAACGCCTCTACGGCTTCCGTGACGTGCTCTTGCTGAAAGTGATCAAGCGGCTGCTCGACGCGGGCATCTCGCTGCAGCAGATCCGCAGTGCCATCGCCCACCTGAGCAAGCGTGGAATCGATGACCTGACCCAGATCACGCTGATGAGCGACGGCGCCTCGGTGTACATGTGCACCTCGCCGGACGAGGTCATCGACCTGCTGGCCGGCGGCCAGGGTGTCTTCGGGATCGCGCTCGGCGGAGTCTGGCGCGAGGTCGAGGGAACGCTGTCCGAGCTGCCGACGGAGCGCCTCGACGCGCATGCCGACGACAGTGACGACAGTCACGCGAACGACGAGCTCGCTGCCCGTCGCCGCGCCCGGATGACCGGCTGAGGTAGGCTCGACCCAGCCGTACACAGCACTCGGGAGAGTCCCAGGGATTGTTTGCCTGGGCGCCGAAGGGGCAATTCCTCCCCGGAACCTCTCAGGCCCATGGACCGGGTGCCTCAGGCGACTCTGAAGCGTGCGCTGCGTGACAGAGGGGGAGGCCACCGGCAATTGTCAGCAACGGAGCCTCTTCAATGACTGAACAAATCCTCCCGCAGGTGTCCGCGGTCTTCGCCGACCGGCACATCGGACCGCGCCCGGACGAGGTCGCCCGGATGGTGCAGGCCCTCGGGTACGCCGATGTCGACGCGCTCGTGGACGCCGCCGTCCCCGCGTCGATCCGGACCGACCGAGCCGCTGCGGCTGCCCGAGCCGGCCTCCGAGGTCGACGCGCTGACCGAGCTGCGCCAGCTGGCCGCGCGCAACAACGTGGCGACCTCGATGATCGGCCAGGGGTACTACGGCACCTTCACCCCGTCGGTGATCGTCCGCCGGCTGGTCGAGAACCCGGCCTGGTACACCGCCTACACGCCGTACCAGCCGGAGATCTCCCAGGGCCGGCTCGAGGCGCTGCTGAACTTCCAGACCGTCGTCTCGGACCTGACCGGCCTGCCGACCGCGAACGCGTCGCTGCTGGACGAGGGCACCGCGGCCGCCGAGGCGATGACGCTGGCGCACCGGTCGAACCGCAAGAGCAAGAGCAACCGCTTCCTGGTCGACGCCGACATGCTTCGCGCAGACGATCGCGGTCGTCCAGACCCGCGCCGAGGCGCTCGGCATCGAGGTCGTCGTCGCCGACACCACCGACGGGCTGCCCGAGGGCGACTTCTTCGGTTTCCTCGTCCAGTACCCGGGCTCGGGCGGCGTCGTCCGCGACCTCAAGCCGCTGATCGAGGCCGCGCACGCCCGCGAGACGCTGGTCGCGGTCGCATCCGACCTGCTCGCACTGACCTTGCTCGAAGCTCCCGGTGAGGCCGGCGCGGACATCGTCGTCGGCTCGTCGCAGCGCTTCGGCGTCTCGCTGTTCTACGGCGGTCCGCACGCCGGCTTCATGTCGGTGCGCGCCGGTCTCGAGCGCTCGCTGCCGGGTCGCCTGGTCGGCGTCTCGGTCGACGCGGACGGCGCACCGGCGTACCGGCTTGCGCTGCAGACGCGGGAGCAGCACATCCGTCGCGAGAAGGCGACGTCGAACATCTGTACGGCGCAGGTGCTGCTCGCCGTCGTGGCGTCCATGTACGCCGTGTACCACGGTCCCGAGGGCCTCAAGGCGATCGCCGAGCGCGTCCACAACAACGCCGACAGCCTGGCCGCGTCGCTCGGGCCGGTGGCGTCGAGGTCGTGCACGACCAGTTCTTCGACACCGTCCTGGCGCGGGTCCCGGGTCGCGCGGCCGACGTCGTCGACACCGCCCGGCAGACCGGCATCTGGCTGCGCCTCGTCGACGCGGACCACGTCGGCATCTCCTGCGACGAGAAGACCGACGCGACCGCGCTCGGCCGGGTCTGCCGCGCGTTCGGCGTCCGGTACGACGGCGACGCTCGGCCGGCGCTGACCTGTCCGAGGCCGTGGTCCGGACGAGCGGACTACCTGACCCACCCGGTCTTCAACACGCACCGGTCCGAGACGGCGATGCTGCGCTACCTGCGCAAGCTGTCCGACTACGACTACGCGCTCGACCGCGGCATGATCCCGCTCGGCTCCTGCACGATGAAGCTGAACGCGACCACCGAGATGGAAGCGGTCACCTGGCCGGAGTTCGCCGACATGCACCCGCTCGCGCCGATCGAGGACGCGGCCGGCTACGTGAAGCTGATCGGTCAGCTCGAGCGCTGGCTGGCCGAGGTGACCGGCTACGCGAAGGTCTCGATGCAGCCGAACGCGGGCAGCCAGGGCGAGCTCGCCGGCCTGCTGGCGATCCGTTCGTACCACCGGGCCCAGGGCAACGAGGACCGCAACGTCTGCCTGATCCCGTCGAGTGCGCACGGCACCAACGCCGCGTCCGCCGTGATGGCCGGGATGCGCGTGGTCGTTGTCAAGGGCAACGATGACGGCACGATCGACCTGGAAGACCTGCGGGCGAAGGCCGACGAGCACGCGGACAAGCTCGCGGCGATCATGATCACCTACCCGTCCACGCACGGTGTGTACGAGGAGAGCGTGACCGAGGTCTGCCAGATCGTCCACGACCACGGCGGTCAGGTGTACGTCGACGGCGCGAACCTGAACGCCCTGCTGGGCCTGGCGAAGCCGGGTGAGTTCGGCGGCGACGTCAGCCACCTGAACCTGCACAAGACGTTCTGCATCCCGCACGGTGGCGGTGGCCCCGGTGTCGGTCCGGTCGCGGTCGCGGCCCACCTGGCGCCGTACCTGCCGAACCACCCGCTGCTCGACCAGGCCGGTCCCGAGACCGGGGTCGGCCCGATCAGCGCCGCGCCGTTCGGTTCGGCGGGCGTGCTGGCGATCTCCTGGGCCTACATCCGGATGATGGGTGGCGAGGGGCTGACGGCCGCGACCAAGGCCGCGGTACTGACGGCGAACTACGTCGCCAAGCGGCTCGAGGGCGCGTTCCCGGTGCTCTACACCGGCGAGAACGGGCTGGTCGCGCACGAGTGCATCCTCGATCTGCGGCCGATGACCAAGGAGACCGGGATCACCGTCGACGACGTCGCGAAGCGGCTGATCGACTACGGCTTCCACGCGCCGACGATGTCGTTCCCGGTCGCGGGCACGCTGATGGTCGAGCCCACCGAATCCGAGGACCTGGGTGAGCTGGACCGCTTCTGCGACGCGATGATCGCGATCAAGCACGAGATCGACCGGGTCGCGGCGGGGGAGTGGCCGGCCGGCGACAACCCGCTGGTGAACGCGCCGCACACCGCCTCGTCGGTGATCAACGACAAGTGGGAGCACGCCTACACCCGCGAGGAGGCCGCCTTCCCGCAGTCGGTCGACCGCACCGCGAAGTACTGGCCGCCGGTGCGCCGCATCGACGGCGCGTACGGCGACCGCAACCTGATCTGCTCCTGCCCTTCCCCGGAGGCTTTTGAGTGACCCTGCGCCCTGACACCGCTGCCGCCTTGTACGCCGAGGTGGCAGCGGCCCAGAGTGAGTGGAAGTTGCCGTCGATCACGGCCGGGGTGCTGCAGGACGGCGCCCTGGTGTGGACCGGTTCGCGGGGGCAGTTCGCCACCACGGACGGGCTGGCGGTCGGGCCGGACGTGCAGTACCGGATCGGGTCGATCACGAAGACGATGACCGCGATCCTGGTGATGCAGTGCCGCGACGACGGGCTGCTCTCGCTGAACGATGCCGTGGGCAAGCATCTCCCCGGGATCGCGTTCGGCGACCTGACCATCCGGCAGCTGCTGGCGCACTCGGGCGGGATGAACGCCGAGCCCGAGGGCGACTGGTGGGAGCGCAATCCGGGCGTCTCCTTCGAGACCCTGACCGCCGGGATGGACGAGTCCCAGGCGGCCGGCAAACCGGATCGCCGGCACCACTACTCGAACCTCGGCTACGGCCTGCTCGGCGAGGTGGTGTCGAGACTCCGGGGCGAGCCCTGGATGGAGCTGGTCGCGGCCCGGATCCTCGACCCGCTGGAGATGCGCCGTACGACGTACTTCCCGGTCCGGCCCGCTGCCCAAGGGTTCTCGGTGCACCCGTTCAGCGGGCGGCTCGAGCAGGAGCCGGCGTACGACGCGATGGCGATGGCGCCGGCGGGGCAGTTGTGGAGCACGATCGAGGACCTGGGAAAGTACGCCGCGTTCTGGATCGATCCTGGCTACGACATCCTCAGCCGGGACACGATCGACGAGATGGCGGCTCCGGCGGCCGCGGATCCGCGCGAGGCGCTGACCGCGTCGTACGGGCTGGGGCTGCGGCTGCATGCCGATGATCCGCATCTGTTCGTCGGGCACACCGGATCGATGCCGGGCTTCGTCGCCGGGTTGTTCGTCGACCGGGTCCGCCGGATCGGTGGCGTCACGCTCGCGAACGCGACGTACGGGCGGTGTGCGTCGGTGCCGCTGGACCTGATGCGGATCGTGGCGTCGTACGAGCCGGCCCTGCCGCCGGAGTGGGTGCCGGAGGTGGAGCTGGCCCAGGGCGAGGAATTGCTCGGGCATTGGTACTGGGGGAACACGCCGCTGTCGTTCAGCGCCGTGACCGGGATCCTGCAGCTGTCCGGCGCGATGAACTCCCGCTTCTCGCCGATCGGTCCGGACCTCTACCGCGGCCGGGACGGGTACTTCGCGGGGGAGCGCTTGCGGGTCGTCCGCGACGGCGACAAGATCACCCAGCTGAACATCGCCACGTTCATCCTGACCCGCACTCCGTACGGCCGCTGATCCGCAGCTACCGGACCCCGATTGGCGTTGCCCGACAGGCGTTAGTAAGTTAGGCATGCCTTAGTAAGCGTTGCCTTACTAAACAACTTTCTTCGGGAGATCCGGCATGCCCCAACCTGCGCCTCTGATCGCGCTGCCGTCGACGGCAGCCCAGTGGCCACTGGCCTCCACGGTCAACGATCCGGAACGAGGGCCGCTACCCGCGGGCGCGCCGGGCGAGGTGCTCGGCCGGGTCGCGGCGGTGCTGGGTGAGCCGCGGGTGCCGTCGACCGGCGTCGGTGAATCGGCCGCCCTGGATCTGATCGCCGGCCTGCTCGATGCGGAGGGCATCGACCTCAGTCATCCGCATGCCGCGGCGCATCTGCAGCCGCCGGTGCTGCAGGTCGCAGTCGACGCGGATCGCACTGGCTTCGGCAAGCAACGCGTCGATGGACACTTACGACTCAGGTCCGGCGACGCTCGCGATCGAGCAGTGGGTGGTCCGGTCGCTGGCGGGCCTGGCCGGCTTCGGGTCCGAGGCGGACGGCGTACTGACCCCGGGTGGCTCGATCTCCAACCTCCTCGCGTTGCTGATCGCGCGGGACAGCGCAGCGGCCGGGCTGGCATCGATGCCCGACGGTACGGCGTACAGGGACTCGTCGCAGCCGGTCGTGCTCTGCTCGGAGCTCGCGCATTTCTCGGTCCAGCGTTCCTGCGCGGCCCTCGGGCTCGGCGAGGAAGCGGTGATCGCGATCGGCTGCGACGACGACTTCCGGATGCGGCTCGACCTGCTCGAAGCGGAGCTGGCCAAGCCAGGCCGCACGCCGATCGCCGTGGTGGCGACAGCCGGTACTACGGACTACGGCTCGGTGGACCCGATTGCTGCGATCGCCTCGCTAGCGCGGGCGCATGGCGCTTGGGTGCACGTCGACGCGGCGTACGGGTTCGGCGCCTTGTTCTCGGATCGGCTGGCTCCGCTGCTGGCCGAGTTGCCGGCCGCCGACTCGGTGACGCTGGACCTGCACAAGATCGGCTGGCAGCCGGCCGCGACGAGCATGCTGCTGGTGGCGGACCGGAACCGGTTCGCCTCGTTCGGCCGGTCGGTGGACTACCTGAACCCGGCCGACGACGTGGATTCCGGGCTGGACGGGCTGCTCGGTCGCAGCCTGCAGACGACGCGTCGTCCGGATGCGGTGAAGGTCGCGACCACTTTGACGGCATACGGCCGGGCCGGACTGGGCAGGATGCTCGACGCCTGTCACGAACTCGCGGAGGCCGCCGCTGCCCGGGTCGTTGCCGACAGCAACCTTGAGTTGCTGGCGCCGGTGACTCTGACGACGGTGGTGTTCCGGGTGACCGGACCGGCGCTGGACCTGGATGCCTTGCAAGGTGAGGTGCGGCGCCGGCTGCTGACCTCGGGCCGGGCGCTGATCGGGCGGACCAGGGTGCCCGGCCCGGAACGGCGGACCGGCCGTGGTGGCGTTGAAGCTGACGCTGCTGAACCCGAACACGACGGAACCGGATCTCGAGAGACTGCTCGACCAGGTCGTGGCCGTGGGTCACGAAGTACTGGACTGTGCTTTGGTGAACAGAGGGGGAGCTGCGTGACTTCATCGGTGGCGGTCGAGGCACACCTGAACGCGATCCTGCGGTGCTACACCCGGGAGAGGTCGGTGCAGGTCTCGCCCGGACCGCTGGACCTGGGCGTCGGTGGCGTGACGGCCGTCGTCCAGCACGCGTCGCGGACGGGACTCCACCAGTTCACCGACGTGCTGGTGGACGGTGCACCGGTGGCGCCGGAGGACCTGGTGCGGCTGCTGTCTTCTGATGCGGACCCGGCTGAGATCGACGACCTAGCCGCGCGTACTGCGGAGTCGGTGCGCAATGTCGAGCTGTTCACCGCCGACGAGGGCACGCGTGGCCCGGGGCGTTTCCTGGAGACCGAGCAGGCGCTCCTGTTCGGGCATCTGAACCACCCGGCTCCGAAGAGCCGGGACGGGTTGAGCGGTGCCGAGCTGACGGCGTACTCGCCGGAACTCGGCGGCCGCTTCGCGGTGCACTGGTTCGAAGCCGACGCTGAGCTGGTGTCCTCGGACCAGGTGGCCGGCGCGCCGTCACTGCAGGGACTGGACGCTCTGCAGCTGATGGCCGCGCTGGCCGGCATCACCCCTGCTGATGGCACCGTGCTGGTTCCTGCGCACCCATGGCAAGCATCGGCGGTTGCCTCGCGGCCACGAGTCGCACAGTTGATCGCCGAAGGCCGCGTGAAGCCACTCGGGCCGCTGGGTGCTCAGTGGTATCCGACGTCGTCTCTGCGGACCGTCTACCACCCCGACCTGCCGGTGATGCTGAAGCTGTCGCTCGGCCTGCGCATCACCAACTCCCGGCGCGAGTCCACCCCGACAGAGCTTCGGCGCGGGCTGGAGATCAACCGGCTGCTCGACGCGGCGTACAACGCCGGTACGGCGACCGCCCATCCGCAGTTCTCGATCGTCCGGGACCCGGCGTGGGTGGCGCTCGATGAGGGTGGACCTACGCTGACGGGACTCGACGTCGCAGTACGGGAAGTGCCTTCTGGTGTTGACGACTACGCGTGTCTGGCTGGTCTGGTGGCACCGCGGCCGGGTGGGCGTGCACGACTCAGTGATCTGGCCGCTGGTGATCCTGCTGGCGTGGGTGGCGTCGTACGTCGACCAGGTGCTGGTGCCGATGCTGCATCTCTATGCGGAGACCGGCATCGGGCTGGAGGCGCATCAGCAGAACACGCTGATCCGGCTGAACGACTCGCGGGCAGATCACTGGTGGCGCCTATCGCGACAACCAGGGCTACTACCTCGCCTCGTCGTACCTGCATGATCTGTTGGCGGTGACCGGTCTCTGCGCGACTCCACGCTCGCTGTGGTGCACGACGCGATCGTGGACGACCGGCTGACGTACTACTTGCTGCACAACCAGGCACTGGCGGTGGTGGGTTGCCTGGGTGTTGACGGCCTTGCTGATGAGGACGCGCTGCTGGGCGTAGTACGGGATCGGTTGTCGTTGGCGCTGCCGTTGTTGAAGGCTGCTGGGCCGGACGGTGATCGGCTGGCGCAGCGCTGGCTCTCTGCGGACCAGCTGCCCTGCAAGGCGAACATGATGACGCGACTGCGTGGGATCGACGAGGTCGTGGCTCCGCTGGATGCGCAGTCGGTCTACCTGGACATCCCGAACCCGCTGCGGCTGGACCGCCTGTGAGGTGCGAGGTTGCGCCGTTGCTGCATCTGGAGGACGGCTTCGACCTGCGCCCTGCGGTTCTTGGTGATGCGGCACTGGTCGCGTCGTGGATGACTCGGCCGCACATCCTGCCGTGGTGGGAGCAGGACTGGCCGGAATCGCGGTGGATCGAGGAGATCTCGCGGCTGGCTGCGGGGGAGCACACGATTCCCTGCATGACCGTGCTGGACGGGGTCGACCTGGCTTATGTCGAGCTGTACCGGGTGCGGCATGACCGACTGGCGGAGTACTACGTGTGGCAGGAGCACGACTGGGGCATGCACCTCGCGATCGGGGACACCAGCTTCGTCGGGCGGGGTCTCGGTCGCAGGTTGATCCGGGCGCTGGCGGATGCGTTGTTCCGGGCCGATCCGCTGTGCGACCGGGTGGTGGCTGAGCCTTCCGTGGTCAACGTTCCGTCGGTGCGTGCCTTCGAGGCCGCCGGGTTCGTTAGGCAGGGGGAGCTGGAGCTACCGGAGAAACGAGCGCATCTGCTGGTGCGCGGACAGAGAGGCCTGAGATGACTCTTTGACGTGATCGCGATCGGCTGTGGGCCGTTCAACCTCGGCCTGGCGGCACTCGGCTCGACGGTGGACGACCTGCAGCTGGCGGTGCTCGACAGCCGGCCCGAGTTCACTTGGCATCGCGGGCTGATGTTCGACGACGCCATGCTGCAGGTGTCGTTCATGGCGGACCTGGTCAGTCTGGTCGAGCCCGCTCATCCGCTGTCGTTCCTGTCGTACCTGCGGGACAACGACCGGCTCTACCAGTTCTACGTGCGGGAGAAGTTCCACCCGACGCGCAGGGAGTACGAGGCCTACCTGCGGTGGTGCGTTGCTCAGCTGGACTCGGTGCGTTTCGGTCACCACGTCACTGCTGTCGAGTGGGACGGTGACGCCTTCGTGCTGACCGTGGAGCATGCAGGGTCGATCTCTGTCTTCACGGCTCGGCACCTGGTCCTTGGTGTCGGGTCGGAGCCGCTGGTGCCCGCTGCGCTGGCCGACTTGCCGCCGGAGCGGTTGCTGCACTCTGCTGACTACCTGTTCCGTCGCGACGAGCTGCTGCAGGCAGGGCGAGTCACAGTCGTCGGATCCGGACAGTCCGGTGCGGAGTGCGTGCTGGACCTGCTGCGGGCTGAGGAGCCGGCCGTGGGCTGGCTGACCCGTACTGCGGCCTTCACGCCACTGGACTACTCCAAGCTCGTGTTGGAGATGACGACACCGTCGTACGTGGACTACTTCCATGCACTGGACGAGTCGGTGCGCGACAAGCTGGTCAAGGACCAGTGGCGGCACTACAAGGGGATCTCCTCGGACACGCTGGAGGACATCCACGACGTGCTCTACCAGCGAGACCTGGGGACGTCACTGGCTCCGCCGATCGAGCTGCGCGTCGGTGTAGCCGTTGAGAGTGCAGTGGCTCGGGCCGACGGCGTGGAGCTTGTACTGCGGCATACGGACAGCGGGCGGAGTTTCCAGCACGTCACCGATGTCGTAGTCGCGGCCACTGGGTATCGCAGTCGGCCACTGCCTTTCCTGACGGCTGTCGATCCTCTGGTGCAGCGCGACGCTGCTGGGCGATGGGTGGTCAACAGGGATCACAGTGTCGCCTCCTCGGTCTTGGAAGGCCGGCTGTTCGTGGCGAACGCCGACCTGCACAGTCATGGGGTTGCTGCGCCAGACCTGGGGATCGGCGCAATCCGCAACGCGACCATCCTCAACAGCGTTACTGGGCGAGAGGTCTACCGGTTGCCGAAGTCCACCGCCTTCACCAGCTTCACCATTCCCGGATGAGCTGGGTGGCGCAATCGTCGGAGCTGCTGGCGAAGCTGATCTCGCAGCTCTGCACCGAGGACCTGCTGCAACCAGTCGACGGCCGCCTGGAGCTCGGCAAAGCGACGTACACGTTTGCTTATAGCCGTGGCGCTTTCGGGAGCTACCGGGTTGTGCCTGGTTCGGTGCGGCGTACTACCTCAGGCATTCTCGGCAATGACGAGAGCGAGGTCTGCGACGACCCGGTGCAATTCCTGGTCGATGCTGCTTCGTTGCTCGGTCTCCCTGGTTCCACCGTGGCGGGCTATGTCGCCGAGCTGTCGAGCACGCTGGCTGCCGACGTATTTCTTGCGTCGTCCGCTGTCTCGAACTCAGCGTTGCTCGAGCTGCATCACACCGGCCTGGAAGGGCATCTGACCGGCCATCCGCTGCTGGTCGCCAACAAGGGCCGCTTGGGCTTCTCAGCCGCAGACAGCGCTCTCTACACCCCAGAGGCCCGTACTCCGCTCCGCCTGGTCTGGCTCGCCGTACGTCGAGGGCTGGCCGAGTTCCGCGGTACGCCGTCGCTCTCGGAGCACTCGGTGGTCGGGCAGGAGCTCGGGTCCTCGCTGGAGGAGTTCCGTGGCCGGCTGGAGGATCCGGATGGCTATGTGTGGTTGCCTTGTCATCCGTGGCAGCTCGACCACGTAGTACGGACGCAGTGGGCTCGTGAACTGGCTACTGGGGAGATCGTGGTCCTCGGCGAAGGGCCGGACGAGTACCTGCCGACCCAGTCGATCCGGACGATGGTGAACGTGTCGTCCTTGGAGCGGTATCAGGTGAAGCTGCCGCTGAAGATCCTGAACACCTCTGTGTATCGGGGGATCCCTGAGCACTGCACGCTGGCGGCGCCGCTTGTCACACAGTGGTTGCGTGGGCTGTGGGATCGGGACGAGGTGCTGGGGCGACTGGGTACTGAGCTGTTGGGCGAGGTCGCGTCGGTGACTGTGCGGCATCCGCAGCTCTCGTTCTCGCCCGGGGTGCCTTACCAGTGGACCGAGACACTCGGGTGCATTTGGCGGGAGTCCGTCGAGCCACGGCTGCAGCCTGGCGAAACCGTTTGGCCGCTGGCCGCAGTACTGCACCGTGACGTCACCGGGGAGCCTCTCGTCGCTGCACTGATCGCACGGTCCGGTGTCGACGCCTCAACGTGGATCGGGGACCTCCTATCGGCCCTGATGCGACCGCTCCTACATCTCATGCACCACTACGGCATCACCGTAAATCCGCACGGCGAGAACCTAGCTGTCATCTGCGACCCTTCAGGCCTCCCGGCCCGCATCGTCATCAAGGACCTGGTCGACGACATCAACGTCTCCACCGACCCGGTTCTTGCCCGCGGCATCGAACCCGACTCCCACGACCGGGTCCTGCCCCGCAAGCCGTGGCAGATCCTCCGCCAATACCTGGTCGACGCCTTGTTCCTAGGCGTCCTTTCGCCGCTGGCGGACCTGCTGCAGTCGGTCGGACTTCTGGCCGCCGACGATCTCTGGGGAATGGTCCGGGGAGAGGTCGAGCGCTACCGTTCAGAGTTTCCTGAATATCAGGATCGGCTTGCCGCCACCGGTCTTCTCGAGGAGACTTTCATTCGCTACCCACTCAACGGCTACCGCCTCAGGAGCGGGTATTCGGACTTGGCCGTCCGCCCACCAGTCGCGGCCAGCGGTCGGATGCCGAACCCACTCTTCGGCGTGCCCTCGATCCCACCGCCAAGAGATCTGTAACCTCATCGCTAGACATGTCGTTAATCCTGTGTGTGTCGCGTCACCTCGCGCCGACATACAGATTGCGTCAGAACATCTGATGACAAGTGCCAGGTTGAAGACAAATCATCCCGACAGGGTGCAGGATGGAGCGTGTGGCGAGATGGCCGGGCGAGGGCAAACCGGCCGTTGCGCCACGGGGGCGCTCTTGGGGCGGGGTCAATCGAACAAGGTTCGACGCCGCGGTGGTTCCTGCCACGGGACGACATCCCACAAGCCGCAGAGAAAGACGTCAGCCAGTGTCGTTGACCGCAGTACGTCAGTCGTTCAGTCGTTGGCCCGTCCGGTGAACGGCCGTCCTGACCTACCCACTTGGTGCGGAGATCTTCCGGGCTATCGGAAGTCATTGCAGGACGCGTGGTCGGACAAGACGCTCCACGAAAGTTTCAGAAGTCCGCCGGGAGCCAACCTGCCGATCTCGCGGGGACAATGTGGGGTCACTTCGGCCTGGCTCGTCGAGGTCCTAGAGTCCTTCCATCCCACGCTCCAGATCGCCTACTGCTATGGCGATGTTCATGCCGCGGACGAGTCGGCCTCCGTACTCGAACGGCACTGCTGGGTCGAAATCGGCGAGAGAGATGACCCGCAGCGTTTGATCATCGACCTCACCGGCGATCAATGGACCGTGCTCAGGGATCACGAAGTCTTGTGCCAGTCGTACGACTGGCTGAGACACGAGTTGCGGGTCGACTATCAAGCGAAATATGCGCGGCTGAGTTCGGAGGAACTCAAACTGGATCTCGTTCAGACTCGGCTCACCATCCTCAAGGATCACTTGGCCGCCGAGCGCTGATGTCGTTCGCATCACCTCGAGACTCGTGTCAGAGCTCGGGGAGATCGCTGTGTTGGATGCTGATCCGAGTGGGTAGAAACCATATCCGGAGTATTGAGATGCCCATGGCAAGAGGGGAGTCGGCCACTTGAGTGCTGTTGCCGCCGGCGCCGAGATCGCCACGATTTCATTGCGTGGATCGACGGGCCTATCGCTCGACGAGTGCCGCCAGTCAGGATCGCAATTCGCTGAACTGGTTGCGCGATCGGCCGTTGAGTACGGCGTTGAACCCCGCGCACTATCTGTGCGGACTTTGTTGCAGCTACCCCGGGTTGCTCGATACAACGGTTGCCTGAGGCAGCGTGATCTGGCCGCGGAGTTGCGGGCGAGTGCCGTCAGTCTCCGAGCAGATCAGGATGCGATCGCAGCCTTGATCCCTGTGCACAGCTTCCCGTTGCAGGATCTGCGATTTGTGGAGTACCGAGGGCCTGAAACAGCTGCCATCTTCGGGCGTCTGCATTATCTCCGGAGCGCACGGGCCGGTTCGCGGAACTTTGCCTTGATCGATCCGATTCATCAATTGCCGATCACGTTGTGCAGTGTCTCTCCACTTGAGTGGGCAGTCGTCGGACGTCAGCTGCGGGGTCAGTTCGGGCTGCCCATCGAACGAGTCTGGGATGTGTCGAGGGTCTACTCTTTCGATGTGGCGCCAAGCAATGCCATCTCGTTCCTGCTGTCCAAGGTTCGCAACGAGATGCGCGCGCCAGGGAGCGGCTGCGACCTGCTGACGACGGCAGTTGATCCGAACCTGGGGTTCAGTGGATCGAGTTATCTGGCGGCGAACTGGCAACGCTGGATGACGATCAGCCCACGTCCATATATTTATGTCGACGGCCGCTACATGACTCCCAGGCAGTTGAAGTCGACCTACGGGTCTACGAATCTGGTCACGGTGCGATCGCAGCACGGTGTGACAGTCGAGCACAGCCGCGCGCCACTGCTCGACTCGATGATCTTCTGCTCCAGGATGCGTGGGGAGACTGAGTACTTGCCGCCGGACCGGCAACGCAGAGTTCGCCGCTGATGTCGTGGTAGTGCGGAACAGCGATCAGGCACCTGGCATATGCCAGGTGCCTGATCGCTGTGTGCGCTGGAGTTGACTATCAGCCGGTCATGCTGGCGGCGAAGCTGTACAGTCCGAAGCAGAAGATCGTCAGGAGCGCCAGTCCGAGCAGGACGAGGATCTGCTTCCAGAAGGAGAAGAGGAGGATGGCGGTACCCGCCATCACAATCAATACCAATGCGTTGTTCCCAGTCATCGGATTCCCTCACTTCCATCGCGACCTTTGGCGAGTGCTTGCATTCCTGACGGTGTGCGCTAGATTGGGTCCCTTGACCGCCTTGTCGTTGTTCTGATCTCAGTGAACAACATGGCAATTGGATGTCAATCTGCTTTATTGGCGACCCTTGAGACAGGTTGATCTCGGCGTCCCTGAGAATCCTGGTTACTTACTGTGGGTTTGTCAGCCCGGTCTTCTGCCAAAAGGTGGCAGGGATCGCCAATTGGCAGCCAGCGCCGCCCCGGCGACGCCAAAGTGGCTACTCGGAGCGTCCGCCGTCAGCTTCTCTGAGCTTTCGCTCGATCCGGTCGCGGTCCGGCATGGTAGTCGAGTGAGTGAAGTCCTCTGCGGCGCAGGCCATCGCGGCGGTGGCCCATTTCGCGACCTCGCCGTCGAAGACTCCGTCTTCGTCGATAAGTCCCGCGGCTAGAGCGGCGCAGAACGCGTCCCGCGTTGCCGACGATTCCTTGAACGGTGACGAGACGGTCGGCAGACGGGTCAGTTTCGGCGCGTTCTGCGAATATATCAAACCTCCACCGTTCCCGAGCAGGCACAAAGTTCCGACCCCCCGGTCCAGGAGGTGGTCGCCGACGCGATCCGGATCGAATCGGTCGTACCCGGGCGGTATGTACCGCTCGAGCTCCCAGGCGTGTGCCACCAGATAGTCGATCTGAGCGAGAGACTGCCTGGAGATCCCGCCGTCGGCATACGGCTGACCAGGAGTCACGATGACGGTCGGTCGCGATCGTTGGGATGTGTGCGCCAGGCTGAGCGCGCGATGGACGGTGTCCCGGGGGACCTCGAAGGTAACCAGGATGACGTCGCAGTCGGCGATCTGGCGAGACAGCAGATCGATGTCGCGGACTCCCAGATTGATCACTCGATCGTTGCGCCAGACGGCCGCGATGCTGTCACCTAACCGGAGCTCGAAGACCCCTGTCATCGGAGTGCGGGCTCCGCGCACGATCTTGAGCAGAGACGTGTCGACGTTCTCGGCGCGCAGGTGCTGGACGATCTCCTGACCGAATTGGTCATCGCCCAGCGCTGCGACCAGACTGACTTTGAGCCCTAGGCGCGCGGCCGCTACTGCCTGGCTCACTCCCTTGCCGCCGGGGGTGAGGAGACAGTCGTCAGCGAGCGTGGAAGTCTCGTGCTGTGGAATGCGTTTCGTGCGGAAGATGACGTCCATCACCGCGCCGCCGACGACGATGACACGTCCGGTTGCCTGCGTCCGAGTGGCGCTCCGCAGCGGGCCAGCCGGCAGATCCACGAGATCCTGGGCCACCGGATTACTCTCCGGCCGGATCAGTTGACGGGCGAGTTGGCGGAGTATCTCGGGCTCGGTCGTTCCTCTGAGCGTGCGATCGCTCGGTGGTTCGCCTGGGGCGACGCCCACCGCGAGGTGCAGTCGGTGCCAGTTGGCCAGGAGAGCAGCTCTGCGACGCCCTAACGAATCAGCGCGCAAGGCCTGCAAGACTCTGTCGTCGACGTGATGTTGAGCGTAGACATCGGCGAGCACTCCGAGTCCGAGGATCGCGTCTGCGACGATCTGATGCGTGCCGTCTGTGGTGTCTCGAACACATTGAGCCACCATCTGGAGGGCGGCCAGGGCAGGATCTATGTCTTGGAGGGCCGCAAAGTTCTGGACAAGTGGAAGTCGAAGAAGGGGAGCGACATCGTCTCTTTTGGCGGTCTGCAGACGGGCCAGTACCAAGCCGTCGCGGGCCCGGAGCTTTTCCAGCGCATGGGTGAGGACAACGGCGTCAGAAGAGTCCCACTCGTCGCGGTTGGCCATTCGCCCCCCGGCGCTTCAATAGGTCAGTCACCTCCCAGTATGTGCGAGAACTCGACGTTCTGCATCGGCCCGGAGTGGCGGGCGCTCGGACGCTAGGTCTGATTGCTGCTCAATGGAGGGCCGAGATCCAGTGGGCGGCCTGTTTGGCGTTTTGGAGGCGGCGCTCGTAGGTGGCGCCGACGGCGAGGAGGATGGCGCCGGCGGCACCTAGGGTGATCCAGCGGGGGATGAGCGGCGCGACTTCGAGGAACTGCCAGAGGCCGATCTTGGCGAGGACGGTCGCGCCGATCACGAACGGGGCCTGGAGGGAGAAGCGGGTGCCGAGCACGATGACGGCGACGGCGGCTGCCACCACGAAGGTGATGCGCAGGAAGTCATGGTTGCTGCTGGCCACCAATGCGGACGGGACCAGGCCGAGCAGCAGGCCGGGGCCAAGGTAGACCCAGCTCGGCTGGTCGCGCCAGCGGAGCAGCCCGATCGCCAGCATGACTGCGGCGGGCGGCAAGGTGAACCACTCGAGGGTGGCGGCGCCGGCGCCGATGACGAAAGCGGTGTTGGCGATGACCGTCAGGGCCCCTGCTACCAGGAGGGCGTCGCGACGTTGCGGCTGCATGCCATAGGCGACCAATGGTGCCGACGCGATGATCAGTACTACGCCGGTTCCGGTGTCGGGGGAGACCGTCAGGATGACGAGCTCCGCCACGATGACTGCGGAAACAGCGGAGAGCAGGAGAGCGGTCTCGTGCGGCTTCCCGACCGAGACGCAGGCGAAGCCGATCAGGATCGCGCCGACGACGGCGAGCGCGATGCCGCCGGTCCAGGTGGTGAAGAGGCCGTCCCAGGTGACGAAGAGAATCGCGAGCTGGGCGCCGGAGCCGGCGATCCAGGTCGCGGCGGTCAGCGTCACATGCTTGCGCCAGGCGGCCAGTAGCGCGAGACCGGCGGTGATCGCCGAGATCAGGCCGAGCTGCTGCAGGTCGGCGAGGAACGCGCAGACCATGAGGTTGACCGAGGCAACGATCATCGCGGCGATCCGTAGTACGAAGGTGAGCAGGCCGGTACGGCGGGGGAGCAGGGTCACCGCGAGACCCAGGGCGGTGGCGACGCCGGTGGCCGACCAGCGGTCGACGACCGGGATCTGGGGCAGCAGGACCGCGAGGACGAAGGCGCCGAACGCCGTACAGACGAACTCGATCGCGTTGGGCGGGAGAGCGGCAGAGAGCGCTGTCTTGCGGGAGAGAAGCGTTCCGGCGACGGCGGCCAGGCAGACGACTGCTGCCGTGGCGAGTACCGGGCCGAAGGCGGTGATGGAGCCGTCGAAGAGTTCGTCGGCGAAGTCTGCCCAGTTGAACGAGTGCGCGGAGAGCAGGCCGAGCAGTACCCGGAATGTGCCGACGAAGAAGACGATCGAGAGGAACACTGCGCCGCAGATGCCGCCGGTGATCTTGAGCAGGCGCGTGCTCAGGTTGGTCCACAACACGGTGATGACGACCTGGACGACGAGGCCGAGCAGGTAGAGGGCGATGCTGACGTGGTTGACCAGGAACAGGGTCAGCGGGAGTTGGCCGGCGATCACGGCGGTGAGGCCGAAGGTCTTGACGCTCGGCGCGATTCGGGTCATCAGGAGGTTGATCGCGGCAACGATCAGGAACGAGACAGCGGCGTACCGGGCCTCGCTGATGGTCGTGTCGGAGACCAGGCCGAGTTCGCGGGCGCCGAACAGGTCGACGATCAGCAGACCGCCGCCGAGGAGGGCCAGAGCTTCGGCGGTGCCGGCGAGCTTCTTGCGGCTGGCGGGGACGGAGCCGGCGAAGGCGAGGGCGGCGAGTGTCGCCATGATCGATGCCTGGACGGAGACGGACAGGCTGTCCCAGTTGACCGCGAGGAACGTGACGCCGGCGGCGAGCAGGAGCAGGACGCCCAAGGCAAGCAAGGTTGCCTGCGGACTCAGCCTTCGCGGCGGCCGGGGTTCCCGAGGTAACCGCGGTCGGGCAGGTGGGGGTGCGGCCGGGGCGGTGCTGTAGGCCGAGGCGCGCGGGGCAGAGCCCGTACTGCGGGCCGCCGGCTGGGCGGGTGGCAAGGTCGCCTGCGGACGGACGCCCCGGAGTGGTGGGGGCGGATAGTTGCCCTGATACATCCGATTGTCCGGAACCGTAGGGACGTAGACAGGAGGCATGGGCGGTGCCGGCTGGGGATGAGGGAAGGGGCCGGGGGCAACTGTGGGCGGGGGGATCGTTACGTTGAGTAGTAGATCCGTCTGGCAGACGGGGCAGCGCAGGTTGGCGGTCATCCGGCGTCCTCCTCGGGTGTCCTTCTCACTATCGAAGCTGGACCGAGATGCCGCCTGAGTACGTCTACTCAATTCGTCGCGTAGGCTGCTGCGGGTCTGCCGGTCGTCCAGACCGGCTGACGACCACGGGGAGCAAGATGAAGACTGGACACATCGAGCTCGCAAGGGCTCAGCAGGATCGGTGGGAGACGGCCTACGCCGGGAACCCGCGGCTGCACGGCGCGGAGCCGTCGGCGGCGGCGCGGTGGACCGTCCGGCTGTTCGAGGCGGCGGGCATCGACGACGTGCTCGAGCTCGGCGCCGGCCAGGGCCGGGACGCGCTTTACCTTGCCAGGCAGGGATTCAGCGTGCATGCCACCGACTTCAGTGAGGCGGCGCTGCACCAGTTGCGGCTGGACGCGCAGCGGGACGGCCTGGACGACCGGGTGACGGCGGCGCTGCATGACGTCCGCGATCCGTTGCCGCCGGCCGACGCCACGGTCAACGCGGTCTACGCGAATGTCTTGATGAACATGGCGTTCTCGCGGACCGAGCTGCGGTCGCTGATGAACGAGATCCACCGGGTCCTGCGGCCGGGTGGGCTGTTCGTCTATACCGCTTGGTCTACCGACGACCCCTGCCTGCCGAAGTGTGCCGAGATCGGCGACGGGCTGTATGCGAAGGACGGTTTCGCCGGCCGCTTCTTCGATCTCGACCTGGTCCACGAGCTGGCCGAGCGGTGGGAGCTGGGCGGCGTCGATGCCTACGAAGAGGGTCCCGGGCCGCGCAAGCTGTGGCGGGTCACCCAGGCGAAACCGGTTCCGAATAGCTGAAGTGTGCTTGTAGTACGGCGCGTCAGGTTGCGGTGTGGTCACCAAAGCGAAAAGTTGCATTGACGAACCCGGTGGGTTCCGACAGGCTCGGTCCGCGTCTCACCTTCGACCATCGGAGCAAGTAATGCAGTGGTACACAGATGTGATCAAGAAGTATGTCCAGTTCAGCGGTCGCGCGCGACGCAAAGAGTTCTGGATGTTCGTTCTGTTCAACGCCGTCATCAGCATCGTCTCGAGCCTCATCGACCGCATCATCGGCACGGACTACGCAGCAGCGGCGAGCGGCGTGCTGAGCACGATCTACTGCCTCGCCGTCCTGCTTCCCTCGCTGGGTGTGGCCTGTCCGGCGGCTGCACGACACCAACCGGAGCGGCTGGTGGATCCTGATCGGCCTGATCCCGTGTGTCGGCTGGATCATCCTGATCGTGTTCTACGCGACCGAGGGTGTTGCCGGCGACAACCAGTACGGCCCGGACCCGAAGGCTGCAGAGCGCTTCGGTCCCGGTGGCGCGAACCCTGCGGAGCCGGGTTACCCGACCGTCTGATCGCATGACCTCGTACTACGGTCCCGCGATTCCCTGCTGCGGCAGGGGGTCGCGGGACCGAGTCGTTTCAGTTCGCCTGGCTGACGCTCGACATGTTGAAGTCGGGGACGAGCAGTGGCGGCGTCGCCGTACGGGAGAAGTCGTCGCCCCATTCGCGCGACAGGGACGGGACGGTTGCGCCGGCCGCGGTGAAGCGGGCCAGGATGTCGACCGGGCTCTCGTTGAAGCGGAAGTTGTTGACGGCACCGGTCACCTCGCCGTTCTCGACCAGGTAGACGCCGTCGCGGGTGAGGCCGGTGAGCAGCAGGGTCTGCGGGTCGACGATCCGGATGTACCACAGGCAGGTCAGCAGCAGGCCGTGATCGAGCCCCGCGACCAGGTCGTCGACGGAACCCGTTGCCCCCTCCACCGAGAGTGCGTAGTTGGCGATCGGCGGGGTGACCGCTGGAGCGCCGGTCAACGAAGCCGTGAACCGGCTCTGCATCAGGTTCTCCAGCTTGCCGCCGCGGATCCAGTCGGTCGACGACAGCGCGAGCCCGTTGTCGAAGACGCTCTCGCAGCCGGCCGAGTCCCGGGCCATCGCGAACGGCAGCGTCTCCAGACCGGACAGGTGCGGGTCCGACCAGAACCGGACCGGATGCGGTGACAGCGTCTCGCCGATCCGCGAGCCACCGGAGGGCTTCGAGAAGACGCTCCGGCCTTCGTGCGCGTCCCGGCCGTCCAGCTTGTTGTACATGTGCGTCATCAGGTCGGCGACCGCCGCGGGTGGCAGCACGGTCGGGTGCCGGCCCGCTTCGACCGACACGGTCCGCGTCGCCCAGCTGAGCCGGCGGGCCAGCTCGGTGTCGATCGCGAGCGGGTCGATGTCGCGGAAGTCGTGCGTCGCGGCACCGACCCAGGCCGACTGGCTCCAGTCGTGCGACTTGCCGTTCGCGGTGACGTAGCCGCGCGGCAGGACCTGCCGGAGCCGGAGGCCGGTCGACGACCCGACGTACAGGGTGACGACCTCGTGGTCGGCGAAGCCGTAGAGCCAGCGGCTCTCCTTGCCGGCCCGGGCCATCGCCTCGCCGAGTGCGGGGGCGAAGTTCGCGTAGACGCTGACGTCGGTCTCGTCCGGCTCCTCGTCCCAGCCGGGGCCGACGGTGCCGTCGACGAGTGGGCGGGCGTCTTCGGCGGCGCTGGATTCGCGCGCCGTGGCGACGGCGGCCGCGACGATCTCCCGCAGCGAGACATCGGTGACGGAGGAACGGCCGACGATGCCGACCGCGGTCCCTTCGCCGGCGCCGACGGTGGCGATCACGGTCACGCTGGAGCCGCGCATCGCGCCGTTGGTGGTCAGGGTGTTGTTGGCCCAGCGCAGGTTCGCACTGGACGTCTCGGCGACCAGGACGACACAGCCCTGGGCGCCTTCGGCCGCGGCGAGTTCGAGCGCGCGCTCGATGGTGTCCTGCGGGGTCAGCTGAATGGCGGTCGTCACCGGCCGGCCTCCTGCGTGGTGTTGAGGATGCGGACATCGCGGAACAGGGCGGACGGGCAACCGTGGCTGACCGCTCCACTCTGCGGCGGCTGTGCCTTGCCACAGTTGAGCGCGCCACCCAGGACGTAGGTCTGCGGGCCGCCGACGGCTTCCATCGAGCCCCAGAAGTCGGTCGTGGTGGCCTGGTACGCGACGTCGCGCAGCTGGCCGTCGAGCTTGCCGTCGGTGATCTTGTAGAACCGCTGCCCGGTGAACTGGAAGTTGTAGCGCTGCATGTCGATCGACCAGGACTTGTCGCCGACGATGTAGATCCCGTTCTTCACCCGGCTGATCAGCTCCTCGGTCGAGGGGCCGTCGGGCGCGGGTTGCAGGGAGACGTTGGCCATCCGCTGGATCGGCACGTGGCCGGCCGAATCGGCGTACGCGCAGCCGTTCGAGCGATCGGTGCCGAGGACATCCTTGTTGACCTCGGCCATCCGGCGGTCCAGCTGGTAGCCGACCAGCGTGCCGTCCTTGACCAGATCCCACTGCTGCCCGGCGACGCCCTCGTCGTCGTACCCGACCGTGGACAGCCCGTTCTCCGCTGTCCGGTCGCCGGTGACGTGCATGACCGGCGAGCCGTACTTGAGGCTGCCGAGCTTGTCGATGGTGGCGAAGCTGGTGCCGGCGTAGTTCGCCTCGTACCCGAGGGCGCGGTCCAGCTCGGTCGCGTGGCCGATCGACTCGTGGATGGTGAGCCAGAGGTTCGACGGGTCCACCACCACGTCGTACTGGCCTGCCTCGACGCTCGGCGCGGCCATCTTCTCCGCGAGCCAGCCGGGGATCTGCGCGAGCTCCTCGTCCCAGTTCCAGCCGGTGCCGGTCAGGTACTCCCAGCCGCGGCCGGCCGGTGGCGCGAGCGTCCGCATCGAGTCGAAGCGGCCGGTCTCGGGGTCGACCGAGATCGCCTGCAGCTGCGGGCCGATCCGGACCCGTTGCTGGGTCGTCGAGGTGCCCTCGGAGTTCGCGTAGTACTTGCACTCGTTGACCGACGCAACGTAGACCGAGACGTGCGTGACGCCGTCGGCCTGCAGCAGGCGGTTGCTGTAATCGGTGAGCAGGGCAACCTTCTCCGCGCGCGGCACGCTGAACGGGTCGATCTCGTAGCTCGACACCCACTGGACGTCGTCGTAGATCGGCTCGTCGGCCAGCTCGATCGGCTCGGTGTTGATCGGCCGGGAGACCTGCGCCAGGTTGACCGCCTGCTCGGCGATCCGGACCGCCTCGTCGGTGGTCAGCGCGACCCCGGCGGCGAAACCCCAGGTCCCGTCGTGGATCACCCGGACGGCGAGACCGAGGTCCTCGTCGTCGGACGCGCTCTCGAGCACGCTGTCGCGCAACGAGATCGACTCGGACCGGATCCGCTCCAGCCGGAACTCGGCGTACGTCGCGCCGAGGTCCTTGGCGCGTTGCAGGGCCGCGTCGGCGAGCTCGTGTCGGGGAAGGGCAAGGAAGGATGCATCGACATCAGGCACGGATCCGACCCTAGGCCATGCCCGGTACTACGGGCGCGCGGTGGCGGGCCTGCTGGTCGGCCGGGCGGCTGATCGTCGGTTAGCGTCGGGTCTGTGTTGTTGCCTGAGTTGTCCGTGCCGGGGGCGGACTCTGCCTGTTCGCGCCGTGTTGCGTGCGACTGTCGACGCGGTGCGTTCGGCCGGTACTGCGGTGCTGGTCGCGCCGCCCGGATCGGGCAAGACCTCGTTGCTTCCGCTGGCGCTCGCCGACGCGCTCGACGGCACGATCCTGGTCGCCGAGCCGCGGCGGATGGCGACGCGAGCTGCTGCGTCGCGGTTGGCGATGTTGGCGGGTGAGCCGCTGGGGCAGCGGATCGGGTACGCGATGCGGGGTGAACGTGCCGGTGGTCGCGGGCTTCGCGTCGAGGTGGTGACGACAGGGCTTCTCGTACGGCGGTTGCAGCAGAACCCTGAGCTGCCCGGGATCGCCGCTGTGGTGATCGACGAGTGTCATGAGCGGCATCTCGACGCGGATCTGCTCCTGGCGTTCTGCGTCGATGTGCGGGCGAATCTCCGGGAGGACCTCGCGCTGGTCGCGACTTCGGCGACTCCGGACACGGTGAGTTTGAGCAGGGCGCTGGCCGGTGCGGGTGAGCGTCCTGGGCCGGCCGATGGTCTGGTTCCCGTGATCACTGCGTCGGCGGCGTTGTTCGACGTGGCGGTCGAGTGGGCGCCGCCGCCGGTGCCGGTGCCCTTGTTGCCCGGTGGGCGGGTCGATCCGCGGTTGCTGGATCACGTGGCGGCAATGGTGCGGCGGGCGGTGGATGAGAACGAGGGCGACGTCCTGGTGTTCGTGCCGGGCGAGGCGGAGATCAACGGGGTGGCTCGGCGGTTGGCCGGGCTGAACGTGTTGCCGTTGTTCGGGCGGCAGTCGCGGGCCGAGCAGGATCGGGCGCTGGCGCCGGGTGCTTCGCGGCGGATCGTGGTGACGACGTCGGTCGCTGAGAGTTCGTTGACGGTGCCGGGGGTTCGCGTCGTGGTCGATTCAGGGCTTGCTCGTGAGCCGCGGACTGATCAGTCGCGGGGGCTTGGTGCGCTGGTGACTTGTCGGGTCTCCAAGTCGTCCTCCGATCAGCGGGCTGGACGTGCTGGGCGGGAGGCGCCTGGGCGGGTCTATCGGTGTTGGTCGGCGACCGATCATGCGCATCTTGACGATCATGCGGCGCCGGAGATCGCTACTGCGGATCTGGCGGGGTTCGCGCTGGATCTGGCGGCGTGGGGTGCGCCTGGTGGGTCGGGGTTGGCGTTGCTGTCGGAGCCGCCGGTGGTGGCGATGGAGGCGGCTGTCGAGTTGCTGGAGCGGCTTGAGGCTGTCGATGGCGACGGGCGGATCACCGAGCGGGGGCGGCGGATGGCGGCCGTTGGCGCGCATCCGCGGTTGGCACGCGCTCTGCTGGACGGTACGCCGTGGGTAGGCGCCGATCGCGCCCGCGAGATCGTCGCCCTGCTGTCGGACGACTCGGGCCATGACTTCGGAGACGACCTCCCCGCACGCTGGAGAGCACTCCGCAGAGGTCAGGATCGCGCGGCAACCGCGAGATGGAGAGAAGAAGTCAAACGGTTGGGTCGAGATTCCGGGGTTGCGAAAGCCGGCATAGCTGATGATCTGGCCGCTGGCATCGTGGTGGGGTTGGCTTATCCGGATCGGATTGCGCGGGCTCGGGGGGTGGACTCGGCGACCTATCAGATGGCTGGGGGAACAGGGGCGGCGCTGGATCCGGCCTCGCCGTTGCGGACGTCGCCGTGGTTGGCGATTGCAGTGGCTGATCGGGCGCCGGGACGGGCCGATGCGAGGATCCGGTCTGCGGCGCCGATCGACGAGGCGACTGCTCGGGAGGTGGCCGGCGAGCTCGTGTCGACAGCTGAGCTGATTCGCTGGGACGACGGGCGGATCGTGACCCGGCGGGTGGAGTCGCTCGGGGCGATCGTGCTCAACGACGTACCGCTGTCCAAGCCCGACCCGCTGCTGGTGCAGGCCGCAGTACGGGATGGTCTGCGGCGGAGCGGTCTGTCCGTACTGCGTTGGTCGGACGCCGCTGTCTCTCTCCGCGAGCGTCTCGCCTTCTGCCACGCGCATCTCGGCGACCCCTGGCCTGCAGTCGACGATGCGGCCTTGCTGGCCGGGCTCGATGAGTGGCTTGGGCCGGAGCTGTCATCCGTACGCCGGGCAGGTGACCTCGGGCGCATTGACGTGGCGACTGCGCTCCGGCGGTTGTTGCCGTGGCCTGCAGCGACGCGGTTCGGGGAGTTGGCGCCGGAGCGGTTGGCGGTGCCGTCCGGGTCGCAGGTGCGGCTTGCGTACGACGGTGCTGAGCCGCCGGTGCTCGCGGTGAAGCTGCAGGAGGTGTTCGGGTGGACTGCGACGCCGGTGGTCGCCGACGGGCGGGTGCCGGTCGTGCTGCATCTCCTGTCGCCCGCACAGCGTCCGGTGGCGATCACCAGTGACCTGGCGTCCTTCTGGGTGCAGGGCTATCCGCAGGTGCGGGCCGACCTACGTGCTCGGTATCCACGTCACCCCTGGCCGGAAGACCCGCTGACCGCCGTACCGACGAAGCGGGTCAAGCCTCGTCAGTGATTGCTGGAACCGACTGTTCGCCTGCGGTGTAGAGACAATGCAGGGACGGACAGGAGGCGGAATCAGCGAGACCGACGAACGGGCGATCCTGGCTCGGGTGCGTGGTGGAGACTCCACTGCGTACGCGGAGCTGGTGCTGCGGCATGCGCCGGTGGCGAAACGAACGGCCGTGTTCCTGGGCGCCGGCTCCGAGGCTGACGACGTGGTGCAGGAGTCGTTCGTCAAGGCGTATCGCGGGCTGGGTGGCTTCCGGGAGGACGCAGCGTTCAGACCGTGGCTGCTGCGCATCGTGGCGAACGAGACGCGCAACCTGCAGCGGTCGCGGAGTCGCCGGACGCGTCGCGAGGAGCTCGCTGCGCTACCGGAGAGCGTGTTGGACCCGGCCGACGAGGCGGCTGTCGGTGAGCGACGCCGCGAACTGCTGGCCGCAGTACGGGAGCTGCCGGAGAACTACCGACTAGTGGTGACGTGTCGGTACTTGCTGGAGCTGGACGAGCAGGAGACGGCGACAGTGCTCGGCTGGGCGCGTGGCACGGTCAAGTCGCGACTGCACCGAGCACTGGGACGACTGCGGACCCAACTACCCGACAAGGAGGTGCAGCGATGAGTTCCTTGGAAGATGAACTCCGTGCGCTCGGGCGTTCCGCTGTGCTGCCCCCTGTCGACGACGGGCTCGCTGCTGCAGTGCTGGAGGCCGTTGAAGGGCAGCCTGTACGCCGTTCGCCGATGACCGTGCTGCTGCGACGCTGGCGGGCGTTCCTGGCGCTCCTGGCGGTGCTGGTGGGTGGGGCGGTCGTGGTGTCGCCAGTGCGCGCGACTGTGGCCGAGTGGCTCAACATCGGTGGCGTCAAGGCGCAACCTGTCGGGCAGGCGCCTACTGCGAACCCGACCGTGCCTCCTGTGCGGGGGCACCTGAGTCTGGCGGAGGCCGGGCGGATCGCTGGGTTCACGCCAGTGGTTCCCAAGGTGCTGGGGCCGCCCAGCCAGGTCGAGGCATCGCAGGGTTTCGTGGCGATGAGCTGGGCTACTGGGGAACGGTTGGAGCAGCTCGGGTCCCAGCTGGACTGGGGTTACCTCAAGCAGTACTACGAGCAGTTGGACGCCGTGAACGCGGTCAACGGCTTCTGGTTCGAGGCGCCGTACGAGTTGAAGTTGGTGGACGGGGCCGGTCAGCAGAAGACGCTTCGGGTTGCTGGCCCAACGCTGGTGTGGGCGCCGGACAATCGCACGTTCCGGCTGGAAGGTGTCAAGGAGAAGGCGAGAGCAACAGAAATCGCTCTCTCGACGAGGCCCTAGCTGGAACCCTTGGTCGGGTGGCGGTGTATCAGGGGTGCACCGTTCGCTCGGCTCGAGGAGACCGCCATGTCGCGCTGGATCCGCCGTACCTTCGCCTTGCTCTTCGCAGTACTGATCACCGTCGCGGGAGCGGCCTTGCCGGCGTCGGCCGGTGGTCCGACCAGCGTGCTGCTCAGCGCACCACCGAAAGTCGTTGCCTTAGGCTACGAAGACACGCTCTACAACCAGCTTCTGAAGCTGCTCGGGGAGCCGGTGCCGACCCGCGGCAACACCGACCCGCATGAGTCCGGTCAGTTCGTGCGGGCCACCTGGCTGATCCACGACATGTCCGTCTGGCGCCTCGACATCATCTATCCGGATGCTCCGGGCGGCCCGTGGATCGCCACCACCGTGAGCACCGACGGCAGCGGGAAGCTGCCGGAGAACCCGGTCTGGCACAAGGCCGACAACGGCGCCGCGCTGAAACAACTGCTGGGTTCCGTCAAGCTCCTGGGGCCGGGCCAGTTCGACGGCGGACCGACCGGTCTCGAGGACACGCTTCAGCCGGCAACCGGGCAGGGTACGGGCGGCCAGGACACCCTGGCCCCGGCGGTGCAAACAGTCGAGGCCCAGCCGGGAGCACTCTCGGGCTGGCGCTGGATCATCCCGGGGATCGCGCTAGGGGCCGCTGCGAGTTACCTCGCGCTGCGTTACCTTCCGCGCCGCCGGCCCTGGGAGCTGACCGAGGTCGAGTGACCTGAATCTCCTTATTTCGCAGGATTTCCGCAGCAGAGCACAATTCGTCACTCGCTGTACGCAATAATCTCCAGTACGTGGATGGACTTTCTCACGATTCAAGATCGGACCTGGATGGTGGGAGACTCTGGCCTACCGTTTCTCGGCTGGGTTCAGTCCATCGTTGTCAGGAGTGCGTGTGGGTTCCGAGGTCGTTTCGGCCGTCTCACCGACCCGGCAGGCTTTTCGCCGGGTCCGCCGGGATCGCAGCGCCCGGTTCGGTGCGCTGCTGGTGGTCGTGCTGGTCCTGATCGCGATCGCGGCGCCGTTGCTGGCGAAGCTGGAGGGGCAGGACGCGTACACGTACAACATCAACCTGCTCGATCCGCTCCGCGGTAATGCGCCGCGCGGAGCCGTCGGCGGGCTCAGCGGCGACCACTGGTTCGGCATCGAGCCGCTGACCGGCCGGGACCTGTTCTCGATCGTGGTGCTCGGCCTGCGGACCTCGCTGTTCATCGCGGTCGTCGTCACCCTCGTCACGACCGTGGTCGGCACGCTCGTCGGCATCAGCGCGGCGTACTTCGGTGGCTGGTACGACGCGGTCGTGTCGCGGCTGCTCGACTTCCTCTTCGGGTTCCCGTCGCTGCTGTTCATGATTGCCCTCGGCATCATCGTGCCGGCCAGGTTCCCGCGCTGGCTGCTGCTGATCATCGTGCTCAGCGTCTTCGGCTGGGCCGGGCTGGCGCGGCTGATCCGCAACCAGGCCAGGTCGCTGGTCCAGCGCGAGTTCGTCGAGGCCGCCAGGTCCTCGGGATCGAGCGGCTGGGCGATCGTCACCCGTGAGCTGCTGCCGAACCTGCTCGGTCCGGTGCTGGTGATCGCGACGATGGCGGTGCCGGGAATCATCGGCGCCGAGGCCGGGTTGTCGTTCCTGGGCGTCGGGGTACCACCGCCGACACCGAGTCTGGGCCGGTCGATCTCGGACTCGATCGTCTGGGTCTACACCGGCGCCGATCCGTGGTTCCTGGCGTTCCCGGGCGCGATGCTGTTCCTCGCCGTCCTCGGGTTCACCTTGCTCGGTGACGGTGTTCGTGACGCGTTCGACGTACGGCTGCGGAGGGCCAAGTAATGCCGGACATGGTGTGGTTCGTGATCCGGCGGCTGCTCGCGACCGTGCTGGTGATGCTCGCGTTGAGCCTGGCCGTCTACCTGATCTTCTACGCGCTGCCCGCCGACCCGGCGCGGCTCGGCTGCGGCAAGCCCTGTACGCCGGACCGCCTCGAGCAGGCCCGGCACTTCATGCAGCTGGACCAGAGCACGATGCAGCAGTACCTGCAGTTCCTGAAGGGGATCGTGGCCGGCCGGACCTTCGGGGACGGACAGGCCGCGGTGCAGTGCAACGCGCCGTGCTTCGGGTACTCGTTCCCGCTCGCCCGTCCGGTGACCACCTTGATCCTGAGCAGACTGCCGATCACGGCGTCGATCGCGATCGGGGCGGCGATCCTGTGGCTGGTGGCCGGCGTGACGCTCGGCGTCGGCGCCGCGCTCCGGCGCGGGCGGCTCTTCGACCGGGTCGCGGTCGGGTTCGCGCTGGTCGGTGTCGCCTCGCCGTCGTTCCTGGTCGGGCTGCTGGCGATCCTGGTCTTCGGGTTCTGGCTGAACATGGTGCCGGTGAACGGGTACATCCCGCTCACCGAGAGTCCGGTCGACTGGGCCTGGCACCTGGTGCTGCCGTGGATCGTGCTGGCGGCGCTGAACGCCGCGTCGTACATCCGGCTGACCCGGGCGCAGATGCTGGAGGAGATGAATCTCGACCACATCACCACCGCCCGGGCGAAGGGTGCGGGGGAGGGCCGGGTGGTCTTCCTGCACGGGCTGCGCGGCGTGCTGGTGCCGATCGTGACGATCTTCGGCCTCGATCTCGGCGGTCTGCTCGGCGGTGCGATCCTGACCGAGAAGGTGTTCAGCATGCAGGGTCTCGGCGAGCTGCTGATCAGCGCGGTCGGGCAGCTCGATGTGGCGGTGGTGGTCGGCGTGACGCTGTTCTCGGCGTTCCTGGTGATTCTGGCGAACCTGGTGGTGGACGTGCTGCACGGAGTACTGGACCCGAGGGTTGGCCATGCCTGAGAGAACAGAAAGCTTTTCAAGGCCCGAAAGAACTGCGGAAGAGACTCCGGTTCTCGAAGTCCACGATCTTCATGTGACCTTCCGGACCGAAGGCGGGCTGGTGCCGGCCGTCGACGGCATCGACTTCGCTGTCGCGCCTGGTAAGACGCTGGCGATCGTCGGCGAGTCCGGCTCGGGCAAGAGCGTCAGCTCGGCGGCTGTGATGGGCCTGCTGCCGTCCAACGCCGACGTCAAGGGCGAGGTGCTGCTGGGCGGTCGCGAGCTGACGAAGCTGACGCCCGACGAACTGCGCAAGGTCCGCGGCAACGAGGTCGCGCTGGTGTTCCAGGACGCGCTCTCCGCGCTCAACCCGTACTACAGCGTCGGCTGGCAGGTCGCCGAGGCGTACCGGCTGCATCACGAGGTCTCCAAGAAGGAGGCGAACGCGCGCGCGGTCCGGATGCTCGACCTGGTCGGCATCCCGTCGGCCGCTCAGCGGGCGCGCGCCTTCCCGCACGAGTTCTCCGGCGGGATGCGGCAGCGGGTCGTGATCGCGATGGCGCTGGTGAACGACCCGAAGGTGCTGATCGCGGACGAGCCGACCACGGCCCTGGACGTGACCGTGCAGGCGCAGATCCTGCGGCTGCTGGAGGACGTCCAGACCGAGTTCGGGACCGCGCTCGTGCTGATCTCGCACGACCTCGGAGTGGTCGCCGAGGTGGCGGACGACGTACTGGTCATGTACGCCGGGCGCGCGGCCGAACAGGGCACCGTCCGGGACATCTTCTACCGCGCAGCGCATCCCTACAGCCTCGGCCTGCTCGGTGCGATGCCGCGGATCGACATCGCGCCCAAGCATCGGCTGACCACGATCCCGGGCAGTCCGCCGTCGCCCGGCTCGATCGAGACCGGCTGTCCGTTCCAGCCGCGCTGTGCCTACACCGAACGCGTCGGCGAACGCTGCATCACCGAGCGCCCGGTGCTGACCCCACGCCCCGGCGAGGGAGACCACGAAGCCGCCTGCCACCTCGGCCGCCGTCCGGAGGTCGCCCGGACGGGCGTCCAGGACAACGCCGCCACGGAAGGTGCACCGATCGAGCGGCGCGCCGAGGAGGGTGCACTGTGAGCACTGTCGAGCAGGGCACCGAGGAGTTGCTCCGCCTGGACGGAGTCAAGAAGTACTTCGGCCTGCGTGGGGTTCCGTTCCGGCAGGCCGGGGCAGTGAAGGCTGTCGACGGGATCGATCTCGTCGTACGACGGGGCGAAACCGTCGGCCTCGTCGGTGAATCAGGCTCGGGCAAATCGACGCTCGCCCGACTGGCGACCCGGCTGCTCGATCCCACCGAGGGCAAGGTCAGCATCTCCGGCGAGGACGTCACCAAGCTCCGCGGCCGCCGGCTTCGCCCGGTCCGGCGGAAGATCCAGATGGTCTTCCAGGATCCGCAGGCCTCGCTGAATCCACGCCAGTCGGTCGGCACGATCCTGTCCACCCCGTTCCGCGCGCAGGGGATCAAGCCGAGCCGTGCCCAGCTGATCGAGCTGCTGCACCAGGTCGGCCTGTCCGAGGAGCACCTGGAGCGCTATCCGCACGAGTTCTCCGGCGGTCAGCGGCAGCGGATCGGGATCGCGCGTGCGTTGGCGGTCAAGCCCGGCCTGCTGATCTGCGATGAGCCGGTCTCCGCGCTCGACGTCTCCGTCCAGGCCCAGGTGCTGAACCTGCTGGCCGATCTGCGCGACGAGCTCGGCCTGTCGTACGTGCTGGTCGCGCACGACCTCGCGGTGGTTCGCCAGGTCGCGGACCGGCTCGCGGTGATGTACTTGGGCACGATCGTGGAGGAGGGCCCGGCGGCCGAGGTGTACGCCTCCCCGGCGCACCCGTACACCCGAGCGCTGCTGTCCGCAGTACCGGTTCCCGAACCGGGTGCGGTCCGGGACCGGATCGTGCTGACCGGTGACGTGCCCACCCCCATCGACCCGCCCTCCGGGTGCCCCTTCCGCACCCGCTGCTACAAGGTCCAGGACGTCTGCGCGACGGTCCGGCCCACGCTCGAACCGGTGGCAGGTGGTGATCACCGGGTCGCGTGCTACTTCCCGGAAGGCCCCGAATCTCTTCAGCCCTCCCAGTCTGAAAGGACACCATGAGACGCACTACCCGCGCGGCTGCCGTAGCGGCCGTACTGGCGTTGGCGGTCACCGCCTGCAACGCCAACGACAAGTCGGCGACGCCCGGAGGCGGCAGCACAGCCGCTGCCGAGCAGGGCGGCACCTTCCACATCCTGACCACCAGCAAAGAGCTCAGCCTCGACCCGGCCAAGAGCCAGAGCCTGGGCATCAGTGCGATTCACCTCGTACTGCGTGGGCTCACGTCGTGGAAGACGACTCCGGACAAGGCCGCTGAGCTGGTCCCCGACCTGGCCACCGACACCGGTCAGGTCAGCGACGGCGGCAAGACCTGGACGTTCAAGCTGAAGCCGGGCCTCAAGTACGCCGACGGCTCGCCGATCGTTGCCGCTGACATCAAGTACGGCGTGGAGCGCACCTTCGCGCCCGAGCTGTCCGGTGGTCTGAACTACCACAAGACACTGCTCGCCGGCGCCGACAAGTACACCGGTCCGTACAAGGGCGGTGAGCTCGCCTCGATCGAGACCCCGGACGAAACCACCGTCGTCTTCAAGCTGAACAAGGCGTTCGGCGACTGGCCGTGGATCGTCAGCATGCCGGCCTTCGCGCCGGTGCCGAAGAAGGCCGACACGGATCCGGCCCACTACGGCGAGAAGCCGGCCGCCAGCGGCCCCTACCAGGTCAAGTCGTACTCGCCCGGCTCGAAGCTCGAGCTGGAGCGCAACCCGTCCTGGGACAAGGCGAGCGACCCGGCCCGGACCGGTCTGCCGGACGCGGTCGTCTACGACATGGGCCTGCAGGCCGACGTGATCAACCAGCGGCTGATCGCGGACTCCGGTGACGACAAGTTCGCCGCCACCACCGGTACGTCGGTGCCGGCCGCGCTGATCCCGACGGTGACCGGTAACCCGGCGGTGAAGGCGCGGGTCGCCACCTCGCCGTCCGGTGCGCTGGAGTACCTGGCGATGAACAACAAGCGCCCGGGGCTGTCGAACCCGGCGGTCCGCAAGGCGATCGAGTACGCCGTCGACAAGCAGGCCGTCCAGGTCGCCGAGGGCGGCCCGGAGTTCGGTGGCGAGATCGCCACCACCCTGATCACCCCGGGGATGGACGGCTACTCGAAGTACGACCTGTACCAGGCTCCGCCGAACGGTGACCCCGACAAGGCGAAGCAGCTGCTGGCCGCGGCTGGTGTGAGCAACCTCAGCCTGGTGCTCGCCGCCGACAACTCACCGGCCGGCTTGAGCGTCGCGCAGGCGATCCAGCAGGGCCTGAAGAAGGCCGGCATCACGGTCACCATCAAGCCCTACGACTCCGACGCGCTGACCGAGGTGCAGACCGGCGCCAAGGGTGACTACGACCTGACGGTGTCGAGCTGGCTGCCGGACTACCCGAGTGCGCTCGGGAACATCCAGCCGCTGTTCGCGTCGACGGAGATCGGCAACGGCGGGTACAACATGTCCCGCTACTCGAACCCGGCCGTGGACGCCGCGATCAACGCCGCGACCGCGGAGTCCGACCGGACCAAGGCCGCCGCGGCCTGGGGTGCGATCGACCAGCAGATCATGAAGCGACGCTCCGCTGGTGCCGCTCATCTACGCGCGCAACGCGTTCCTGCACGGCTCGAAGGTGCAGAACTTCTACCTGCCGCCATACCCGCCGTACCCGAACACGCTGATCGTCGGTTTGAGCAAGTAACTCAGGTACGGCCTTCGGTCTCCTGAGCTTCGAAGAGGGTCGGCTGGGTCTCGGCATCGAGTCCCCAGTCGGCCCTCAGCACCGTGTAGCCCGCCTTCTCGGCGGCGTCGCAGACCTTCACGTCGTCATCGACCAGTACGGCGACCGGCCGCTCCTGCCGCAGCGTCCTGAGTCGCGCGAGCTTCATCACGGCCGACGGCCGGCGATCGTTGTTCCCCCGCATCAGCAGCTTCCCCTCGGGAAAACCGTTGTCCTCGAACCACTTCACCGTGTCCCGCCGCAGCCACTCGGGCCGGCCGGTCAGGTAGACGATCTCGTGCTCTTCCGCCAGCGTGTTCGCGACCGCCAGCCCTTCGTCGAGCACGGCGTCGTCCTTGGCCGCCCGGAAGAACGAGTCCCAGTCCTTCGGCCGCTTGGCCAGAAACCGGATCCGCTTGCTGGTGTCCGACAGCGTCGCGTCGATATCGAGTACGGCGTACGGGCGAATGTCGTCAGGCACGCCGCTCAGTCTCGCATTCGGACGTTCGAACGGCCTCGGGGCCCGCTCAGGTGTTCGGATGCCGGGCATCACGGGGGGTTGTGGGTGTGGCGGTTGGGAGTTCGCGGCGGGGCGGGTTAGCGTTCTCGCGCGATGGAAGACTCGATCACGTTTCTGCACAGTTCGGACTGGCAGCTGGGGATGATGCGCCGGTTCCTGGGGCCGGACGGCCAGGCCCGGTGGGCTCAGGCGCGGCTGGATGCCGTCATGCGGATCGGGGACGTCGCGAAAACCACCGGCGCGGCCTTCGTGGTGGTGACCGGGGACGTGTTCGAGCACAACCAGGTCGAGCGGCAGACGATCTTGCGAGCTTGTGAAGCGCTGAAGCGGATCGAGGTGCCGGTGGTGCTGCTGCCGGGCAACCACGACGCGCTCGAGCCGGGCTCGTTGTGGACGTCGGCCCAGTGGGTCGGGCACGCGCCGTCGCATGTCGTCGTCGTGACCGACACCAAGCCGATCGAGATCGTGCCGGGGGTCGAGATCGTCGGAGCGCCGTGGAAGTCGCGGCGGCCGTTGTCGGATCCGGCTGCTCCCGGGTACGCCGATCTCGCGCCGGCTGCTTCCGGCGTACGGCGGATCCTGCTGGCGCACGGGCAGTTGACGAGTTTGAGCGGCGGGATGTCCGACGTACCGACCATTGATCAGGCCGGGCTGGAGGCTGCTGTTGCCGACGGGCGGTTGCACTATGTGGGGCTGGGGGACCGGCACTCGACCACCGAGGTGACCGAGCGGATCTGGTTCTCCGGGACGCAGGAGGTCACTGCTCCCGAGGAGACGCATCCTGGCAACGTTCTCGCGGTGACGCTGAGCAGGAGTTCGCGAGGCAAGGACTCGATCGCGGTGGAGCCGCATCGTGTCGGCGCCTGGCACATGGTCGAGCACCATGCGGAGCTGGACGGCGAGGAGTCGATCCAGAAGCTGGAGGACTTCTTCGCCGAGTTGCCGGAGAAGGAGCGGACCTACGTGCGGCTCGCGGCCGACGGGTCGCTGCCGTTGCCGCTGCTGAGCCGGCTGGACGCGATGGTCGACGCGCAGGGCGAGGTGTTCGCGAGCGTCGAGCGCTGGGCCAAGTTCTGGACGGTCCGGCCTGCTCCGGACGCTGCCGACCTCGATGCGTTGCAGTTGAGCGGTCCCGCCCGGGCCGCGATGGAGGAGTTGCGCCAGGCGCTGGCCGGCGGGGACGAAGGAGCCGGTGCGGCGTTGACGTTGATGCACAGATTGGCGCGGGACGCGGGATGAGGCTGCACAGCCTGACGCTGCGGAACTTCCGTGGCGTCAAGGACCGTACCGTCGAGCTGCCCGCGATCGGCACCACCGTCGTGGTCGGCGACAACGAGGTGGGCAAGTCCAGCCTGGTCGAGGCGTTCGACCTGGTCTTCGCGTATCCGGACGACTCGAAGTCGAAGCGGATCCTCGACATCCAGCCGGTCGGCCAGGACGTCGCGCCTGAGGTGACGGTCGAGCTGACCCTCGGGACCGGCGAGCTGACCTACACGAAGCGCTGGCTGAAGAACCGGGCCACCGAGCTGACCATCCTCGAGCCCGACGGCCGTCGCCAGTCGTGGACCGGTCGCGAAGCCCACAACGAGGCCGAGCGGCTGTTCAACGAACACGTCGATCCGGTGCTCTGGCAGACGCTGATGGTCAGCCAGGGACAGTCGCTCGTGCTGCCGACGCCCGCCGATGCCGAGCCGCTGATCACCGCGGTGACAGCAGAATCCGGTACGCCGGTCGACGGCGCCTCGATGCCGCTCGTGCTCGCGGTCGAGCACGAATACCTGCGCTACTGGACCCGCGGTGGTCGTCCGACCGGCGACTTCGCGCAGATCGGCCAAGACCGTCGAGGGCGCCGAGCTGGCGGCGGCCCAGGCGTTGAAGGCGATGGAGGAAGTGGTCGCCGACATCCGCCGGGCCGAGCGGCTCGCGCTCGATCTCGACGAGTTGAGCAGCCGGCTCGGCGACCACCTGAAGTCGGTCGAGGAGCTGCGCGAACGCAAGCAGGCGACCGACGAGATCCTGCTGCGGCGGGACTCGGTGCGAGCGCGGGCCGAGACCGCGCGGGCCCGGTTGGAGAACCACACCCGGACGCGGGTCGAGCGCGAGCGGCTGCTGGACGAGGTCTCGCGGCTCACCCAGACCGACGCGGAGCTGGCCGAGCGGCGCAAGGACGCCGAGACGGTGGCGAAGAAGGCGGCCCAGACCGTGCATGCGGCCGAGGCTGCGTTGGCGGAGGTCGTCGAGCTCAAGGACGAACGGCGTGGCGACGCTGCATGTCGCCGAGCGGCTGGTTGCGAAGCTGACCGATCGGGCCGAGCTGGATCGGCTGCTGGTGCAGCAGACCGAGCTTGTCGACGTACGGGCCCGGATTGCTTCGGCCGGGTTGGTGCTCGACGGGGTGAAGATCGACGAGGCGTTGGTGGCGGCGCTGGAGGACGCGCGGGCGCGGGTCGTCGAAGCACGCGCGGCGCTGGCGGCCGGCGTACCGGAAGTTTCTGTACGACGAGTTGGTGCCGAGGCTGTTCGGCTGTCTGGGACCGGGCTCGATGCTTCTGGGGCGAAGGTGCCGGCGGAGCTCGAGGACGAGATCCAGGTGCTTGGTCTCGGGCGAGCTGGTGATCGACGTACCGGGGCAGATCGAGGTCAAGGTCCAGGCGGGTGGCGAGGCGGCGACCTTGCGGGCTCGGCTCGATGAGGCTGTCCGGGTCGAGAAGGACCTGCTGAAGCGCGGGCGGGTCAAGGATCTGCCGGCTGCGCGGGAGCTGTTGCGCAAGGTCGATTCGGTGTCGGCGGAGTTGCAGGAGGCTCGGCGTACCGAGCGGTCGTTGACTGCGAACGGCGATCCGAGTGAGCGGATCACCTTGCTGTGCGCGCGGCTGGGCGTCGGGTCGACCGAAGACGAGGAAGAGGCGAAGCCGGCCGGGAAGCGGGCTGCTCCGGTCGAGGACGTGCCCGGGCAGATGTCGCTGTTCGCGCAGTTCGAGGAGGAGGAAGGAACTTTCGAGTTCGAGGACCTCGTCGTACCGGCGCTGGAAGGTGGCGAGCTGGGCGCGGCCGAGCGTGCGTTGGAGAGTGCGCGGGCCGAGCTGGCGGTTGCCGAGCGGTTGTTGTCGGATGCGGAGTTCGCGGCGGCTCAGGCGCGGAAGGCGGCGGAGGAAGATCGGTCCGAGGCGCAGCAGGCGCGGGCGCGGTCGGAGCTCGCGGGGGAGCGGTTGGCTGCTGCCGTCGAGGCGTTGGAGGCGGCGCGGGGAGTTTTGGTTGATGCCGAGGTGGACGCTGAGGAAGAGAAGGCGACTGCTGAGGTCGAGACGGTGCTGGACGAGCTGACCGCCGTACAGACTCAGGCTGACGAGGTCGGTGCTGACGAGGCTGCTGGGTTGCTCGCGGATGCGCTGGCGGTGGCGACCCGGCTGCAGGGAGAGCGCGACGTACTGCGGGACTCGCTGCGGACGACCGAGGGCCGGCTGGAGCAGTCCGGGCGGGATGGGTTGGGGACTCGGCGGGAGGCGGCCGAGTTGGAGTTGGCCGCGATCCGGGCCGAGCACGAGGCGTTGAAGCGGCGGGCGGATGCGGCTCGGCGGGTGTACGAGACGCTCGGGCGGCATCGGGCGGAGGCGCAGACGAAGTACTCGGAGCCGTTGCAGACGCGGATCGAGTCCCTCGGGCGGAGCGTCTACGGGCCGTCGTTCAAGGTCTGGCTGGACGACGACCTCGCCGTCGCCGAACGCGAACTGGACGGCAACCGCCTCCGCGTCGAGGCGCTCTCCACGGGCGCCCAGGAACAACTCGCGATCATCACCCGCCTAGCCATCAGCCACCTCGTGAGCACCGGCGACAGCTCCGTCCCGGTCATCTTCGACGACGCCCTCGGCTGGTCCGACAAAGGCCGCCTCCGCGACATGGGCGCGTTGTTGGGCCGAGCCGGCGACCACGGCCAGGTCATCATCCTCACCTGCATGCCCGAACGCTACGAATACGTCCCCCGAGCCACCTTCATCAAACTCGAGTCCTAGTAGGTGGCGGTCGGCCCGCCACCTACTGGTTCAGACCATCGGGATGAGGCTGGCTGTTGACAAGGTTGGTTGGGTGGCGCCGGGTTTGTTTTCGATGGTTAGGCCGAAGGCGATTTTGCCGGTGACGCCGCCTTGGATGCGTTGGGGGCCGTCGGTGGTGGTGAGGCCTACCGAGTACATCTTCGTGGACTTGTCTTCCAGCCAGAGTTGGTAGGTCTTGTTGTCGGGGAGTTTGGGGAGGTCGCGGAGGAGGACGATGGCGGTGTCCTTCGTCGCGGACATCACGACTGTTGCCTGGCCGCCGGTTTTGAGGTTGCCTCGGACGGTTTGGGCGTCCGGTTCTGCCAGGAGGGCGGCCAGTTGGTCGTTCTGCTGGCGGGTGTGGGAGTTGTCGCGGTATTGGTCGACGGCGATTCCGCCGGCGCCGGCGACTAGGAGGCCGGCTGCTGCGAGGCTGAAGAACGAGCGGCGGTTGAAGCCCTTGCGCCGCAGGGGGGTCGGTTCGGGGATCTCTTGCTTCACCAATGGAGGTAGTTGCCGCGTGGTGGCGATCTCGGCGAGTACGCGCGCTTTGAGCGCCGGCGGTGGTGGCGCGGCGACCGCAGTACCGAGTTTGTTGGCTGCTTCGCGTAGTTCGGACGACCTCCGCGCTGCACGACGGGCAGTCGGCGAGGTGTTCCTCGAACCCGATCCGCTCGTCCTCGGGCAGTGCGTTCAGAACATAGGGTCCGGTCAACGCATGCACATCCGGAGTCGTCAAGGCCCTCACCTCCCCGTCACACCCAGGCAGTCGCGCAGCCGGATCAGGCCGTCGCGCATCCGCGCTTTGATCGTTGCGAGCTTCGCATCGAGGAGCTCTGCCACTTCTCGATACGAGTATCCGCCGTAGTAGGCCAGCGTCACCGATTCGCGTTGCAGTTCGGTGAGCGAGCCGAGACAGTGCCGGACCTGTTCGACCTCGAGGTTGGAGGTCACCTTCTCGGCCACCTCGTCGTACTCCGTGGTCGAGGACGCCGCCGCGACCGCCTGCTCCCGGTCGCTGGAGGACTGCTCCGAGCGGACCCGGTCGATCGCCCGGCGATGGGCCATCGTCAGGATCCACGAGGTCGAGCGAGCCGCGGTCGGCGTCGTACCGGGTGGCGGTCCGCCAGATCTCGACCATCACCTCCTGGGTGACCTCCTCGGACTGGGCCGGGTTGCGCAGCACGCGCCGGATCAGCCCGTACACGCGGGGCGCCATCAGGTCGTACAGCTGCGCGAACGCCGCCGAGTCACCCCGCGCCACCCGCGCCATCAGATCGGCGGGTGTGCCGCTGGCGGCATCGACGATCACTGGCCACGGAAGGGCCGTCGATTCCTCGCTCACAGGTGGCATCCTCTACGTCGGCACTACGGGTCGGATGCAGTTCGGAGCGGCACGGTATCCGGATAGGTCATGCAGCTGGATAGGTCAATGCAGCCGATAGGTCAGCGCAGGACGCGTTCCGGCGCGCTGTAGATCACACAGCGCTCGCCTCGCGCCCAGCCGACCAGGGTGATGTCGAAACGGCGGGCCAGGTCCACCGCGAGACTCGACGGTGCTCCGACGGCGACGATCATGCCGAGCCCGGCCGCGACCGCCTTCTGGATGATCTCGTAGCCGGCCCGGCCGCTCACCGCCAGCACCAGCCCCTTGCGGCTGCGCTGGTTGAGCACGGTCCAGCCGACGACCTTGTCGACCGCGTTGTGCCTCCCGACGTCCTCCCGTACTACGACGCGCTCGCCTGCTGTGGTGAACAGCCCTGCCGCGTGCAGGCCGCCGGTGCGCCCGAAGGTCGGCTGCGCTTCCCGCAGGAGATCAGGCAGCTTCCGTACTACGTCCAGCTGGGCTTCCACGGGGTCGACTGGTTCGTAGTCCCGTTCCGCGAGTTCATCGAGACTCTGCTGGCCGCAGACACCGCATGCGGCCGACGTCACGCCGTACCGCTGAGGAGGCTCGCGATCGGGCGGGCCGTCGAAGGTGACTGTCACGGTGTTGAACTGCTGATCCCTGGTGAGCTTCACATCGGTGCAGTAGGCAACAGTGCTGATCGCATCAGCCCGTACTGCGAACCCTTCGCCGAGACAGAATCCGGCTGCGAGTTCGAAGTCGGCACCCGGCGTACGCATCGTGACGACGAGCGGCTCGGGCGGGCGGCCGGGCCATTCGAGCCGGAGCTCGAGCGGCTCTTCGGTGACCAGCACATCCTCGCGCCGGGACGTGCGTTCGCCGTCCAGCACCTCGACCTTGAACCTGGTAGTCGGCCCTTTGCTCATACTCCAACTTAAGCCTTCACCAGCCGCGGCGCAGCGCTAGCCAGTCGAGACAACACCAGCCGAGCAACCGCCGATGGCGCTGGATCTCCGGCGTGCAACCGGGTGGTGGCGGTCTGTCGACGACTTCCAGCACATAAGCCACGAGCGCGGCTATCAAAGAGTCGGTGTAGTCATTGGGAACGTCTATCGTCAGCGGGTTGGTTTTGATCGCTTCGAGCGTGTCGATTCCCTGGTGCTGGGCGAGGGGGAGCAGGCAGACCCAGTCGATCCAGGGTGCGCCGATTGTGAGCCAGTTCCAGTCGACGGTCCAGCACTGATCGTTTTCGTCTATCAAGAGATTGTCGGGACGCAGATCACCATGTACTGCGGCTGTTCCGGCGAGCGACTCCGGCGTGAGGTCGACCAGACACTGAATCTCTTCGAGTCGCTCCGGAAGCCAGCTCTGGAAACCTTGCGGGAGCGGCCGGTCACCGCGCGAGATCTCGTCCGCTATCTGGCTCGGACCGTCCTCGCCGAAGTCGTCCACGTAAGGCTTGAGATCTTTCAGCGGACTGGGCGAGAGCGCTTCCGCCATCGTCACGCAGTTCTCGGTAACCAGGTCGAAGTCGCCCTGCGTCCACGGCATCCCAGGCATCCGCCCGGCAACTCCCTCGCTCACCACCGCAAACCACCCCTGCTCGACACCGCCTGCGGCGGCGCCCTCGCCCTCGTTCCCCGCCGCCGAGATCCCGCCGACGCCACCAGTAGGCCTGATGGTGGTCGTGGCAAGGATTTGGGGGACTCTCACCTCGGGCGGTAGTTGCGGGACGATTTCCGCCTCGCGTTGGTAGGCGCCGTAGGCGTGCAAGGCTTCCGGAGCCGCCTTGATGAAGACTGTTGTGGCCGTTGGCGAGCTGAGCGGGGGCTGCGAAGCCGCCGGTGAAGCCGGAGGTGACGGAGGGGGCGACTGTGGTGATGTCGGTGCCTAGGGCAACGGTGAGGGAGTGGCGGAGTTGCTCGGGGAGGGTGGTCCAGGGCGGTCTGGCCGAGGTGGATCGGTAGTCGACGTCCGGTGGTCCGCTCATGGCGTGACCTTAAGGGTTGCTTGCGCTTCCGGGCGGGTGGTTTCGGTACGGTGCGGGAGTGGATGGCTCCGTGGCGCTGGAAGTGCTGGACCTGGTCGGGATCTTCGTCTTCGGGATCACGGGTGCGCTGGTCGGCGTACGGAAGAAGCTGGATGTGTTCGGGATCCAGGTGCTGGCGCTGGTGACCGGGCTCGGCGGTGGGTTCATCCGCGACGTGCTGATCGGTGGGAAGGCGGTGCCGCCCGCCGCGCTGGCCGACTGGCGGTATCTGGTGGTTCCGGTGAGTGCCGGGCTGATCACGTTCTTCCTGCATCCGGGGATCGGGCGGGTCGAGCGGTTGGTGAACGTGTTCGACGCTGCCGGACTCGCGCTGTTCTGCGTCACGGGTGCTCGCAAGGCGCTCGACTACGGGCTCTCGCCGCTGTCGGCCGCCTTGCTCGGCACGATCTCCGGCATCGGCGGCGGGGTCATCCGCGACCTGCTGTCCGGCCGCGTTCCGGTCGTACTGCGGCAGCGAGATCTACGCCACCCCCGCCTTCCTCGGCGCCGGCATCGTGGTCGTCGCCGACGCCGCCGGTTACCGAGCGACCTGGGTCGCGTTCGCCGGCGCCATCGTCTGCTTCGTCATCCGCCTGATCGCCATCCGGCGCGGCTGGAACGCCCCGCTACCCCGCATGCAGTAGCGCCGCCTGCCCGGCGACAGGTGATCCTCGCGGGCGCCCCATCGCCGGTCGATGCCGCAGTCTTCGTCGGCTGACGCGTTTATAGCCCGTCAGCCGGCGAAAGAACGGTGTTCGAGGTGCCGGGATGGGTGAGGGCTGCGATGGTCCAGGTGTAGGTCGGGGTGAGGGCGGGTTGGGGTTCCCAGTCGTTGGTGATCGCTAGGAGGTGGAGGTAGCGGGCCCAGCGGGGGTCGTTGGCTGTCTCGAGGACGGTGGATGAGGCGGTGGCGGAGGGTCTGGGGTGTCGGCGTTGGCCGAGCGATTCGGCGTACCGGGTGGTGATGGTGGTGACGAACGGTTGGGCTTCGGGGGAGTCCGGGGTGATGCCGGCGTCGAGGGCGGGGCGGACCTGGTCGCGGATGGTGGCGACGAGATCGGGGCGGAGGGCAACGGTTCGGTAGTCGTCGGCCATCCGGCGTACGACGGCGCGGAAGTCCTCGTCCTGGGTGAGTTCCGCGAGCTCGATCCACGCCTCGACCTGCTCGGGCTCGGGATGGTCGGGCAACTCGGGAGTCAGCGACTGGCGTGCGGCGGCGAAAGCATCCGGCCCGCCGAAGCCGGCGGTGGACCCGTCGGCCGAGGCGGGGTGGTCGAGCGGCGCGTTGGTGGGGGAGGCGGGGTGGTCGAAGACTGCGTCGAGGAAGTCGGTGATCAGGTGGTGGCGCTGGGTGGCGGAGAGTTGGGCCAGGCGGTGCATGTAGGTGAGGTCCTCCGGGGTCGAGTTGCGGTCGGCAACCGTGGTGAGGATCGCGCGGCGGAGGCGGAGGGTGCGGATCTGGACGGTGAGGGCTTCGGCGTGCGCGGCGGCGACGTCGGGGAGCGCTGTCTCGTGATCTAGGACCTTCCGGATCGTCGCCAGGTCGAGGTCCAGTTCGCGCAGGGTGCGGATCAGGTCGAGCCGGGCGACGGCCGTCACGTCGTACAAGCGGTAGCCGGCCGCGGTGCGGTCGGTGGGCGGGACGAACCCACGGTCGGAGTAGAACCGGATCGCCTTCACCGTGAGTCCGGTACGCCGAGCCAGTTCCCCGATCGAATAAAGCTCGTCCATAAGGACCACCTTGCTGTCTCCCCCGGAGGGAGACTCAAGTCGGTTGGCGGAACAGGTTTGCCGGGGTGAGGGGAAGGCGAGGGGGGTGGGGCTGTCCCCCCGCGGAGGTGCAAGGTCGGTCGGTGGAACGGGTTGCCGGGTGAGGGGCGAGGGGGTGGGGCTGTGTCCCGGGAGGCGGGTTAGTTGTGGGCGAAGCGGGTTCGGGGGCGGGCGAAGGTTACGGCTACGGCGGCTACCAGGGCGGAGATGATGCCGACTATGACGGGGACCCAGTAGGCGTCGGAGGCGCCTACGGCGTCTACTGCGTGGCCGGCTACTGCGTTGCCGGGGGCAACTCCTAGGAGCATGCCGGTGACGGTCCAGGTGATGGCTTCGGTGAGGCGCTCGGGTGGGACCCATTCCTCTACGCAGGCGGTGAGGGCGACCATCGTCGGCGCGATCGTCAGACCGGCGCAGAAGAGGACTACGCCTAGGAGCCAGACGGTGCCGACCCACGGCAGCGGGGCCAGTGCGATCGCGAGCAGGATCGTCCCGAGCAGCAGCCGTCGCTCCACCGGCGCGCGCCAGTGCACCGAGCCGTACCAGAGCCCCGCCAGCAGGCTTCCGAAGGCCCACACGGCCAGTACGACGCCCGACATGGACGGCTGACCCTTCGACGCGGTGAACGCCACAGTGGTCACCTCAGCGCTGCCCAGCGTCGCGCCCAGCCCGAGGCCGATCAGGCTGAGAAGCATCACCGAGAGCCAGGGGAGTGGCGCCTTCTCGGTCCCGTCGGACTTCCCGCGCCCGGGCGGGTCCGAGGCACGCAGCAGGGCGAACCAGATCCCGCCGGCGAGCCCGAGTGCACCGGCCGCGCCGAGTCCGGCGTACGGGCTGACCTCGGTGGCGAGCAGGGTGACCAGGACCGGACCGACGATGAAGACGACCTCGTCGCCGACGGCCTCGAGCGCGAAGGCCGTCTGGAGAGCGCGACCCCTACCGAGCAGATAGGTCCAGCGGGCGCGGGCGAACGAGCCGACCTGCGGACGGGTGCCTCCGGCAACGAAGGCGAGCAGGTAGAGCGTCCAGGACGGTCCGTCCATCCGGACGGCGACCAGCAGCCCGATCAGTGCGGCCGTGCAGAGCACGCTGCCGATCAGGGTGAGCGACCGCTGGCCGAAGCGATCCACCAGGCGGCCCTGGAACGGTCCGGTGAGCGCTCCCGCGATCACCGCCACGCCGGAGACCGCACCGGCCAGACCGTAGGAACCGCTCTCCCGCGAGATCAGGATCACGATGCCGAGGCCCACCATGGAGATCGGCATCCGGCCGAGGATCCCGGCGGTGAAGAAGGCACGGGCGCCGGGCCGGCGCATGAGGTGAACGTAGGGCTTCAGCATGGTTGATCGACCTCACCCTAGCCGTCCGGCCCGGGGTCGTGCTCAGCAATTCCAGCTTCGGGCCGGGGACCGTGCTCGGCGATTCCACCCGGCCTGAGAACATCGATACATGCCCGACGTTCTGCCACCCGATCCTTCCCCGTACGACGCGGTGCTGCTGCTCTCCTTCGGTGGTCCCGAGAAACCCGACGACGTGCTGCCGTTCCTGCAGAACGTCACCCGCGGCCGGGGGATCCCCGACGAGCGGCTGAAGGAGGTCGGCGAGCACTACTACGCGTTCGGCGGCCGCAGCCCGATCAACGACCAGAACCGTGAGTTGCTGGCGGCGCTCAAGGCGTCGTTCGCCGAGATCGGGCTCGACCTGCCGATCTACTGGGGCAACCGCAACTGGGCGCCGTACCTGACCGACACCCTGCGCGAGATGACCGCGGACGGCGTACGGCGTGCCGTGGTGATCGTGACGAGCGCCTACCCGTCGTACTCCGGTTGCCGGCAGTACCGGGAGAACCTCGCCGACGCGACCGCCCAGGTCGAGGGCGCGCCGGTGATCGACAAGCTCCGGCACTACGCCAACCACCCCGGCTTCGTCGGGTCCTTCGTCGAGTCGACCGCGGCGGCGCTGAGCAAGCTGCCGGAGGGTTCGGCGATCGCCTATGTGACGCACTCCATCCCGGAGAGCATGAACGCCACCAGCGGTCCGGACGGCAACGGGTACGTCGGGTGGCATCTCGATGTCGCCGCGGAGATCACCGCGGAGCTGGTACGGCGTACCGGGGTCGAGCGGCGGACCGATCTCGTGTACTGCTCACGGTCCGGGCCGCCGCAGGTGCCGTGGCTCGAGCCGGACGTGAACGACCATCTGGAGGTGCTGGCCGAGGCCGGTGTGCCGGGGGTGGCCGTGGTGCCGATCGGGTTCGTCAGCGACCACATGGAGGTCATCTACGACCTCGACACGGAGGCGGCTGAGACTGCGGAGAAGCTCGGGCTGCCGATGGCCCGGGCGGCGACGCCGGGGACCGACCAGCAGTTCGTGACGATGCTGCGCGACCTGGTGGTCGAGCGCGCCGCGGCGGAGCGCGGTGAGAACCCGGTCCGTCCGTGCGTCGGCAAGCTCGGCGCCGGGTGGGACGACTGCCGCCCGGACTGCTGCCCGGCACCCAGGCGACCCGGGACCGCGAAACCCGCCGGCGCCGCGGCAGCTGCCCGGCCCGTCGGCGACGCCGCGTCCCGTAGTACCGAAGGAACAGCCGAGAACACCGTTGCGAAGGAATCTGCATGAGCTCCGAGAATGCCCAGGACCTGCTGAAGCTCGCCACGGAGGTGGCGACCGAGGCGGCCCGGCTGATCGTCGAGCGCCGTCGCGGCACGATCACCGTCGCCGACACCAAGAGCACCGTGACCGACATCGTCACCGCGGTCGACCGCGAGTCCGAGGAGCTGATCCGCGCCCGGGTGCTGGCGGCCCGGCCGGACGACTCGTTCCTCGGTGAGGAGGGCGACGACATCCACGGCACCAGCGGGGTGCGCTGGGTGGTCGATCCGATCGACGGCACGGTGAACTACCTGTACGACATCCCGACGTACGCCGTCTCGATCGCCGTCGAGGTGGACGGGCAGACCGTCGCGGGCGTGGTCGTGGACGCGCCGAAGGGCGAGGTCTTCACCGCGACCCTGGGCGGCGGCGCGTATGCCGACGGCCGGCCGATCCGGGTCTCGGACTGTGCCGACCTGTCGAAGGCACTGGTCGGGACGGGGTTCGGGTACGACCCGGTGCGGCGCGAGGTGCAGGCCGAGGTGGTCCAGCAGCTGATCGCCAAGGTGCGCGACATCCGCCGGATCGGCGTCGGGGCGATCGATCTGTGCTACGTCGCCTGCGGGCGGCTGGACGCGGTCTACGAACGCGGTCTGAACCCGTGGGACTACGGCGCCGGTGCGCTGATCGCGTCCGAGGCGGGTGCGACCGTCGGCGGGATCGACGGTGCACAAGTTTCGCCCGAGATGTCGATCGCCGCGACCCCGGCCGTGTTCAAGCCGCTGCACGATGCGCTGGCTGCCGCCAACCCGCTCAGATCCTGAAACTGCTCGTTAGTGCTCCGCTAGCGTGCAATAATGAGCAATCTCTTGTTCGGTCCTGACACAATTCGCGACACGCGGGTCACAAGGTGGACCCCGACGCGCGCAAAGGCCCCTTGATAAGGCACAATCTCTGCCTCGGGAGCGGTAGCGACGCCGGTCCCAGCCTGTCTGTCAAGGGTTTCGGGGGACCGGGGATTCCAGGGATGGAATTTCTGGGCCGCATTACCCGTTCAAGGGCTCAGCAGGCAACACCACGGGTATGAAGAGGGCAGGGAAACACCATGGCGACTGACTACGACGCCCCGCGCAAGACGGACGAGGACTCCAGCGAGGAGTCGATCGAGGAACTGAAGACTCGCCGTCACGACAAGAACTCCGGCAAGGTCGACGAGGACGAGGCCGAGGCCGCTGAGAGCTTCGAGCTGCCCGGCGCCGACCTGAGCCACGAAGAGCTGGCGGTGCGGGTTCTCCCGCGCCAGGCCGACGAGTTCACCTGTTCGAGCTGTTTCCTGGTGCACCACCGCAGCCAGCTCGCGAGCAGCAAGAACGGCCAGCTGATCTGCCGCGACTGCGCTGCCTGACAAAGACAGCTCTCTCGCCCTGCTCAGCTGAGTCCGTACCATCCGACAACGGGACCGACCCCCTTCCAGGGGGCGGTCCCGTCGTCACGTCTCCGCACAGTGCAGTCGTAGATAGGCAGCGCTTACCGATGTCCGACCGGCGGGGAAGTTCCTAGCCTGGGCAGATGAGTACGAAGATGCGGGAGTTGTGGTTCGCCGGGCTCGCCCGATTGCGCTACGAACCGACCGAGATGCGGATCAGGGTTCGCCACGGTGGTGTGGAGCTCGTCGACACCACCCGGGCCGTGCTGGTCTGGGAACCGCGCCGGGTGGTTCCCTCGTACGCCGTACCGCTGGCTGACGTCCGCGCGGAGACGGCGCCGTCGCAGGCCGGTCCGACGGAGCCGCCGCCGGGGATCCTCCATCCGGGAATCCCGTTCGCGGCGCACTCGTGTCCCGGGCAGGTCATGGACGTGGTGGTCGGCGATGTGCGGTTGGCGGGCGCCGGCTTCCGGCCGGAGGACGCGGAGCTGGCCGAGTACGTCGTACTGGACTTCAAGGCGTTCGACGAGTGGTTCGAGGAGGAGGAACGGCTCGTCTCGCATCCGCGGGAGCCGTACCACCGGGTGGACGACGCGGTTCTACCTGCCGCGCGAGGACGTGGTCGCCGACCTGCTGCCGAGCCGGAAGCGCACGGCCTGTGCCTACAAGGGCGAGGCCGGCTACTACTCGGTCGAGGGCCACGAGGACCTGTTCTGGACCTACCCGGAACCACTCCATGAGGCGGCCGGGCTGACAGGTCTCATCTCGTTCTACGACGACCTGGTGGACATCTACCTCGACGGCGAACTTCGACAACGCCCGGACACCCCGGTGTCCAGGACGCTGCTGGAGGAGTCGCGGGGTTAGGCCTTCTCGAGGTCGGTCTTCTTCTCGTAGCCGGGGGCAGGTGGCCGGTGGACTTCAGGCAGTACTGGGCGGCGCGACGTTCGGCGAAGAGCTTGGCAGCGGCTGCTGCACCGCCACTGGCGACTGCCCAGGTGACTACCTCGGCGTAGCCGGCCTGGTTGCCCTTCGGTGGCTTCCCGCCCGCCCCGATCTTCCAGGCCGCTGTGAGCGCCTTGTTGGCGACCAGCGTCACCACCATCGTGAAGACGGCGAGCACGAGCTTCCAGCCGATTTTGGCTCCGACCACGACTACTGCCTCCCAGCTATGAGTTCCCCGATACTCAGTGCCCCGGGACTGACCACCGCAATCAGGATCTTGCCACGCTGCGCTGCGACAACGCGGCTGCCAGCTGCTCGGGGTGTCCGGTGGCGACCAGCCAGTACGGCGCGGGGTCGTGCGGATCGGTGAGCTCGACGCGTACGGCGCCCTGTAGGTAGCTCCGGAGTACGAGGTAGGCCTTGGGGTCGCAGTCGCGCCCGAAGGCGTTCCTGGACGTCCTCTCCGGTCAGCGCAACCGCCTTGCCGAGGTAGCTGCGGTCGATGCTCGCCTTGCCGGCGCGGAACTGCTCCGTGCTCACCTCGACCAGCGCACCGCCGTACCGGAGGAACAGGACGATCAGCAGTACTGCGGAGATGCCGCCGACCGCGATTCCCGCGATCAGGCCGGCCGGGACGGCAGTGATGACGAACAGCGTCACGACGGCGGCGGCAGCGATCAGCCACCAGCGCACCGGCACGCTCAGACGTTCCCTGTAACCAACTGCGTCGACCACGAGGAACAGCCTGGCATGAGCGCTGTCGGAGGGCGTAGGTAGGGTCGCCTCTCGTGATCGAGCCTCCTGCCCGTACGGCGACCCCGCAGCGCGAGCTGGAGCCACCAGAGCGTCACCCGGAAGCTCCCGCTCCCGGCACCGTGCTCCCGTCGCACTACGAGAACTGCGTGGCCTGCGGACCGGCGCATCCGACCGGTCTGCGGCTGGTGTCGACGGCTGGGCCTGAGGTGAGTGTCAGCTGCCGAGTTCACCGTCACCAAGGAGCACCAGGGCGCACCTGGTCTCGCGCACGGCGGCGTACTGGCTACTGCGATGGACGAGGCACTCGGCGGGCTGTCCTGGCTGCTGCGGCGGCCGATGGTGACCGGGCGGCTCGAGACCGACTACATCCGTCCGGTGCCGGTCGGTACGACGCTGTTCCTGTCGGCCCGGTGTCTGGGTTCGACGGCCGGCGGATGTACGCGAACTCGGTCGCGCGGCTGGGTGGTACCTGACGGAAGCATCGCGTTACGGGCGAACGCGGTGTTCGTTGTAGTGCCGCCGAAGCATTTCGTCGAGCACGGCACCGACATGACGGCCGAGAACGTCCACGACTACGAGGTGAACCCATGACCGAGGTACTGATCCAGCGGCTCGACAAGGAGCTCGCCGCTACCGGCGTACGCGCACCCCGGCGATGCCGGCGCGGACCTGGTGGCGACGCAGCGACGTCACGCTGAAGCCGGGGGAGCGGGCGCTGGTCGGTACCGGCATCGCGATCGCCCTGCAGGACGGGTACGCCGCGTTCGTGCACCCGCGGTCGGGACTGGCCGCGAAGCACGGGGTGTCGATCGTCAACGCGCCCGGCACAGTGGATGCGGGTTACCGTGGCGAGATCAAGGTGTGCCTGATCAATCTCGACCCCGCCGCCGAGGTCACGCTCAAGCGGGGCGACCGGATCGCGCAGCTGGTGATCCAGCGGGTCGAGAAGGCCAGGTTCGTCGAGGTCGAGACGCTGCCCGGTTCAGCCCGGGGTACCGGTGGGCATGGCTCGACCGGTGGATTTCGGTGATGTGACACGCTGAACCGGTGCACTCCGCTGACCTGCGGGATGCGCGAGACTACGGCGGCTGTCACGAGACGCCCCGTGGATATGACTGACGATCGAGGAAGTAGGCAAGCGCAGTGATCTTCCGCCGCAAGGCCAAGAACGACGAGGCCGAGACGACTGGTGGTTTCTTCGGCGACGAGGAAGAGGCCGGGACCGAGGAAGAGGCGGGCAGCGACGAGCCCCGCGCCGAGGGTCCGTTCGACTCCACCGAGGTGGATCCGGCGATCCTGACCGGCGACGACCGGATCGACATGGGTTCGCTGGTGATCACCGGGCTGCCCGGCATGGAGCTGCGGCTGCAGGTCGACGAGGCGAGCGGCGACGTCCAGGCGGTGCTGCTGGTGCTCGAGGACTCCGCGCTGGAGCTGCGCGCGTTCGCGGCGCCGAAGACGTCGGGGATCTGGGATGAGGTCCGCCGGGAGATCGCCGCCGAGGCCACCCGGATGGGCGGCACCGCGTCGGAGACCGAGGGACCGTTCGGCACCGAGCTGGTGCTCGTCGTACCGGTCGAGGACCCCGAAGGGCAGATCTTCAGCCAGACCTCGCGCGTCATCGGGGTGGACGGCCCGCGCTGGCTGCTCCGGGCCACGGTGCTCGGTCGCGCCGCGGTCGAGCCCGACGCGGCCCCGCCGCTGGAGCAGTCGCTGCGCAACGTCGTCGTGGTCCGCGGCAACGAGCCGATGGCACCGCGCGAATCGCTGGTCATGCGGCTGCCCGAGGGCGCCCAGCCGGAAGCCGAAGAAGAGGCCTGAGGACATGTCCGGATACCGGCCGAGCACGGTCGCGAGCGGATTACACTGGCCTCATGGGTAGTGAGAAACCCGCGGGGTTGTGGAAGCGCGCCTTCAAGGGGCTGGCCGGCGACCGGGACGAGCAGGACGCCGAGGTGCTGAAGGACTACGCGTCGGGGTGTGGCGCACGGTCCATCACCGGCTGCCGTGACCGCGAGATGGTCACGCTGTACGGCACCCTGCGAACGATCACCTTCAGCCCGCGCGGCGGCGTACCGGCTCTTGAAGGAGAGCTGTACGACGGCACCGGCACGGTGAAGCTGATCTGGCTCGGCCGGCGCAAGATCGCCGGCATCCACCCGGGATCGGAGCTGATCGCGTCCGGGCGGATCGGTGTCGTGGACGGGGACCGGGTGATGTTCAACCCGAAGTACGAGCTCCGTCCTGCGGCCGCACATGGCTGAGCCGATCAAGCCGGTCGACGTCGAGGAGGACCTGCAGCCGGAAGCTCCAGCTGCCCCGGCTGCTCCCGCTCCCGAGAAGTCGATGATGCAGCAGCTCGGCGGCTGGGCCGGGATGCTGATGGACATCGGTCTGCCGTGGATCGCCTTCACGCTCGTCTACGCCTTCAGCGACCACGACTTGAAGCTCGCCCTGATCGTCGCGATCTCGGCGGCCGCGGTGGTCGGGATCTTCCGGCTGATCCGCCGCCAGCAGATCGGCAACGTGATCGGCGGCTTCATCGGCGTACTGATCTCGGCCTGGACCGCCCATCGCACCGGCCAGGCGGAGGACGTCTATCTGCCCGGCATCCTGCTGAACGCCGGCTACGGCGTGGGCTACCTGATCACCATCGTGACCAGGTATCCGCTCTTCGGCCTGATCTACGGCGCGATCACCCAGACGGGCTTCGCCTGGCGGCGCGACGAGATGCTGTTCAAGGCCCTGAACCGGGTGACGATGGTCTTCCTCGGCCAGGTCGTGATCCGGCTGTCGGTCATGCTCCCGCTCTACCTCGCACACAGCGTGAACGCCCTCGGCATCGCGAAGATCGCCCTGGGCCTGCCGTTCTACGCGGTCACCCTGTGGGTCTCGTACTCCGTACTCCGCGGCTCGATGACGCCCGAGAAGTGGGACGAGGTCAAGGACAACATCGCCCACATGCTCCGCGGCACCAAGTCCTGACACCCAGCTCATGCGCGGCCCGGGGCTTCGGGCCGCGTTTCGTGTGTGGCCGGGAACCTGCAGCCAGGCAGTAGTCCCCATCCCGGCTTCCTGCTGAGCGCGCGCTTGGCCTCAGGTGGGGAGTACTGCCTGGCTGGAGATCCCGCCTGTGGATAACTCCCGCGGGGCCGACCGGAACGACGCCATCCTTGAGCGATGGACGTCGTCGGGATCCTGCAGCGGTCCGGTGGAGGGGCCGAGTTCGCGGAGTTGCGCACGCTGGTCCCCGGCAAGGCGATCCGCCGCGCCTTGACGCTCGGGCAGATCCATCGGGTCTCGAAGGGCGTCTACGCGTTACCGGACGGACCGTCCGATCTCGCGGTGGCGTTGGCGCACGGCGGCGTCCTCTCGCACGAGAGTGCCGCCCTCCACCACGGACTTGATGTGGTGACCAAGCCACTGATCCCGCACGTGACGATCGGCCGTAAGTTCAGCAAACGGGAAACTGAGCTGGACTGCACTCTGCACTGGGCGGATCTCCCCGGCCTTTCCGGCGACCCCCGGCCTCTTGCCACGGACCCGTTGCGCACAGTCCTGGACTGCGCCCGACGCCTTGCGTTCGGTGAGGCACTCGCGGTGGCGGACTCGGCGATTCGTCTGGGCAAGGTCGACCGCAAGGTGCTGATTGCCTCGGCGGCAGCCCTGCGGGGTCCCGGTCGGCGGGCGGCGGTCCGCGTCTGCGGTTTCGCCGACGGCCGGGCGGCGTCAGCGCTGGAGTCGATGCTCCGGTCGCGGGTGATCGACGCCGGCATCACCGGGTTCATCCCGCAGTACGTGGTGCGTGGCCCGGGCTTCTACGCCCGAGTCGACCTGGCCGATCCGCTGCTCCGGATCGCGATCGAGGCGGACAGCTTCGCCCACCATGGAACCCGCGAGTCGCTTCGCCGAGACTGCCGCCGCTACACCTCCTTGGCCGCCAACGGCTGGCTCCTCCTGCGCTACTCCTGGGAGGACGTGATGCTCGACGAGTTCTGGGTCGGAGATTCGCTGAACCGGGCCGTCACCGGGTCCGCGGACAGGCACGCTCTGGTGAACGCGGCGGCGTAGGTTCTCCAGCCAGGCAGTACATCGCGAGTTCGGCGATGTGTAGGCGTGGCACGGGCTCCCGGCGGTGCGGGAGAGGGCGTACTGCCTGGTTGGAGGTTCCCCCCTAGTCGCGGCGGTGGTGCGGGGAGAGCATGTCTTCGAGCTGCTCTTCGGTTTCGTCGGCGGCGACGAAGAGGAGCTCGTCGTTGAGTTCGAGCGTGCCCTCGGGGTCGGGGCGGAGGACCCGGCCCTCGCGGATGATCGTGACCAGGGCGGTGTCGACCGGCCAGTCGATGTCGCCGACCCGGAGGCCGATCATCGGGGAGTCCTCGGGCAGCGTCAGCTCGACCAGGTTGGCGTCGCCCTGGCGGAAGGTGAAGAGGCGGACCAGGTCACCGACCGAGACGGCCTCCTCGACCAGCGCGGACATGATCCGCGGCGTGGACACCGAGACGTCCACGCCCCAGGCCTCGTTGAACATCCACTCGTTGCGCGGGTGGTTGACCCGGGCAACGGTCCGCGGTACGCCGAACTCGGTCTTGGCCAGCAGCGAGACGACCAGGTTGGTCTTGTCGTCGCCGGTACTCGCGATCGCGACCTGGCACCGCTGCAGCGCGGCCTCTTCCAGCGACGACAGCTCGCAGGCATCGGCCAGCAGCCACTCGGCGCGCGGCACGGACTCGGCCTTGATCGCGCGCGGGTCCTTGTCGATCAGCAGTACTTCGTGACCGTTCTCCAGGAGTTCGGCCGCGATCGATCGTCCGACGTTCCCGGCGCCGGCGATGGCTACCCGCATCACAGCTCCTCAGGCTTGGCGCCGAGCTGGGACTCGATCGCCGCGGCTTCCCGTTCCAGCATGACGACGTGCACCAGATCACCCTCCTGGATGACAGTGTCCGCCTTGGGCAGGATTCCTTCGCCCAGTCGGGTCAGGAACGCGACCCGGGCGCCGGTGGCCTTCTCGATGTCGAGGGCAACGCGGCCGACCCAGCCGGAGTGCACGTGCACCTCGGCGAGCCGGATGGTGGCCGACGGATCGCGCCACTCGGGCTCCGATCCGCTCGGCAGCAACCGCCGTACCATCTGGTCGACGGTCCACTTCACCGTGCCGACGGTGGGGATGCCGAGCCGCTGGTAGACCTCGGCGCGGCCCGGGTCGTAGATCCGGGCGACGACGTTCTCGACGCCGAAGTTCTCCCGGGCGACGCGCGCGGCGAGGATGTTGGAGTTGTCACCGTTCGAGACGGCCGCGAACGCCTCGGCGTCCTCGATCCCGGCCTCGATCAGCACCTCGCGGTCGAAACCCATCCCGGTGATCGTGCGACCGGAGAAGTTCGGGCTCAGCCGACGGAACGAGTCCGCGGACTGGTCGATGATCGAGACCGTGTGGCTACGCTTCTCCAGCGTGCGGGCGAGCGTCGATCCGACGCGTCCGCAACCCATGATGACGACGTGCACTCTGTGATCACTCCTAGCCCTTCACAGGGCCGCTCGCATCGGTCTCGGCAGGGTTAGACGCTACACCGGACCGGGGCTCCCTCTAACATCACCGGTGTGACTCCCGCTCTAGGCGACATCGGCAAACGCATCCTCATCGGGCGCAAGCTGCGCAGTACGCAGCTCGGCGAGACCTTGCTCCCGAAGAAGATCGCACTCCCCGTGTTCGCAAGTGACGCTCTGTCGTCGGTCGCCTACGCCCCGGACGAGATCTTCCTGACCCTGTCGGTGGCCGGGCTGGCCGCCTACTCGTTCTCCTGGAAGATCGGCCTGCTGGTCGTCTTCGTGATGCTTGTCGTGGTCGCGTCGTACCGGCAGAACGTGCACGCGTACCCGTCCGGCGGTGGCGACTACGAAGTTGCCACGGTCAACGTCGGGCCGACCGCCGGCCTGACGGTGGCGAGTGCGCTGATGGTCGACTACGTGCTGACCGTGGCGGTGTCGATCTCGTCCGGCGTCCAGAACGCGAAGTCGGCGTTGCCGTTCCTGGCCGGTCATGAGGCTCCACTCGCGGTCAGCCTGGTGCTGATCCTGACCGCGCTGAACCTGCGCGGGGTGCGCGAATCCGGTGCGCTCTTCGCGATCCCGACGTACATCTTCATGGCGTCGATCATCGGGATGGCGATCTGGGGACTGATCCGGCTGAGCGCCGGTGACCTGCCGATGGCCGACAGCGCGGAGTTCACCATCCGGGCCGAGCCCGGGCACGAGATCTTCAGCGTGGTCTGGCGGCGCGCGTTCCTGCTGGCCCGCGCGTTCTCGTCCGGCTGTGCGGCGCTGACCGGGGTCGAGGCGATCAGCAACGGCGTACCGGCGTTCCGCAAGCCGAAGAGCAAGAACGCTGCGACCACCCTGCTGCTGCTCGGCACGATCGCGGTCACGATGCTGATGAGCATCCTGTTCCTGGCCGGCAAGATCGAGGCTCCGGTTCGCCGAGGATCCGGCGACCCAGCTGCTACCGCGACGGCGTAGCCGGTCGGCGACAGTTACACCCAGAAGACGGTGATCGGCCAGATCGGCAACTCGGTCTTCTCGAACTTCCCGCCCGGGTTCTACCTGGTGATCGGCGCGACGATGCTGATCCTGGTGCTCGCGGCGAACACGGCGTTCAACGGGTTCCCGGTGCTGGCCTCGATCCTGGCCAAGGACGGCTTCCTGCCCAAGCAGCTGCACACCCGTGGCGACCGGCTTGCCTACAGCAACGGCATCATCTTGCTCGCGCTCTGCGCGGTCGGCCTGATCATCGCCTTCGACGCCGAGGTGACGAAGCTGATCCAGCTGTACATCGTCGGAGTGTTCGTCTCCTTCACGCTCAGCCAGTTCGGGATGATCCGGCACTGGACCCGGCACCTGAAGACCGAGACCGACGGGGCGAAACGGGCACAGATGATGCGCTCGCGGGTGATCAACGCGGTCGGCCTGACGATGACCGGCCTGGTGCTGGTGATCGTGCTGATCACCAAGTTCACCCACGGCGCCTATATCGCGATCATCGCGATGGCGTTGCTGTTCCTCTTGATGAAGGGGATCCGGCGGCACTACGACACGGTCGGCCGCGAGATGGCCGTCAACGCCGACGACCAGCTGATGCTGCCGGCCCGGGTGCACTCGATCGTCCTGGTCTCCAAGCTGCACAAGCCGACTCTGCGGGCGCTGGCGTTCGCCAAGGCTGCCCGGCCGTACATGCTCGAGGCAGTCACAGTCGACGTCGACAGGGACGAGTCCGAGGCGCTGCAGGCCGAGTGGGACGCCCGGGACATCCCTGTTCCGCTCAAGCGCCTCGCCTCGCCGTACCGGGAAATCACTCGGCCGATCGTGCAGTACGTCCGCGACATCCGGCGGCAGACGCCGCGGGACGTGGTGATGGTCTACATCCCGGAGTACGTGGTCGGGCACTGGTGGGAGCACATCCTGCACAACCAGAGCGCACTGCGGCTCAAAGGCCGGCTCTTGTTCACACCTGGTGTGATGGTTACGTCCGTGCCGTACCAGCTGATCTCGTCCCAGGCAGCCGAGGAACGGCAGGACCGTGAGGAACGGGTAGCCGGCCAAGTACGGCGCGGCGCGCGCAAGAGTTCGGGAGATCGGTGACGGACGACAGCATTGTCGGGACGGTATTGGAGCTGGAAGTAGGACCGGTGGCGCACGGTGGCCACTGTGTCGCGCGGTACGAGGGCCAGGTGGTCTTCGTACGGCACGCGCTTCCAGGGGAGCTGGTGCACGCCCGCGTGACGGCGCAGACGAGCAAGTACCTGCATGCGGACGCAGTACAGGTGCTGACGCCGTCGCCACACCGGATCGAGCCACCATGCCCGTACGCCGGGCCTGGGCGCTGTGGCGGCTGCGACTTCCAGCACGCCAACATCGTCGAGCAGCGCCGCTTGAAGGCGACCGTGGTCTCGGACACGCTGCGGCGGATCGGCGGGATCGAGCGCAACGTCGTGATGGAGTCACCGGGCGACGACGGGCTCGGCTGGCGGACTCGTATGCGGTACGCCGTGGTCAACGGGCGGCCTGGGATGTACGCGCATCGCTCGCACGACCTGATTCCGATTGACCAGTGTCTGATCGCGCATCCGGACACGCCTTCGGTGCTGGACCAGCGGTGGCCTGATGCGTCCTCTGTGCAGGCAGTGGTGTCGTCTGAGGGCAAGACGGCTGTGCTGACCGACCAGAACTCTGGTGGGCGGGTTGTAGAGGTCGTGCACAACCGGCGCTTCCGGGTGGAGGCCGGTGGGTTCTGGCAGGTTCACCCGGCAGCTCCTACGACGCTTGTCGATGCGGTGATGGCTGGGCTGGAGCCTGTTTCTGGTGAGACTGCATTGGATCTGTACTCGGGCGTGGGGCTATTTGCTGCTTTCCTGGCTGAAGCTGGATGCGCAGTGCTCGCTGTGGAGGGGGACCGGGACGCCGTGAAGAACGCGCGGCGGAACCTGCACGACCTGCCGGCTGTGACGCTCGAGCAGGGTGACGTGGACAAGGTGCTCAACGTGGCCGTCGGGCAGGGGCTCGAGTCGGTGGACCTCGTAGTACTGGATCCACCGCGGACCGGGGCCGGGCAGGCCGTAGTACGGCGTATTGCTGGTCTCGCGCCTCGGCGGGTTGCTTATGTCGCGTGTGACCCGGCTGCGCTGGCCCGGGATCTGAAGACTTTCGGGAAGCTCGGGTACGGGATCAGCTCGCTGCGGGCCTTCGATCTGTTCGGGATGACGCACCACATCGAGTGTGTCGCCGTCCTCGAGCCCCGACCGGCCGCGACTGGTTAGTGTCGGTCGGCTCGGGTACCGTTCAGGGCTGGATTGCCCTCTGTTCGCAGGATTGGTACCTCGATGCCGCTCGTCGACCTGGATGACCCAGCCGAGCTGCGCGCCCGTTGGAGCGTGCTCGCTGCGGTGGCCCATGCCACCGGGTTCGACCGCCGCTGGTACGCCGATTCCGGCGGGTGGTACCACCAGGACGAGACCGGGTCCGATCTGCGGATGGTGCGGCTGGATGGGTCTCGGGCGGTCCTTTTTGGGTTCCATACGCAGCACAGCGGTACTGCGGGGGCTGATCTGCTGGCGGGGTCGCCGGAGTGGATCGGGCAGCCTGAGGTCAAGACGCGGATGGCGGCTGGGCGGCTCGGGTTTGTTTACGGGAGCTTCAACGGGACTTGGGCGCGGGCGGATTATCCGGGGGATCCGTGGCAGCCGCTTGATGACGGGTTCGCGCCTATTGCGCAGTGGGTGACGTCGGACGAGGACGCTGCCCGGGAGCTGATCGAGTGGGCCGCGGAGTGGGCCGACTACTTGGGTGGACTCGACGAGCTGCTGCCTTTCGGGGTTGCGGTGATCCGGACGGCTGCGTCGGGCGGGCTGACGGGCGACGTACTGCGTGACTTGTTCTCGCGGCTGGGGATCGGGCCGCGGTCTCCGCAGGACCCGGATCTGCGGGCCGCGCTGGTGGCGGCGATGGCCTTCGGCGACGGGATCGTCGCGGAGGGCGCGGTGAACGCGGAGAACCTGGGCCGCAGCGGACGGATGTCAGCCGGCTACACCCCCGCCGCCTACGCCGAACCTACTTCGCCGCCCGGGTATCCGGAACGCGCCGGCAACGCCGCGCCGAGCGAGTTCGCCGAGCCGATCGGCTATGCAGAGCCGAGTGAGTACGCGGAGCCGGAGCAGAACGCAGCGCCGGGCGGGTATGCGGAGCCGAGCGGATATGCGGAGCCTGGGCGGGATACCGCGGGTGCGGAGCCGATGGGGTTTGCGCCTGAGTTCGCGAGCGAGACGACCGGGTTCGTCGAGCCGGTCGAGGACGGCGAGGAAGAGTCGTTCTACGTCCCGCCGGGCGTGAGCCCGTTCACCGGTCTGCCGATCGAAGACGGCGACCAGATGATCGGCGAGCCGATCACCCCCGAGCCCCCGATCACCCCCTTCCGGGCCGAGCCCCCTCTGCACTCCGAGCCGCCGTTCACCCCCGAACCCCCGCCGTACCAGCCGGATCCCGAACCAGAACCCCGCCGTGACGCCGACACCTACGGCGTCACCGGCAAGAAACACCGCCGCTTCGGCCGCAAGAAAAAGCACGAGGACGGCGACGCCCTAGCAGTCCTAGGCCTGGTCGGCCCGCAGCCCGACGAGCAGGACCAATACGGCCCGGGACAACACGACCAGGTCCAGCCCGGCGCGGCGCCATACGAACAAGCGCACCCCGACCAGAGCCAGTACGAGCAACCACACCCCGGCCAGGGCAATGGCCAGCAACCGCACCCCGGCCAGGGCCAGTACGAGCAGGGACAGCCCGGCCACGGTCTCTTCGGGCAAGGACAACCCGGGCAGGATCAGTACGGGCAAGGCCAGCCTGGCCAACACGACCAAGGTGAGCCAGGGCGCACCCCCCACGGCGAGCAGACCCGGCCTGCGTCGGCTCCGCGGCAGTACACCCAGCCGCAGTACGGCCACTACCAAGACGACGGCGACACCCAGCACTCCCCAGAGCAATACCTGGGCGACCGCCGCCTCCCCGCGACCGAGCCTCCGCGCGTAGGCGGCCCCGTAGAGGACGGCGAAGACTTCTACGCCAGCCTCTTCGCCGACGCCCCCGCCGCGGCCTCCTACACCCCAGATGTCCCCACCGACGTAGCCCCAGACTGGTCCGCCGACGCCCCCAGCCCCTTCACCCCCCTCACAAACACCCCCGCCCCCGACGCCGACGACACCGGCGTCCTCCCACCCATCGAAGACCCCCCCACCGCCGCCCACCCATCCCCTTTCGCAGAAGCCGACCAAGCACCCCCAGCCTGGTCACCCGAGTCACCCACTCCGCAAGCCGCACAGAACTCCCCGTTCGCGCCCCCACCACCCACCGAGGCAGCCCAGACGACTCCGGAGTGGACGTCGCCTGAGCCCGACCAACCCGCTCAACAAGACGAGCACCCCTCACCGTTCGCGCCTTCGGTAGACCAGGCACCCCAGCCCTCGCCCTTCGCGCCCGCGGCCCCCACCGAGGCAGCGCAGACGGCCCCGGAGTGGTCGCCGCCTCAGCCCGACCAACCCGCTCAACAAGACGAGCACCCCTCACCGTTCGCGCCTTCGGTAGACCAGGCACCCCAGCCCTCGCCCTTCGCACCTGCGGCACCAACCGAGGCAGCGCCGCCCTCGCCCTTTGCGTCTGCTGGTGAGGTGTCGGGCGACGACGATGCACCCACGGCTGAGATCGAGGCTGTTGTCGACGGGGATGCCGCGCCGGCTGATGACGCGCCTGAGGTGGAGCAGCTCAGCGGACCTGTGGACGCTCACGGGGACGACGAGGAGCCGCGTGCGGTCGACGGTGACGCCGACGTGCAGCAGCTCGAGGGTGCCGACAGCGAAGTACCGGCTTCTGATGTCGATCCCGCGGTGGAGGATCGGGGCGGGGACAGCGAGATCACCGCTGGGTTGCAGGCTGTTGACGACGACGAGGACGAGGATGAGTACTACCCGTCGGATGTCTCGCCGTTCGCTCAGCCGAATGAGCAGGACGACGGATATGAACGTGGCACGCCGCTGCTCACCGACGGATTCCGCTCGATCGATCCGGCGGATCTGCAGCCAGGGGAGCACGGCTACGAGTTCGGCGGCGAGATCTTTCCGCGACGAACTCATCGGCGAAGGCGACTGGACCGCCGACCAACTGCAGGCGACCCCACCCCAACCACCGAACCCATGAAACTCCCCAGCCCCCACCGCCGACGAGACCCCTCACCCCGCACCAACCCAAGACACGCCCACGCAACCCGCGTCCGCCGCAGCCGGCGACTACCTCAGCTCCCGACGGCTGGCCCGAAAAGACCTCAGCCAACGCCGACCCACAGCCAGATGCCACATCGGACGAGCTGACCAGGGCCGACGGCTCGATTGCCGCCCAAGCAGGCCTGGACCGCTCGGCTGCGTCGAACGGTCACAGAACGGCAGATGGCTCAGCTGTTGAGGCTGGGGCGGACCGCTCTGCTGGGTCGGATGGCTTCGGGCCGGGTGATGCGTCGGGCGGCGGGTCGGATCTTGCGGATGTCGAGGTGACTGCGCAGATCGAGGCTATTCGGGACGACGTACCGGAGGAGGTTGCGGCTGAACAGCCTGCTGAGCAGTTCGCCGAAGCCGACCAGCAGTTCGATCCGCGGGACGAGCAGGTCAGCGGGCAACACGACGCGCTGGATCGTCCGCGCGAGGACCAGTTCGGTCAAGCGGCACTCCGCACCCGACGGCGCTCAAGCGCAACAGGTTGACGAGCGGTATGCCGCAACCGACGGGGCTCAGGGGCAGCAGGTTGACGAGCGGTATGCCGGGTCCGGCGGTGCTCAGGGGCAGCAGGTCGATGAGCGGTACGACGGGCTTCGTGGTGGGGTTGGGGAGCAGGGGGATGGGCAGTGGGACGACGCGCTTGGTGACGGTGGTCGGGAGCGGGATGAGCGCCTGGATGCCGAGCACGAGGTTGAGCAGGCTCACGCCGAATGGGGCGACCAGGCTGAAGGTCTGGTTGAGGTTGAGTCTGCGGGTGAGCAGACAGGACCGGTTGAGGTAGCGGATTCGGACGTCACGGCGTCGATTCCCGCTGTCGGCAGCGCCGAGGCTGAGGACGCGCCGGCTGAGTCGGAGTACCACGTTGGCGCGGCTGAGAGCACGCCGGCTGCATCCGAAAGTGCGCCTGTTGTGGCTGAGGAGCCTGAGCGGTTGGTGGCGCCTCCTGCTAGCTCGAGCGGGATGGCGATTCCGGGGCTTGGGGTGGTGGGGGCTGACGGGCCTCGGGTTGAGCCGTTGCCGGGGTCTATCGAGGAAGCGATGCGGGCGGAGTTCGAGCGGCCTCGGCCGCGGCCGAAGGAGTCGGCTGCGTTGGAGGCGTTGCGGGAGTGGTGCCGGGCGCGGACGAAGCTGGTGCCGTCCGGGTTCACGATCCAGGTGCAGGTGCTGGATCCCGAGCACCCGTCGTACCGGTTCGATCTGGAGCCGCCGGAGGTCGACGACCCGGAGTACGGGGCCGATCGGCTCGCCGACTTGCTGGCCGACCTGTGGACAGCGGAGTCGCAGAGCGAGCAAGGGGCGTGGCTGTTCGCGCGCCTCGATGCGGCCGGGCGGACGTTGCGGATCGACCGGTGGTACGACCAGGTCCCGGACTGGTGGGACCACCCGATCGAGCAGCGGCTCGACGTCCACGGGCTTGTACGGCGGCTCAACGGACGCGGCGCCGACTGGCAACCGTCGTACCTGGAGAAGTTGTACACAACAGCGAGATAGCGTTGTCCGCATGTTGCTCAGGATCTTCACCGAACCCCAGCAAGGCGCCTCGTACGACGATCTGCTCGCGGTCGCCCGGCGGACCGAGGACTGCGGATTCGACGCCTTCTTCCGCTCCGACCACTACCTCGCGATGGGCGACGGCGACGGCCTCCCCGGCCCGACCGACGCCTGGATCACGCTCGCCGGTCTCGCCCGCGAAACCCAGCGCATCAAGCTCGGCACGCTCGTCAGCCCCGTGACCTTCCGCAATCCCGGAGTGCTCGCGATCACCGTCGCCCAGGTCGACCAGATGAGTGGCGGTCGCGCCGAACTCGGGCTCGGCGCCGGCTGGTTCGAGGCCGAGCACGCGGCGTACGGGCTCGACTTCCCGGACACGCCCGGCCGGTTCGACCTGCTGGAGGAGCAGCTCGAGGTGATCACCGGGCTGTGGGACACGCCGGTGGGGGAGAAGTACACCTTCGATGGCAAGCACTACCAGCTGAAGGACTCCCCGGCCCTCCCGAAGCCCATCCAGCAACCGCACCCCCCGATCATCGTCGGTGGCGGCGGCAAGAAGCGCACGCCGGAGCTGACCGCGAAGTACGCGGCCGAGTTCAACGCCGGCTTCTCCTCGGTCGAGGAAACAGCAGCCCGCTTCACCCGGGTCCGCGAGGCCTGTACGGCGATCGGCCGCGACCCGGAGACCCTCGTCCTCTCTACCGCGCACACCGTTGTCGTAGGCAAGGACGACGCCGAGGTCAAGCGCCGTTGCGAAGCCGTCGGCCGCGACCCCCAGAACCCTGGCGACGGCTCCGTCGTCGGCACCCCGGCCCAGGTAGTCGAGCACCTCACCCACCTGGCAGAAGCCGGCTCCACCCGCCAGTACGTCCAAATCCTCGACCTCGCCGACCTGGACCACCTCGACCTCATCGCCTCCGAAGTCCTTCCCCAGGTCCGCTAAGTCGGAACAACGGCCGAGTTATTCCGAGTTATTACGGCTAAGTCGGAATAACTCCGGCCTAGTTCCGACTTGGGGCGGCGGTGCCCGGCTGCATGGCCGACCAACCGCACCGACATCCCGGTGCTGGCCCAGGTTGCCATCGTCCATGCCCAGTTCGAGTCGATCCATCCGTTCACCGACGGCAACGGACGGATCGAGCCGCTGGTTCTGGCCTTCGTGCGGGCGGCAACTGTCGCAGCCAGGGAGTCCGGTGTGCGATGAGTTCGGAAGTGGCTCGTATGCCGCTGCCAGCGCCACCTCCAGCAGCAATGGCCTGGTACTGCGTGCTGCAGTACCAGGCCATTGCCACTCATCAGTAGTAGTACAAGTTCTTCCCGGGGACGTGGGTTATTTCGTTGCCGTCGACGTTGCCCTGTGAGTGTGGTTCCCACTTGAGCGCGTCCGTGTAGTCGTTCATCCAGGTTTGGTAGTTGTTGCTGCCGCCTCCGCCGTGGTGCTGTCCGGGTCGGCCCGGGCCCTTGGCGGAGGCTTCAGGAACCGGTGCCCAGCACGACGGCTTCGCGAGGTCGTTGCCGTTGCAGTACTTGGCATCGTTGGGGTCCGGCGGCGGCGCCACCGGACACGGGAACCAGTGGCCGACGTCGTGGCTGTAGCACTTGCCCGGCGATCCGGCCCGCGAGTCCTCGAGGTTGGTGGCCTCGGCCATGCCGGCGCTGACTGCGCTCAACGCCAGGCCACCTGAGTCCCAGAGCTTTTCCGCCCGCTCGTAGCCGTTCACCGTGTCCACCGCGGCCTTCGCGGTGCGGCCGGCTTTGATTCCGTTCACGATCGCCTGTCCGGCGACCTTGAAGCCTGTGGCGAAGCCGGCCGTCCCCAACGACGCCGCGTCCATCATCCAGCTCACCGTGTCACCCTCCTGGTAGGCGTGGACCATGTCGAGAGCGGTGAACGCGAGTCCGGCACCCAGCAGAATCCAGCCGGCCGGTCCGCTCGCCAGCATGCCGGCGACCGATAGAACGCCGGCGATGGCGTTGCGATGCCGGTCGACCCAGTGCACCGAGTCCACCAGCCAGCTCCACCACAGGCCGGTCGGGTCCATCTTGGTGAGAGGGTTGTTGTCGCTGTAGGTGTAGCCGGCGAGTGTCTGCGGATCGCTCGTGTTCACTGCCGGGTCCACGGACAGGAATCGGCCGAGCAGCGGGTCGTACTCACGGGCCCCGAGGTGGGTCAGCCCGGTCGCGGCGTCCAGAGTGCCGCCGACGAACCCCTTCTCACCTGGGAACGCCACCGCGGCACCACGCGGTGCGCCGAACGGCGTCTGCCGGCGCTGCGTCGCGGTGAGCGTGTCCGCGGCGATAGCCACCTGCGCGGTGCCCTGCAGATCGCCGGCCAGGAACGACAGCCCGGCGAGGGTCCGTATGGCGATGCTCTTGCCGCCGTGGAGGTAGTACCGGGTGGGCTCCAGTGTCTTGGCCGTCGTGTACTTCAGCTCCTCGCCGTCGAGGTAAACGGTGCTGCCGGTGCTGTCCCGGCGAATCAGCCGGTTGCCGTCGGCGTCGTACACGAACGTGGTGGTCTTGGCCCCTTCGGCGACCTGCGTCAGGTGCCCTTCGGCGTCCCAGTCGAGCTTCTGCCCGGCCGGTCGGGCGGTGGTCTGCCCCAGCTTGTCGTAGCCGAATTCACTGGTGCTCGTCGCGCCGGTCGGCCCGGTGCTGGTGACAGAGCTGAGCGTGTGCGGCTGCTCGCCGGTCGGGGCCGGGTAGACGTAGTCCTGAACGGTGTTCCCCGCAGCCCCGTGCTCGGTCAGCTTGGTGCGATTGCCGGCCAGGTCGTACTTGAACGACTGCCAGTACGGCGCCGGACCCGTCGTGGACAGATGCGGATCGGCGGCGCAGCCCTGGTCGGCCGTCCAGGCTTCGGTGACACGCTGCAGGTAGTCCGTCCGGAAGCACTGGGTGTCCGGCGTCTGCTGCAGCGGAGTGTTCGCGATCGACGTGACGTTGCCGGCGTCGTCGTAGGTGTAGTGCGTGTCTGTCTGCATCGGCTTGAGCACCTCGGCGTCGACGATGGTGCGCGTCGGCCGTCGGGTGTGGTCGTCGTAGAACTGGGTGATCCAGGCCCGCTTGCCGGGGTCGCCGTGGTCGGGGTCGTGCGGATCGCCGTACTGGAGTCGCTCCAGCTCGCCGTACCGGGTGTAGTCGGTGTCGCTGACGTATTTCACGGTGGTGCCGTTGTAGCCGCCGTCGGCGGTCAGCGGCATGCCCAGATCCGAGTACGTGTAGGTCATCGTTTCGGTCGGCAGGTCGCCGATCTGGGCGTAGGCGTTGCCGGCGACGGTGCCGTCGACGTTGTAGGAGATCTTGCTGGTGTACGAGCCGGCCAGACCGGTCTCCGACGTCGGGATCGTGATCGTCAGGCCGCCCGGACGGTTGAGGGCGTTGTAGCTGCCCACCGAGGTCGTGTAGGCCTTGGCGGGATCCCCGTCGAGGTAGCGGGTCGACCCGGCCGGCAGACCCTTGCCCAGGACGGCGGTGTCGTAGGTCCACTGGGCGAGCTTGGCGCCGGTGAGGCTGTCCTTGTGCAGCTCGACCTTGCGGCCCAGGGCGTCGTACTTGTAGGCCAGCGTGCTCAGCTTGGCATCGGTGCTGGTCAGCAACTGCCCGGCGTTGTCGTAGGTCATCGTCGTGACGCCCTTGTCCGGGTCCGTGTCCTTGGTCTTGCGCCGATGCAGGTCGTACTCGTCGCTCCACACCGTGCCCGACGGGCCGGTCAGGGTCTTCTGATCCCCGGCGGGCGTGTAGCTGTAGCGGGTGCTGTCGTAGTCGGCCGACGTGGCACTGGCATAGTCGGCCGGAGTGCTCGTCGCGGTCGCGGTGCGGTGGTACTGACGCAGCTCGGTGGTACGCCCCCGAGCATCGGTGAACGTGGTGCTGGCAGTTCCGCCGGCCGGCGGAACAGTGGTGGTCCGGTCTCCGCCGTAGCTGGTGGAGGAATGCCACAGGTCGGCGGCCCCGCCCTTGGTGGTGACCCGCACCGGCCGGCCGGCGCCGTCGTAGGTGGTGACGTCCTGCGAAGGGATGTTGACGTCGCTGGTCTCCGTGAGCTCGTCCACGCTGGCCACGGTGAACTGGTCGTCCACGGGTGAGTCGGTGAAGTATGGCTTGGTGGTGCGGTAGTTGCGGCCCTGGCTGTCGTAGCGGGTGTCGGTGATCAGCCGCCCGCCGCGCTGCGCCGGACGTTGCTCCTGGCGAAGGCGAAGCAACCCGTCGTACAGCGCGACAGTGACGTTGTAGCCGGTGCCTTTCGGGTTGATCTGGCTGGTCCGGACCACGACCGGGCCGTTCCGCAGGGGCGGGTAGCTGTAGCCGAACCGCTGGTTTCCGGTGGTGTTACTGCTCCGGGCCCGGTTGGGCAGCCAGACCTCGGTCTTGCGGCCCAGCGCGTCGTAGGTGACTTCGGTCTTGCGGTTGTTGATGTCGGTCTGCAGGACCGGCTGTCCGTAGGCGGTCTCCAGGGTGACGGTGCTGACCTGATTGAGCGGGTTGGTGGTCGTCACGGCGGTGACCGGCCCGCCGGTGGCGGGAGAGTAGGTGGTGGCGGTGACATTTCTCAGCGCGTCGCCGACCGAGGTGGCCCGTCCGTACTGGTCGTAGGCCGCGGTCGATTTCAGCGAGTACGTCGGGGCCGTCGATCCGGCCGGGCGCTTGTCGAGTACTTCGGTCCGGGTCACGTTGCCCTTGCTGGGCGGGTCGGTGAACGCGGTGGCGCCGGGCGGATCGGTGATCTTGGTCGTGCTGTCGTAGGCGTAGCGGGTGGCCGAGATCGCGTCGTCGGGGAACGTCGGGGTGCTACCGCATTTCCCGGCGACGGTTTCGGTACTGCCGATCAGGCTCACCAGCCAGGCGACGGTGTTGCGGTTGTACTTCGTGGTGGTGCACTGGTCGTCGTCGGTCTTCTCGGTGTCACCCTGGTCGTCGACCTGGGTGACCTGCCCGAACTCGTCGTACGACTGCACCTTCTTCGTCGTCCGCCAGCCGCCGCCGGCCAGCTGGGTGAAGTCCTGTGCCGTCCCGGGATTCACCCGGTACGCCGTGATGGTGCCGCGGGTGGCCGTAGGACCCTGCACATCCGGAGTGCTGATCGTCTTGGCCACCACGCCGTCGCCGGTGCCGTCGTGCGTCTGGGTCTCGTAGGTCTGCCCGTTCAGCCACAGGTCGTCGGTCCGTGACCCGTCGGCGGAGTCCTTCACCGACACCGATCGCGTTGCCGTGGGCAACTTGTCGCCGGTGGGCCGTTCGCCGCTGTTCGCCGGCTGCTTGTCGCCGTTCATTCCCCGGTAGAAGCGTTGCTCGGTCATCGTGATCGGGCCGCTGAGGTCGTCGGAGGTGCCGTGCTTGATCCGGACCTTGCCGTAGCCGCGGAACTGGTTCCAGTTCCGGTCCTTGTCCTTGGCGAACTCGGAGACGTCGAAGGCCCAGGCCGCGCCGTCGAGATACTGGTACTCCGTGACGTCCTCGGGGTTGGCCGAGATCCGGTCGGACTGAACGACCGAGGCGACCACGTACTTCTGGAAGTAGTCGGTGCGCTCGGTGAAGTCCTGCTTCGCCCAGGGCATCGGGAAGCAGCGCAACGTGTTGGACTCCGGCTTGATCGCGCCGATGTTGGCCGCGGTGCAGTCCGGCGTGGCGTAGTTCACCGAGATGATGCCGCCGGCCTCGCTGTTCACGGCGATGATCCGGTACCGGTTGAGCGGACCGAACGCGTCATCGGTGACGACCTTGTTGGGGTAAGGCTTGCCGTCGAAGGTCACCGGGGGCAGCGCGACCGGCGTACCACCGGCCAGGCCGGTGTGGGTGATGCCCTTGAGCCACAGCGCGGCCTTCTCGCCGTCGCCGGGGTTGGGGAACTGACCGTCGAGGCTCCAGGACTCCACGTCCTTGTACTTCTTCTCGGTCGCCGACCACACCTTGGTGGTGATCGTGGTCAGCCGCTGGGTGCTCCAGAACGACGGCGAGTACTTGTCCTTGCAGGGCGTGGCGTTGCACTGGTCGTCCCACGGCACGTCCGGCCAGTTGTCCTTGTTGGCCGGCGTGCCGTCGGTCTTCAGCGTGCAGTCGCTCTCGCGCACACAGCGCTTGTCGGTGCTGAAGTCGATCCGGGCGGTGGCCGGGTCCGTCGACCCGTCCCGCAGTCCGTACTCGGCGTACGTCATCGTGCCGCCGCGGACGTACTCGGTCGCGGTGTCCTTCTTGTTCAGGCCGTAGTGGTTGGTTTCCTTGGCGTAGTGGTACTTGATCACGTTGCCGTTGCGGTCGATCACCTTGTCCAGGTTCCACCGCCAGGCCTGGACGCAGTGCGACGCGTCGAAGGTGGTCTGGTGGCAGGGCTCCTTGTCGTCGTCGCCGAACACCGGCACGGTCCAGGTCGAGTTGGCGTCCTTGTCCGAGCCGAACAGGTACTGCGTGCCGTCGACGGTGGTGATCTTCCAGTACTCGCCGTTGTCGTCGCCGTTGCCGGCACCGAACTTCTGCTCGACCCGCGAACCGTCGTCGGCGCGCGGGCGCCAGCTGCCGAACTTGTCGTCGCGCACCAGCTCGGAGGCGTGCGAGCCGTAGCTGGCCGTCGCGTTCTCGCTGCGCCAGCACAGGTCGCCCACCTTGGGTGGCGTGGTGCCGCCCATGGTGTCGTCGGCGCAGGGGATGTAACTGCGCTCGAGGAACCCGGCCGACAGGTCCCAGCCGTCACCGACCCAGGACGGCTGGTTGTTCGCCGCGCTGGTGCGCCCGTCGATCGCCGACGAGGAGTAGGCCAGCCCCAGCTGGGGGACGAAGTCGCCCGGCGCGGGGGGCAGACGCAGTGGGTACTTCCACGAGAAGTCGCCGGACTGCCCGGACACCGACCAGGTCGCCGACGGGGACAGCGGGCTGGCCTTGCTGGTACCGGCACCCTCCTGGGTACCGGTCGGTGGTGTCTGGTTGCCGTGCAGCTCGTTCTTGCTGGCGGGGTCCTGGTCGTGGCCGCCCAGTACCTGAGTGCCCACCGGGGTGGACTTCGTGTCGGGCGGCGTGACCGACGGGCCGGACGCTGCCGCGGGAACCGCGGTCGCGGTCAGCAGAGCGGCAGTGAGCAGCAGCGACAAAGCAGCGGCCGTACTTCGGCGGGCCGGGCGGTTACGGACAAGACCGAGCATGATGCTCTCCTCGAGGTCGTACTGGGGCGAAGGCGTCGGGGTCGGCCGGACTACTTCGGGTAGGAGTCGCGCAGGGCCGAGACCTGGTCGGTGTCCATCGCGACGTTGTAGAGCAGCACGTCGTCGACCCGGCCGGGCCAGAACTCCGCCGGCTGACCGGCCGCTCTGCCGCGACCGATGACCAGCGGACCGGTGGTGGGCCAGGCATTGAGCAGCACGCCCGCACCGACCCGGGTGCCGTCGACGTAGATCCACAGCTGCTTCTGGGCCGGGTCGTACACGCCGGTCAGCAGGGTCCAGCGATCCAGCTCGGACGACAGCGTGGAGACCGCCGCCTTGGTGACCTTCGCATCGAGGGCATCGGACTCGGGCATCTCGAAGACCCAGGCGCCGTCGGTGTGATTGTCCCCGTCGACGACGTGACCGAGCCGGAACTTGCTGGTCTTGCTGCCGTCGATGGTGACCGCGTCGGCCTTGCAGACGTTGGCCGGATCGGAGAGGTCGCACGGCTTGCTGGACAGGTACACCCACGCCGACACGGTGAAGGCCTGGTCGGTGCGCAGATCCACGCCGGTCGTGGTGGCCGATCCAGAGGTTCCGTCGAGGTTCAGAGCGCTCCCGATCTGCCCTTGCGCGGTGAACGTCGCGCCCGGATTCAGGGTGGCCGGCCGGCCACCCGCCGCATCCGCGGTGGTGCTGCCGCTGCCTTCCTCGAAGGTGTACTTGTGCACCAGCGAAACGTCTCGTCCCGACAGCGCCGGGATCTCCGCGGCGGTCAGGGCCCGCGAGTACGCGACGACGTCGTCGACGGCCCCGGTCAGGAACTCGCCGAGCCCCGGCCCGGCCGCGCCGATGTGGAACGAACCGCCGGCGTTCCAGGTGCTCGTGTACGCCGCCGAGCCGGCCAGTACCCCGTCGATGTAGAGCAGGAGCTTCTTGGCCGCGGCGTCGTACACCGCCACCACATGGGTCCACTTCCGGGCCTGCGCGGTGCCGCTCGAGACCGCTTCTACCGCCCCTACCGAGGTAGCGATGTCCTTGGGGAACATCACGAAGCACCATTGGTTGCCGCACTGGCGCAAGCGGAACCCGCTCACGTTGGTGCCGTCCTGCGAGGCCACGGTCTGGTTACCGCCGAGCTGGTCGACCCGGGCCCAGGCCGCCACCGAGAAGCTCTGATCGGTGTCCACGGCGTGCGGCGTCGACACGGTCGACTGGGCCGTGCCGGTCAACGCCAGCGCCTTGTCGTTCGGGTTGGGTACGGACACCTGCCCGGTGGTGTAGCTGACCGCACCGTCCGGCACGGCGGTCACGTTGCGGGGCGAGCTGTCCTGCAGGTTGCCGTCGAGCTGCCACTTGCCCACCGTGACGTCGTCGCGGCTGACGATGCCCTGGACCTCCGCATCGGACAGGGTCCGGCTGTACACGCGTACCTCGTCCACCGAGCCGTTCCACGGGTTGACCGTGTTGTTGCCGTCCCACAGGCCCCGTCCGACCTTGAATTCGCCGGTCGCGGTGAAACCGCCCAATCGCGTCGTCGAACCGGCCAGTACGCCGTTGACGTAGAGCAGCACCTTGTTGGTCGGGGCGTCGTACACGCCGGTCAGGTGCGTCCACACGCCGACCCGTGCGGGCACACTGCTGCGCAGTACCGTGTCCGAGGTCCGCTGCGCCACGTCCGCGCTCGGCAAGTGGAACTCCCACTTGTCCCCGCCCGGATCGTTGCGGTAGCCCAGCAGGAATCCGCTGTACGACGTTCCGTCCTGCGAAAGAGCCGTGATCGCGTCGTTGGGGCCGGCCGGCCGGGCCGCGACCCGCACCCACGCCGACACCGCGAAACTGGAGGTGGTCCGCACCGCGTTCGGCGCCGACACGTAGTCGCCGGAGCCGCTGAGCGTCACCGCTTGGTGCACCGCGCCGTGGTCGGCGAGCTGCGCGCCGCCGTGCAGGGTGCCGGCCGCGCCGCCCGCGACGGAGTTCTGGACGGTGCTGCCCGAGCTGGTGCCGTCGAACGTGAAGTGGTCCACCGCCACGTCGGCCTGACGCACCATCGACTGCACGTCGGACAGGCTCAGCGCCCGGTCGAAGATCTGGACGTCGTCGACCGAGCCGTTCCACGCGTTGCCGGCGTTGCCCTCCCACAGGGCCCGCCCGAGCTCGACCGCGCCGCCGGCGTCGAACCCGTCGGTGCGCACCATCGACCCAGCCGGCTCGCCGTTGACGTACAGCAGCACCTTGCGGGTCACCACGTCGTACACGGCGGCCAGGTGCGCCCACTCGCCGGGCCGGGCAAATCCCGTACTGCGCAGGACCGTGTCCGCGTTGCGCGTCACCTGGTCCGCGCTCGGCAGGTGGAACTCCCACCGGTCCCCGGTCGGATCGTTGCGGTAGTTCAGCATGAAGCCGCTGTTGACCGCGCCGGCCGCGGAGACCGCGGTCTGTACGCCGGTGGTGCCGGCCGGACGCGCGGCGATGCGCAGCCAGGCCGAGACCGAGAAGCTGAGGTCGGTGCGCACCGCTTTCGGGGCGGACAGATACCCGTTGCCGTTCAGCGTGAGCGCCTGGCCGTCCGCGCCGGCGGTGAAACTGGTGGCACCGCTCAGCGTGCCGTCGTGTCCGCGCAGCGCCGAGGTGTCGCCGGCGTCGCCGTTCAGTGGCCAGTGGGCCACCGGACCGGTGCCGGCCCGTACGTAGGTGTGGTACTGGAAGGTCGGGCCCTCGTTTCCGCCCCGATCCACGCTGCGGACGTACAGCGTCTGCGGTCCTTCCTTCTCGGGCGCGATGAACAGGACCGCCTTGCCGCCGATCGTGTCCGCATCGACGGGCTTCTTGGGATCGCTGTGCCAGTCGTATTCGTAGTGGTCGATGTCTTTTACGTCCGGTGGCGCGGTGCCGGTACCGGCGAACGGGGTGAAGGTGAACTTGCCCGGTACGCCGACGCCGCCGTGCCAGGAGTTGTCGTCGGTCGTGTAGAGATCACCGGAGACGCCCGGTGGCGTTGCCGGTGGGGTCAGGTCCACCGCGAAGGACTTGTCCGCTGTCACCCGCGGCCCGCCGGCGCTTCCGTCCCAGCCGCGCAGCTTCCACCACAGGTGCCCGCCGTCCAGGTTGGTCAGGTCGAGGGTCCGGCTGAAGGTCGCGCCCGACGCCAACGCGGGGCCGCGCTCGTCCAGGATGTCTCCGTGTTCGTCGCTCGACGACGGCTGCTTGCTGAAGACGTCCCAGTCCGGGTTGAGCTGGTCGTTGTCCGGGTCGGACAGCGTGCCGATCAACCGGATGGAGTGGTCGGCGACATAAGGGATGCCACCACACCACTTGCACGGCGCAGGCAGGACCGGGTCGGTCCGCAGCCCGGTGGGCGCGTTGGGCGTGGAGTTGTAGTCGAACCGCAGCCGCGTCTTCGAGACGTCGTACTTGCGCCAGGCGTTCTTGTCGTTCTCGTACTGTGCCCGGATCGAATACACCGAGCGGTTCGAGGGGCTGTAGTAGCCGCCGACGTCGAACTTGATGCTCTGGTAGCCGCCTGCGCAGCCGGGGTATTCGTTGCCCGCGACCGCGGAGCCGATTTTCGTGGCGCCGGGCTGGTTGTTCCAGGTCAGGCCGCCATTGATGACGCTGTTCGAGATCCACAACTCGTGCAGCGGTGTGTGGGTGCAGTCCGGGCTGTATGCGATGGCAGCGCTGAAGACCGCACTGATCAGGGTCTTGCCGTTCATGAAGCTGGTGTCGAACTGGAAGTAGGTGCGGGCGGTGTTGATGTTGTTGCATCCGGTGAACCCGCAGTAGCCGACCTTGCCCCAGTTGGCCCCGGTGTCCGGCTCGATGTCCTGCCCGCCCCACCAGTACGACGTATCGCCCTTGCCGCTGAACACCTTGGCCCACTCCCAGTCGGGCGTCCGCCAGGCCGGGTCGACGGTGATCGGGAACGCGGCGTGCGGATCGGTGAGCAGCGTCCGATCCGGGGTCAGGGTCACCGTGCCGGAGCCGACCGCGACCCCCACCTTCGCCGGTCGGCCCTTCGCGTCCCACATCGTCGACGGCGGCGCCTCGAACGCCACCGTGCCGGCCCGGTCCACGGCCTGCAGCGCGCCCGAGGCGGTGGCCCGCACGGTCAGACCATCGAGGTGCAGTCCGAGGCGGATCGAGCGCAGCGCGGGGTTGCGCGCGGCTGCGGCGGTCTTGACGACGAGATGCTGGGACAGTTGGCCCACATCGGCGATCAGCACCAGGTCCACTCCCGGCAGTACCTCGGGGTAGGTGGACTTCGCCCCGTCCAAGACCGGCTCGGGCAGGACGCCGGGCCAGCTCAACGCGAAGGACCGGCCCGGCGCACCAATGGTGGCCATCGGTGTCGAGCCGCCACCCGAGAGCCGCAACGGGAGCTGGGTCACGGCCGGAGTGACCGTGTGGTCGGCCAGCCTCCGCAGCGTCGGGTCGGCGTTCGCCCAGCCGTTGCCCTGCTTCACCCAGGCGGGGACGGGGCTGAGCTCGGCCTGCATCGTCCCGTCCGGCTTGGCCGATACTCGCCGGGTCGGCGTGGTCAGCGCGGCGATCGGCACAGTGCGTTGTTGCAGGTGCGCGGCCGCGAGCGCCGTTGCTGTGTCGGGCGCCTCGGTCATCGTCGCCAGCCTGGCGGTGGACCACCCGGCGGAGGTCGAGTCGAAGGCGCCGGTACCGGCTGCCGCCTGGGGTGCGGTGACCCCTGCCGTCATCGACACCACCGCCGCGACGGCCGCGACCAGGAACCGGCCGGACGGCCGGCGACCGTTCACCGCGCACAGCCTGCGATTGGTACGGATCTCAGTAACCACGTCATCTCCCACCCCAGAGCCCGATGGGAGTGGATGAAATCAGATGCCGTTTCAGAGGCGCCACCCTTTGCAGGATCGTTGAAAGGTCCGCTGCAGGTGAAGTGGCTCGATGTCGTGTATCTTGATGTCGAGAGAGTTTGTCGGGGAGGTTAGGGGAACCTGACCTTCCGGCCGGGCGGAAGGCTCGGCAGGATGGGCTACAGCGGATCACTGGATAGAGGAGCGGGTTGATGGCGAGCGTCGACAGCTTCGGTGCCAAGGGTGCACTCGAAGTCAACGGAAAGTCGTACGAGATCTTCAGGCTGGCGGGGATCGAGGGCGCGGAGACGCTGCCCTACTCGCTCAAGGTGCTGCTCGAGAACCTGCTGCGCACCGAGGACGGCGCGAACATCACCGCCGAGCACATCAACAAGCTCGGCAACTGGGATGCGAACGCGGCGCCGGACACCGAGATCCAGTTCACCCCGGCCCGGGTGATCATGCAGGACTTCACCGGTGTGCCGTGTGTCGTCGACCTGGCCACCATGCGCGAGGCGGTCGCCGAGCTGGGTGGCGACCCGACCAAGATCAACCCGCTGGCGCCGGCCGAGCTGGTCATCGACCACTCGGTCATCATCGACGTCTTCGGCCGCCAGGACGCCTTCGAGCGCAACGTCGAGCTGGAGTACGAGCGCAACCGCGAGCGGTACCAGTTCCTGCGCTGGGGCCAGACCGCGTTCGACGAGTTCAAGGTCGTCCCGCCGGGCACCGGCATCGTGCACCAGGTGAACATCGAGCACCTGGCCCGGACCGTGATGGTCCGCAACGGCCAGGCGTACCCGGACACCTGCGTCGGCACCGACAGCCACACCACGATGGTCAACGGCCTGGGCGTCCTGGGCTGGGGCGTCGGCGGCATCGAGGCCGAGGCCGCCATGCTCGGCCAGCCGGTGAGCATGCTGATCCCGAAGGTGGTCGGCTTCAAGCTGACCGGTTCGGTCCCGGCCGGCGCCACCGCGACCGACGTCGTACTGACCATCACCCAGATGCTGCGCAAGCACGGTGTGGTCAGCAAGTTCGTCGAGTTCTACGGCGACGGTGTCGCGGCGGTCCCGCTGGCCAACCGCGCCACGATCGGCAACATGAGCCCGGAGTTCGGCTCCACCTGTGCGATCTTCCCGATCGACGACGTGACCCTGGAGTACCTGCGGCTCACCGGCCGCGGTGACGACGAGGTCGCGCTGGTCGAGGCCTACGCCAAGGAGCAGGGCCTGTGGCACAACCCCGATGTCGAGCCGCGCTTCTCGGAGTACCTGGAGCTTGACCTGTCGACGGTCGTCCCGTCGATCGCCGGCCCGAAGCGGCCGCAGGACCGGGTCGCGCTGAGCGAGGCCAAGGAAGGCTTCCGCGGCGCGCTGGCCGACTACGCGAGCAACGACGACGCGGCCGATGTCGACCCGTCCGAGCTGGGCAGCTTCCCGGCCAGTGACGCACCGAACGGCCACGGCCACACCAACGACGACCCGCACGTCCCGCACGGCGCCGGCGCCGCGGGCCGCCCGTCGAAGAAGACCAAGATCAGCCTGAACGGCCAGGAGATCGAGCTCGACCACGGCCACGTCGTGATCGCCAGCATCACCTCCTGCACCAACACCTCGAACCCGTCGGTGATGCTCGCCGCCGCGCTGCTCGCGAAGAACGCGGTCGACAAGGGCCTCACCTCCAAGCCGTGGGTGAAGACGTCGCTGGCGCCGGGGTCGAAGGTCGTCACCGACTACTACGACAAGGCCGGCGTCACGCCGTACCTCGAGAAGCTCGGTTTCCACCTGGTCGGCTACGGCTGCACCACCTGCATCGGCAACTCGGGCCCGCTGCCCGAGGAGGTCTCGGCCGGTGTCCAGGAAGCCGACCTCGCGGTCGTCTCGGTGCTGTCCGGCAACCGCAACTTCGAGGGCCGGATCAACCCGGACGTGAAGATGAACTACCTCGCGTCGCCGCCGCTGGTGATCGCGTACGCGCTGGCCGGGACGATGGACTTCGACTTCGAGACCGATGCCCTGGGCAAGGACACGGACGGCAACGACGTGTTCCTGAAGGACATCTGGCCGGCCGCGGACGAGGTCGAGCGGGTGATCGCCTCCTCGATCAACAAGGAGATGTTCGCCAAGGACTACGCGGACGTGTTCGCCGGTGACGAGCGCTGGCAGTCGCTGCCGACGCCGGAGGGCAAGACCTTCGACTGGGCCGACGACTCGACGTACGTGCGGAAGCCTCCGTACTTCGAGGGGATGGCGAAGGACCCGTCGCCGGTCACCGACATCGCCGGTGCCCGCGTGCTGGCGAAGCTGGGCGACTCGGTCACCACCGACCACATCTCCCCGGCCGGTGCGATCAAGGCCGACGGCCCGGCCGGCAAGTACCTGGCCGAGCACGGCGTGGACCGCAAGGACTTCAACTCGTACGGCTCGCGCCGCGGCAACCACGAGGTGATGATCCGGGGCACGTTCGCCAACATCCGGCTGCGCAACCAGATCGCGCCCGGCACCGAGGGCGGCTTCACCCGCGACTTCACCAAGCCCGACGCGCCGGTCACCGTCGATCTACGAAGCCTCCGAGGCGTACGCCGAGGCCGGTACGCCGCTGGTGATCCTGGCCGGCAAGGAGTACGGCTCGGGCTCGTCGCGTGACTGGGCCGCCAAGGGCACCGCGCTGCTCGGTGCGAAGGCCGTCATCACCGAGTCCTTCGAGCGGATCCACCGGTCGAACCTGATCGGCATGGGCGTGCTGCCGCTGCAGTTCCCCGAGGGCGAGAACGCGGAGTCCCTCGGCCTGACCGGCGAGGAGACCTTCGACATCAGCGGCGTCACCGCGCTGAACGACGGCACCATCCCGCGCACCGTGAAGGTCAAGGTCACCGGGACCGACGGCTCGACCAAGGAGTTCGACGCCGTCGTACGGATCGACACCCCTGGTGAGGCGGACTACTACCGCAACGGCGGCATCCTGCAGTACGTCCTGCGCTCGCTGATCGCCAACTGAGTCAGCAGCTTTTGAGGCCGGCCCCTACGTGGGGCCGGCCTCAACCTGTGTTCGGAGCTGTTCATCCGTACGGCGTTCACTCGTAACAAGCGCGTGGAATTGTGGCCGTGTTTCCGGCTGGGGTGGCCGGGTGTGATGCGGGGGGACCGATGCGGGGAGTTGCAACGATCGCGGTGGCGCTGGCTGCCGTAGTACTGACTGGATGTGCGGCGGAGGAGCCGACCACCTACGGTGCGACTGTCGCCGGTCCGACGATCACCCCGAAGTCGTCAGCTCCGGCCCCGCCCCCGAGTCTGCCCGACGACGAGCAGCCGGTCGTCCGGGTGACGGGCAAGACGCTGTGTGAGCGATTCACCAGCGCGGAGATCAGCGATGTCCTTGGCCTCAAGGTCGGCAAGGTTGCCGTCAGCAAGCAAGGCCCGTACTCCGTCTGTACCTGGAAGGCCGCGCACGGCACGGTGACGATCACCCGGGCCGACGGCCAGTACTACGCGGCGTTCTCGCAGAAGATCATCGCGGCCGCGAAGGCCCGGAAGGCCCGCGGCCGCAAGGACCTCGAAGGGATCGCCGACGAGGCCTTCGCGATCGGCGCGTCCGTCAGCGGCGTACCGATCTGGTACGGCGCCGCGCTGCTCGGCGGACTCGTGACCGGCATCGAGATCTCCGGCGCCGGCAGCAAGGCGAGCATCGCGACCGCGAAGGGCTTCATGATCGAGATCCTCGCCCGCGGCTAGCACCCCGCAGGCAGGTCGCCGACGGGGCACCGGGTAATCAGTTGCAGCCGATGCCTGACTTGTCCGCGGACGGATCCTGGTCCTTGGCGATCATGTCGGCCAGTTGCCAGAAGACCGAGGGCCAGGCTCCCTGCTGGGCCATCTCCTTGAGCACCTTCCACGAGTGGCTGCCCCGCATCGCCGTGACAGCCTCCCGCTTCTTGGTTTGGTCACCGGTGCCGTTTGCGGAGATCCACTGATTGAGCCAGGCGCAACCGACGGCGCCGCTGACTCGTGCGCCGAGGTCGTACTGGTCGATGAGGGTGTTCTTGTAGAGAGGTTCCTTGTCGAAGCCGTTCGGTAGCGTCATGTCGGCCAGCATCTGGTCGACCGCAGCGCGGGTCTGGGCCGGCTTGACCGCCGTCGCAGGCATGGCAGTCAGCCAGGTGTCGACGTCGACCTGACGCAGCTTCCCTAGCACCTCGCGGTAGGCCTGCTCAGAGCCCAGGTTGCCGCGAATCTGGACGAAGTTCGGCCCCCTGGGTGGCAGCATCGTCTGGTAGTCGGTCCCACTGAGATGGAACACAGTGGCGTGCTGCCCGAGCAACTCGATCGGTTCGTGCGGGTCGCTGGTCGAAGCCTGGTAATAGCTCTGGTACTCCTTGGCCGGCTCCCAGTCGAGTTCGACCTCCAACTTGCCGTTGCTGAACCTCGTCATCCCGGACTCGGGCTTGAACTCGTCGATGGCGGTCACCTTCCAGTTCGGGTCGTCGATCAGGAGGCGCTGGTTGGCCTGCGCGACGGCGATCGCTTCGGCGGCGAAGGCCGAGGCAGGAGCGGCCGGATTGCCGCGCGGGAAGAGCGCCCCGGTGACGCCGATCGCGATCGCCACGACGGCCGCGGCGGCAGCGATCTGGGGCAGCCGCCGTCGGCGGTTCGGCCGCAGTGCTGGTGCTGCTTCGGTGCTGGTCAAGATCTCCTCCAACAGCTCGGACCCGGCGTCGCCGGCCGGCAGTTGCCGGACCGAGTCGTCGCCGAACGGGTTGGCCCGGGCGATCAGCTGGTCGAGTTCGCGGTCGTTCATCGCTCCTCCTTGGCTGGTTGCTTGGGCGGGTCTTCCCGTACATGTCCGCGACCTTCGAAAGCGTCTCCCAACGCCTTCTTCAGCCGGGTTCTGGCCCGATGCAGCCTGGTCCGGACGGTCCTGGCCGGTACGCCGAGGACGACGGCCGCCTGCTGCGGATCGAGATGCTCCCAGGTGGTCAGTCTGATCAGCTCGCGATCGTCCTCGCTCAGGTCGTTCATCGCCGCCAGGATCACCGTGTTCGCCTCGACCTCGCCGGCGTGGTCGGGGGTGAGGTTCTCCAGTTGCGCCCGGAGCAGGTCGCCGAGTCGCTCGCGGCGGACCTGGCCGCGGCGGTGGTTGGCGAGTACCCGGCGCGCCACGCCGTACAGCCAGAGTCGGACCGTCTCGTCCTGCGGTAGCTGATCGAGCCGGCGCCAGGCCACCAGCATGGTCTCGGCGACGATGTCGGCCGCGTCCTCGGGTGAGCCGGATCGGCGCAGGGCGTAGCCGAGAAGCTCCCGGAAGTGGTCGTCGAAGAGTTGCCGGAACCTGATTTCCGCCGTCGGGACGAGCCGGAGGGGTACGCGATCCTCGCGCACCGGCGGCGCGGGGTCTGCCGGGTCGGGCGGTGCCGGGAGACCGGAGTTCGGCGTGGTCATATCCCTTCCATGTCCGGGAGTATGCGGGGCGTCTCAGGTCAGTTCGCGGAAATTGTCGGGGCCGCCGGTTTTACTGTGGGTATGGCTGATCGGGAGCATCCGCGTGAGGTGATCCTCGGCGCTTGTGCCGAGCACGGTGAGGACACCGTGATCGATTGGTGTGTCGCGTTCCTGACCGGTGAGATCCCGGGGGAGGACGCCTTCGAGGCGGACTTGCCGAAGCTGGTCGCCATCACCGGCAGCGCGAATCCGGGCGGCTGGGCCCATCCGGTCGATCCGGTGAACTACTACTGGGTGCGGGTCTGGGCAGCCCGGCCCTTCCTCTACATCTGGCGCGACGACGTCGTCGACGCATTGCTGGCGGTCGCCGACGACCCGGCCTGGCGGGTGCGAGAACACGTAGCCCGCATCACCGCCCAGCGCGAGCTCGGTCAGCTGGTCGATTCTCTCCTGCCGATGCTCACACACGAGCTACCCCGGGTCCGAGCAGCCGCAGTACGGGCCATCGGAGCCGCGGGGGAGTACGAACACGCCGAAGCGTTGGAGGACCTGAAGGACGACCCCGACCCCACCGTCCGCGCGGCGGTCGAGCGAGCCCTGCAGCGGTTGGAGAACAGACTGGATCGCGACGTGCGGTAAGGGCAGGTGGACCCCAGCCACCTCGGCTGGGGTCCACCTGACTGATCACATCTACCGCCCGACGGGCGGCTACCTCATGAGCGTTCGGCTCAGAAGCCCAGGGTGTTGAGCTTCTCTAGCAGGAGTGTCTGCTTTGCGATCTGGGTGTTTGTCGAGGCGGGGTTGAGACGGATTGCCTCGGCCTGAGCCATCACCTGGCCGAACGTGCTGTCCAGGCGGAGGTCCAGGTTGGTGTCGACCCGGGTGCCCAGGTCGAACGATCCGTCGGCGAAGTTCAGCCACGCGGCGAGCGCCTGGCGGTCGAACTCGGCCTTCGGGTTCAGCAGTTGGATGTTCAGTACTGCGTTCGCCTTGGCCATCGTCGAGACGTCCCGTGCCTCGGAGAAGACCGGGCTCATGTGTTGCGCCACCTGCAGGTAGCAGTTGATAGTGCTCACCGGCAGGTCGACCGGCGGGATCCGCAGCCCGGGACGGGTCTGCAGGAACCACAGCGGCGCGATCCTGGTCAGGTGCGCGTTGCCGGTGACGATCACCTTCGCGGCGTCCGCGCCGGTGCCACCGTCGTCGTCCCGTGCGCCGAAGCCCACGGTGTAGCTGCAGGCCGATCCGAACGTGTGCGACTTGGCATCCGTCACATCACGCGGTTGCAGCGTCGGGCTGCTCGCCGGGTCCGTTCCGGGCGGGTTGACCAGCGAGTTGGTGGTCACAAGAGGTGCCCCGTCGCCCCAGTTCCAGCTCAGCGCGAGGTCGTCACTGCCCGGATCAGTGGACCGGCTGCCGAAATTCATCGCCTGGCCGCTGTGCGCAATGAAGGTCGGTACGCCGTTGACCACCTGCGCACCCGACCGGTCGATCACCGCGGTCGGCGCGACATTGGTGACCTGGAGCGGGAAGTTCGCAGTACCGGTGCCGCCGTCGTCGTCGGTCACCTTGACCCCGACGGTGAACGACCCGTTGTCGCCGTACGCGCGGCTCCCGGTCACGTCGCCACGATCCGCCGGCGGTCCGTCGTTCGTCAGCAGCAGCGAACCCGTCGACGGTGCGTCGAATCCCCAATCGATCGACGAGGTGTAGGTGTCACCCCACCCAGGATCGACGAACGAACCCTTGGTCGAGAGCACAGATCCCTCGGTGATCGTCTTGACCTGCGCCGGGTCGATGGTGACGACCGGCGCGACGTTGCTGACCTGTACGGCGAACGTCGCCGTACTGGAGCCACCGTCGTCGTCCTTCACACTCACCTTGACGGTGTAGCTGCCGTTGTCGGCGTACGTGTGGCTGCCAGTGACCTCACCGCGATCGGTCGGCGGTCCTTGGACCGTCACGTTCGGGCTCGGTGAGCTCGAGATGCCGTCGCCCCAGTCGATCGTCGCCGAGTAGGTGTCAGCCCAGCCCGGATCGGAGAAGGCAGCCTTCACGGCGAAGGCGCTGCCTTCGTTGACGGCTGTCACCTGGGCCGGGTCGATGGTGACGGCCGGAGCGACGTTCGCCACGTTGACGGCGAAGGTGGTCGTGGCGGTCTCGCCCTTGTCGTCGGTGGCGGTGATCGTCACGGTGCCGCTCTGGCCGGGGCCGTCGTTGGTGCCGAGACTCCAGGCCCATCGGCCGCCGCCGGCATTCGTCACCACGCCACTCGATGCGGTGAGGGTGACGGTCTTGCCTTCAGGATCGCTGAAGCCGCCGCCGTTGGTGGCCGTCGTCCCTTCGTTGACGTTGACCGTGCCCTGGTCCGCGCTGACGGCCGGCGGGTTGTTGCCCTGCTGCAGGGCGGCCAGCAGGTCGATGCGCGGGGTGGTGGCGTTGGTCGTGGGACTCGTCGGATAGGTGATGTCGACCCCGGTGTCGCGCAGGTAGGCGAGCAGCGTGGCCGCGGTGGCGTTCGGGTAGGCGTGCCGAAGGGCGGCGATCGAACCGGCCACGTGCGGCGCGGCCATCGACGTACCGTTCAATGAGGACCAGGCGTCGTCCGGTACCGAGGATCGGACCGAGGTGCCGGGGGCGAACAGGTCGAGCAGCGGGCCGCGGTTGGAGTAGTCCGCGGGCGTGTCGACGTCGTTGCCGGAGGCATCGGCACTGATCGCGCCGACGGTGACGGCCGTCGAGACGCAGCCGGGTTCGCCGACGCCGGCCGGGTGCGATTCGTTGCCGGCCGAGAGGGTCGTCGTGATGCCCACCGAGAGCAGCAGATCGACGGGTGCCTTGTCGCCACTGCTGTCGCAGCTGGTCGTGTGGTTGCTGTCGTCGCCGCCACTCAGGTTCGCCGACGCGATGGTGAAGGTGTTGCGCAGGTCGTAGATCCGCTGCATGCCCTTGATGAAGTCGGAGTCGAAGAACTGCACGCACGGCGGTGCGCCGTCGCAGCCGGTGTTGACCCGGTGGTAGATCTGGATCGCGATGATGTTCGCGCCCGGTGCGACACCGTTGCCCGGGGCACCGGTCACGCCGGTTCCGTCACCGGCGGCGATCCCCGCGACATGGCTGCCGTGGTAGCAGATGTTCGTCGTACCGTTCATGCACTGTGCGGTCTCCGCATCAGCAGCGCCGGCTCCGATCTGCGTGTCGGTGCCGTTCGGGCACAGCGAGGCCTGGGTCTTCGAATCACTCACGCTGGAGTAGCAGGCCTCGGACACGATCCGGCCGGCGAAGAACGGGTGGTCCCGATCGATGCCGGTGTCCAGGATCGCGACCGTCTGACCAGTACCGTCGAAGCCCAGCGCCTGGACCTTGTCCGCGTGGATGAACGGGATGCTGGAGGCCAGCGACGGCGACCCGACCCGGTCCGGCTGGATCGAGACCACGTTCGGGTCAGTGGCGAGCTCCTCGATCGCCTTGTCGTCCGCGGTAAGCGCGAGCAGCGGCAGCGACGAGTAGGTCTGGTTCTGCTCGACCGTGCCCTGATCGACGCTGTTGAGGACGCCCTGCTTGTCGCCGAGCTGGTCGACGCGGACGATGACCCGTACCGATCCGTCCTGCTCGGCAGTCGCCATCAGTGCGCGCTCGTTCGGATCTGGAGTCGGTGCCGCTTGCGCTGCAGGTAGTTGCGTCGTCGCAGCAGCCAGCGTCATCGCCAGCACAACGAACAGTCTTCGGACTTTCATGGTGGTTCCCCCTGGGTTGTGACGATCTCAGCCGTGCTGAGACCGGGCGGTGTCTTCCTGCACTGCTGCGACTCGTTTCGAGCGCAACAGCTGCGCGAGTGCGCCCGCATCGACGGTCAATGCGAGCTGCGGTGTGTAGGCGAAGCGATAGACACTCCGCACCTGGTAGCCAGAAAGCTCAGCCAGTACTGCGTTCTGCGCGGCGCTGATCGCCTGCCGCTGCACCTGCCGCGCGTGCTCGTCCGGCAGCGCGCCCTCGGGGACGAACTCACCCGCGAGCGTGACGATCACCGGCAACGACCCACCGGCCGGAACCTTCGCGAGCAGCGTGCTCTCCGGTGCGGGCGGCGGTTGTTGCTGGGCACTGCATGCGGTGGTGACGGCAACTACCGCCACCACCGCAGCAACAACGCGAATCCAGCGCAAGGCGTCCCCCGAAGCCGCATCGCGACCCCCGTGGACCGCGTGCTGCCTATCCTGCGCAGCCGCCTTCAGAAACCCTTAAAGCGGACTTCAGGCCAGCGAAGTACGGAGTTTTTCGGCGTACGACGCGGCCTCGGCGTCGTCGGCGTACTTGGTGCGGGGCCAGAAGAAGCCGCGGAGGCCGTCGCCCTTCGTCCGGGGGACGACGTGGACGTGCAGGTGCGGGACCGATTGCGAGACGACATTGTTCACGGCAACGAAGGAGCCTTGCGCGTCGTACGCCGTACGGACTGCTGCTGCGACCGAGCGCGCCGCGCCGAACAGCGGCACGGTCAACTCCTCGGGCAGCTCGACCATCGTCGCGATGTGCTCGCGCGGGACCAGCAAGCGTGTGCCCCTTGAACACCGGCCGGATGTCGAGGAAGCCGAGGATCTCCGGCGACTCGTAGACGATGTGCGCCGGCGTGGAGCCCGCGATGATCGAGCAGAAGAGACAGTCGGCCATCAGCCGAGCTTCTCGTCGACGAAGCACCAGCGCCAGTCCTCGCCCGGCTCGAAGCTCCGCATCACCGGGTGGCGCGTGGACTCGAAGTGCTTGCTGGCATGGCGTTCAGGGGAGGAGTCGCAGCAGCCGACGTGACCACACTGCAGGCACAGCCGCAGGTGCACCCACGTACCGCCGACCGCGAGGCACTCCTCGCAGCCCTCGGGTGTGTTCGGCGTCAGTACGCATGGCGCCTGCTCGAGGTGTTCGCACTCGGCGCCCGCCGGCGGCACGATCCGGAGCGATTCGGACTGGCCACCGACGTCGTCGGCCTCGGCACGGTCGAGGATCGATTCCTCGATGTCCAGCTGGATCTGCGCCCGCTGCAGCACCTCGTCCGCGACCAGACCGTCGTCGCGGACCTTGAGGATGTGACTGCGCTCAGCGTCGAGCATGGCGATCCGGAGTCGCCGGTAGGCCTCACTAGGAGTCTCGTACTCCGTCTCGGGCCGGCCGAGTCGCTCCCAGGCGGCCTGGGCGCGGGACTCGCCCCGCTGGCGGAGCAGCGCGATCACCTCTTGCGAGTCGTTCGGGGTGATGAGGCGGTCGAGCTCCTCCTCGGCTGCGCGATGTGCTCCTTGGAGTACGGCGGCCTCCTGCAGCGCGTCTTCTGCGGGATCGGGGCCGGGCAGGCGCAACCGGCGTACGAGCCACGGCAGGGTGGATCCCTGCAACAGCAGAGTTCCAGCGGTCACTGTCAGTGCGATGAACACCAGCACTTCGCGGTGCGGAGTCTCCTCGGGCAGGATGAAGACGGCGGCGAGAGTGACCACACCGCGCATCCCTGCCCAGGAGACGACGACCAGGGCCTGCCAGCTGACCGGTCCGGGCCGGGAGCGGCCGAGGACGCGCCGGGACAGCAGAGTGACCGGGAAGAGCCAGATCGGCCGCAGCAGGATCACTGCCAGGAAGACACCGACAGTGGCGATCGCGATGGTCCCACCCGAAAGCGGGCTGCGCGAGAGGTCGTCGAGGATCCAGCGCGTCTGCAGGCCGATCAGCAGGAAGACAGTGTTCTCCAGCAGGAACTGGAACGTCCGCCAGTTGGTGCGCTCGGACATCCGGGACGCGGCCGACTGGATGATCGGGGCCTTGTGGCCGAGGAGCAGGCCGGTGACGACGACGGACAGTACGCCGGACGCATGGACCTCTCTCAGCGGCGATGTAGGCGATGAACGGCGCGGTCAGGCTCAGCGTGGTGTCGAGCACGGGATCGGTGAAGCGCTTGCGGACCTTCGCGAGCACGATCGCGCAGACCAGACCGATCGCCACTCCACCACCGGCGGCCAGCAGGAAGTCCAGGCCGACGCTCAGCGGGGTCGGGTTGTGGACGTTCTCGTCGTCGCCTCTGATCAGGGCGATGCTCGCGGCCCCGGCGGCGAGTGCAGTGCGCAGGGCGACCAGGGCGGTGGCGTCGTTGAGGAGGCTCTCGCCCTCGAGGATGGTGACGACGCGACGGGGGAGCCCGACCCGCTTGGCGATCGCGGTCGCGGCGACCGCGTCCGGCGGGGCGACGACCGCGCCGATCGCGAAGGCGGCCCAGAGGGGGAGCGGCTCGAGACCTTGCGACTTGGCGGCGCTGCCGAGCAGCCAGTAGGCCACCAGCCCGACGCCGATCGTGGTGAACGCGACCAGGCCGACCGAGAGCAGGCCGATGGACCGGCGGTGCTTGGAGAAGTCGACCAGGCTGGTCTTGATCGCGGCCGAATAGAGCAGCGGCGGCAGGAAGCCGACCAGGACGACCTCGTGGGACAGCTCGAACTGCGGGACGAACGGCAGGTACGACGCCGCGACGCCGACGACGACGAGCAGCAGGGGCGCGGACACCCCGATCCGCCGGGCCAGCGCGGCTCCGGCCGCCACCACGGCGACCAGAGCGACAACCATGATCGCGATATGCACGGCCATAGTCTCGCAGCTCACATCGCCGGTTCACTCACAGCGGAGCCCTGGTTCTTGTCGGTGGGCTGGTTTAGCGTGTGCGCACGGGAAGATCCTGATCACTGGGGGTAATGATGAGTCGCCGTCCAGCTCTGATCGGTGTTGCCGTCGCGCTTGTGGCTTCTTTCTTGCCGCTTGCTCCCGCGGTTGCCGCTGACCCTGTGGTGGTGAACGGGTGCGTGGCGAGCGTGCCGGAGCCGGGGACGTCGGTGCCGGTGAAGATCTGCTACTCGCTCTTCAAACCCTCGGGCGCATCGGCTGGGCACACCGTTCCACTGATCTTCCACAGTCATGGCTGGGGCGGGAGCCGGACGCAAGGATCCGGCGGCGTTCAAGTCGTGGCTCGACGCCGGGTACGGCGTACTGAGCTTCGATCAGCGGAGTTTCGGCGAGAGCACCGGCGTCGCGCATGTGATGAATCCGGATTTCGAAGGCCGGGACGTGGTGAAGCTGGTCGATTTCGTCGCCTCGCTGGACTGGGTGACCAAGCAACGACCTGGCGATCCGCTGATCGGTGCGATCGGCGGGTCTTACGGAGGCGGGTACCAGTTTGCCGGCGCGTTCACGGAGCTGCGGGACCGTGGGCGGACCAGGTTCGATGCGCTGGCGCCGGAGATCACCTGGTGGGATCTCAAGCAGAGCCTGGCGCCGGACGAAGCGGCTCGGACGTTGTGGCTAGCCATTCTGTTTGCCGGCGGCGGGACGCATCTCCCGCCTGCGGTGGGTGCGGCGTTCGTCGCTCTGGTCGACGACCGGCACCTGGCCGGCCGGGCAGGCTGGTCGTGATCTCGATGCATTCTTCGCCAAGAACGGGCCGGCCTGGCACGTCGCGCACGGGCGCAAGCTGGACATCCCGGTGCTGTTCGGTCAGGGCATCTCGGACAACCTCTTCAACTTGAACCAGGGGCTGGAGAACTTCCAGAAGGCGCTCACTCCTCGGGCCCGGTCGCGCTCGATCTTCCTCGGCTACAACGGCGGGCACACCCTGCCCAGCGTGCTGCCGCCAGGTTTCGTCACGCCGGGGGATCCCTGTTCTGTCGCTCTCGGCAGTGCTTCCTTCGGGGCGCTCGAGCAGCGGTTCATGTCCCTGCAGCTTGCTGGGGCAGTCGACCGGTCTGTCCGGCTTCGGTAGCTACCACCTCGCGACCGCCGACGGTCGTTGCCTGAGTCAACGAAACCTCACGCCGAACAAGCAGTACCGGCTCGGCCAGGTGGTGACATCGGCGAACCTGGGGCTGCCGATCAACCTCGAAGTTGCCAAGGGCCCGATCACCGTGGCCGGCGTACCGGAGCTGAAGGCGAAGGTCAGCAGCCTGCTTCCTGATGCAGGTGCCTTCTTCGCTCTCAGCGTGGGGAGCACTCGTTCTCGACGCGAAGATCGTCCAGAACAACACGATGCCATTGCGTGAGCACAAGGTCGTCCACGGCGCACGCCGCTCGATCGACCTACCCGGGATCGCGGTCGACGTCCCGGCCGGCAAGTCCTTGTTCCTGACCGTCTCCCCGGTCGCCGACATGTACGCGGGTCAGAACGGCCGCGTCCCGAACCTGCTGAAGCTCGACCACCTCACCCTGGAGGTGCACAAGGCGCGCTAGCGCACCCTGTCGAGATAGGTCTTGTACGTCGAGAGGAACGGCTCGTCGGTCTGGACCGCCTGGACCAGCCAGTCGCATTCTTTGCGGGCCGCCTCGATGGTGGACTGCGGGTAGCCGAACTGGACCTGGTGCTCGGCGAACTCGTCCTCGTCGTCGATGTACACCGTCCCGTCGCGCTTCTTCACCACGTCCAGATCGAGATCGATCATCGTGAACTCGGTCTCGCCGAACGTCACCGGCGTGGTGATGTCGCAGTAGATGACGGTCGACCGCGGCTCGTCGTTGAAGATCGCCGTGTACCAGCGGTCGCGCGGGAACAACTGCACATGCGCCTGCGAATGGTGCACCTCGGGCTCGTCGCCGCGCTGCGAGACCGAGTTCGGCGGAGCGCCGAGCCATACGCCGTACTGGTCCTCGCCCAGATACAGCATCCACTGGTGCCAATGCAGCCTCTGGTCGTACTTGCGGTAGACCACCCGGACGTTACGCATGCCGTCACCGTACCGGCGTAATCGGTCACTGCCGCCGCTGACTATCCTGTGCCGCATGCGACGAATGCTCATCACCGGCGGGGCCGGCTTCATCGGGTCGAATTTCGTTCACGACACCGTTCGTCGCCTGCCCGACGTGGCGGTCACGGTGCTGGACGCCCTCACCTATGCGGGCAGCGAGACGCAACCTGGCGCCGGTGGCCGAGCAGGTCACCTTCGTGCACGGCGACATCTGCGACGCCGCCCTGGTCGACAAGCTGGTCGCCGAGACCGACGTACTGGTGCACTTCGCCGCCGAGTCCCACGTCGACAACTCGCTGAACGACCCGTCGCCGTTCATCCAGAGCAACATCATCGGCACCTTCACCCTGCTCGAGGCGGTCCGCAAGCACGACAAGCGGATGCACCACATCTCCACCGACGAGGTCTTCGGCGACCTCCCGCTGGACTCGGTCGATCAGTTCACCGAGGAAACGGCGTACGACCCCTCCAGCCCGTACTCCGCCAGCAAGGCGAGCTCCGACATGCTGGTCCGCGCCTGGGCCCGCTCGTACGGCGTGGCCGCGACGATCTCGAACTGCGCGAACAACTACGGCCCGTACCAGCACGTCGAGAAGCTGATCCCGCGCCAGATCACCAACATCCTCCTCGGCGACAAACCCAAGCTCTACGGCGCCGGCGAGAACGTCCGCGAATGGACCCACGTCGACGACCACAACGACGCCGTCCACCGCATCATCGCCAACGGCCGCCTAGGCGAGACTTATCTGATCGGCTCCGGCGACGAACGCAGCAACAAACAAATCATCGAACTCATCCTCGAGCTTGATGGGTGAACCCGAAGACGCCTACTCCACGTCAACGACCGCCCCGGCCACGACCTCCGCTACTCCAACAACTCCACCAAAATCCGCACCGAACTCAACTGGACCCCCAGCTACGCCGACTTCACCGCCGGCCTAGCCGCCACCATCGACTGGTACAAGTCCAACCCCTCCTGGTGGGAACCCCAAAAATCCGCAGCCGAGGCCAAGTACAAACTCCTCGGCCGCTAATTGCACATAGCTGCAACTAGCTGGACGCAGCGATCCCCTCCCCGGAAAAATGGCCCGGCCGTCGCCTATCGCCACGGCAAGACGGCCGGGAGGGCTGCATGGCTGGGTGGGGATTGTTGAGCGGCGTACTGAGTTGGCGTCGGGCGAGTGCTGTGGTGGTTGGGCTTGTGCTGGCTTTCGGCGGACTCGGGGTCGCGACCGCCGCTGTCACGGATCGACCGACGGTTCCGCAGGTGACGGTGTCGTACAACGGTGTCGAGTTGCAGAACTGCTGGGACACGACGTCCTGTCCGCAGATCGCGGTGATGGGGGAGTCGGTGACTGTCACCCTGACCGCCACGTCACCTGATGTCGTGCGATTCCAGTACGGATTCGTCGGTGGGGGCGTTGAGACTGTGGATGGCTCGACCGCCACCCTCACGCTCTTCCCGCGCCAGGAGGGCTACAACCGCCTCCAGGTGGTGAGCATCAACAGCATCGGCCAGCCCAGCGAGCAGCTGGACTTCATGTTCAACGTCGCACCGCGTCCGGGCCCGGTCGGTTCATGGTCCTTCGACGACGGCTCCGGTACGACGGCAGCCGACGGACCCGGTCTCACCCATCCGCTGACTCTGAGCGGGGGAGCGGCCTTCGACGGGAAGGGCCGTCTCAACGGAGCGGTCGCCCTCGACGGCGTGAACGACGTCGTACAGGCCACGGATCCGGTCGTCGACACCTCGAAGAGCTTCAGCATCTCCGCCTGGGCCCGCCCGACCAGCAGCACCAAGAACGGCGTCGTCGCCGCGATCACCGGCACGAACAGCAGCGCCTTCGGCCTGTACTACGACGCCGCGAGCAAGCGCTGGGTCTTCGCCCGTACCTCCGCCGACGTCCGTACACCGACCCTCTACCGCGCCGCCTCCAAGGAAGCCCCGATCAACGGCGCCTGGACCCATCTGACCGGCACATACGACGTCACCACCGGCAACCTCCAACTCTTCGTCAACGGCCGTCTCCAACAGACCGCCACCTCACCTGTTGCCCCTGCTTGGAAGGCCGCCGGCCCGCTCACCATCGGCCGCGGCAAGTACGCCGCCGCCGACACCGGCTACTTCGCAGGCTCCCTGGACCAGATCAAGCTCTGGCAGCGCCCCTTGGTCGCCGAAGAAGTCCCCGCCCTCGCCGATCCCCGCACCCCCGACGAGCCCGTCTCTGCCCTCGCGGCCCATTGGCCACTCGACTCGGCAACCCGCGGTACAGATCACGTCTGGCGCACCGCCGAGTGCGATCCGCGGCGCGGACCTGCAGCTCACCGGTTTCGGCAGCACCGCCGACCAGTCGGGTGCCTTCGTCAACGACCCGGAACGCGGCCAGGTACTCGAGATGACCGGCAAGGCGCGCGAGAGCCTCTCGGTAGGCCGCCCGATCGTCGACGGCAGCAGCAGCTTCACCGTCGGCGTCATGGTGAAGATCGCCGACCCGTCCAAGCCGATGGTCATCGCCCGGCAGTCGAACCTCCACCAAGGACGCCTGGCGTCTGGAATACAAGCCGCTCGACGCCTTCACCGCTCAGTGGGTGTTCGCCCGCTCGCCCGCCGACTCTTCCGCCGAGGTCGTCGCGACCTACACCACCGACCTGGATTCCGTCTCCGGCTGGCATCTCCTCCTCGGAACCTACGATGCCGCCCATCCGAGTGTCCTGCAGGGAAGATCCGGCCGGTGCGATCAAAGTGACCGTCGACGAGCAGAGGCGATGACGGCAGCCTGGCGACGTACCTGTCCCCGACCAGGTTCGGCACCACCACCGTCATAGGCGCGGCCCGCACGACCGCCCAGCCCTTCAACGGCCGCCTCGACGAACTCCGCATCTACGCCGGCGTCCTCTCCCAACGAAAGGCCTGCACCGACTACCCCGGCCTCGAAAACTGCGGCTCCTGACCCCCAGCGACGGAGGAGCACCCCATCCCCGCTCCTCCGTCACCGAGCCTGTCCGAGACCTGTCCAGTCCCGACACCCGACGAGAGCCGCCCCGACGACAATCAACCGCATCCCTTGCCCCCGAGTGCAGCGGCCCCTATCTCAACCTCGAATTCGAGGCCTCCAGACCTACGTCGAAGGTTCCCCCCAAGGCACCCGCAACATCCCCGACTTCGCCTCGTCACACCAGACTGATCAGGGACAGCGGACGTGCCGCGATGGATGAGCCCGACGGTACGAAGGTGCCGTTCACCCTCGTTCAGTACACACCTGGCGCCCTGCCGAACAGCGTCGCGCATTCGCCGAATCGCGACGTCTCGCTGCTGCATCAGATCCCAAACTCGATTCTCCAGAAGAATCTCGCGGTACTACGTGGCGACGGAGGGGAGTCGAGGTGAGAAGCGCCTGCTTGCTCTCGCAAGATGGGTGCTGGATGAGATGGATGTCCTGTGGGATGCCGATCGCTTGGACGCCAACCGACTTGTGCTGTAAGCACGAACTCGCTTGCATTGCTGCGGTCGATGCGCCGCTGCCGCTGGTTTTCGGACCCTGTTTGGACATCTGGGTTGGGCCATACTCGGGGGTGCCCTGCCAGTGTCGCCGGCGTGGAGAAGTGGTTGCTTAGTGGGGGAGGCGGGCGGCTAGGGCGATGGTTTGTAGTTGGTTGCGGGGGAGGGGCGCGGTCGCTAGTAGGTCGGCGATTTGTTGGCGTTGGGCGGCGGTCGGCTCGGAGTACATGGGGGGATCGGGGTGCCGGCCGAAGGAGGCTAGGTCTGCGTCGTGGAGGAGTTCGAGGTCGGCGATGACTGCTTCCCAGCCGCTGCGGTTGCGGTGGAGTTGCCAGGCGCGGCGACGGTGTTCGGGGTCGGGGGAGGCCTTGAGTGGGGCGAGATCGGCGAGGGACCATAGTTGAGGGCTTCGGGTGAGGACCTCGCTGGCTAGGCGGGCTACCCGGGAGTGGGTGCCAGCTACTAGGGCAAGCAAGAGCGGGATGTCATCGGCGATGGCTGCGCCTCGGAGGAGGGTCAGGCCGATCTTGCGTAGCGAGGGTTCGTCGCTGTTGACGAGTTCGAGGATCTCTTCGCGCGCGATGGGGGCGCCGATCTCCGCCAGGCCGAGGTAGGCGCGGGCGCGTACTGCGGGCTTCGGGGCGGAGGCGGCGATTCCGGCGTACGTCGTGGCTGGGTCTTGGCCCATTTCCTGCCAGCGGCGTCGGGCCCAGAGACGTACGAGGACCGAGGTGTCTACCAGGAGGCGTTCGACGTCGGCCGGATCCAGCTCTTCAGCGGTCAGTCTCACCAAGCCCATGACCCGGCTCTCGGCAGAACGGGCGTGCAGCAACAAGTCCGCGATCGCGTCGAACGTTGCCGAATCGGCGATGATGCGGAGGAGCATACGGCGTACGAGCTGGTCGGTCTCCGCGGGAAACATGGCGACGGCGTCGTCCAGCCCGAGTAGGCCGGAATCGAAGCTCTGGCGGATGGCGGCGCGTCGGAGGTCATAGTCGGTGGACTTTCGCAGGCGGGACCACACCTGTACCTCGCCGTGCTCCGCGACCAACGCACGCAGATACAGCGGTACGACGTCAGCTCCCCGGCCACGCTGCTCGATCCGGTGCAACAGCGGCATGATCCGATCCGCATGATCCAGCGAGATCCGCCGCAGTACTTCTCGCGTCGCCGTCTCGCGGATCGCGCGCACATGGTCGGTCACCCGGACGGCCAGGGCACGATCGGTCAATGGATCGGGCGACGCGCTCAAGGCCTGAACAGCGCGTTCACGGACCTGGCCGTCCGGGTGCATGCTCGCCACGGCATTGACCACTGACAAGGGATCCGGCAGAACCTTCCGGATCCACCGCTTCGATGGGCCGAGCGTCGACTCGCGGTAGACCGCTTGCCTGGCGCAACTGTCGATCCGCAGCAGCTCACGGGCCGACACCGAGTTCAACCAGGAAGCTGTCGCATACAGTACCGACCGATCGCTCCCAAAGGCCGCCTCGGCAGCCTCGGCGAGTCGATCACGGACCTGCGGTGAACTCAACATGCAGCCTATGGTGATGCCCGCAAGCTCAGCCCGTCATCCGATATACATAGGGGCCAGCGATCGGAGAGGGTCTTGCCGTGAAACGTAGAGAGCCACGCGTTCCGGAAGAGATCAGGTGGCTGCCGCTTGACGCTTTGCCGTGGTTGTTGAAGGTAGCCGAGGAGGAGCGTTACAGCGCGAGAGGTGACCGGGTCCTGATCGAGCAGCGGTTCGGGGCGATCGAGCGGGCGTACATTCTGGTGCACGGCCCGGATATCTTGGCGGGCTTCCGGTGTGTGATCGCTGTGTTCTTCGATGCCGGTGACGGCAAGATCTTCACCTTGGATGTGCAACCGGCGCACTTCAAGAAGTTTCGGCCGTTGAAGGCGAAAGAGTTGACGAGCGTTGCCAGGGAGTTCTTCTATCTCCTTCCAGGTCCCGATGGATCTGCTGGATGAGTTCCTGTCGGAATCAGCAGAATCCACCGCGAGCGGGTCGAGGAGTATGAGGAGTTCTTGACAGTCGAGTTGGTGCCAATCGGGAGGTTCTCCGCGACTAGCCGGCTGGGGTGAGGGATTTGAGTTTTGTTAGGTACGTCTTGTAGGTGGTGGTGAAGGGTTCGGTTACTGCGATGTTGGCGGCTATCCAGTTGCAGGTGGCTTGGGCTGTGGCGATGACCTGGGCTGGGTAGGCGTAGTGGACTTGGTGGGTGGCGAATTCGTCTTCGTCCATTACGCGCACGGTGCCGTTGCGGAGGAGGCGGACGTCTAGGTCTAGGTCGACTGCTGTCACCGAGTTGACGCCGAATTCGGGGGGCATGGTGATGTCGCAGTAGATGCGGGTGGCGTGGGGTTCGTCGTTGAAGAGGGCGGACCACCATTGGCCTCGGGGGAAGAGGCGGACTCTGTGGTGGTCGATGGTTACCCAGGTGCCGTCGGCTCGTTGGGCGCTTGTGCCGGGGAGGGAGCCGGTCCAGAGGCCGTGTTCGTCCTCGCCTAGGTTGATCGCTTCCAGCAGACGGTGGGGGCGCCCGTCGTACTTGCAGAAGAGTGTCCTCACCATTCTCCATGGCGATCACTGTAGGTGAGAGTGACATCACAAGCGAGCAAGCTCGCTCGAGGCTCATCCCAAAGTGTGAGAAACGCACAGTGACGCCCTCTGCGTTCGGAATCCGGGGCGGGCGTGCATAGACTCAAGCATTCGAGGACAACCTGCGGAGGAGCTCGATGCGCGTGCTGGAGACGGTCGGTGGACCGGAGGACCTGAAGGGTCTGACCGACCATCAGCTCACTGAACTCGCCGCGGAGATCCGCGACACCCTGGTGGAGACCGTGTCCCGGACCGGCGGGCACCTGGGGCCGAATCTGGGCATGGTGGAGATCACCCTGGCGATGCACCGGGTGTTCGATTCGCCGAAGGACCGGCTGATCTTCGACACCGGTCACCAGACGTACGTGCACAAGCTGCTGACCGGCCGGGCGCCCAAGTTCGACACGCTCCGTCAGCAGGGTGGCCTGTCCGGCTACCCGAGTCAGCAGGAGTCCGAGCACGACATCGTCGAGAACAGCCACGCCTCGACGTCACTTTCGTACGCCGATGGCCTGGCAAAGGCTTACCGGCTGAGAAAAGAAGACCGGCACGTCGTTGCCCTGATCGGCGACGGCGGTCTCACCGGCGGCATGGCCTGGGAAGCGCTGAACAACATCGCGGCCGCCAAGGACCTCAAGCTCGTCATCATCGTCAACGACAACGGCCGCAGCTACAGCCCGACCGTCGGCGGTCTCGCGACGCACCTGACCAGCCTGCGCACCAACCCGCGGTACGAGAAGATCCTCGACCTGGTCAAGAAGAACCTCGGCCGTACGCCGTACGTGGGCCCGCCGATGTACGAGGTCCTGCACGGGGTCAAGAAGGGCCTCAAGGACATGCTCGCCCCGCAGGGCATGTTCGAGGATCTCGGCCTGAAGTACGTCGGCCCGGTGAACGGGCACGACCGGCAGGCGATGGAGGACGCGCTCGCGAAGGCGAAGCAGTTCGGCGGCCCGGTGATCGTGCACGCGGTGACCCAGAAGGGCTTCGGGTACGCCGCCGCCGAGCAGGACGAGGAAGACAACTTCCACCAGGTCCGCCCGAAGAACAAGCCGCGCGGCTGGACCGACGTGTTCGCCGAGGAGCTCATCGAGATCGGTCATCGCCGGCCGGACGTGGTCGCGATCACCGCCGCGATGCTGCACCCGACCGGCCTGGCGCCGTTCGCGGAGGAGTTCCCGGACCGGATCTTCGACGTCGGCATCGCCGAGCAGCACGCGGTGACGAGTGCCGCCGGTCTCGCGATGGGCGGCATGCACCCGGTCGTCGGCCTCTACGCGACCTTCCTCAACCGGGCCTTCGACCAGCTCCTGCTGGACGTCGCGCTGCACAAGTGCGGCGTCACCTTCGTGCTCGACCGCGCCGGCGTGACCGGTGACGACGGTGCCAGCCACAACGGCATGTGGGACATGTCGATCCTGCAGGTCGTTCCCGGCCTGCGGCTCGCGGCCCCGCGCGACGGCAAGCGCCTCAAGGAGCTCCTCAACGAAGCCGTCGACGTCGACGACGCCCCGACCGTACTGCGGTACGCGAAGGGCGAGGTCTTCGACGACATCGAGGCCATCGACAAAACAGGCAGCACCGACATCCTGGTCCGCACCGGCACCGACGTGCTGATCATCGGCATCGGCTCGATGGCCGCCACGGCGGTCGACGTCGCCACCAGACTCCAGGACCAAGGATTCGGTGTCACAGTCGTGGACCCGCGCTGGGTGAAGCCGATCGATCCGGCGCTGGTCGAGCTGGCAAGAAAATTCAAGTTCGTCGTGACGATCGAGGACAACGGTCGCGCCGGTGGCTGCGGTTCGGCGATCACCCAGGCGCTCCGCGATGCCGGTGTCACGACGCCGGTCCGCGACTTCGGCATTCCCCAGCAGTTCCTCGATCACGCCAAGCGGCCCGCGATCCTCCAGGAGATCGGGCTGACCGGTCAGGGCCTCGCGCGGGACGTGATCGAGATGATCGCCAAGCACCAAGGAGACGCGATCACCAGTGAGCCAGACACCGCGAGCGGCAGGCCCGGCGGGGCCTGACGCGGAGCCGGCGAGGGGCCGCCATTCGGCGGCTTCCCGGCATCAGCGGGCCTGGCCGCTGTTCCTCTCGCTGGTTCTCGTCGCCACCGCAGTCGCCGGCGGACTGGCCCTGCACCAGTCCCGGTCCGGCGGCCCGGACAGCTCCCAGGCTGCCTCCAACGGCACCGCCGGTACGTCGGACACCGCCGCCCGGTCCGCCGAGGTGGACAAGCTCCTCCAGGCCCGGGCGCAGGCGGTCCAGCAGGACCACGAGGCAGAGTTCCTCGCGGTCGTGGACCCGGGCAACAAGACGTTGCTGGCCCAGCAGCGGGTGCTGTTCGAGAACCTGCGCCAGTTCGGCTTCGCCAGGCTCGCCTACCAGCAGCTCCGTGAGCAGTACGACCAGACGCTGGTGGACAAGTACGGGCCCTCGACGTACTCCGTAGCTGTCGCGATGGCGTACCAGATCGAAGGCATCGACCCGGTGCCGGTCCGGACCATGCTCGGCTACACCTTCACCAAGCGCCCGGACGGCCACTGGATGCTCGTCTCGGACACCGACCTGGATCACCTGCTCCCGCGCGGATCGCACCAGGAGGCCTGGGACACCGGCAGCGTCCTGGTGAAGCGTGGACCGCGCGTGCTCGTTGTGGTCGAGCAGAACCAGGACGCCCTCGCGACGAGCCTGGTCGCGAAAGCCGTCAGCGCGGTGAAGGCCGTCGGCAAGAGCTGGCCGGGTGGCTGGAGCGGCTCCGGTTTCGTCATCGCCCTCGACGACAAGGTCGTGCGCGGTGCCGACTACTCGCTGCCGAAGAACGCGGAGGACGCGCTCGCGATGGCGACCTGGGTCTACCGGACCTTGCCCGGCGAGGTGACCGGGACGGGGGAGCGGGCCGACTCGTACGTCGTGATCAACCCGCGGAACCGGACGAAGGTGGACGCCCGCACGCTCGCGCACGAGTTCACTCACGTCGCGACCGCGCCGTACGGGGCCTATGCGCCGCGCTGGATGGTCGAGGGCGCCGCGACGTACGTCGAGTTCCTGCCGATGGACGGCGCGCCCGACCTGGCGCTCGACAAGTACAAGGCGAAGGTCCAGACGAAGTACCTGGCGAAGGCCAAGGGACTGCCGGCCGACGCGACGTTCTTCAACGACGCGTCGAGTTCGTATCCGTTGTCCTGGCTGGCGATGGACTACCTGTTCCACAAGTACGGCGGGACGGAAGTCTCCACGCTGTACCAGGAGATGGCAGCGCTCGGTACTACGCAGGCCGAGCGCAACCGGATCATGACCGAGCATGTCGGCGTCACCGAAGCGGGTCTCTTTCAGGCCTTGAGGGCAGCAGCGGGCATCTAAAGGCCCTGCGTGTTGCGGTGAGGGCGCCCGGACCGAGTAGGGTAGCCGGGCTGTAGCAGACGGGCGGACCGGAGGAATCGACCCGACGTGAGTTTCACACCACCTAGCGCCGGCCCGCCAGGCGCTCAGGTTCCGCCCCACGGGCCCCGCCGCTGGCTGGGCCTTCTTGTCGTGGTCGCCCTGGTCTCCGGCGGCGTCGGCTATGCCGTCCACGACCGGGAACGGGATGCCCGGGCCAGGCCGGTGGCCACCGCGACCCCGCCGAAGCATCCGAACCAGGGGACCACGCCGCCGTCGAAGACCGCGGCGTCGATCGCCGCCCGGCGGGTGGCCGTCGACACCATCCTGCTGCGCCGCTCGCGCGCGGTCCGGATCGGCAACGAGGCCCTCTTCCTGCAGGACATCGACCCGACGAACGTCAAGCTCCGCCAGCAGCAGAAGGTGCTGTTCGCGAACCTGGTCGAGATCGGCTTCGGCCAGATCGACTACAACCAGGCCGAGGAGCGCTTCGACGCCGACGCGGTCCGCGCGCACGGCGCCACGACGTACCTGGTCCGCGTCCTGATGCGCTACCAGATCCCCAATGTCGACGTCCTGCCGGTCTACACCGAGCTCGGCTACAGCTTCATCAACCGCGGCGGCCGCTGGATCATCGCCGACGACAACGACCTCGACAAGGACCTCGGTCCCGGCGCGCACCAGGAGCCCTGGGACCTCGGCCGGCTCGAGGTGCATCGCGGGCCGCGGGTGCTGGTGCTGGTCGACAAGGGTGACACCAAGCGCGGCCGGGCGATCGTCACCGAGGCGACCGAGGCGCTGACCGAGGTCGCGGCGTACTGGCCCCGGAAGTGGAGCGGTTCGGTGCTGATCGCGGCGCTCGACGACACCGACGTCCGGGATGCGCGATTCGCCGACGAGGACATCGAGTCGGCCGCCAGCGCGGGATCGACGTTCTCCTCGCTGCCCGGTCAGGATTCGGCCGACGGTACCGTGGCCGGCGCCTACATCGTGGTGAACCCGAAGGAGCGCGACCGGGTCGACGAGATCCTGCTCTCGCACGAGATCACCCACGTCGCGACCGCGGACCTCGGCGGGTACGAACCGCTCTGGCTGGCCGAGGGCGCCGCGGAGTACGTCTCCTGGCGGGGCATCGAGGCGATCAGCGGACCGGGCGAGGTCGGCAAGTGGGAGCAGGAGGTCATCGACGACGCGCTGCCCACGCTGAACGCGCTGCCGACCGACGCCGGCTTCTACCAGACCAACACCGACGTGTACGGCGTGAGCTGGCTGGCCGTGCGCTTCCTGGTCTCCCGGATCGGCCTGCAGCCGGTCGAGGACCTCTACGAGGACCTGGCCCGCAACGGCACCGACCAGGCGTCCCGGGACCGGATCCTGCTGACCAGGACCGGATTCACCGAGGCGTCGTTGTGGCTCGCCCTGAAGGACTACCACCCGCCGCGCTGAAATCGCTGTCCGGGGCAACGATGTGCAAACGAAACGGGGCCGGGCGCATCCTCGCGGGCCGATCTGGGTAACCGGACCGTCGCCGTGGATTTGCCCTCCGGCCATCTGTCGCAACGCTGAGTGGCGGTTTGACCTCGTGCTGTCAGACAGGCAGGCTCGGAGGGTTCCGTCCGAGTTGAGGAGGCGTACAGATGAGTCTGTTGCGAAAGAAGACGATCGAGCAGTCGATCGCGGACACCGACGAGCCTGAGTACCAGCTCAAGAAACGCCTCACCGCCCTCGACCTGACCGTCTTCGGGATCGGCGTCATCATCGGCGCCGGTATCTTCACCCTGACCGGGCGCGCGGCCAAGGCGTACGCCGGTCCCGGCATCGCGCTGTCGTTCGTGCTCGCGGCGATCTGCTGCGGCCTGGCCGCGCTGTGCTACGCGGAGTTCTCTTCCACCGTGCCGGTCTCCGGTTCGGCGTACACGTTCTCCTACTTCTCCCTCGGCGAGATCTTCGCCTGGATCATCGGCTGGGACCTGCTGCTCGAGCTGATGCTCGGGGCAAGCGTCGTGTCGCAGGGCTGGTCGACGTACGCGAAGCTCTTCCTCGACGAGATCGGGTTGGGCTGGCCGGACTCGATCGGGCCGGACAGCCATGTCAACGTGCTGGCGATGCTGCTGGTGATCGTGCTGACGATCCTCGCGACGATCGGCATCAAGGAGTCGCTGCGGGTCAACCTCGCGCTGGTCGCGGTGAAGCTGTTCGTGGTGCTCTTCGTGATCATCGCCGGCCTGTTCTACATCAAGGGCTCGAACCTGCACCCGTTCATCCCGCCGAGCGTGCCCGCGCCGAACGGTGATGTCACCATCACGACCCCGTTGTTCCAGGCCCTGTTCGGGTTCACTCCGTCGACGTTCGGCGTGATGGGTCTGATCTCGGGTGCGTCGCTGGTCTTCTTCGCGTTCATCGGCTTCGACGTGGTCGCCACGACCGCGGAGGAAGCGGTGAACCCGCAGCGCGACCTGCCGCGCGGCATCTTCGGCTCACTGGCCATCTGCACGGTGCTCTACGTGCTGGTCTGCATCGTGATCACCGGCATGGTCAAGTACACCGACATCAGTGGTGAGGCCGCCCTGGCCGAGGCGTTCCGGGCGGTCGGCAGGCCGGGGTTCGCCACCCTGATCTCGGCCGGTGCGGTCGCGGGTCTGACCACCGTCGTGCTGACCCTGATGATCGGTGCGGCCCGCGTCGTCTTCGCGATGAGCCGGGACCACCTGGTGCCGGCCAGGCTCGGCAAGACGCATCCGAAGTTCGGTACGCCGTACCGGTTGACGCTGGGCATCGGTGCCACGGTCGCGATCGTGGCGGGCGTGACGCCGATCGGCAAACTGGAGGAGATGGTGAACATCGGCACGCTGGCCGCGTTCACGCTCGTCTCGATCGCCGTACCGCTGCTGCGCAAGAGCCGTCCGGACATCGAGCGGTCGTTCAAGGTGCCGGGCAACCCGGTGATCCCGATCCTCGCCGCCCTGATCTGCTTCTACCTGATGCTCAACCTGTCGCTGGAGACCTGGCTGCGGTTCGCCATCTGGATGGTTCTCGGCTTCGTGATCTACGCACTCTACGGATACCGCAAGAGCCGGGTGGGCGAGACCGAACGGACCGGGGAGACCACCCGGGCCTAGCTCAGTCACTCGAAGGCCGCGCTCTCAGAACCTGGGGGCGCGGCCTTCGTGCGCTGCGGCGGCGGATTCGGGAGTAGGATCCCCTCGCTGGAATCCGGGGGACTAGGAGCGCGATGGTGAAGCGGCGGGGGCGGATCATCGCGGGCATTGCCGCGCTGGCGGTCGCCAGTACTGCGGGAGTCGTCGTCGCGACCCGGAGCGATCACGGATCGCGGCCCACCGGGAGTACCGCGGTCGCCGTAGAGGCCACGCCGGGTGTCGCCTCCGATGCCGAGAAGGCGACGCGGAAGAGCCAGGTCAACGTGCTTCTGGCGCAGCGGGCGACCGCCGTACTGAAGGGTGATCTTGCCGGCTTCCTGAAGGTTGTCGATCCCAAGCAGCCGGCCCTGGTGAGCGGGCAACGGACGCTTTTCAGCAATCTGCGGAAGCTCGGCTTCAGCAACCTGAACTACTTCGTCGAGTCCGAGCGGGAGACACCGGCCCTGGTGGAGAAGTACGGGCCGCAAACCTTCACCGCGCGGGTGATGATGCGCTTCCAGCTGACCGGGCTGGATCGCACGCCGGTGCAGACGGACCTCGGCTACTCGTTCACCCGGCGCGGCAACCAGTGGGTCCTGATCTCGGACAACGCGATCGACTCCGAGCTGAGCAGCGACGGTCATCAGCAGCCGTGGGACTTCGGCGAGATCGCCGTCACCCGGCGCGAGAAGGTGGTCGTGGTCGTCGACAAGGCCGAGGCGGCACTCGGCGCGAAGATCGCCAAGAGCTCCTCGGCCGCTGTGGCCGCCGTACGCCGGCACTGGCCGCTGCCGTGGGACGGTGCGGTGATGGTGGTGGCGATGCGCGAGCCGCGAGTGATGAGCAACCTGTGGACCACCGGCACGGGCGACGGCTGGACCATTGCCGCGATGGCCGTCACCTTGTACGACGGGGAGCCGTTCCGCGTGAAGACCGGTGCGCCGGTCGGCAGCCGGATCGTCGTGAACCCGAAATACCGGCAGAGCACCGACAAGGATCTGCTGGTGCACGAGATGACGCACGTCGCCACCGACTCGATCAGCTGGCAGACGCCCGAGTGGCTGGTCGAGGGCGTCGCGGAGTACGTGCGCTGCGCTGCCATCGAGGACGACCCGCACTGGACGGTCGATCCTTACCGCCGGGACGTCCGCAAGAAGTACCTCCCGTCGATGAAGGCGTTGCTGACGTCCGCCGACTTCGACGCCGACAGCGACCGCGCCTACGCCCTGGCCTGGTGGTCCGCCGCCTACCTAGCCGAAAAGATCGGCACCAAGAAACTCGCGGCGCTCTACGCAGACCTCTCCGCCCACAACACCACCCCGGTCGCCTACGCGACCATCATCCACAAACACACCGGCAAAACCCCTGCCGCCCTGGCCACCGCCATCCGAAACTGGCGCGGCTGAACTAGGGCTTCTGGGCTTTGAGCCAGAAGCGTTTGCGGGTCACGAGAAGCGGGGTGCCCTGGGCGTGGAGGGCGAGCAGCGCCTCGGTGTAGCCGTCGACGGTGAAGTCCTCCGGGGCGTCCCAGGGGACCAGTTGGAGATAGGCGACCAGCGCGCCGATGTCCTTGAAGGCGTAGTGGTCGATCGACTCCGCCCCATCGAGAACCTCGAGGCCGGCTCCAATGAGAGCTTCGCGGAAAGGCGCGTATTGCACGTGCGCCGCAGGTGCCGGTACGCCGAACGCCTCGCGTACCTCGACGAACTCGTCACCGCTGACCTGCTGGGTGAGGAACACCCCGCCCGGCGTCAGAACCCGTGCGATCTCCTCCGGGTGATACGACTCATGCCGATTGAGCACCAGATCGAAACGCCCGTCCGGGAACGGCATCGGCGCCGGCCGCGAGTCGTCATCCGGCTGATCGAAGGCAACAACCTCGATCCCGTACGGCGTCAGCGCCTTCCGCGCGACCGGGATATTCGGTTCCCAGCCTTCTGTCGCCGTCGTGTCCGGCGGCAACAAGTCCTTGAACTCCAGCAGCCGTTCCCCGCCGCCGGTCCCCATATCCAGCACAGCCCGAGCTTTCCCGAGCCCTTCCCGAGTCACCGCATCAAAGTCCCACGGCAACCCCGGCTCCTCGACCCGCCCCTCGAGCGCCGAAAAGTCCCACCCCTCAGCCGGCCCAGTCTCCTCAACCCGCCAACCCCGAACCAGCTCATCGATGTCATCCACCCACCGGATCCTAGGTTCCCCACCCCACCCACGAAACCGACTTTCATCCAACGGCTGTCGCGAATTTCGGCCAATGCCGCTCTATCAACCCGTCAGCGGGCGAGAAGCCTGCCAGCGGCCGCCGGCGAACGTGAGTGAGTGCTGGGGGTGGCCGGGCTTCCGGCTCCGGCCACCCTCAGCGGTTCTCAGGTGAGGCTGGCGATGCCCTTGGGGAGGAAGCGGGTGCCGTTGACCTTTTCGGCGATGCCGGAGCGGTCGAGGTACGGGGTGATGCCGCCGAGGTGGAACGGCCAGCCGGCTCCGAGGAGGAGGCAGAGGTCGATGTCCTGGGCTTCGGCGACGACGCCTTCGTCGAGCATGATGTGGATCTCTTCGGCGAGCGCGGTGAGCACCCGGCTGCGGAGTTCCTCGGCGGTCGACGGCTTGTCGCCGACGGTGATGAGCGCCTCGACCTCCGGGTCGACCGACGGCTTGCCCTCGGCGCTCCAGACGTAGAACGAACTCTTGCCAGCAGCAACGACCTTCGCCAGGTTCTCCGACACCGCGAACCGGTCCGGGTAGGCGCGGTTCATCGTCTCGGCCACGTGCAGTGCCACCGGAAGACCGACCAGCTGCAGCAGCACGAACGGCGGCATCGGCAGACCCAGCGCAGAGAGCGCCTTGTCGGCCTCGACAACCGGCGTACCCTCGTCGACAGCCGCGCTGACCTCACCGAGGAAGCGGGTCAGCAACCGGTTCACGACGAACGCCGGGGCGTCCTTCACCAGTACGCAGGACTTCTTCAGCGTCTTGCCCACCGCGAAAGCGGTCGCCAGCGACGCGTCGTCGGTCTGCTCGGCGCGGATGATCTCCAGCAGCGGCAGCACCGCGACCGGGTTGAAGAAGTGGAACCCGACGACCCGCTCCGGGTGCTCCAGGTCGGCCGCCATCGCGGTGATCGACAGCGAGCTCGTGTTGGTCGCGAGGATCGCGTCCGGCCGGACGATCTTCTCCAGATCGGCGAAGATCGTCTTCTTCAGCTCGAGCTCCTCGAAGACCGCCTCGATCACGAAGTCGGCATCCGCGAAGACAGCGCGATCCACCGATCCGCTGACAAGCGCCTTCAGCTGCGAAGCCTTGTCCGGCCGGATGACGGCCCTTCCCGAGCAGCTTGTCGATCTCGCCGTGCACATAGCCGACGCCGCGATCCACCCGCTCCTGGTCGAGGTCCGTCAGGACCACGGGTACCTCGAGCCGGCGGGCGAAGAGCAGCGCCAGCTGACCGGCCATCAGACCGGCGCCGACAACGCCGACCTTGGTCACCGGGCGAGCCAGCGACTTGTCCGGCGCACCCGCAGGACGCTTGGCGCGCTTGTTCACCAGATCGAAGGCATAGAGCCCGCTGCGCAGCTCCTCGCTCATGATCAGATCGGCAAGCGCCTCGTCCTCGGCCGCGAACCCACGATCGCGATCGTTGTCCTTAGCCGCGGTAATCAGATCCAAGGCCCGGTACGGCGCGGGCGCGGCACCGCTGACCTTGAGATCCGCAAAAGCCTTACCTCGGGCAACCGCCGCATCCCACGCGTCCCCGCGGTCCACCGACGGACGGGAAACAACAACGGAACCGGTCAGCACCTTGCTTGCCCAGAGCAACGACTGCTCGAGGAAGTCGGCGGAGTCCAGCAGCACGTCACCGATCCCGAGCTTGACCGCCTCGGGACCGCTGAGCATCTTGTTCTGGTTCAGGGCGTTCTCGACCACGACCTTGACGGCCTTGTCGGCGCCGATCAGGTTCGGCAGCAGGAAGTTGCCGCCCCAGCCCGGCAGCAGGCCGAGGAAGACCTCGGGCGTCGAGAGCATCCCGGCCGCGACCGAGACGGTCCGGTACGACGCGTGCAGCGCGACCTCGAGCCCGCCGCCCAGCGCGACACCGTTGACGAAGGCGAACGACGGCTTGCCCCCGTCCTGCAGCTTGCGCATCACGCCGTGCCCGATCTTGCCCAGGTTGAGCGCCTGCTCGCGATCGGTCAGCTTCGGTACGCCGGACAGGTCCGCGCCGGCCGCGAGGATGAACGGCTTGCCGGTGATGCCGATGGCAACGATCTCGTCGCGCGCCAGCGCCGCCTCGATCGCCTTGTTCAGCTCGGCGAGGCCGCGCGGGCCGAAGGTGTTCGGCTTGGTGTGGTCCTGGCCGTTGTCGAGCGTGATGAGTGCCATCGTGCCGGCCTTGTTCGGCAGCACGACGTCGCGCGAAGGCGCCAGCGTGACGAGCTCGTCGTTCTCGATCGAGACAGCCTCGTCGATCAGGTCCTGCAGGCTCATGCGGCTGCCCCTTCGAAGTTCGGGTTCTCCCAGATGACAGTGCCGCCCATGCCGAGGCCGACGCACATGGTGGTCAGGCCGTACCGGACCTCGGGACGCAGCTCGAACTGCTTGGCGAGCTGGTTCATCAGCCGGATGCCGGAGGAAGCCAGCGGGTGACCGTAGGCGATCGCCCCGCCGTACGGGTTGACCCGCGGGTCGTCGTCGGCGATGCCGTAGTGCTCGAGGAAGGCCAGCACCTGTACGGCGAACGCCTCGTTGACCTCGAAGGCCTGGATGTCGTCGATGGTCAGCCCGGCCAGCTTGAGCGCCTTCTCGGTCGCGGGGACCGGCCCGAAGCCCATCACCTCGGGCTCGACGCCGACGAAGCCGTAGGACACCAGCTTCATCTTCGGCTTCAGCCCGAGCTCCGCGGCGGCCTCGGCGGAGGTGAGCAGCGCGGCGGTAGCGCCGTCGTTGATCCCGGCCGAGTTGCCGGCGGTGACCCGGCCGTGCGGGCGGAACGGGGTCTTCAGCTTGGCAAGGTCTTCCATCGTGGTGCCCGGCCGCATCGGCTCGTCGGTGGTCGCGAGGCCCCAGCCGAGTTCTGCGGACCGCACAGCGATCGGGACCAGGTCCGGCTGGATCAGGTCGTTCGCGTACGCCTTGGCGGCGCGCTCCTGGGAAAGGACGGCGAAGGCGTCGGTGCGCTGCTTGGTGATCGTCGGGTACCGGTCGTGCAGGTTCTCGGCGGTGGAGCCCATCACCAGCGCGGAGGTGTCGACGAGCTTCTCGGAGATGATCCGCGGGTTCGGGTCGACGCCCTCGCCCATCGGGTGCCGGCCCATGTGCTCGACACCGCCGGCGATCACCACGTCCTGGGAGCCGAACGCGATCCCGGCAGCGAGCGTGGTCACCGCGGTCATCGCGCCCGCGCACATCCGGTCGATGGCGAAACCGGGCGTGGTGTTCGGCAGGCCGGCCAGCAGCGCGGCGGTCCGGCCGATGGTCAGGCCCTGGTCGCCGATCTGGGTGGTGGCCGCGATCGCGACCTCTTCCACCTTCTCCGGGGGCAGCGACGGGTTCCGCCGCAGCAGCTCCCGGATGCACTTGATCACCAGGTCGTCGGCACGCGTCTCGGCGTACTGGCCCTTGGCCTTGCCGAACGGGGTGCGAACGCCGTCGACGTACACGACATCGCGGATCTCACGGGGCACGAGGGCCCTCCTCTGGGGTTCAGGAGTTGAAGCAGCACCGATGCTACCCGCCGGTAACACATCCGCCCAACACACCACGCCTGTGCCCCTGCTCACAGCCCGGTACCAGCGCTGTTCAGAGCGCGAGGATGCCTGCGATCACCGTGAGAACCAGCCCACCGAGAAAGGTCAGCTGTTGCAGGCCGCTGGCGATGTCGGAGTTCTTGTGATGGACCGTCGGAGGCTTGTCCTTGTCCTCCTTCGGCGCCAGCGCACCGGTCAGCATGAAGAGCCCGAAGACGCCGAAGGTGACCGACAGCAGGAACAGCCCCCAGCCGATCGCCATCAGAGTCTTCGAGCCGTGTCCGGCGTTGGGAGCGAAGTCCTTGTAGAAGGTGATCGTCAGCGCCAGCACGCCGGTCGACAGCGTGATCAGCTGCTTGGCGGCGTCCTGTGAGAAGTCGAACGCCTTCGCCATCCGCTCGTCCATCTCAGCACCACGGATGCCAGGGACAGAACCAGCGTTTGATCGAATCGACGGTCGTGCCGTCCATCACGTCGCCCGACCGGAGGCCGGCGACCTGGGTGGCCCCGGCCGCGATCCGGTCGCCCAGCTCCCCGGCGCGCCTGACCGCCTCAGCAGGATCCCGGCGTACGCCGTCCTCGGCGATGCTCTGCACCCGCGCGACGGCGTTGCTGGTGAGCGACATCCCGGCGCGCTCGACCCGGCCCACGACCTCGCTCGTTATGTACTCGCTAGCTCCCTGTGTGCCACTCCCACTGGCCACGTCGTCCCCCCAATGAGTCTGTCGTTCCACGGTAGGACCGGGGCCCGCACAGGGACAGATCTCGTAAGCCGTGGCATCAGGCGGGGATCAGGCGCATGCTGGTGTCAGGTACGTCACTGGAGCCGTCTAATGGACAAGCTAGAAATGAGTGTCCCGGTGCTGTCCCGGGGGAAACACCGCAACGCGCGTAAGGGTGCCTGCTTCATGGAGTTCGCCTCGTATCTCGCAGGCGAGCCCTGGTCGGACCACCCGGGCTGTACACATCCACTGCTCGCGGGAGTCGCCCGCGACGTCAACGACTGTACGACGGACGCCGGGCGCAGCCGGCTCGCTCCGCTGATCCCATCGGTGATCGGGCTGACGCCGGACGACCCGCACGTAGTCCCGCGGATCACTGCCCGGTGCATCCAGCACGCGCTGCCGGTGGTGTCGCAGGAACGGCAGTACATCCTCGCCGTCGCCTTGCTGGTGGGGGAGCGGCAGTTGGCGCAGCTGGACGGGCGTCCGCTCGACAGCATGGAGCCGGAGTCGCAGGCAGCACTGGAGTCGGTCCCTGCCGCCGCCAAGTGGGCCAGGACCTTCACTGCGAAGGCACACCGGAATCACCCGGACTACGGCCGTCGTACGGCGCCCAGAGCGGTGTCCTGTGCGGTGGAGGGGATCTCACAGGCGTGCGTGTCGAACCCTGACGACAGGTTGTTCGACCTGCTGAGCGCCGCGATCGCCGAAGCGCAGTACTGGATGCCCTTTCAGGAGACGGTTGTGGAGGTGGCTCAGCGAGAGTCGACGCGCGCTCTTTAGGACACTTGTGGCGAGGTTCTCACGTCGGTGATCTGTACGCCGACGTAGGCTCGACGTGTGACCTTGGAGATCGACACCGGGACCGGCCCGATGCCGGCGCATATCTGGGAACCACCTAGCGGCACTGGACCGGGGATCCTGCTGCTGCAGGAGATCTTCGGCATCTCGGACTACATCCAGGAGCGTGCTGCGAACCTGGCCGGCCTCGGGTACTACGTCCTCGCGCCCGAGATCTACTGGCGCCTCGACACCACTGAGCTGGACGAGTCAGCACCGGACGTGCTCGATCGTGCGGTCGCCATCATGCAGCGGCTCGACTGGGACCTGGCAGTCTCCGACTCGGTCGCAGCGCTCGACTACCTGCGCAGCCGCGAGCAGGGAGTCGGCATCGTCGGCTTCTGCTTCGGCGGCGGACTCGGGTACAACGTGGCCGCCGTCTCGGAGCCCGACGTACTCGTGAGCTACTACGGCTCCGCCCTGCCCAGGTTGCTCGACCTCACCGTCGACGCACCGAGCCTGCATCACTTCGGCGACGCGGACGTTTACCTGGGCGCCGACCTCGACCGGATCATCAAGAGCATCGACGGCCCGCGCAACGAGATCTACCGGTACCCCGGCGCGGACCACGCCTTCGACAACCCGCTCCCTGCTTTCCACCAAGCCGAGTCCTCCGCTCTGGCCTGGCAACGCACCACCGAATTCCTGTCCCGTCACCTCCCAACCGAACGAGGATCTCGATGAGCCTGTACGACATCCAGCTGCAAACCCTGTCCGGCGCGGACACCACGCTGGCCGACTACAAGGGCAAGGCGGTGCTGGTCGTGAACGTCGCGTCCAAGTGCGGCCTCACCCCGCAGTACGAAGGCCTGGAGAACCTGCAGAAGCGCTACGCGTCGCGTGGCTTCACCGTGCTCGGCGCACCCTGCAACCAGTTCGGCGGCCAGGAGCCCGGCACGGCCGAGGAGATCGAGTCGTTCTGCTCCACGACGTACGGCGTGACGTTCCCGATGCTCGACAAGCTCGAGGTGAACGGCGAGAACCGGCACCCCCTGTACGCCGAACTGACGGCGACCCCGGACGCCGACGGCGAGGCCGGTGACGTGCAGTGGAACTTCGAGAAGTTCCTGCTCACCCCGGAAGGCACCATCGCGGCCCGCTTCCGCCCCGGCACCCTCCCGGAGTCCGACGAGGTCATCGGCGCGATCGAGACCCAGCTCCCCGCCTGATTCCACCCCGTACTCCGAGCGCCGCACCCCTTGGGTCGGCGCTCGGAGCGCGTCTCAGGCCTTGCGACCTGTGTAGACCGTGGTGGCGGTCAGGAGGAAGGCGTCCGGGCGATGCAGGATGCCTTCGGGAGCCTCGGGGTCGAGCAGCAAGGCGACGGTCTGCCGGTCGTCCTCGTCGAGTGACTCGCTCATGGCGTCGTTGACGCGGGTGAGGTTGGCGTGCAGGTGGGCGCGCGCCGCGTCGGTCAGTGGGGCCGGCAGCTCGAGGAGCGTCGTGAAGCTGCCGGTGTCGGTGAGTCCGGCCTTGGCGAGCATGGCTGGCCAGTCCTCGATCACGGAAGCGCTGCCGGGGAGTTCGGCGCGCATGGCGTCGAACCAGTACTCCTGGACCGCGTCGAGCCGGGCCTGCAGACCGGGCCGGCCGCTGCCGATGTCGCGCGGGAGGAACCGCATCGGCAGACCGCCCTCGGCGATCGCCAGGACGCCGCCGGGTCGCAGGGCGGCGGCGAGCTCGTTCAGCGCGGCCTGCTGATCGCCGACGTGATGGATGGCCTTGCTGCTCCAGATCAGGTCGGCGGGCTCGAGCCCGAGACCGGGAAGTTCGGCCTGCCGCACACTCACCCGATCACGGAGCCCGAGCCGCTCGGCGCGTTCGAGGGCGCGCTCCAGTACGCCGGGCGTCGGGTCGACGGCGACCGCTTCGGCGGCCGGGAACGCCTCGGCGAAGACGCTGGTCATCACGCCCGGACCGCTGCCGATGTCGAGGATGCGCTCGGCGTGGCCGACGAGTTCCTTCAGCCGGGCCGCCGTACTGCGCAGTGCCGGCAGGTGCAGTTCGCCGTTGGCCTCCAGGAGGTCGGCCATCGCCGCCCAGTCGAGTTCGGTGTCGTGGCCGTGTCCATGCCCGTGCCCGTGACCCGTGGTGGTTTCTGTGCTCATGACGACGAGCCTCCGCCCGGCGGCCGGAGTACGGCAACTTCTGTTGCTGTTTCTGGGAAAACCCCATACTGAGCGACATGGGTGGGATTGCGCGTGTGGTCGCCGCGCTGCAGGAACGGCTCGACACGCTGACGCCGGCCGAGGAGCCGAAGCGGGAGTTCCTCGCGACGTACCAGCGGACGACGATCGCGGTCGCCCGGGCGGTCGAGCGGGGCGTGTTCGAGGACCCGGAGTGGGTCGAGGAATGGGATGTCGTCTTCGCCGACCTGTATCTGGCGGCGTTCGACGCCGCGCGGGCCGGTACTGCGGTACCGCGTCCGTGGCGGCTCGCCTTCGATGCGCCCGAAGACCTCGCGCCGCTGCGACAGGTGCTGCTCGGCGTGAATGCGCACGTGAACTACGACCTGCCCCAGGCGCTGCTCGCGGTGATTCCAATCGAGCAGTTCGCAGATTCTGCGGTTCTGGACAGCAGGCGGCGCGATCACGAGCAGATCGACGGGGTGCTCGCGGATCGGGTCGCGGCCGAGGACGCCGAGCTGGCGACCAAGTCGGCGCGCAGCCTGCTGGATCGCGCGTTGCGACCGCTCAACCAGGGAGCTTCGAAGCGATTCCTGCGCGAGTCCAGGCGGAAGGTCTGGCACAACACGATCGAACTCCATGAGGCCCGCGTGATCTCTCCGGAGGCCTACGCGGTCCGCCTTGATGAGCTCGAACTGCTCAGCGCGGCGAAGATCGCCGATCTACTCGCTCCCGGCCAGGTGCTGCTGCGGCTGGCGGTGGCCGGCTTCGGCGTGGTCCTGCCACCGCCGTGACCACAGTGCTACCGAGGCGAGGAACAGCACCACGAACCCGATCAGCAGCGGCCACGCGAGCGGCTTCGAGGAATCGAACTGGTCGTGCGCCCGGAGCGCCGCGAGCAGCATGAGCGCGACCATGATCACCTCGACCTCGAGCATCCGCTGGAGCGTCGACCAGCGGGCATCGCGCAGTACCCCGAGCCCGGCGCCGCCCAGGCACACCACGGCGCCCAGCGTCCGGCACGACAGGGGAGTGAGCGTCCACGGCCACAGGTCCAGGAACGTCGATGGCGTGATGAACAGGGCGGCTCCCTGCGCCAGTGCAACCACTCCAACGGTGGCGACGACGCCACGGACTGCGGGGGAGAGGAGATCGTCGCCTGCAGCAACGGCGTACCGGCGGTTTGTCAGCCAGGCAGCGAGTACCAGGAAGGGTGCGGCGAAGTAGAGAGCCGACCAGATCCAGAAGGCCGCGCTGTCGTGGGTGAACTTGTCCCAGTGCAGCACTGTCGCCACACCTAGCAGCGTCGCGAACAGGGTGACCGACAGCAGGCCAGGTGCGAGTACGTGCCATCGCCGCTCGAACGCTGCCCGGATGAAGAAGTAGGCGCCACCCAGATACGCCGAGGCCAGGACCATCGCGGTCATCGTCGGGCGCAGTGGCCAGGCCCAGAGACGTGCAGTGTGCAGCGGGAACAGGTACAGGATCACGAACCCGGCTAACAGGAACGGCACGATGCAGAGCGACAGCACCTTGGTGTACGGCAGTACGCGATCGTCAGATGTGTTCATGGACAGCCCCCTAATTGACGATTGACCCGGGGCGTGGGCCAGTCAAGGGGCGAACGATTACGGAGCGCTTAGCCTTGGTGTTGTGGCTCAGGTGATCGTTGTTGGCGGCAGCATTGCAGGGCTGCTCGCTGCGCGGGCGGTAGCTGGGCAGGCCGCGTCGGTCGTAGTACTGGAACGTGAGCGGCTGACGGACGCCGTCGTACCGCGTGGACATGTGCCCCAGGGCCGCCATCTGCATCTGCTGCTGGCTGGCGGGTTGGCGCTGCTTCGCGAGTGGTTCCCCGGCATCGGGGAGGAGTTGGAGTCGCTAGGAGCTGTGCCTGTCGACGGTCGCGGCGCCTGGGTCTTCCAGGGCGGCGCCTACCGAGCCCAGGGCGACTGGGGACCACCTGTCCTCTGCTTGACACGACCACTCCTCGAGTACGTCGTACGCGCGCGGGTGGCCGCACTGCCCAACGTGACGGTCGAAGACGGCGTTCTGGTCGACCGGGTCGTCGTCGACGGGCAGCGGGTGACAGGTGTCGTGGTGAACGGTACCGAGCGTGCTGCGGAGCTTGTCATCGACTGTGCTGGGCGCAATTCGCGCATCGCTCACGACCTGGCGAAGTCGGGTCGGCTCGAGCCGCCGGTCACTCAGATCGGGATCGACATCGGCTACGCGTCGTTCCTGCTGCATCGCTCGCCCGGTGATCTCGATGGCGGGTTCGTTGCCTGCGTCGACAATCCAGGCACCTTCCGCGGCGGCTCTGCGTTGCCGGTCGAAGGTGAGCGCTGGCAGGTCACGCTGGCTGGTGTGCACGGAGACGTCCCGCCTGGTGACGAGGAGGGCGCCCGGGCGTTCGCAGCGTCGTTGCCTAGTCCCGCTATCGGTCAGCTGATGGATCGCTGCGAGCGGGTGTCCGAGATAGCGACGTACCGGTTCCCGTCTAGTCAGCGACGACACTATGAGAAGACTGAGCTGCTGCAGGGACTGGTCACTCTCGGGGACGCGTCCAGTAGCTTCGACCCGATCTACGGGCAAGGGATGTCATCAGCTGCGCTGCAGGCGGCCGCACTGGAGCGTGTCGTCCAGTCTGTTGGGTTGCTGTCGCCAGAGCTCCCCAGGAAATTCCACAGCAAGGCAGCGCGCGTCATCGACGGCCCCTGGCGTATCGCGGTGGGAGGGGACTTCGGCCACCCGGCCACTGTCGGTGTGAGACCGCGCGGTACGGCACAGCTCAACGGCTACATCGCCAAGGTCGTCCGGGCAGCCCATGTCTCGCTGCCCGTGGCACGCGCCTTCAACGGAGTCCTGCAGTTGGCCGTCCCGCCGACAGTTCTCCTGCGCCCAGACATAGTCATCCACGTACTACGCGGCGCGCGGCAGTCCCCAGTCGCAACAGGAGCCGAGATCCGGCACCCCCGTGTCGGTCTGAGCTAGTCGAGCTGCTCGGGAGCGGGCGGTGCTTCGGTGGCGATTGCGTCGGTGAGGACCTCGGCGGTCATCCCGATCTGCCACTCCCGCGCGTTGTGCTCGCGCAGGAACGTCGTGACCGCCGCAAGATCCGCGTCGGCCGGCGGAGTCCAAGCCAACCGGCGGATCGTGTCGGGGGAGAGCAGGTTCTCGGTCGGCAACCGGTGCGCCTCGGCGATCTCGCTCACGGCCGACCTCGCCGCGGACAACCGGGCGGCCGCATCGGGGTCGCGGTCGGCCCAGGCGCGGGCCGGCGGCGGACCGTCGTACCGGGGTCCTTGTTTGGGGAGCTCGGATTCCGGCAGGCGACGCGCGTGGTCGATCGCTTCCCACCAGGTCCGCATGTGCCGGTGCGCGCCGCGTCCCTTGAATGCGGTCAGCTTCTGCAAGGTCTCCCGGTCAGCCGGCATCGCGGCCGCGGCCTCGACGATCGCGGCGTCCGGCAGGATCCGGCCGGGGGAGATGTCGGCGGCCTCGGCGATCTGGTCGCGGGCCTCCCACAGCGCCCGGACGGTCGCCAGGCTGCGACGATTCCGGACCCGGTGCATGCCCGACGTCCGGCGCCAAGGATCCGGCTTCGGCTCCCGCGGCGGCGCGGCGAGGATCGCGGCGAACTCCTGCTCGGCCCACTCCCACTTGCCTTCGCGGCGGAGCTCGGCCTCGATCTCGTTGCGCAGCTCGATCAGCATCTCGACGTCGAGCGCCGCGTAGACCAGCCAGGGCCCGGGCAGCGGCCGGGTCGACCAGTCCGCCGCCGAGTGTTCCTTGCGCATCTTGTAGCCCAGTACTTCGCTGACCAGCGAGGCCAGGCCGACCTTCGGGTAGCCGAGCAGCCGGCCGGCGAGTTCGGTGTCGAAGACCTTGCGCGGCACCATCCCGACCTCGGCCAGACAGGCCAGGTCCTGGTTGGCGGCGTGGATGATCCATTCCGCGTCGACGATCGCGTCGCCGAGCGCGGACAGGTCCCCGAACGGGATCGGGTCGACCAGCGCCGAGCCGGAGCCCTCGCGGCGCAGCTGGACCAGATAGGCGCGGTGGGAGTACCGGTACCCCGAGGCGCGCTCGGCGTCGACGGCGACCGGGCCGGTGCCGGCGCGGAACGCCTCGACGACCTCGGTCAGGGCGTCATCGGTCTCGATGACCTCGGACAGGCCATCGCGGAGTTCGAGGAGGGGCAGGTTCTCGGTCGGGTCGTCCGGGACGGGCGGCGGCTCCTGCTGGGTCTCGGCCGGGCTCATCTGCCCCGCTGACCGCGCCGGGTCGGCATCGCGACGACGCCCGGCGGAACCGGCGGGAGGCCCGCCGCAGTACAGAGCACTTCACCCCACGCCTCGGCGTGCTGGGTCACGTCGACCGAACCGCCCGGGCCCGGGACAGGGCTCCAGGACGCACGGATCTCGATCTCCGCCGTCGCGTCGTCATCGGCCATCCCGCCGAAACTCTCGGATACCACCCGGGTGACGGTACCGCTCGGGGCCAGGAAGTCCGCGCCCCGGTCGGTCAGCGCCTCCATCAGCCAGGTCCAGCCCACGCCACCGAGCAGCGCGTCCGTCACCATTTCCGGCTCGACGGCAGCGCGCACATACGCGACACAGCGGAAGGTCGACTGCCAGGCGTCGTTCCCGGCCGGGTCGTAGAGGACGACCAGACGGCCGGTGGCGACATCGTCACCGTCGACCGTCACGTCGGCGCTGACCGCCGCCGCATGCGGTGCGATCCGCTGCGGTGCGGGCATCTCCTCGACGAAAACCTCGGGCCGGAACCGAGCTTCACGCAGTTGCGTCAAGGCCTCGGCGAACTCCGCGGGTGGCGCGTCGACCTGCTTGCGGGCACCCATGCTTCGCAGCCTACGACTGATTACTCACCGACGCCGGTGACGACGCGCCGGTGACAGCATCCGGGCATGGGATCATCGGTCCTGTGCCCGTGACGCAACCTTCTCAATCACCCGTAGCTACCGAGGCTCTCGCCGAGTCCGCCTTCCTCCTTGCCGCCCGGGGGGAACCCGTGCCGCACACGCCTGTCTGGTTCATGCGCCAAGCGGGTCGCTCGCTGCCGGAGTACCACGCGATCCGAGTGGGCACCACGATGCTCGAGGCGTGCAAACGACCCGAGCTCGTCGTGGAGATAACGCTGCAGCCGGTACGCCGTTACGGCGTCGACGCGGCCGTCTTCTACTCCGACATCGTGGTCCCGCTGAAGGCGGTCGGTATCGACCTGGAGATCCAGCCGGGAGTCGGGCCGGTCGTTGCCGCACCGGTGCGGACCGCCGCCGACCTGGCCGCGATCCGGCCGGTCACGCCGTCGGACGTTCCCTACGTCACCGAGTCGGTGCAGGGGGTGGTCTCGCAGCTCGGCGGTACGCCGCTGATCGGGTTCGCCGGTGCGCCGTTCACGGTCGCGTCGTACCTGGTCGAGGGAGGACCGAGCAAGGACTTCGCGAAGACCAAGGCGCTGATGCACTCCGATCCTTCGTTGTGGCATGCGCTGGCCGACCGGCTCGCGGACGTGGCGATCGCGTATCTCTCGGTGCAGATCGAGGCCGGCGCCTCGGCGATCCAGCTCTTCGACTCGTGGGCCGGCGGGTTGTCCGCGCGCGACTACGAGCGCTTCGTGCAGCCGCACTCCGCGAAGGTGTTCGCCGCGCTCGAGCAGTACGGCGTACCGCGGCTGCACTTCGGTGTGAACACCGGTGAGCTGCTGCACCTGATGAGCGAGGCCGGTGCCGACGTGGTCGGCGTCGACTGGCGCGTCCCGCTCGACGAGGCCGTACGCCGGATCGGCACCCCCAAGCCGGTCCAAGGCAACCTCGACCCAGCCCTGCTCTTCGCCGGCTGGGACGCCATCGACCCCGAGATCGACCGAATCCTCGCCGAAGGCAAGTCCGCCCCCGGCCACATCTTCAACCTCGGCCACGGCGTCCCCCCCAACGCCGACCCCGAGGTCCTCCACCGCATCGTGAAGGCGGTCCAAACCAAGTCCGCCCGTGCCTGAACTGCCGCCCGGGGTTCGGCTCGAGCGGTTGCGGACCGATCATGCGTCCGCGGTGCTTGCCTTCGAGATCGAGAATCGGGAGTTCTTCGCGGCGCGGATTGCTGATCGGGGGGACGGCTACTTTGCGGAGTTCGCCGAGCGGCATCAGGCGTTGGTGGACGATCAGGAGACCGGAGTACTCCACTTCCACGTCCTGGTGGAGGACGACGGCAGTGTGATCGGCCGGGTGAACCTGGTTGATGTGGCTGATGGGTCGGCTGAGCTCGGTTATCGGATCGCGGAGCGGGCGACCGGGCGTGGGCTGGCGACGGCGGCCGTGCTTGAGCTGTGCGCCCGGGCGTCGCGCGACTACGGCCTGACGGAGCTGCGGGCAGGGACCAGCGCGGCGAACGTTGCCTCGCGGACTGTTCTCGAGCGGACCGGGTTCGTGCAGGTTGGGGAGCCGACGACCGGTGATCGGCCGCAGGTCTTCTACACCCGTCGATTGGGCAGTTGAGCGGTCTGATGTGATGGGGCTGTGGAGCCTAGGTCGGTAGTTGTCGTCGGTGGCGGGATCAGCGGGCTGGCTGCGGCCCACGCCCTCGCGAGTGGTCCGAACTCCACCCCGGATCACCGTGCTGGAGTCGTCCCCACGGCTCGGCGGGAAGCTGGCCGGCGCGGAGCTGGAAGGCATTCCGGTTGATCTCGGCGCCGAGTCGGTTCTGGCTCGGCGTCCCGAGGCGGTCGACCTGATTCGTGCGGTCGGGCTGGGCGACGACCTGGTGCATCCGGCAACGACCTCGGCCGGGCTGTGGATCGGCGACCGGATCCGCGCGATCCCGCCGACGGTGATGGGCGTACCGACCTCAGCCGACACGACTGTCGACGTACTGGGTGCCGAGGCTGCTGCGCAGGTCGCGGCCGAGGCATCGAAGGCGGAGCCGGCGCTGACCGAGGACGTGGCGATCGGCCGGTTCGTCGCCGAGCGCATGGGTTCGGCGGTCACCGACAAGCTGGTCGACCCGTTGCTGGGCGGCGTGTATGCGGGTCGCGCCGAGGAGATCTCGCTAGCGGCCGCAGTACCGGAGCTGTTCGCCAAGCTCAAGACAGCACCCAGCCTGCTGGCCGCAACGGCCGAACTACGCGAGCTAGGCCAACGCAGAGCTGTGGAAGGCGCACCGGTGTTCGCTGGTGTGCGCGGCGGCATCCACAGGCTGATCGAAGCGCTGGAGAAAGACCTGGTCGGACGCGGAGTCGTCATCCAGCGCAACGCAACGGTCCGCCGCATCAGCCGCACAGCGGCGGATGTCTCCGGAGGAGGTGGGCGGGAGGGTGGCGGGCACCTGGGTGGCTACGAGCTTGAGCTTGGACCTGTGCCGGCTCCGACGCTGCTGCACGCGGACGCTGTCGTCCTAGCTGTGCCAGCTGCACCCGCCGGGCGCATGCTGGGCGAGCTGGTTCCGCAAGCCTCTACTGAGTTGGCGGCGATCGAGTACGCGAGCATGGCGATCGTGACGCTTGCCGTCCGCAAAGAGGACTGGCCTTCAAGCGCTAGCGGGTCAGGCTTCCTGGTGCCGTCAGTAGAGGGCCGCACGATCAAGGCGTCGACCTACTCGCACGCGAAGTGGCAGTGGAGTGCCGACGCCGGGGGAGACCTCGCCGTACTGCGGTGCTCGGTCGGGCGGCTCGGTGAGGAGTACGTGCTGCAACGCTCCGACGAGGAGCTGACAGCACTTGCTACGGCCGATCTGCGCTCAGCAGTGGGACTAGAGGCGCCCGTAGTCGCCTCTCTGGTGACTCGGTGGGGCGGTGGGCTTCCGCAGTACGCCGTAGGTCACCTAGGCCGTGTAGACCGCGTTGAAGCGGCTGTGGCGGAGCATCCTGGGCTAGCGGTGTGCGGAGCGGCGTACAGGGGAGTAGGCATCGCCGCCTGCGTCGCCGCAGCGGGCAAGGCGGCAACCCAGGTGCAGGCTCACCTGGCGACGCTGCGTGACGCCTGAAGGTCGTTGACGAAGCGGATCACCCGTACGGCGAACAGCGCCGCGACGACCATCAATGCCGTGCTCACCGTCGTCAACGCGGCAGATCCGGCAAGGCCCGCGGCGGTCATCGGGTCGGGCTGGACGAGCGGGTAGGAGATGTCGAGCAGATTGCTACCGACCCAGGCAGCCCACCAGCTCAGCACGACCCGGGACTGCTCCATCGGCAGCATCTCTGCGTCCGCCGGGGTCTCCGGGGAGCTGGCGACGACGATGTCGTCGACGACCTGCTTGGGAATCCAGAACCAGACGACGGGTACGAACCAGCCGGCGATCACCCACGCACGGTTGTGCCGATGCTCGGCGCGACAGAAGGACTCCGCGTTCAGGCGGACCCGCCGAAGCCACAGGATGAACAGCGTCGCCGCCGTCAGCATGAGGACGAACAGAACCCCGTCGACCACCCTGACCGCGCCTAGATCCACGCTCTGCGGATCGTCTTTGTTCTCGGCGTACTGCAGCCACTGAGAGGCAGCGGCCACGACCTGGCCGGCAGCCACGGCCCAGATGAGGATCGAAGCAGCTTCAGCGATCCGGCGTGGGTGGACGTAGCCGGTGGCCTGCGCCGGCGCGACACCGTCGTACGGAACGCTCATGCTGACTCCTTGTCGGCGTACACGGCGGCTATGACGCTCAACTGCGCGCCGAGGATCCCGAGACCCTAGTACGCACCCGGGTGCAGGTCGGGCGGGCGACATTAGGGACAATGGCCGGGTGACCGAGACGAAGCCGAAGGCGCGCGAGCTGAACAACGTGATCCGCTACACCCTGTGGTCGGTTTTCAAGGTGGAGACCCCGCTGGGCGATGTGGACCGCGACGAGCTCACCGCCGAGCTGGCTGACCTCGTCGGCAAGCTGGCCGCGGACGACGTGGTGATCCGCGGCTGGTACGACGTCGAGGGGTTCCGGGCGGACGCGGACTTCATGATCTGGTGGCACGCGCCGACGTCGGACGCGCTGCAGAAGGCGTACCACGCTCTGCGGCGGTCCCGGCTCGGGCGGCACCTGGCGCCGATCTGGTCGCAGTTCGCGCTGCACCGGCCGGCCGAGTTCAACAAGTCGCACATCCCGGCGTTCCTGGCCGACGAGGAGGCACGGCCGTACATCTGCGTGTACCCGTTCGTCCGGTCCTACGAGTGGTACCTGCTGCCGGACGAGGAGCGCCGGTTCATGCTCGCCGAGCACGGCAAGATGGCGCGCACCTACCCCGACGTACGGGCCAACACGGTCGCGTCGTTCGCCCTCGGCGACTACGAGTGGATCCTGGCGTTCGAGGCGGACGAGCTGCACCGGATGGTCGACCTGATGCGTGACCTGCGGGCGTCGACCGCGCGGCGGCACGTGCGCGAAGAGGTGCCCTTCTACACCGGCAAACGAACCGAGCTCGGCGAGCTGGTCGCCAATCTCGCGTGACGAGCCAGCGGAAGGCCTTCCCGGTCCTGTACGTCGGCAGCGTGCGCAGGTCGGTCGAGTTCTACGCGTTGCTCGGCTACGAGTCGCGCTACCAGTTCCCGCTCGAAGGCGACCCGCACTATGTCGGCCTGGAACGCGGTGAGTCCTCGCTGGGCATCGCCGACTCCAACTGGCCGGAAGCCCAGCTCGGCATCACCGTCGGCACGGCCCCGCGCTTCGAACTCTTCGTCTACGTGGACGACGTCGACACCGACGTACAGACCTTCCGCGCCGCCGGCTACGAGGTCCTGCAGGCCCCCGCCACCATGCCCTGGGGCGAACGCCAGGCCTACATCTCCGACCCCGACGGCAACCCCGTAGCCCTCGCCACCCCGATCTGAACGCAGCTCAGCGCGCCACCCCGTCGTACGAGGGTGACGCGCTGAGAGGAACTACTACTCCGCGGGAGCCAGAGCCAGGCTGACGGAGTTGATGCAGTAGCGGAGGTCGGTGGGGGTGCCGTAGCCCTCGCCCTCGAAGACGTGGCCGAGGTGGGAGCCGCAGTTGGCGCAGCGGACCTCGACGCGCTTCATGCCGAGGTCGTGGTCCTCGATGTACTCCACCCGGTCCTCGGCCAGCGGCGCGAAGAACGACGGCCAGCCGCAGTGCGAGTCGAACTTGGTCTCGCTGCGGAACAGCTCGGCGTCACAGGCCCGGCACTTGTAGACGCCGACGGTCTTGGTGTCGGTGTACTCGCCGGTGAACGGCCGCTCGGTGCCCGCCTTGCGCAGCACCTGGAACTCCGCCGGCGACAGCTGGGCCCGCCACTGCTCGTCGGACTTCTGTACGGCGTACTGGCGGGTGCTCTCTGTCATGCGTCCTCCTCAGTCGAAGGAGCCGGTCGCCCTCGGGCTACCGGCTCCTCCCCATTATTGGTGGTACGACAAGCAGAACCCAGTCAGGGGACCTGCCGTAAGACTCCCGTCATCGCACTGTGAACGAGGTCACTCACCGGAACCACGAAGGCAGTGGGATCACCCGGACGACCTGCGGGTCGTGATCGCTGATCTGGTCCGGGAACTCCGCATTCATGTGCACGATGTCGTACGTCGACGCCGGCTGCAGGTTCTTCGACATCAGGATCTGGTCGAGGATCTGGCTGTTCCCCTCGAACACGTAGCTGTAGCGCTGCGCCAACGGGAGCGTCTTCGGCAGGCTGATCAGGCTGCGTCTTGCCGGAGCCGATCAGGATGTCCGCGGTCTCGGAGAAGTCGAAGTCGTTCAGGTCGCCGAGCACGATCACGTTCGCGCCGGCAGTCCTTGGCCAGGATCTGGTCGACGAACCCGCGGACCGCCTGGGCCTGCTGGTGCCGCTTCGGCGCGCTCGACTGGACCGGCGGCTGGAACCGGCCCCAGAGCGGGTCGTCGCCGCCCTTGGAGCTGAAGTGGTTGACCACCACGAACAGCGACTGACCGAGCCAGGTGAACTCGCCGGCCAGCGGGACCCGGGTCGCGGCCCAGGCCGGGTTGGCCGGGTCGACGCGGCCGGGTGACGAGCTGAGGTGCGGCCTGCCGAACCGGTCGGTGGTGATCGTGGTCGCGACGGTCGAACCGCCGCCGGCCCGGTCGACGAACTTCACCGGCCGGTCGGTGCGGTACATGAACGCGACCCGGATGTTGCCGCCCGGCTCGCCACCCTCGGCGTTGTTCACCGGGTCGATCTCGCGCCACGCGTACTTCGGGCCGCCCGCGTTCACGATCGCCGCGGCCAGGGTGTTCAGGGTGAGGTCCGCTTGAGTGCTCCCTGAGTTCGTAGCGCCGTCATTGTCCTGCACTTCCTCCAGCCCGAGGATGTCTGGTGAGGCGAGGTTCTTCACTACCGCCTGGGCCAGCCCGTCGAACTTGGCGGGGCCGTCGGACGGGTCCAGGTTCTCCACGTTGAACGTCGCCACCGAGACCTGCAGGAGGGAGGACGGCGTCGTCTTCTCGCGCTGGACCCCGCCGTCGATGACGGTCGGCGTCTGCGTGACCTGGAACTTGTAGTTGCCGAAGCCGTAGTCCAGGACGCCGGTGACCGTCGTGGATCCGTCGGCGGCCGCGAGCTTGTCACCGGTCTTGGCGTCCGGGACGGGAGCCAGCACGTCGTCGAGCAGGATCCGCTCGGGGTTGCTGTCGGTCTTCTGCAGCAGGATGCCGCCGCGCACTGTCCGCACACTCGAACCAGCCGGTACTACGGAGAGCTCACGGAAGGAGCTCGTCGGGCCAGTTACCTGCAGGGGAGTTGATGCCCAGCCACATGCCCTCCAGGGACTCCCAGAAGTCGAGGCCGTCGGTGGCCGGCTCGAACGTGCCGGTGGTTTCGACGTCACCGGTGGAGTCGTCGTCGATCACGGTGGACGGGGGAACGCGGCCGCCCGGGCCGACGATGGTCGCCGCCGGGACCGGTGCGGTGCCGGTGACGGTGATCGCCGGGTTGGTGAGCTCGGTCGTGGTCAGGTTCGTGGTGCCGCCCGATCCGCCGGGGCGGAACTCGGCGACCGTGCCCTTGACCGTGACGGCGTCGCCCACCGCGACGGTCGGTGCCGAGCTGGTGAAGACGAACACGCCCTCGCTGGTGGCCGGGTTGTCGTCCGGCTGCGGGTCCTGGAACCAGAAGCCGTTGCCGCTCTTCGCGGTGACCACGCCGGTGACGTTGCCGACGAGCTTGCCGGTCAGCGGCGACCGGTGCGCTGCGCCCTGGATGTCGTGGATCTTGGCGTCGATCGGGTCCGGGTCGGGCGGCGTCGCGGTGAGCACCTTCGGCGACGGGTTGACCGCCTCGAACTCGGTGCCGTTGTTGTCCGCGTCCTTGGTCGGGTCCTTGCGGGTCGCCGAGGTGGTGTTCGACGTGCCCGGAGCCGGGGCGGTCTCGGAGTCGTTGGCCGCGCCGTACCCGACGAAGTCGACGACGCCGGCCGCGGTGGCGCAGCCCGTAGTACAGGTCAGGCTCGTCGTGGAGGTGACCAGGGCGACCTTGCCGGAGGCAGCGGACATGTTCACGCTGCCGGTGGCGTCCGGGGCGGGCAGCGGCTGGCCGTTGGCTCCGCCGGACGCGCCCTGGGCGAGGTAGACGCCGCCGGGCTCGATGCTTCCGGTCAGGGCGATCTTGTTGGTCCACGAGGTGCCGGCGGCGGACGCGTACTGGATCGACCAGCCGGTCAGGTCGACCGGGGAGCTGCTGTTGTTGGTCAGCTCGATGAAGTCGTTCGTGTAGGGCGCGCCGGAGTTGCCGCCGCCGCCGTACACCTCGGTGATGACCACGGTGGACGAGGCGGCGAGTGCCGGGGCGGCCGCGATCGCGGCGGCGCCCGGCACGACGAGACTGGAGGTGATCACGAGGGCGGCCAGACGGCGCCGTGATCGGTTGTGGGCAGACATGCGCCGGATTCTCACACCCCGAGCAGGCCGCGCCAAGGGTGAACGCCCAGTTACGGCCTGAAGGCAGGGGTGATCATTCGTCGGGTCCTGTCCGCCCCAGTGGGACAGGACCCGACGAAGTCAGGCGATCAGTTGACGCTGACTGCTGACCAGGCGGCGGCGACGGCGGCGCGCTCCTGGCTGTTGGCGCCGTACAGGTCGGTGGCGGCGCTGAGCGTGCCGGTCCGGGCCTGGGCGTAGTTGGTGCCGGTGGTGAAGTACGTCGTCAGCGCGCGGTACCAGATCTTGCCGACCTTGTCGTGGCCGATGCCGGCCACGGTCGAGCCGTTGCAGGTGGGCGAGTTGTGCGGCAGGCCGCCGATGGTCTTGGCGCCGCTGCCCTCGGAGGCGAGGTAGACGAAGTGGTTCGCCACGCCGGAGGAGTAGTGCACGTCCAGGTTGCCGACGCCGGAGGACCAGCAGTCCGCGGAGTTGCCGTCCTTGCTCGGCTTGTCCATGAACCGCAGGGCCGGCCGGTCCTTCATGATCTCTTCGCCGATGTAGTAGTCGCCCGGGTCGTTGGCGTTGTTGGAGTAGAACTCGACCATCGTGCCGAAGATGTCGCTGGTGGCCTCGTTCAGGCCGCCGGACTCACCGGAGTAGGTCAGGTTCGCGGTCGCCGAGGTGACGCCGTGCGACATCTCGTGGCCGGCCACGTCGATCGAGACGAGCGGACCCGCGACGACGTTGTCGCCGTCGCCGTACGTCATCTTCTTGCCGTCCCAGAAGGCGTTCACGTAGTTCGTGCCGTAGTGCACCGCGGCTCGGGACACCCTTGCCGTCGTTGAAGATGCCGTTCCGGCCGTGCGTGTTCTTGTAGTAGTCGAACGTGGTCGCGGCACCGTAGTGCGCGTCGACCGCGGCCGAGGCCCGGTCGGTGTTCAGCCCGGTGCCCCAGTGGTTGTCGGCGTCGGTGAACTTGACCGCAGTCGGGCAGCCCATGCCGAACAGCTGACACAGGATCGAGTCGGTCTTGTTCTGCGCGTCGAGAGTCACTCCGCCGCCGCGGACCGCGTCGGTGAGGGTGAATCCGCCAGTGACCGCCGTGGTGTCGATCGGCACCGTGCCGGAGTACAGGCTCTTGCCGTCGCCGGTCACCGTCTCGATGTGCTGCTCACTGATCAGCTTGGCGCCGGTCAGCGCGTCGATCGTGGTGGTGATGTTGCTCGGCGTCCCGTCGGCCTGGGTGCCGACGGTGGTGACCAGGTAGGCGAGTCGCGGCGCGCCCTTGCGGGCCTCGATCACCAGACTCGGCTTGCCCTCGGTCTTGTACCCCTTGCCGAGTGCCTTGCCGGTCGCCGTCGCGACGCTGATCTTGGGCGTCCGGCCGACGTTCGCCGACTTCGCCAGCGTCAGACTGGCGCCCTTCCAGGCGCCGTCCTTGGCCTGGTGCACCACGACGTCGCCGCCGAGGACCGGCAGCCCACCGATGCTCCGGTCCATCCGGACGTGGCTGGAGCCGTCGGCGTCGACGATGACGTCCCGTACGGCGAACGCGTCGGCGCCGGTGGCGCGCAGGGTTCCCAGGTTCTGGGTGATGGCGGCCTTGGCCCGGGCGACCGCTGTGGCGGGGGTCGGGCCGGGGTCGGCCTTGGGCGCACCGGACGCCGTACCGGCTCCGGTCAGCCCCAGGGCGGTTGCGGTGGCCACTGCGGTGGCAGCGGCGAGCAGGGCGGATCTCTTCATCCTCGTGCTCCTTCAAGAGTGTCCCGGGGGCCTCACGCCCTAGGAACGAGGTGCAGGTACGTTACCGCCCGGTCACCTAGAGTGGCCAGAGGTTGCGAAAAGTTCCCTTTCCGCAGGGTGATGACGAATTTCCCGCAGCTCGGGCTCGGCCGGTCCCGGATTTGGTCCGCGGCGGGCGGTAGCGTCACCGGCATGGCTAAGGTTCCAGCGACCCAGTTGCAGGTCGGCGCACGCGAGGTCCGGGTCTCGTCGCCGGATCGGATCCTGTTCGAGTCCACCGCGACGACCCCCGCGCTGACGAAGCTGGACATCTGCTCCTACTTCGCCACGATGTCCGAGGTCCTGATGGCCGGTATCGGCGAGCGGCCGACCGCCCTCGAGCGGTGGCCCGGCGGGTACCGCGAGGGGATGACCTTGACGACCCCCGAGAAGGAGGGGGACGGCTTCTACTCCAAGCGGCTGCCGAAGGGCGCACCCGACTGGGTGGAGACGGTGCGGGTGACGACCCAGAACGGCAGACCCCTCGACGAGTTGTGCCCGAGCGAGCCGGCCGCGTTCGTGTGGGCCGCGCAGATGGGCACGCTGACCTTCCATCCCTGGCCGGTACGCCGGCCCGATGTCGACCACCCGGACCAGCTGCGGATCGACTTCGACCCCCAACCCAAGGCGACCTTCGCCGACGTACGACGGGTTGCCCTGCTGGCCGAAGAACTGCTCGAGGAGCTCGGTCTGAAGGGTTTCCCGAAGACCAGCGGTAGCCGCGGGATCCATGTCTATGTCCCGATCGAGCCCCGCTGGACCTTCGAGGACGTCCGCCATGCCGCGATCGGATTCGGCCGGGAGCTGCATCGTCGCGACGACGCGGTCACCACCGCGTGGTGGAAGGAGGAGCGAGGCGAGTCCTCGGTCTTCCTGGACTACAACCAGAACCTGCGGGACCGCAGCGTGGCCTCGGTGTGGAGCGTCCGGGCCAGAGCCGGTGCTCCGGTCTCGACGCCGATGACGTGGCAGCGACTGGCGGAGACGACCTCGCCGCAGGCCTTCAACGTCAGCTCGGTTCCCGACTACCTCGCCGATGGTGACCCGTGGGCTGCCATCAACGAGAAGCCTTACGACCTCACGCCCCTGCTGGACCTGTGGGAGTCGCTGCCCGGTGGCGAGCTCAACTGGCCGCCGGACTACCCGAAGATGCCCGGCGAACCGCCCCGCGTGCAGCCTTCCAAGAAGGTCGAAGGCCACTGGGACGACGCCGGCAACCGCATCGAAAAGCCCAAACCGCAGGCCGACTAGCCCGAACCGCAGCCGACTAGCCCCAGCCGCGGCCGTCTGGCCGAAACAGCCGGCCGGTCAGAGGGTGCGGAGGGCGCCGCCGTCGATGGGGATCATGGCGCCGGTGAGGTAGGAGGCGACGGGGGAGAGGACGAAGGCGGCGACCCGGCCGAACTCGTCGGGGGTGCCGTAGCGGCGCAGCGGGATGGTCTTCTCGGCGGCGCGGCGGGCTGCTTCGGGGTCGCCGCCCTTGCCGTCGAGTTCCTTGAGGCGGGCGGTCGCGATCCGGCCGGGCAGCAGACCGTTGACCCGTACGCCGTTGGGCCCGAGCTCGTCGGCGAGCGTCTTCGCCACCATCGCGAGACCGGGGCGCAGGCCGTTGGAGATGGCGAGTCCGGCGATCGGCGACTTCACCGATGACGACAGGACGAACGCGATCGACGTGTCGTCCGCGCCGGCCCGGGCCACCGAACGGGCGATCCGCAGCCCGCCCAGGAACACGCTGTCAAAAGCTGCTCGCCAGTCGTCCTCATCGGTGTCCAGCGCGGTGCCCGGACGCGGTCCGCCGACGCTGATCAGGGCGCCGTGCAGGGCGCCCCACTTGGCGATCGCGGTCGCGGCGAGGCGCTCGGCGCTCTCCGGATCGGCGTTGTCGACCGGGATGCCGACCACGTTCTCGCCGAGTTCGGCGGCCGCCCGGGCGATCGACTCCTCGTTCCGGCTGGAGATCACCAGCCGGGCGCCTTCGGCCGCCAGGGCTTTCGCGGTGGCGAAGCCGAGCCCGCCGCTGGCGCCGGTGATGATGTAGGTGCGATCGCGCAATCCGAGGTCCACAGGCCCATCCTGCCAAACCGCACCAGGTCTCGCTGGATCGCCCGCCGGGCGGGGTGGCATCGATCTCAGTCGGCGGACAGCGATCTCACCGGCTCACAGGAACCGCAGCGTGCGTACGGCGTACTGGCTACCGAGGAGGCCCGACACGCCGGTGGTTGGTGCCGATGGCAAGCAGGTTCATCGTTGCAGGCGGCAACCAGCAGGTCTATCAGTCGACTGTGACCGACTCAGCAGGCTGTTCGGTTTCCTCGGCCGCGGACTCCTGCACGTCTCGCCGGGAGAAGTAGACCAGACCGCCGATCGCCATCAGGGCGAAGAAGAACCATTGCAGCGCGTAGAAGAAGTGTGGCCCGTTGTCGATCTCCGGCCCGGGGAAGGTGTCGAACGCCTGGTCGGACGCGGGATCCTGCTTGTCCAGCGCCACATACCCGTCGTACAGGTTGGTGAGGCCCAGTGCCTTGCTGAAGTCGGGACCGTTGATCAGCCGGGCAGTGCCGTCCACCGGTACGCCGCCACTGGTGTGGCCGCCTTGCTCACTACGCCGCAAGCGGCCGGTGACGGTGACCTCACCGGTCGGGACGGCCGGGATGCTGGTCGGGGCCAGCTCAGCGGCCTGCCGTGGGAGGAAACCGCGATCGACCAGGATCGCCGTGCCGTCGTCCATCATCAGTGGGGTGACGATCTCGAAGCCGGGCCGGTCGTCGATGTTCCGGTAGCGGATCACGACCTGCTTCGCGGCGTCGTACCGGCCCTTGACGACGACGGTGCGCCAGTCGTGCTGCTGGCCGATCACGTGGTCCGGACCAACGATCTGCGTGACCGGTGCAGGGGTGGCCGCCAGGTTGGATCGGGTCACCTCGTTGCGGGCCTTGCGGGCGTCCAGCCGGTGCAGCTGCCATCGGCCGAGCTCCACGCACGCGCCGGCCAGTACGAGGATCAGCAGGGCGGCGAGGATCCACCGGGGGTTCAGCAGCGTTCGGGACACGCTTCGAACTTAAGCCATCGGCTGAAACGTCCTGCGCGCACCCACGTACCCTGGCGGCATGACCAGGCCCAGTACTCCGCCGCTTGGCCTTGCCGACAACTACGGCCGGCTGGCCACCGATCTCCGTGTCTCCCTGACGGACCGGTGCAATCTTCGCTGCACCTACTGCATGCCGGAGGAGGGCCTCGACTGGCTCGCCAAGCCGGAACTGCTCACCGACGACGAGGTGGTCCGCCTCGTTTCGGTAGCCGTCACCCACCTCGGCGTCGACGAGATCCGCTTCACCGGCGGCGAACCACTGCTCCGCCGAGGCCTGGTCGGCATTGTTTCCCGTACTACGGAACTGCAGCCGCGTCCGCAGGTCTCGCTGACGACCAACGGCATCGGGCTGGCCCGGCAGGCCGAAGCGCTCCACGAGGCCGGTCTGGACCGGGTGAATGTGAGCCTCGACACGATCCGCCCGGACACCTTCCAGCAAATGACCCGGCGCGATCGGCTCAAGGACGTGTTGGCCGGCTTGGAAGCGGCTCAGCGCACCGGGCTCCAGCCGGTCAAGGTGAACGCGGTCCTGATGCGTGGAGTGAACGACGACCAGGCAGGGGAGTTGCTGCAGTTCTGCCTCGACCACGGGTACGAGCTGCGCTTCATCGAGCAGATGCCGCTGGACGCCCAGCACGGCTGGAGCCGGGACACGATGGTCACCGCGGACGAGATCCTCGAACTGCTCGGCGAGCGGTTCGGGCTCGAGCCGGTCGACGCGGCGACCCGGGGCAGTGCGCCGGCCGAGTCGTTCACCGTCCAGGGTGGTCCGGCGACCGTCGGCATCATCGCCTCGGTGACCAGGCCGTTCTGCGGCGACTGCGACCGGGTCCGGCTGACCGCCGACGGTCAGGTCCGGGACTGCCTGTTCGCGCGGACCGAATCCGATCTTCGGACGGCGCTGCGATCCGGTGCCGACGACGCGGAACTCGCCGATCGCTGGCGCCGGGCAATGCGCGGAAAACTCCCCGGCCATGGCATCGCCGACCCCAGCTTCTTGCAACCCGCCCGGCCGATGTCCGCGATCGGCGGCTGAAGTTTCTGAACCGGAAATTTACTTTTTCTGGTGTAACGCCCGGCGGGTGCTGACTTTCAGCCGGTGAATGGCTCGACCTCGCGCAGGAATGACCGCTGGCCAAGGAAGTCGGACAGGCTCTGCTTGTGCTCGTCACACGCCAGCCAGGTCTTGCGCCGGTCGGGCGTGTGGATCCTCGGGTTGTTCCAGCGCAGCGCCCACAGGGCGGGCTGCTTACATCCCCGGGCCGAGCAGCCGGACGGGAGTACTTCTTCGGTCATCCGGCAATTCTCCCTGATCACTCAATAATCAATAGCCTGGAGAAAGTATGCCTCGGAGAAAGTGAAGCGACGTCGGACAGCCACGGGGGGAGCCGTCCGACGCCGCATCAAGTCTCTGAATTCCATCCATGAACTTCAGAGCACGCAGATTCTGACACGGATCAGTCTTGAGAATCCAGTCCCGACGAAGATCACTTTTCGGTGTCGAGATCAGGGCCCGGATCGCGGATCACATCCGGGCTCCGGAACGACCTGGCATCGTGCCCAGAGTCGGGCCCGATCTCGGGTCGCGGCGGGGCGACGTACGAGTCCGCGGCGGCCACCTTGGTGGTCTTGCGGGCGTTCGCCAGCACCACCGCGACCGACGGCAGGAAGACCGCGCCGACCAGGAAGATCCACCGCCACGGGGACGGCGTCAGCACCGCCAGCACGAAGCAGACGATGCGGATCGACATCATCCAGGCGTACCGCGCGATCCGGCTCTCCAGGTCCGCGGAGGCACCCGGCTGCGCACTGGTCACCGAGATGACCGTTTCGCCGGCCCGTTCACTGCGTCGCGACATCTATTCTCCTCACCAAGACCCAACGGTACGCCGCGCACAAGATCGCGGCGTACCCAGGCGAAGGGGAACTGAGATGACCGATCGCACCTACCGGGTGACCGAGATCGTCGGCACGTCCAAGGACGGCATCGACGCGGCGATCACGAACGCGATCAGCCGGGCCGGCGAGACACTGCGGCACCTGGACTGGTTCGAGGTGACCCAGATCCGCGGTCACATCGTCGACAACGCCATCGACCACTACCAGGTCGGCCTGAAGGTCGGATTCCGGCTCGAGGACGCCTAGAGATAGCGTTCGTCCCGCAATCCGCCGTACAGCTGAGTGAGGAGACGCAGACGTGTCGAGATCGGTACTGGTCACCGGTGGTAACCGGGGCATCGGACTGGCCATCGCGACCGCCTTCAAGGAGGCGGGCGACCAGGTCGCGGTGACCTACAACAGCAGTCCGCCGCCGGACGGTTTCCTCGCCATCAAGTGCGACATCACCGACGCCGAGCAGGTCGAGGCGCTGTTCGAGACGATCCAGGCCGAGCACGGCCCGGTCGAGGTGCTGGTCGCCAACGCGGGCATCACCCGCGACACGCTGCTGCTGCGGATGTCCGACGACGACTGGGACTCGGTCATCGCGACCAACCTGACCGGCTCGTTCCGGGTCGCCAAGCGGGCCGCCAAGGGGATGCTGCGGCTGCGCAAGGGCCGGATCGTCTTCATCTCCTCGGTGGTCGGCCTGCTCGGCTCGCCCGGCCAGGTGAACTACGCGGCCAGCAAGTCCGGCCTGATCGGGATGGCCCGGTCGATGGCCCGCGAGCTCGGCAGCCGCGGGATCACCACCAACGTGGTCGCGCCCGGCTTCGTCGAGACCGACATGACCGCCGTGCTGCCGGAGGAGACCCAGAAGCAGTACCTGGGCCAGATCCCGCTCGGCCGGTTCGGCCTGACCGAGGAGATCGCCAACGCGGTCCGCTGGATCGCCTCCGAAGAGGCCGGCTACATCACCGGCGCGGTCATCCCGGTCGACGGCGGCATCGGCATGGGCCACTAACTCTCACCCCACTTCTAGAAAGGGAATGCCGGTGGGCATCCTCGACGGCAAGCGCATCCTGGTCGCCGGAGTCACCCTGGACTCCTCGATCGGGTTCGCCACGGCCAAGGTCGCGCAGGAACAGGGCGCGACCGTGCTGATCTCGAACTTCGGCCGTGCGCTGAGCATCACCAAGCGGATCGCGAAGCGGTTGCCGGTCGAGCCGCCCGTGCTCGAACTGGACGTGACCGATGCGGACCACCTGGCCGGCCTGCCGGATGCGGTCCGCGAGCACGTCGACGGCCTGGACGGCGTCGTGCACTCCATTGCCTACGGCAACCCGGAGACGATCCTCGGCGGCAAGTTCCTCGAAGGTCCCTGGGACGACGTCTCGCGGGCCGTGCACGTCTCCGCCTACTGCCTGAAGGCGTTGGCGGTCGCCTGCGCACCTCTGATGAGCCGAGGCGGCAGTGTCGTCGGGCTGACCTTCGACGCGACCGTGGCCTGGCCGGGGTACGACTGGATGGGTGTCGCGAAGGCGGCCCTCGAGTCGACCTCGCGCTACCTGGCCCGCGACCTCGGCGCGCAGGGGATCCGCTGCAACCTGGTCTCGGCCGGCCCGCTGAAGACGCTGGCCGCGAAGGCGATCCCGGGCTTCGAGAAGTTCGAGGAGCCCTGGCTGGACAAGGCCCCGCTGGGCTGGGACCCGTCCGACCTCGAACCGACCGGCAAGACGATCGTCGCCCTGCTCAGTGACTTCTTCCCCTCCACCACCGGCGAGATCATTCACGTCGACGGTGGCTACCACGCGATGGGTGCCTAGTACTCGTGTCCGGTTCATTGGTCGAGCTCCGCGTTCTGGACGGGGCGAACCTCTACTTCAGCCGGGCGGCGGTCAAGCTCACGCTCGACCTGACCGCCCTGATCGACGCGCCGGCCCCCGCGGCCAAGGCGTATGCCTCCGCGCTCGGACTCGGTGCCACCCGGCCCGGCCGGATCGGCTCCGGTTTCCGGCAGCGGTTCGCCGTCCGGGTCGTCGGGCACATCGTCCGGCGGATCTCCCGCGAGGCGGGGATCGGGCGGATCGGCGTCCGGGTGCGGTCCGAGTCCGACGTACACCGGCTGGTCGTGGCCTTCCCCTGGGCCCACGAAGGCCGGGCCCGGGCGCTCGGCCAGGCGATCGTCGATGTGGTCGACGCGTTCGGCGCCGAGGAGCTGCCCGAGCTGGTCGCCAGCGTCGGTGAGCGGGTCCGCAACGAGCCGGCCGGCGACCCGCCGCCGACCCTGCGGCCGAAGATCCCCGTCGTCGCGGTCACCGGCACCAACGGCAAGACCACGACGTCGCGGATGATCGCGCACATCGGCCGCGCCGCCGGGCTGCACGTCGGCTGGTCGAGCACCGACGGCGTGTACTTCGACGGCGAGCTGGTCAAGTACGGCGACTTCTCCGGCCCGAGCGGAGCCGGGCAGGTGCTGTCGCAGCCCGGCGTCCAGCTCGCGGTCACCGAGACTGCACGCGGCGGGATCCTGCGCCGCGGCGTCGGGGTCGCCTATAACGACGTCTCGGTCGTCACCAACGTCACCGCCGACCACCTCGGGCTGGGCGGGATCGACACGGTCGACCAGCTCGCCGAGGTGAAGGCGGTCATCACCAAGATCACCCGTCCGCGCGGCTGGTGTGTGGTGAACGGCGACGACCCGCGGACGTTCGCGATGCGGCTCGGCTCGCCGGCCAAGTGCTGGGTGTTCTCCCGCGACCCCGACTCGCCGTCGATCCGGACCGTGCTCGACGAGGGCGGCCGCGCGACGACGGTCCTGGACGGCTTCATCACCGTGCTCGACAACTCGCGCGACGCCGAGCCGCTGCTCAAGGTCGTCGACGTACCGATGACGTTGTCCGGGTTGTCCCACTACAACGTCGAGAACGCCCTCGCGGCGGCCTCGGCGGCGCTCGGGCTCGGCCTGCCGCGCGCCGCGGTGATCGACGGCCTCAGCTCGTTCACGCCGGGGGAGAACAACCCCGGCCGGATGAACATGTACTCCGTGCGCGACTTCACCGTGGTCATCGACCTGGCCCACAACGAGGCCGGCCTCGAAGCGTTGCTCGAGATCATGAACGGCGTCCGCGAACCGGGCAGCCAACTGCTGCTCGCGCTCGGCTCACCGGGCGACCGGGCCGACGACATGGTCTCCGCGATGGGCGCGATCGGGGCCCGCGGTGCCGACCGGGTGGTGATCGGTCACAAGGGCGAGTACCTGCGCGGCCGGCCGCCGGAGGAGCTGGAGGCCGTCTTCCGCGAGGGCGCCAGTTCGGTCGGCGTCGACGACGTGCCGTCCTTCCCGACCGAGCTCGAGGCCGCGCAGGCGCTGGTGGCCGAGGCGAAGGCCGGGGACGTGGTCGCGGTGATGTCTCTGCAGGATCGGGCGAGTCTTGACGCCTGGTTGCGGTCCGAGGGGGCTACCGTCGATAACCCGGAGACCTTGAAGGCCAAGGTCGAACGAGCCCAGCACTGACCCCTCAGGCTTTCCGCCCCGAGGGGTGGATCGAGGTCGTGTGCGCTACTTGTGGTCGGTACCAGCGGCGGTGATCGCCTGGTTCGTGGTCGGTTTCAGCCCCACCTACCTGGCCGGACTGCCTGATGGTGCGACCGCTTTCGTCGAACCGCGCACCGACCTGGTCGTGCTGGGCGGGTTCGCCGGGGGAGTGCTGCGCGGGCCTGCTGGTGCAGCGGTTGCGGATCGCCGTGCCGCTCGTCCTGGTGGTTGCCGCAGGCACCTGGTGGCTGAGCGGCAACTCCTTCGACAGCAGGGAGTTGCTGATCTGCTTGCTGGCGGCAAGTGCCGTCGGCGGGCTATTCGGTGCCCTGGGCACCCGTAGTTCGGTGGTCGCCGCTTTCGCACTCGCGCTGCCGGTCGCGTGGTACGCACTGCGGCCGGCCGACAAGCTCGCGGACTGGCACTGGATCTGGCAGCTCAACGGTCTGCTGGTCGGCGCCGGGTTGGCCGGACTCCTGTACGTCGCATGCTGGCGGCGAGGCTGGCCCTCGGCGTACTCCTGGTTGCCCTTGGCAGCGACCTACCTCGCATCCTTCGCGGTGGTGGACGGACTGAAGAGCATCGACGGGGGTGGCTCGACGGATGACGTGGCGAACCGGGCCACCGATGCGTTCTTCAAGGCCTTCGCCCCGCTGCTCCGCAACTACTGGCCCTGGCTCGTGGTCGCGGTCCTGCTCGCGATCCCGATGGTCGCGCTGAAGATCCGCGCCCTCCCGCCGCCCCCGCCACCACCCACGCCGTACGACGAACGCGGCAACGACGCGGTGCTGTCCGACGACCTGGACTGGATCGACCGGACCGAACCCAAACGCCGCCTACTGGCCCGGCGCGAATCCGTCTAGGCAGTCCTGGTCGCGAGCCAGCTCGGCGACCTGGGCCAGCCGGTGCGCTCGCGCTGACTCGGCCGGGGTGAACGGCTCGCCGGCCCGGGTGAAGACGAAGAGCCCACTCCACGGCGACGGGATCTTGAGCATCGTCCCGTCCTCGGGCAGCAGGCCTCTGGCGATCGCGAGCTGATCCGTCACGAGGCGGGCGCCGAGCAGTTCCGAGACTGCGTGCGGGAGTTCGGCGGGGTCGGCCACCACGCGGGCCGCCAGGTTGAGGGCTTCGGTCTGACCGTCGACGAGGGCCAGTGCGGTGGTGGGCCAGACGTGTACGTCGCGTCCGTCACCCATGGCCGTCAGCAATTCGTCCGCGCCGATCGAGTCCGGAGTGGAGACGACGAGCTCGTCCCGGACCCCGTCGTCCACCGGGTGAACATGCAGCCCGAGGATGTTGGCATCGAGCTCGGCCAGTCGATGCGTGAGCCGCTCGAGCTCGCCGGCCCGGTCGTCGAGGGTGACCCTGATCCGCCACAACGAGGGTGCCTGGGCCAGTTCGTCGCGGGTACGGCGGCGGAGGTGATGCCCGGGCGCGTGCAGCCAGCGCCGGAGCAGTCGCATCGCGGAGGGTTCGACCACCCAGATCACCAGGGCGGTCGTGGTCACCGCCAGCAGCGCGACCGTGGCCAGATAGGGCGGATGCAGGGCGAGTACGGCCGCATGGAGGGCGAGCTCGACCGGCAGGATCGCCGCGAGCTTGGCGAAGGTCAGGCGCAGACGGTGTGGATGGGGCAACCGCCCGCAGACGTCACACGCCATCCCAGCCGTGACAGATCTTCGGAGTTGTTCCATGCCATCCAGGCTGACAGCCGCTTGTTGCCCGGGGATTGCCCCAGCATGAAGAGCGGCCACTCCCGAACTGCCACGCAGTCCAGGAGTGGCCGGGCTTCATTACGAAGGAGTGCCGGGGCCGGGGGTGGCTGTGCTGCAGGTGTCAGGGCACTGCATCGCGGTGGGGGGATTGCTCGGTGCCGGCGCCGGATGTCCCGCGGCGTCGAGTGGAGTGACCGAGGTGACCTTGAGGTCGCGGCGCGGGATCTCGAGGGCGAAGAACCGCAAGCGGTCGGTGGTCGGCGTACCGACTGCGTCGGTCAGGTAGGTCTTGCCGCCGGCCACGATCCGGACCTTCCGGGCCTCGAGCGACACGGCACCCAGGACGAGGGAGTGATCGATCTTGACCGTGCTCTTCTCCTTGGTGTTGCCCTGCGTCACGAAGAAGTCGCTCCGCCGGCCGGCCGGCCAGTCGATGAAGCAGACGAACGGTACGCCGAAGCTCTGCGCCTTGCCCTCGTCGGCCACCAGGCAGCTCTCGTTCGTCGACAGGATCGCCCAGCTCTCGGTCGGAATCTTGCCCTGGGCAACGTAATAGGCAGCCGGCCGGTAGGCGTTGGCATCCGGCATCTTGGTGAACTTCTTCTCCGACCACGGCGGCGGCAGCTTGTGGACCTGCTGGACGGCTCCCGGGGTCGGCGTGGGCGGCGCGGCGAACCCACCGCCACCGCCGCCCGTGCCGCCTTGAAGCGCACCGAGCGCAGGTCCGGCGGCCAACGTCACCGCGACGGCAGCGGCCGTCACCAGTACTGCGGCAGTTCCGCGCCGGCGGCGCTGCCGGCGCCTGATCCGGAGCCGGATGGGCGCGGCCGGATCCGACGGCTCGGGCCGTGCATCGGTCAGTACTGCGAACTTGGTCTGCAGATCATCGGTCATGCGATGTTCCTTCCGGCCAGCTCGGCCAACTGATCGGTGGTGTCGAAGCGGAGTGCTTCCAGCCCTCTGCGCGTGTGCTGCTTGACCGATCCCACGGAGCAGCCGAGCAGGTTGGCGACGGTCTGTTCGGACAGATCCTCGGCGTACCGCAGATAGACCGCGGCCCGTTGCTTCGGACTCAACCGGCTCATCGCCGCGTGCAGCGCCAGCCGGTCGTCCACCTGGCCGGTCCCGGACCCGATCGCGACGTCCGGCGGGGTCTCGGTCGGTCGCTCGGCCGACCAGCGCCGCCGGGCACCGGACAGGAACGTGGTGGTGACGATCTTGCGCAGATACCCCTCCGGGCTCTCCCGGTGCACCTTGCGCCAGTGGAACCACAGCTTGGTGAAGGACTCCTGCGCCAGGTCCTCCGCCTTCTGATGATCCAGGGTGAGCGCGTAGGCGAGTCGCGCGGTGGCCGTCCACCGCGCTCGCACGAACGCGTCGAAGTCTTCGTCGAAAGTCATCGGCATCCCTTCCTCACCCCCTCAACGCGTCGGCCGGGCCCTCAGGGTGACACGCGCCCGGCCCAACAAAATCGGGCCGGGCGACGTCTCAACTGCTGACGAACGGTTCGTCAGTCACGGGGGATAGGGCATGTCCAGCAAGTTCGCCACGGTCTTCACGCGGACGGTGGCAGTGGTGGCCGTCGGCGCGGCGGTCGGCATCACGATCGCCGCGGCCAACATGATCGAGTCCGAGGCCGCCGCCCAGCCGCAGGTCAAGGTCGCCGCGGCGACCCAGACCCAGCCGCCGGTGGAGAAGCCGTCGACGCCGCCTTCCACCCCGCCGGTGGCCGGCACCAAGGTGGTCTACTTCACCTTCGACGACGGGCCCGACCCGGCCTGGACGCCGCAGATCCTGGACATTCTGGCCCGCAACAACGCGAAGGCGACCTTCTTCGAACTCGGCCAGATGGCCAACAGCCACCCGGAACTGCACGACGCCGTGCTGGCCGCCGGCCACGCGATCGGCAGCCACTCGTACTCGCACCCGCAGCTGACCAAGGTCTCCGCTGCGAAGCGGCACCGGGAGATCACCGGCGGACCCCAGTCGAAGTGCTTCCGCCCGCCGTACGGCGCTGAGAACGCCCAGGTGAAGGCAGACATCAAGGCCGCTGGGATGCGGCCGGTGCTCTGGGACGTGGACTCACTCGACTGGACCAAACCGGGCACCGACGCGATCGTCGCCAACGTCTTGAAGACTGTCCATTCGGGCAGCATCGTCCTGATGCACGATGCCGGCGGCAACCGCAGCGAGACCGTCGCCGCACTGGACCGGCTGCTGCCGATCCTGGCCGCCAAGGGTTACACGTTCGCCGCGCTCAACTGCTGACTCAGCCGAGCAACTCCAGCCCGACAAATCGCCGGGGCCGGGAGCGCTGACTCAGCTGAGGAGCTCCTGACCCAGCCAGCCGCCGGGTTGGAAGCCGGGTGGGAGGGCGAAGACTGCGGAGCCGATGGTGGTGGTCCACTCGTTGAGCGCGTCGGCTGCGTTCAATCGCGCCAGCAGCGGGAGGAACTGGCCGGTGATATCCGCCTGATAGCTGAGGAAGATCAGGCCGGACTCGCGGGTGGCGCCGGTGTCATGGACGTAGTTGAGGCCTTTGCGGAAGATCCGGCGACCGTCGTTGGTGGAGTGGTGCGACAGCCGGGCGTGCGCGTTCTCGGCGATCACCAATCGACCGTCGGCGTCGCGCTTCTCCAGATCGAGCTCGTCATGTTCACCGGTGCCGGTGAGCGGGGCGCCGGTCGAGAGTTTGCGGCCGACGGCGCGTTCCTGCTCCGACCTGGTCAGCTCGTCCCAGGTGTCGAGGTTGAGCTTGATCCGCCGTACGACGAGGGTCGTGCCGCCCGCGAACCAGCCCGGCTCATCCGACCACACGGTCTGCTCGAACTCCGGCGTACCAGGTGCCGGATTCCCGCTCCCGTCCACCTGGCCGAACAAGTTGCGGCCCGTCACCGGCTTTCCGTCGCTGCCCGTTCCGTTCCAGAACCCGGATCTGCCGCCATACCGGTCGAGCGAAGGGAGCTGCGTCGGCGACCATCCGTCGTACGGCGTGAACGACGCTGACGGGATCGTCCGCGCCGACCAGCAGGACCAGATCGCCACCGCACCAGGCAGGCTGCAGGCGATCGTGCGACATCGCCGGCAGCTCGTCGAGCCCACCCGGCTGCTTGCCAGTCAGGGCAAACACCTTCGGCCCGAAGCCGACCGTCACCGTCAGCGCAACGTTGCCGAGGGCAAGCTCCGGCGCAGTGTCACCCGGTGCTGGCCGGCCGGCGGTCAGGGCGCCGATGTCGGTGCTCCACAACCGCATCAACCGCCCGAGCGCCGCCTTGTCGACGCCCTTCACCAGATCGAGCGCAACGAGCTCAGCGTGCTTGAGGTGAGGCAGCCTCGACCGCCGCCTGATGCACGCCGTACGGCGAAATCTCTCGAGTGACTGGCTTGCTCGGACTGTCTTCACCAACAGCTGCAACGGCTCCGCCCGTGACTGCAGCACCAGCGGCGGCAGCTCCGGCGTACCCGAAGAGCTGCCGCCGAGAAGGACGTGCGATCAAGGTGTGTTGGTGGGAGTCGGGTGATAGTGCTCTTCCTCTTCGGTGAACGCCTTCACCGGCACCGTCAGGTCGTGCGTGGAACCGTCGGAGAACTTCAGCGTCAGCGGCAGTTCGTCACCCGGCTTCAGCGCCTTCTTCAGACCCATCAGCATCACGTGGTCGCCACTCGGTGCGAGGTGTGCGTGCGAGCCGGCCGGCACGGTGATCCCGCCCACCTTCTCCTGCATCACCATCTTGCCGTCCTTCATCGCCATCTCGTGCAGCTGAACCATCCCGGCCACCGGAGAGGTTGCCGAGGTCAACTTGACCTCCGCCGACCCCGGATTCGTCAGCGACATGAACGCAGCCGTCATCGAGGTGTCCTTCGCCCCCGCCGTCGCCCGCACCCAGGCGTCCTCCACGATCACCCCGGGCGTCTTGGCCGCAGCCTGCACAGGAGCATCCTCCTGCTTCGACGTTCCGCAGGAGGATGCCACCAGGACGACGGCGATACATGCCATCAGCAACTTCGTCTTCACGGACAGCCCAACGAGAGACCACCCGATCAAGTTCCCATCGACCTGGATCCCTTCCAGGTAAGGGATCTATTCCTCCGTATCGTCGTCCGCGTCGCCCTCGGGTTGCACGAAGTCCGGGTCGCCGCCCTCGTCGCCGGAACGCGCACCGGCCTGGGCCAGGTGCGACACCGACTCGAGTTCGGACAGCACGGATTGGTGCTGATCGACGCAGAGCACCACCAGGTCGCCACGGTTCGACCGCGACAACGCATGCTGTACGGCGGTGAGCTCCTCGAGCACCGTCTCGACCTGCCGGCAGCGAGCGCCGTTCTCCATCGCGGCCCGCACGCCTTCGCTGATCAGCTCGGCCGAGACTCCACGGGTCCGGCCGCGCAGCCGGACGTCCTCGCGGACGATCACCACGTCGAAGTGCTGCGCCGCCACCTCGCCCAGTTCGCGCATGTCGTCGTCGCGCCGGTCGCCCGCGGTCGCGATCACACCGATCCGCGACGGCCGCCCGAGCTCCGACGACGCGCTCAGGCTCTCGCCGAGCTTGTCCACGAAATCGCCGAGCATCCGCATCGCGGGCGCGTTGTGGCAGTAGTCCACGATCACGGTGCGACCGTCGACCTCGATCTCGTTCAGCCGACCAGGGGAGAGGTAGTACGACGTGTTGAACGTCCGCAGTCCTTGCCGGATGTCGTGCAACGGAGCCCCCGCGGCGAACGCGGCCGCGGCCGCCGCCATCGCGTTCTGCACGTTCATCATCGCCCGGCCGCCGAAGGTTGCCGGCAGCAAGTGGGTCCACGCCAGCTGCATCGACCGCCGGCCGTGCTTCATGATGATCATGTCGCCGAGATCGGAACGATCCAGGACGACGGCCCGTCCACCCCGGCGGCAATGGCCCTCGATGTACTCGCGGACCTCGCTGCCCGGCTCCGCGATGCTGAACCAGACCACCTCACCGGAACACTTCCGCCGCATCTTCCGGACCAGCGGATCATCGGCGTTCAGTACTGCGAACCCGTTCCGCGGCACCGCCTCGACCAGCACGGCCTTCACATCGGCGAGCTGCTCCAGCGTGTCGATCCCGCGCATCCCGAGGTGGTCCGGCTGGATGTTCAGCACGACCGCCACGTCATTGCGCTCGTAGCCGAGCCCCTCGCGCAGGATCCCGCCCCGGGCCACCTCGAACACCGCGAAGTCGACCCGCGGGTTCTGCAGCACCATCCGGGCGGACTTCGGCCCGGACGCGTCGGACCGGATCACCAGCCGCTCGTCGATCACGATGCCGTCCGTGGACGTCATCCCGACCTTGCGGCCCATCCCCTTGAAGACGTGGCTGATCATCCGTGAGGTGGTCGTCTTGCCGTTGGTCCCGGTCACCGCGACGATCGGGATCCGGCTGGTCGCACCCGGCGGGAACAGCATGTCGACGACAGGCTTGGCGATGTACTGCGGGTCGCCGATGGTCGGATTCGTGTGCATCCGGAAGCCGGGCGCCGCGTTCACCTCGCAGATCGCCCCGCCGGTCTCGCGGACCGGCTGGGTGATGTCCGGGCAGATGAAGTCGATCCCCGCGATGTCCAGCCCGATCATCCGGGCCGCCTCCTCGGCGATCTCGACGTTCTCCGGGTGCGCCTCGAAGGTGCGGTCGATCGAGATCCCACCGGTGGACATGTTGCCGGTGAGCGTCAGCTTCACCATCGTCTCTTCCGGCGGTACGTCGTCCATGTCGAAGCCCTGCGACCGGACCAGCTCGCGGGCGGCCGCGTTCACCGTGATCCGGGTCAGGATCTTCTCGTGCCCGACCCCGCGCCGCGGGTCCGCGTTGGTGATGTCGACCAGCTCGGCCACCGTGTGGATGCCGTCGCCGACCACGTGGGCCGGGACCCGCTCGGCGATCGCCTCCATCCGCCCGTTGATGATCAGACAGCGGTAGTCCTTACCGGTGACGAAGCTCTCCACGATCACCGAACCGCGCCGCGACTGCTCGGCCGCGATCGGGAAGGCTTCTCGTACGGCGTCCGCGTCCTGCAGGTTGAGGCAGACACCCCGGCCGTGGTTGCCGTCCAGCGGCTTGCAGACGACCGGATAGCCGATCTTGCCCGCGGCCGAGACGGCGTCCTCGACGTCGCGGACCGAGACCGACCGTGGCACCGGCAGGCCGGCAGAGGCGAGCAGCTTGGTGGTGAGGTCCTTGTCGCTGGCCACGTCCACTGCGATCGAGCCGGTCTCGGACGTCATGGTGGCCCGGATGCGCTTCGCGTGCACGCCCTGGCCGAGCTGCACCAGGCTCGCCTTGTTCAGCCGGATCCACGGGATGTCGCGCGAGACGGCTTCGTCGACGATCGCCTGGGTCGACGGCCCGAAGGCGCTCCGCTCGGCGGTCCGGATGAACTTCTCCAGCTCGGCGGTGAAGTCGAACTCCGGGGTCGGCTGGACCAGGTAGTTCACGAACCGGATGGCCAGCTCGCCGGCCGCCAGCCCGACGCCCTCGTCGGCGTACGCGTAGACGATGTTGTACCGGCCCGGCACCCCGCGGACCTGGCGGGTCTTGCCGCGCCGCATGTCGTGGCCGGCCTCCTGCTGCAGCTGGAGCGAGACGTGCTCGGCGATGTGGCCGAGCCAGGTCCCCTCGTGCAACCGCTCGATGAACCCACCGCGGCGGCCGCGGGAGCAGTGGTGCTGGTCGAGCCGGGGCAGGTATTCGAGCAGCCGCTCGGTGAATCCCTCGATCGTGTTCGACGGGAAGTTCTCCAGCGAGCCGAGGTCGACGACCAGGTGGATGGCCGGGTCGTAGCTCCAGATGTTCGGACCGCGATAGACCCGGGTCTCGATCAACTTCAGATCGGGACTCGGCGTCCCATGCGTCTCAGCGGCGGCATCGGCGGCGGCCGCGTCGGTCACCGGGCTCTGGGTGGGGGCGGTATCGGTCATCGGGGCTCACTGTCTGGTGTTGGCGGGGAGTCGGGGGTGCTGAGTTCGGCGCCGGCGGTCAAAGGCTCGGTCGCCTCCGGTCTGGACTGACCGGCGGCCGACGATCTCGAGCGCGCCTTGACGGGTGCCCCCTCGGCCTTTGTTGCATTCCTCCCAGCAGCTGTCTTCCGCCCGGCGGCGCGGCGCTTGCGCTCCGCGTAGTACGCCGGGCCCGCGCCCTCGGCGGCGATCTCCTTGGCCAGTGCGCGCAGATCGGCCTCGGCGGCCTCGATCGAGGCGAGCTCCTCGGCCGGCGGCTGCGGACCGTACGACAGCAGCGCCCGCGCCTTCAGGTCGAAGGTCGAGGTCGCGGGGAGCACATGCAGGACCACCCCGGAGGCCAGGATCGCTTCGGAGCGCTTCGCATAATGCGCGTTCGACGTGATCCGGCTGCCGTCGAAGATCGTCACCGCACCCCGTCCGACCACCTCGAGGTGAGATCCTCGTACTACGGCAGCCGTGTCCTCGTCGACGCCGATCCCGAGCAGGCCGGGGGACTGGGCGACCAGCGACAGCAGCCGTCCGTACCGGTTCCGCTGGGCGAAATGCTGGTCCACGATCGCGCCCTGGACCAGGCCGAGCCCACCCGCGAGCTGGCTCATCCGCTGCCTCGGGGTCGCTCCGGACCGGCCGAAGGCAATCATGTGCTCGGCCAGGATGCTCGCGCCGGCCGACGTACCGCCGACTGCTGCTCCGCGGGCATGCGCCTCGGTGACCGCGCGGCCGAACGCCGTACCGGTGACCACGCCGCTCAGCTTCAGCTGGTTGCCACCGGTCATGAAGATCCCGGTCGCCTCGGTGATCGGCTCGATGAACGCCGGGTCGTCGGCGTCCTCGCGATTCTCCGGCCGGACGCCGACCACACTGGCCGCACCGAGCGCGGCGAACAGCGCGGAGTACACGTCGACCACATCCGGGCCGAGCGCTGACGCAGTCGGCACCACCACGATCCGGGCCTTCGCCCCGCCGGCCGCCTCGACGAACTCCTGCAGCACCATGCGCTTCTTGAGCTTGTCCTCGGCGCCACCGATGGCGAACAACGCTCCAGGCCCGCCGCCGTTCACCCCACCCTGCTGTTCTGACATAGCCGAAGAATAGGCGGTCGACGCCGCAGACCCGGCCCGGACGCTGCAAGAACCTGCAATCGGGGTCGCGATGACCGGCTGCGCATGTCATTATCCGCGCTGTGAAGAGATTTCTGATGCCGCTCGCCGCGACCGGCGCCGTAGCGCTGCTGGCCGCCTGCGGCAACACTCCGGCCCCGGCCACCCAGGTCGCCGCCGACTCGGGCACGACCACCCTGAGCCAGGCCGACCTCGGCCAGAAGGTCCAGGAGGCCCTCACAAAGAAGGGCACCTTCCACGTCGAGTCGAGGACCGCGGGCAACGAGCCGAGCACGCTGATAGCCGACGTGAAGCTGGGCGGTGCGAAGCCGGAGTTCCTGATCACCGCCGACAAGACCACCACGGTGATGGGCGTCGGGGGTCAGCTCTACGGCCAGGGCGAGGGATTCGCGGACGGCACCCAGTGGGTGAAGGACGACCCGAGCAAGACGGGCCTCGACGCGCTGAACGGGACGATGATGCGGTTGATCGCCTGGCAGGCGCAGCCGCAGCAACTGCTGGCCGGTACGCCGTACGCGACGAAGTTCGAGACGGCCGCCGGTCCGGCGGTGGACGGCGCGGCGACCACGCAGTACAAGCTGACCATCGATCTGGCGAAGGCGGCCGAGGCGAAGGTGTTCGGCGACTACCTCACCGCCGAGAGCCTCGAGGACGAGAAGGACAAGACGCTGACGGCGACGATCCTCCTCGACGGCGATTCGCTCCCGCGCAAGATCGACTACCTGTTCGGTGAAGACGGCGGCTCCTCCACCTTCACCAAGTTCGGCGACCCGGTCGTCCTCGCCGCACCCAAGATCGACGAAGTCGCCAAATAACCCCACGAACTGGTGGTGCCGGGCTGGGGAGCCTCGGCACCACCTTTTTTCGCAGCAAGGTGCAAATGGTGCCGGGTGTAGCGGGTCGTAGCTGCGATTATTCGGCCTGTGAAGAAGATCATCGTCGCGCTGGTCTCGTGTGGAGGGCTGGTGGTGGCCGCGGGCTGTGGTGGCGGCGCCGACTCCGCAGGCCCAGGTCACTACCCCGACAGCCGTCAGTTCCATCAGCACACCGACAGCCGACCCTGCCCCGGTCGAGCTGACGCGGGCCGACATCGCCCCGAAGGTCCAGGCCGCGCTCAGGAAGCAGGGCACGTATCGGATGACCATCGCGAGTGTCGTCGATCCGAAGGACGTTGCCACGGCGACGGTCAAGGTCACCGGCGCCGCCGAGGACTTCTCCCTGACCAGCCCCGACGCGTCGGTCATCGGCGTCGGCGGCCAGTACTACTACAAGGACGGTCCGCCGTCCGACAAGTCGGCCAAGTGGTCGAAGTACAACCCGAAGGCCAAGGGCCTCGACGCCCTCACGAACGCACTCATCACGCTCTATCGCTTCCAGGTCCAGGCGCCGCGCCTGCTGGCCGCGGCGCCGTACACGACGAGCTTCGCGAGTTCGCCCGGGCCAATCCTCGAGCAGCAGGAGACGAGGCGCTATGCGATGGTCATCGACCTCCGGAAGGCCGCGGCTGCGAAAGTCCTCGGCAGCCTCCTGACCGCCGAGGCGGCCGCACAGGAGAAGACCATGCCCCTCGAGGCGATGATCGACACCCACGGCCTCCTCCGTCGCCTCAACTACGGAACGGGTACGGACGCGACCACAGTCGAATTCACCAACTTCGGCACCAAGGCCGCCATCGCCGCACCCCTAAGAACAGCTAGCCAAGTAGCCCATCACTCCCTGGTTCAGAAGGGTCCGCCGCGGTAGATCGTCGTACTGCGGCGCACGCTCATCCCGAGCCGCTCGTACATCGCCAGCGCGCCGGTGTCCGAGTGCGTCCACAGCGTCAGATTCCGCTTGCCTGCGCGGTAGAAGCCCTGTCGCGCCACCGCGAGCAGCGTCCTGGCGAGACCTTTGCCCCGGTGATCACGCCGTACGGCGAGTTGCTCGACGTACCCCTCGTCCGAATCGGGCAGGTCCAGGCAGAGCACCGCCCCGATCACCTCGTCACCGGCGATGGCCAGCGGCGACAAGGAAGGCGCGAAACTGGACCGCTCGATCATCATCGCGGACCACTCTTCGAAGGATTTACGCCGCGGCTGCCACTCGTCGAACGCGTCCTCGATCAGCAGATGCGTCCCCGCCGCATCGCCCGGTTCGAACGACCGGACCGTGATCCCGTCAGGCAACGCGGGAACCACCGGCTCGGAATCCATCGGCAGTTCGAGCTGCCAGTTGATCGCCAGTACGTCGTACCCGCGAGCCCGCACCAACTCGACGCCGGCCAGATCCTGGTCGTCGACCATCTGCGCGATCCAGTCCGTCGTCCCGACCTCGACCGCCCGCGCCTCGGCCCAGTCCAGCAAGGCCGACCCGAGCCCGAGCCCGCGATGCTCCGGCGAGACATCGACCTGCGCCCGCTTGCCACGGTTCAGCCAGGCCCAAGCGGCCAACTGCCCGGACGCATCGTGGACGACCACCGAGTCCACCGTCGGATCGAACCCAGGCCGCGACAACACCGCCTTGATCCCATCGACCGCGGTCTCCGCCTCACCGTGCAACGCCCGCTCGGTGGCGGTCACCAGCGAGTAGATCGCCGAGACATCCGTGTCGGTCGCCGCACGACCGCTGTATCCATTCGGTAGCACCAGATCAGGCATAAGCCCGATCCTCGCGCCAACCGTTGTTCCCGGCAAACGAGTTCAGGCCGGGTTGCTCGCGGCGTCGGCGGCTTCGACTTCCTCGCGGCTGATGCCCAGCAGGTAGAGGATCGTGTCGAGGTACGGGACGCTGACGTGGGTGTCGGCCGCCGCGCGGACCACCGGCTTGGCGTTGAAGGCGATCCCGAGTCCCGCCGCGGCGAGCATGTCGAGATCGTTCGCCCCGTCGCCGATCGCGACCGTCTGCGACAACGGCGTACCGGAGGATGCCGCGAAGCGGCGCAGCGCGGTCGCCTTGCCGGCCCGGTCGACGATGTCGCCGACGACCTTGCCGGTGAGCTTGCCGTCGACGATCTCCAGCACGTTCGCGGCCGCGTAGTCGATCCCGAGATCGGCCGCGAGCTTGTCGGTGATCTGGCTGAACCCGCCGCTGACGATGGCGAACTGGTACCCGAGCCGCTTCAGCGTCCGGACCAGCGTCCGCGCCCCCGGCGCGAGCTCGATCGCCCGGTACACGTCGTCGAGCGCCGAGGCCGGCAACCCTTCCAGAGCCTTCACCCGGTGCCGCAGCGAGTCCGCGAACTCCAGTTCGCCGCGCATCGCCTGTTCGGTGACCGCGGCAACTTCCGCCAGCCGCCCGGCCCGCTCGGCGAGCATCTCGATCACCTCGCCCTGGATCAGGGTCGAGTCCACATCCATCACGATCAGCCGCTTCGCCCGCCGATACAGACCACCGGCCTGTACGGCGACGTCGAGCCCCTGCTTGACGCCCTCGAGCGCCAGCACGGTCCGCAGCGAGTCCGGATCGGCGCCGGAGACCGCGATCTCCATCGCCGTCACCGGGTAGCGCGCCATCCGGCTGATCCGGTCGATGTTGGCGCCGGTGTCGGCGATCCGGCCGGCGATCGCGCCGAAGCCCTTGGCGGTCAGCGGGCTGCCGATCACGGTCACCTGGGTCCGGCCCTTGCGCCGCGGCTCGTTGTCGCCGAAGCCCTTCTTCACGTCGATCTCGACGTCGAGGCCCTCGGCAAGGGCCTTCAGATCCTTCTTGAGCTCCTTGTGATCGCGCGGCGCGGTCAGCAGTACGCCGAGCACGAGGCGGCCCCGCAGGACGACCTGCTCGGCGTCGATCACCTCCAGGCCGCGACCGGCCAGGATGGAGAGAACGGCGGAAGTGAGGCCGGGGCGGTCCGTGCCGGTCAACGTCACCAGCAGGGTGGGGCGGTCGATGGGGAACTCAGCCTGTCCAGTCATGACAACACGAACGCTACCCAAAACCGGTTAACGGTTGGTGGGCGGTCCACATGCCGCGACAAGAGCCCGCCTCGCAGCGGCCGCCAGATCGAGCAATGCGCGCCGGCGAGCGTCCGCTTCAGCGCCGGTTACAGCAGACCCGTCGTCCTCCAAAGCGGCATCGGCGATCGCCAGACAACGCCGGGCCGTGGCCGCCGTCTTCACCGCGCGCGCTTCGTAGCCGGGGGCAAGATCATCGCCCTTGCCCGACCCGATCCGCCGGATGTCGATCAAGGCGTCGGCGACCTCGGGCTTCCAGCGCGCCACTTCGAGGGCCGCCAGCGACTCGGCCGCCTCGATCAGGGCCGCGCGCAACCCGCGATCGGCTTCGCCGAAATCCGCGGGCAGGGGACTGGACGCCGGCAAGACGGTCCATTGGACTGCTGGTCCGACGTACGCCGGAACGAGTCCGATCTCAGCACCAGTCAGTACTACGGCTTCGCCCGTCTCCAGCGCTGCCTCGTTGAACGGCGGTGGTCCGGCCAGCCCGATCGGGTCGCCCGGGATCGGCAGCGCGAGATGCGCCTGGGTCGCGCCCGCCGCGCGGAGCAGGTTGAGGGCGACCGGGAGCGTCGCGGGCGCGGGGTGCGCGGCGAGACCGGAGACGTGATGGCCCACGTCGTCGCCGAGGATCTTGGTCGCCGCGGTGTCCGGGTCACAGGCACCGGTCAGCATCGCGTTCGTCCAGACGGTGAAACGCACCGAGGCGGCAGTCGTGAGCACGCCGTCCAGTCTCCCATCCGGCGGCGCTCAGGACGACACCAGCAGGGTCGGCGTCGGCGCCCGGCGGCGACCACGTAGGTTTTGCGCCATGACTGCTGTGGTGGAGCTGGCCGGCGTCTCGATCGTCCGTGGGGATGCGGTCCTGCTGGACGGGGTCGACTGGTCGGTCGACGAGGCCGACCGCTGGGTCGTGATCGGACCGAACGGGGCCGGCAAGACGACGATGCTGCAGATCCTGGCGGCCCAGATGCACCCCAGCACGGGCGTTGTCGGGTTGCTCGGCGAAGTCCTCGGCGCGGTCGACGTGTTCGAGCTGCGGCCGCGGATCGGCCTCACCAGCGCGGCCCTGGCCGACCGGTTGCCGAAGTCGGAGCGGGTCTCCGACGTGGTTGTTTCCGCGTCGTACGCCGTCCTCGGCCGCTGGCGTGAGGAGTACGACGAGCAGGACCACCAGCGCGCCAAGGTGTTGCTGACCGAGCTCGGCATCGGGCATCTCAGCGAACGGACCTTCGGCACCCTGTCGGAGGGGGAGCGGAAGCGGGTCCAGATCGCCCGGGCGCTGATGACGGACCCCGAGTTGATGCTGCTGGACGAGCCGGCTGCGGGGCTGGACCTTACGGGTCGCGAACAGCTGGTCCGCTCGCTGAGCTCGATCGCGATGGCCGAGGGGGCGCCGGCGATGGTGCTCGTGACGCACCACGTCGAGGAGATCCCGCCGGGCTTCACCCACGCGCTGCTGCTGAAGAAGGGCCGGATCGTCGCTGCCGGGCCGATCGAGCAGGCGTTGACAGACCAGAACCTGTCGGACACCTTCGACCTCGCCCTCAGCCTCAGCCAGGCCGACGGCCGCTACTTCGCCCGCGCCCTCTGACCACCTGGCGCCCGTAGTACGGGATCTTGGTGACGGTTCGGTTCGTCGGACCGTCGACGGGCCTGCTCGTAGGCTCGATGACGGATAGGCTTGGCAGATGATGGATTGGCTGCGGGACAACGCTTGGGCGGCCTGGCTCGGAATCGCCGTCGTACTCGGTCTGGCGGAGCTGGCTTCGCTCGACTTCACCTTGCTGATGCTGGCCGCGGGGGCGATCGCGGCTGCCGGCGTGGGTGCGTTCGCTCCCCATCTCCTCTGGCTGCAGATCGTCGTCGCGCTGATCACCTCGGCGGCGATGCTGGCCGCGATCCGCCCGCTGCTGGTTCGCAAGCTGCATCACGGCGGCGAGCTGAAGACCGGCTCGCAACACGTCATCGGCCGGACCGGGGTGGTCGTCAAGGAGATCCACCCCGACGGCGGCGGCTCGATCAAACTCAACGGCGAGCTGTGGACGGCCCGCCCGTACGACGAGGTCTCCACCTTCCCACCCGGCACCCGCGTCGAAATCATGTCCATCGACGGCGCCACCGCCGTCGTCTACCCAGTAGGCGACCCCTTCGGCCACCACCACCCCGAACTGGACGAGCCCAGCAAGGACACAGATCCTCCACAAGCCTGAGTGGCGTTAGTTGCGCTCGGGCTACTGCGAAGTACTGTCGGAAGTACGGACACGTGATCGTGAGGGAACCGTTGCCATCGGTGGCCCGTCGATAGGAAAGACTGTCCGTCCTGAGGGTTCTTCGAGTGGGAGGGTCAAGTGACCGCGTTCCTCATAGTGCTGGCATTGGTCGCCTTATTGGTGGTCGTCACACTGATCAAGTCAGTCCGCGTCGTGCAACAGCAGACCGTGGGCATCGTGGAACGGTTCGGGAAGTTCAAGGTCGGCCTGCAGCCCGGCCTGAACCTGCTGACCCCGTTCGTCGACAAGGTGCGCTACACGATCGACATGCGCGAGCAGGTCGTTGCATTCCCGCCGCAAGGCGTCATCACCGAGGACAACCTGATGGTGTCGATCGACTCCGTCATCTACTTCCAGGTGAACGACCCGGTGCGCGCGACGTACGAGATCTCCAACTACATCCAGGCGATCGAGCAGCTGACCATGACCACGCTCCGAAACATCATCGGTGGCATGGACCTGGAGCAGACGCTGACCAGCCGCGAGGAGATCAACGAGAAGCTCCGCTACGTCCTGGACGAGGCGACCGGCAAGTGGGGCATCCGGGTCAACCGGGTCGAGCTCCGCTCGATCGACCCGCCACCGTCGATCCAGGACTCGATGGAGAAGCAGATGCGCGCCGACCGTGACAAGCGGGCGGCGATCCTGACCGCCGAGGGTATGCGGCAGTCCGCCGTCCTCTCGGCCGAGGGCCAGAAGCAGTCCGCGATCCTCACCGCGCAGGGTGACCGGGAGTCCCGGATCCTGCGCGCGCAGGCCGAGCGGGAGGCCCGGATCCTGAAGGCCCAGGGTGAGGCGCAGGCCATCACCACCGTCTTCAACGCGATCCACGCCGGCAAGCCGGACCAGGGTCTGCTCGCGTACCAGTACCTGCAGATGCTCCCGTCGATCGCTCAAGGCGACTCGAACAAGCTGTGGATCATCCCCAGCGAGATCGGCAAGGCGATGGAGGGTCTCGGCAGCGCCGTCGGCCAGATCGCCGGCATCACCCAGAAGGCCGAGGGCCCGTTCCCGGAGCCGGACCTGGGCGACTCGCACGCCATCTCGGTCGACAGCGGCGGCGGTTCGTCGGTGACCCCGGACGCCGCGGTGGCCGAGGCCGACAACGCAGTACAGGAAGCGATCGCCGCAGCTCAGAACGCTGCCGTCAGCTCGCGCAGCCAGCAGGCCGCGCCGCCGGCGGTCACCTCTGCTCCCGAGCAGACGGCTCCGGTGCAGGACGGTCCTTCGCAGGAGCGCTGACAACCAGTACTACGTAGTGCCACACGACCCGGCTCTCACGAGCCGGGTCGTGTGATGTTCACGGCACTTGAGCGTTCACTGACCGGACCAGCGAGCGCGTGACGAGTCAGGTGCGTAGAGTCTGGCAGCGATGACATGGTTCGAGGCGCTGTTCGTCCTGGTGGCGGGAGTAGGCGCGGGCACGATCAACGCCGTGGTGGGTTCGGGCACTCTGCTGACCTTCCCGGCGCTGCTTGCTGTCGGCCTTCCACCGGTCCTCGCCAATGTCAGCAACAGCGTCGGCCTCTCACCCGGTACGGCGGCCGGCGCGATCGGCTACCGCCGTGAACTCGAAGGCCAACGCGGCCGGCTGATCCGCCTGATCCCGGCCTCTCTGGTCGGCGGCATCGTCGGCGCAGTACTGCTGCTCAAACTCCCGGACACGGCATTCAAGGCCGTTGTCCCCGGCCTCATCCTGCTCGGTTGTGTCCTGGTCGCCCTGCAACCGTGGCTGTCGAAGCGGATCAACCTCCCCGACCACGCCCATCGCGGCGCCTGGTGGGTGATTCCGGCGGTCTTCGCGACCGGTGTGTACGGTGGCTACTTCGGTGCCGCGCAGGGCGTGCTGCTGATGGCGATCCTGGGCATCGGCATGGACGCCAACCTGCAGCGGATGAACGCCCTCAAGAACGTCCTCGCCACGGTCGTGAACTCGATCGCCGCCGTCCTCTTCATCATCGTCGCCCACGTCGACTGGCTGGCGGCCGCATTGCTGGCGGTCGGTTCGACCATCGGCGGCTTCCTCGGCGCCCGCTACGGCCGCAAACTTCCGCCGGTCGCGCTCCGAGCTCTCATTGTCGTCATCGGCATAGTCGCCATCGTCACGATGATCTTCTGACAAGTGCGTTAGCGTCGGCAGAGTGACCCGGATCCTTTCTGTTGCCCCTGCGCGGCTCGAGCGGTGGCTGGCGGGCTTCACCGAACGCCACGGAGAGACTTCGTACGACGTGACACCCGAGCGGCTGACCGCATCGGGGGCGGATGGGGCGGTCGCGGAGATCGAGGTGCCCTTCGGACCGTTGGACGATCTCACCCCGGGCGGCCTGGTGACGCATGTGTTGGCCGAGCGACGGATCGGGTTGTTGCTCGTCCGGCGAGGTGGTTACGGCGCCGGGGTGTTCGCCGGGGGAGTGCTGGAAGCCTCGAAGGTCGGATCCCGGCACGTCCAAGGCACGACCAAAGCCGGTGGATGGTCGCAGCAGCGATTCGCCAGAAGAAGGGACAACCAGGCTCGCGAGGCGTTCGCGGCCGCGACCGAGGTCGCCGTACGGATCCTGGCGCCGGCGAAGCTCGACGTACTGGTCTGTGGGGGAGACCGCAAGGCGATCGACACCGTGCTCGAGGATCCCCGGCTCAAGCGACTGGTCCCGCTGGTGCACCCGCCGTTCCTCGGGGTCGCCGATCCCAAGCAGAAGGTGCTCGAGCAGGCCGGCCAGGACGCGCGCGCGATCCGGATCCAGATCAGCGAGCCCGAGTCAGACTGACGGTCCGCCGTGCAATGCCCGGAAGTCGTCGAGGGTGCCGCGGTAGTACTCGAGATCGTCGATCAGCTTCTCGCGCTCGAACAAGGCGGGCTGCTGCTGGTAGGTCTGCCGCCCCAGCTCCGACCACAGCACGTCAGCCGGAATCTGCGCAGCATCCGCCGGCAGGAACTTCACCGCCTCCTCCAGCGCGTCGGCAGCGAACATCCAGTTCAGCTCGATACTGCGCCGCTCCGACTCCGGCCCGTTGTCGTAGGCCAGGTCGAGATCGAGCGCCCGCCGCGCGTAGGTCGTTGCCACCAGCACCCATTGACCGGCGTCGACCAGCTGCGACACCCCGAGCCCGAACCGCGCCCCGACCTGCCGCGCCGCCTGCTCGGAGGCATACGGCACCTCGATCTCGTACCCGCGCACGTTCAGCGTCCAGACCTCGGCCCCCTCGACCAGCGATTCGGCAAAGTCCGAAGCATCCGGCGCCTCGGCGGCCGCCATCACGCTCGCATAGATGTGCGCCTCGGCCAGCGTCCGTGCGGTCAGCATCAGGAATCCCCTCGATAGCGGTAGCTGTCGCGAACGACGAGCAATCGTTCCAGCCGGAACCTACCCGGTTCCTCGGCCCGCACGCGCAACCCCTCGTCGGTCCAGAACGCGTCGTCCGGTACGGCGTACTCGCCGGCCGGGATGAACTTCACGACCTCCTCGACCGCGGCCCGGGCCAGCTCGTCCCCGGCAGCGTTGTCGGCGATCGCCAGCCACTGCCCGGCATCGAGGATCTCCGACGGCTCCGCGCCGCCGAAGTCGGGAAACGCCCCCGGCGGAGTCTCGACCGCCGGCAGCCCGAACAGGAACTCCCGCCCTGCCCCACACCCAGGACAGGCACCGATATAGCTGACAGCCAGCTGACCATCAACAGTCGTCAGCCCCTGATCCCACTCGGAAGCCTGCGCACCGCAGTCCTCGCAGGGCGTCAGCTCCAGATAGAGGCGTGCCTCGTCTACCGTGCGAGCTACTGCGAAAGACTCTTTCATGTGGAGACCTGCAGACCGTGGCTGGCAGGACTGGTCTGCGCACCGACGTTCTGGCGCGCCCCGTCGCCCGTACTACGACCAGACGCCGCCCTGGCAGCCAATGAGTGGTCCAGCTCGACCAGTGCTGCGGCGGGAATGCCCTGCTGCTGCAGCGCCTCCGACACAGCCCCGCCGAAGTGCTTCGTCCGTTCACTCGTGTTGAACAGTTGCTGCAGATCCACCCGACCCTCGGCCAGCTGAGCCATTCGCGGATGCAGCGTCGCGAAGGCCGCCCCGAAACCGCCGTCGTTCAACCCGCGCATCGTCCCGTCGGGCTTCGCCTGGTAGGTCCGCACTCCGCCATCGTGCTGCTGGATCGTCACCTGAACCGTGGTGTCTTCCTTCCGCGCCTCGGCCAGCGCGTCCAGCATCGGCTGATACGGGTGGTACTCCGGCTGCCCGGCTGCGTTCTCGGTGTGATCGAAGGCGAACTCGTGCTTCCCGGCGAACTGCGGGTCGAGCCCTTCCAGCGCCTCGGACATCGAAGCGCCCGTCTCCATCCGCTCCCGCATCTCCAGGTACTGCTGCTCGAACATCGTCAGATAAGCCTCACCCGTCGCGACCTGCTTCATCGAGTCGGACTTCTTCACCTTCTCGTCGCCGCCGCGAGTCAGCTTCGACCGCTCGAAGGAGAGGTCGTAGTCGACCCGCACCCGCACGGTCACCAGGGTGCCTTCCTCGAACTTGCTCAGCTCATTGCGGTTCCCGGTGGTGTCGGAGTCGGTGAACGATGCCTGCTCACCGGCCGACACGCCGCCCTTGATGTCGAGCGCACCGAAGCCACCGCCACCTGCTCCACTCGCAGGCACCCATTGGTTGCCCGTGGCCGAGGTCTTGGCCGTCCGCTGGATTCGGTCGACGACACCGAGCTGCCCGTTCTCGACCGGGTTCCCGACCAGCTGCACGTCGGACACCCGCGCAGTCACCCGTACGTCGACCACCTGGTTGCCATGACCGACCACCGGCAGCCGGACCATCTTGTGCCCGTCCTCGCTGGCCATCCGATGGAACGCCGCACTCCGCACCGAAGCGGACAGCTGATTCTCCAACTCGGTCCGATGCATCCGTACGCCGTTGACGGACAGCATGTCGCGCGAAGCCAGCCGCTCGGCGATCGTGTTGAACAGCTTGTCGGTCTCCGGTTCGCCTTGCAGATAAGGGCGCGTGCCTTCCACGAAGTACGACGCAGGCAGTACGACCGACCGATGATCCTGCCGCTCAGCCGTCGAGGGCGGAACAGGCGGACCATTCAGTACTGCGGTAGGCACCAGTTGCGTCATCTGGCCCGACAGCAGCTGGGCGCCATAGCCGCCCCGGTCGTCCGAGAGAGCGCGATCCGCGTTCCGCCGGAAGATGCCCTTCGTCGTACCGCCGGCCACCGGAACCCGCTCGACCTCGACCAGCAGATGCATCTGCCGATCGACCCGGGTGGTCTTCCCATGCAGCATCCGCTGCAGCATCGTCGACTGCTCAGCGCTGGACGCCGAGCTGGTCCGGCTCTGGTCGGTGCTCACGCCCGCGTTGCCGCCGAAGGCTTCGTTGCCGGCGCCACCGACGTTGAAGGAGTGACTGGTGCTGTGCGACCGGCCGCGGCTGAGCTCTTCGTAGTCGTAGCCCTGGACGATGCTGATCGCGCTCTCCTCGGTACCGTCACCGACCGCTGGTCCGCCGAAGACCGCGCGGACCCGGAGCCGCAGGACCTCGGGCGGTCCGGTCCCGGAGGTGCGCACCGGGTACTCCTTCACGAAGCCGCGCGGGTCCAGCATGTCGTCGAGGTGACCCTGCCAGCGCTTGCCGGCCAGATCGCCGTACAGGCTCTCCGACAGGATCGGGTCCTTGTCGAAGCGTCCCGGCGCCGCCTGCTCGACGGCCGCCTTCACTGCCCCGTGGACGTCGACTGTCGCGCCGGCCTCGTTCGTGAACTCGGTTTTCTCGACGAGCGCGGCGCCCATCATCGCGTTGTAGTGCTCGGGCAGCGCGACCTCGGTCTTCGCCACCGCCTGATCAGCGGTATCGAGCGTGTTCTCCAACTCGGCCTCGGCAGTGCCGGCAGCAGCTGTACCGAGTCCTGCAAGGTCGCGGACCTTCGCATTCAGCTGGGCACGGGTGTGCGTTCCAGCCAGTCCTTCAGTGACGCCTGACTTCTCCGACTCGTAGCGGCGGACGAAGGCGGACGCGGTCCGGCGATCCATGGTGAGGTCGTCCTTGAGGAACCGCTCGGCGGCGTCGGCGACCTGGTGCAGTGGCAGGTCGAGCTCGCGACGCCCGTACAGCCGCAATGCTTCGCGCTCGGGGAGTGTGAACAGCACGGTGCCGTCGTCGAGCTTGATCTGCTGCGCCTTCGCGGACTCTCCATCGGTGACCGAAGCGGTGAAGTTCACGTCGGCCTTGAAGGCATAGTGCTGACCGACTTCGATCTTCAACCGTTCCCAGCCCCAGATCTGCGTCTCGCTCCGGGACCGCGACTCGCTACCGCTACGACTCCAACCTGCTGATCCGCCTGCCGCACTGCCGTCAGCTCCCGCTACGCCACTACCGGCAGAGATCCCGGCGTTGTTGCCCGTCGAGCTCCCGCTGGTGGTGCTGTAGCTGCCCAGCGTCAGGTTGATGTCGCCGGTGACCTGATGGGTTGCCCGCAGGAAGACGTGGTTCTCCACCTTCGCAGTGAGCGACACCGTCGCCCGCCGCGGCCGCAACCCTTGCTGGGCGATCGCCTGCGGCAAGGAACTCGGCGCCGGGCTGAGCCCGATCCTGGTCCTGTACTCCGTACGCAGCCACTCGGGATGCGCGACGAGGTTCCGCGCATTCAGGAAAGCTGCCAGATGGTGGTAGCCGGCCCCATCCGGCCGGGACGCAGCTGGCAGTTCCTTGGAAATCAACGCCATCGGGTCGCCGACATCCAGGTGCAGCAGCTTCGCCTGATCGAGCACAGCCTCACTGGTCTGCCCCTGGAAGGCAGTAGCCGGCTCCGAAGAGTCGAGCATGTCACTGTCCAGCAGAACCGAGGCGCTGCCGTCCACCTCGGCCAGCTTTGTTTCACCGGCACTGGTGACTTCGGTCAGCACCAGCTTGTGCGGTACGTCGAAGACGGCAACCGGCGAGGTGCTTTCCACCAGCGCAACCTGGTTGACCGTGCCACCGGTCGCCCAGTTCATGAAGCGGCCGAGAGAGGCCCGTCCGTAGCTAGGACCGCCCTGCGGAGCCTGACCCGCGTGGCCGGCGTCCGGCCCGTTGCTGAAGCCGAACTTCAGTCCCCAGGGCAGCCCCTTGGACCGTCCACCCGAGCGTCCGGACGTCCGTGACGCGATGTCCAGATTCACCACCGCCTCGGAGTCGGTCACCCCGAGACAGTCGGCATTGTCGAAGTCCTGCTCCAACTTGATCCGGAACGTCCGGTACTCCGGCGCATGTCCGGCGCGGTGTTCCACCAGGGCGAGCGGAAGACCTTCCTGAGCGGCTTGGTCGTAGCCGGTCTCCAGTCGCAAGGCCGACACGTGCTGGCTGAGTCGCTCGAAGTTCTGCAGCTGACTGGCGCGCAGCAGCGGATCCTTGGGCAGCGCATCCAACCGTGGTCGCCCCTGCGGATCGAGAGGTGGCAGCAGGCCCTGCTGGCTGAGTGCCCGGGCCGTAGCTTCGAGCGCCTTGTCCGCACCCGTCACGTGCTGGACCAGTGCCGGTCCGGCACCTCGCAGCTTTCCCTTGCCTTCCCCGATCCACGAAGGAAGCTTCAGCTTCTCAGGAGTGGGCTGGGGATCGCCACGCAGTACCGTGCGTCCCTGCTTGTCCTGCAGCGGCTGGTCGTCCGGCGTACGCACGATCGCCGCCTTGTCGACGGGAAGTCCGTAGCGGTAGGCGTCGTTCTCCGGGATCCGCAGCAGGGCGCTGCCCTGGCCGTTCTCGGTGAACTTCCCCTTGCCGCCGATCTGGTGCACGGTCACCTTGTGCTTGAGCGTCATCCGGTAGCCCTGCGTCGGCCCGGTGTAGCGCTGAACGCTCGGATGGATCGCAGTACCGCCGGCGCTCATGCTTTCGCTGCGGGAGGTGCTCCGCCCGGCCTTCGCGGACGGGCCGAAGTCGATACTCGTCGACCCGAGATTCGACAAGGCATCGCCCGCGTAGCCCATCGTCAGCGAGGCGGACGTGTTCGCGTTGAATCCTTCGTTGCCGGTGGCACCGGAGAAGCCGACCCGCAGCCGTTCCTGCCAATGCTCGGAACTCGTCTCGCCGACGAGCTCGGCCTTCTCCCAACCGACCTCGGTCTCCACCTGCGCGTAGGCGACCGGCTCGCCGCCGCTGTAGATCAACCGGCCGATCCCACCCGGCTTGGTCGCCTCGTCCAGCCGGCTGGGCAGTTCCTCGGTGATCAGGTTGCGAATCTGGTCGTGCGCGACCCGGTCCAGCACGTTCAGCCGTTCACGGGTCCCTTGGATCGTCTTGTCCACCAGCTTGCCGAGACCGCGAACGTCCGTCGCCACGTGCTCGGGCAACGCCGGGTCGCGATCCTTGCCGATGGTGACCGTCTCCTGGGGAGGATCGACCACGTACGCCGCCGACAGCCACACCTTCAGCGAATCGGCATCCCGCGGCCCGGAGCTGTCCACCCGCCCGGCCGCCGACCAATCGGCCAGCGCAGACGTCCGTACGTCGACCTCCCAGCCGGCCGCGCCCTCGAACAGCTGCGACTCGCCCCGGTTGTCCTCGACCGCACCACCCAGCGCGTACTCGGTCGCGGCCGTCGTCACCGAACGACTCCGGCCGAACGCGAACTCGTAGCCAGGGGCAACGACCTTCGCCGCGGCGGTGACCGGGTCGGTGGCCGGCATCATCGCCATCAACGTCTTCAGACTGAATCCGCCGTTGCGGCCGAACGTCCCGGTCGCCGTCGCCGAGACCCCGTGTCCACCCTGCTCCAGTTGACCGACCATCAGCTCGGCCAGCTTCACGTCAGGGTTCAGTACTTCGGCCAGCTCACCGGGCTGCAACTTCAACCGGATCTGCGCGAGATCCCGGACATCGTCCGACGGATCTCCACCGAGCGGGAGGACCAGCCCGTCCGGCGACATCACCCGGCGGAACTCGGCCCGCAGGGTCCGATGCAACATCTCGGTCGTGAACCGATGTGGGATCTTCTGTGCCTCGAGCAACTGATTGAGATGTCCGGTCAATGCGGTGAGGTGCGGCAACCGCCCGGTCGGAGCCCCACTGTGCAAGACATCCCGGCGAGGTGCGGCCTTCGCCAGACTCTGCCGATACGCCTCGGTCTGGTCGGCCGCCGCCTGCGAGAGAGGCAGCACATCGGCCATCGACTTTCGCGGATCCGCGATCACCGCATCGAGCTCGTTGCCCAGCGCAACATAAGCGCCGTGAGCCTTGACGGCCTCGCCGAGAGCGGTCCGCAGTACGCCGGCCTGTTCGGTGTGCCGTCCCGCCTTGCCCTCGGCGGCCGCTGCGTCGACCAGCAACTTCCGGGCGCGCTCGGGTCCGCTCTGATCCTTCTTGGCGATTTCGTCGCCTGCCTCGGTCCGCTTCCCGCCGGCCTCGAGCTTCGCGGCCGCAGCGCTGTCTTCCTTGCTGCCAAGGCGTTGCGTGAGATCAGCGACCGTTCGATCCAGCGTCGCGATCTCGACGTTGACGCGCTCACGCAAATGAGCCGGCGTATTAGGTGCGGCAGTCACTGCAGGCGTCGTCATCCCAGCAGACGCAACCACCGGTACTACGTTGGCGCCCGACTCCCACGGAAGCGCCGGGGGAGTGCCACCCCGACGGCCGATAGTGGTCGCCAGGCCACGCAGATCCCGTTCGAGATCCGCGACGCTCTGCGGACCGCTCACCTGCCCGGTCGCAGCGACCTGGCCGCGAGCCTCCCGCCAGTTCCTGGTGAGCAGCCGGAACTCGTCGTACTGGCCGGCCAACCGCCGGTCGCGGCCTTCCCGCTTGAGCGCAGAGCGGACCAGGTCGCCGAATCCCCGCGGCCTGGCTTCCTGCTGGATCCGGCTGAACTGGCTGACCCAGATCCGGGCCAGCTGCGCGTCGTCCACGCGCGCGCCGACCCGTAGTACGTGGGGATCGTTGACGCTGCCTGAACGCACATCCGCAGCAGCAACCCGGCCGTAGCCGGGGTCTGCGATCTCTACTCGCACGTGTTGCTTGCCGTGCTCCGCAGTGTCGAACACTGCAAGCTTCGGCACATCCAAGGCGGTCGGCGTCGCGGTGATGCTGCCACCGAGGTCGGAGGGCTGGACCTGGCTGAGCGCCCGCAGTACGGCGTCGTCTGTGAGGTCCGCCTGAGTCGCTGGTCGCCCGTCCGCCACTAGACCGGTCTTGCGTTGCTCTGGCGCAGTAGTGAGCGCCACCCGCCGACGCCCGACCGTATTGCGGTGCCGCCCAGTCCCAGTACGCCGTACTGCGCTCGAGCGCTGCAGTACTTCGGCCTCACGATGGATGTCCCGAGCAGCGTCGACCACATCGGCCGTCAGCGGTCGCCTGTCCCTAGCAGTCAGCTCCGCTAGCCGTGCAGCCGCAGACTCAGAGGTATCCGCACTGCCTTCCAGTACGCCGCGCAGCAACACCTCTGCTTCCTGGCGGCTCCCCGCAGACAGATCCGGTACGTCGAGCAACGCGTCGAGTGCAGCCGTGGACCCGTCAGCCGGGACCTGGCCACCGCGAGCATGCGTGATCTCAGCACCGAGCAAGGCGGTCGCCTCGGCCAGGATGCGATCGTCCGACGCCTGATCGTTGGCCCTGGCCGTCAGCCGCTCGACCAGGCGGTCCATCGCCTCGGCGCCGAGCACGTCCCGATCGCCGGTCAGCCGGACACTGCCGTCCTTGAGCAACAGGGCTTCGGGCGCGACGACACCCAGCGCGGTACCCAGCGCCGCGTGCGCACGGTTCGCCGGTTCGACTGTGGGAGTCGTCACTCTCGGGACGGTAGCAAAGTCCCCGTTACCCGCCAGCCACTCAAAGCTCGCGATCAGTTAACGATTTACCACCCGGGACGGCCGGGGTGCGCTCGTATCATCGCGGCATGAGCGACCGGCTGAGCCCTTCGGAGTGGACCGTCCCGGAGGCACGCCGGATGACCGCCCAGCTGCGGCAGGTGGCCGGCAACGACACCGAGTACGACGGGATCGAGCTGTTCGCCGCCCTCTGCGACTACCTGGACCAGCTGTACGGCGGGGCCGGATTCGACCGGTTGCTGGTCTCGCCGGACCGCGACGCGCTGGCCGAAGTGGTCCAGCGGACGCGGGGAAAGGCCCGAACCGGCTCGGTGACGCTCGACGACCACGGCGTACCGGTTGATCTCTCCACCGGTGACGCGGACCCGTACTACGACACCCTCGTCCGGCTCGACCAGCCGGTGAATGCGGCCGTCACGCTCGCCACCGGACGACGGCTGGCGGCGGAACTGGCGGCCTCCGACGGCTGGCCCGGTGAGGTCGGCCGCGCTCTGCAGGGCCTTTACTCCTATCTAGACCAGTTGTACGGCGGACCGGGGACATTCACCGAGTTGCTCACACCGGAAGAACGTGCCCAGGTCGCCGCCGGAGCGGCAGGTCGGTAACAGCCGCGCCACGAGCTGGACCTGAAGGCGAGATTGGCACCATCAGGCCATTACGGTAGGCGCGTGAGTTTCTCGTCCTCCTCGCGTCCCTCGGCCTCCGGCGCCCGCGGCAAGGCACCGGCCACCGGCTCGACCCGACTGCCCAGCGGCCGTGAACGCCGCCCCGCCCTGGCCGCGCTGGCGGTGATCCTCATCCTGCTCGGCGCTGCCGGCTCCGCTCTGATCGCGGTCCGCAGCGGCAACCGGCAGGACTTCGTCGCCGTCGATGCCAAAGCGCTTCCGCCCGGGCACAAGATCGTCGCCAAGGACCTGGCGCGCGGTGATCTGGCGGGTGCCACCGGCAGGCTGGTGCTCTGGTCCGACCGGGACCAGTTGATCGACCAGTACACGACCAGCTGGGTCTATCCGGGGCAGTTCCTCACCAAGGGCAACGTCACCAACAAGCCGATCCCCGAGGGCGGGGCCATGATCGGGCTCGCCCTGGAAGGCGGCCGCGCGCCGTCGTCGGTGATCAGCGACGGCGATGTCGTCCGGATCATCCGGGTGCCGAACGCCAATGCCGAGGGCGCGCCGCAGGTGCTGGTCGGGGCCGCGACGGTCACCGACAGTTCGGGCACCATCGCCGACTCCAAGACCGGTACCAACACAACCCTGAACGTCACTGTGCTGGTCCCGCTGGAGAAGTCCACGGCCGTTGCGGCTGCGGCCTCCGCCAAGGCCCTCGTGCTGGTGAAGCTCTCGCCCGGCACGCCGCCGGAGATCGCTCGCACCGACGGAGATGGTTGATGGCACTGGTCGCGTTGGCGAGCGCGAAGGGCTCGCCGGGAGTCACCACCACCGGCCTCGTCCTCGGCGCGCTCTGGCCGCGGCCGGTACTGCTGGCCGAATGCGATCCGGCCGGTAGCGACGTCGCGATCCGGATGACCGCGCCCGGCGGCCAGCCGCTGAACTCCGACCGCGGACTGGTCAGCCTCGCCGCAGCCGGCCGCAAGGGCCTCGGCGACGACGTGATCCTCGCGCACAGCCAGCAGCTCGACGGCGGCCTGGACGTGATGATCGGAGTGCGCTCCGCCGAGCAGATCGGGGGGATGGGCGGGCTCTGGTCGCCGCTCGGGATGTCCTTCAACCAGATGCACAGTGTCGACGTGATCGCCGACTGCGGCCGGATCGGACCCTCCTCGCCGCAGCTCCCCGTCGTACAGGCTGCCCGGCTGGTTGTGATGGTCTGCAGTGCGACCGGCTCGTCGGTCGCGCACCTGCGCGAGCGGCTGTCGTCGCTGGTGCACCACGTGGACGCGCAGCTCGGCGTGATCGTCGTCGCGGACCCGAAGAAGCGCGACGGCGTCAAGCAGGTCTGGTCCGTCCTGGACGCGATGTCCGTGCCGATCCAGCACCGCTGGCACATCGCTCTCGACCCGGTCGGTGCGGCCTTCTTCGACGGTCGCGGCCACGGGCGCCTGGACCGTACGCCGTTGATCCGCACGGCGACCGACATCGCTGCCGATATGGCCGCGGTCGCCGCGCGGCCGACCCAGCGCGACTTCGACATGGCTCAAGCCGCCTTCCCTGAGGGCGGTGAGTACCGGTGATCACCGACCAGGAGCTGGTCCGCAAGCTGCGGGTCCAGGTGGCCGAGCGGCTGAACGAACAGCGCCGCCGCGACCAGGTCAACGGCGTACCGCCGATGAGTGCCGAGGACGAGCGCGAGTACGCGCGGTCCCTGATCGTGCAGGTGCTCGAGGACCACGCGCGGTACGAACTGGCCGAAGGGCGGACGCCGCCCACACCGGACGACGACGCACAGATCGCCGGCGCGATCCACTCGGCGCTCTTCGGCGTCGGCCGGCTGCAGCCGCTGATCGACGACCTGGACGTCGAGAACATCGACATCAACGGGTACGACCAGGTCTTCGTGCAGTACGGCGACGGTCGCGAAGAGCGGCCCGGTCCGGTGGCCGAGAGCGACGACGAGCTCGTCGAGCTGATCCAGGTGCTCGCGGCCCACGCGGGTCTGACCAGCCGCCCGTTCGACTCGGCCAACCCGCAGCTCGACCTGCGGCTGCCGGACGGTTCCCGCTTGTCGGCCGTGATGGGCGTGACATCGCGGCCCGCGGTCTCGATCCGTCGTGCCCGGCTCGGCCGCGTGTTCCTGAAGGATCTGGTTGCCAACGGCACCATGTCCGAGGACATCGCCTCGTTCCTGCGTGCCGCTGTCGCCGCCCGGAAGAACGTGATGATCGCGGGCGCGACCAACTCCGGCAAGACCACCCTGCTGCGCGCACTGGCGAACGAGATCCAGCCGCACGAGCGGCTCATCACCGTCGAGCGGTCGCTCGAGCTCGGGCTCGGTGAGTTCAAGGATCTGCACCCGAACGTGGTCGCGTTCGAGGAGCGGCTGCCGAACTCCGAGGGTGTCGGCGAGGTGGCGATGGCCGACCTGGTCCGCCGGTCGCTGCGCATGAACCCGTCGCGGGTCATCGTCGGTGAGGTGCTCGGCGACGAGATCGTCACCATGCTGAACGCGATGAGCCAGGGCAACGACGGTTCGCTGTCGACGATCCACTCGAACAGCTCGATGGAGGTGTTCAACCGGATCAGTACCTACGCCATCCAGGCGAAGGAGCGGCTGCCGATGGAGGCGACCCAGATGCTGATCTCCGGTGCGCTGGACTTCGTCGTGTTCGTCCGCAAGCACAACGACTATCAGCACGGCGGCACCCTGAGCCGCTACATCGAGAGCATCCGTGAGGTGACCGGCTGGGACGGCCGGGTGCTGTCCGGTGAGGTGTTCGCACCTGGCCCCGACGGCCGGGCCGCCGCGCACGCGCCGATCGCCTGCATGGACGAACTCGAGCACTTCGGCTACCAGCCGATGGTGCACGGACGCTGGGCGTGAGGTGACCCGATGACAGAGCGGACAATGCTGGCCCTGATCGCCGGCGCGGTGGTCGGCGGCGCACTCCTGCTGCTGATCGTGGCGATCCGCGGTACGACGCCGCGCGAGGAGACGCCCTCGCTGTTCAGGCGCGGTGGCAGCGCCGACAACCGCAAGCAGCTGATCCGGCTCGGCACCGGGCTCGCCGTCGGGTTGGTCGTGCTGGTCGTCACCGAGTGGCTCGTGCTCGCGGTGGCCCTCGGCCTGCTGGCCGCGATGGCCGACCGGTTCTTCGGTGGCACCGGTGAGGAACGCCGCGCGATCGACCGGCTGGACGCGCTGGCCACCTGGACCGAGGCGCTGCGCGACACCATCGCCGGCGCGGTCGGCCTGGAGCAGGCGATCCCGGCGACCGCCGTGAACGCCGCCCCGGCGATCAAGCCCGGCCTGAACCTGCTGGTCGACCGGCTCCGGATCCGTGAACCGTTGCCGTCGGCCCTGATGCGGTTCGCCGACGACCTGAACGATCCGTCGGCCGACCTGATCGTCGCTGCCCTGGTGCTGAACGCCCGGTTGCGCGGTCCCGGTCTGCGCGAGGTGCTGAGCGCGCTGGCCGACTCGGCCCGCGAAGAACTCGACGTCCGCCGCAAGGTCGCCGCCGAGCGCAGGTCGACCCGGCGCAGCGTCCAGGTGGTCGTCGCGATCACCCTGCTGGTGGCGGCCACGCTGGTCCTGTTCAACCCGGGCTACGTCACGCCGTACAAGAGCTTCATCGGCCAGTTCGTGTTGTTCCTGGTGATCCTGCTGTACGCCGCCGGCCTGGTCTGGCTGCGGCGGCTGGCCAAGATCGAGGTCCCGGAGCGGTTCCTGGTCCGCTCCGACGATCGGCGGGCCGCCAAGGCCGGCGACGACCGGATGGAGGTGGTGGGCGGATGATGTGGGCTTATCTGATGGGTGCGCTGGCCGGGCTCGGCGTGTTCCTGCTGGTGCGGATGTTCATCAAGCCGCGCGCGAACGTGCTGTCCACGATCGCGCGGATCGACGCGGGCCGGTCCGGGTACACCAGTTCGGCGACCGCGAGCGCGGCCGGTGAACGGGTGCTCGGTGGCGTCGACAAGGCGCGCGAGACGCTCGGCCGGCGGCTCGAGCAGGAGGCGAACGCCCGCGGCTGGGCGTTCGGCAAGCTGCGCCGCGACCTCGCGGTGATGAACCAGCCGTTCGCGGCAATGCTGGCCACCAAGGTGTTCTTCGCCTTCGGCGCGCTGATCTTCGTGCCGTTCGTCCTGTTCGCGGCCGCGTTCCTCGGCTTCGGAGCGCCCGGCGCGACGCCGGCGGTCGTGACGCTGGCCGCGGCGGCGTTCGCGTTCTTCTTGCCGGACCTGGCGCTGCGCCAGGAGGCCGAGCAGCGGCGACGCGACTTCCGGCACGTGGTCGGCAGCTTCCTCGACCTGGTGGCGATGAACCTGGCCGGTGGCCGAGGTCTGCCGGAGGCGCTGATGACTGCCTCGACGATCGGTGACCACTGGGCGATGGCGCGGCTGCGGCAGGCGCTGGCGAACGCCCGGTTGATCGGCATCACTCCCTGGGACGCGATGGCCCGCCTCGGCGAGGACCTCGGGGTCGAGGAGCTGCGCGACCTGGCGTCGGCCCTGGCGCTGGCCGGTGACGAGGGCGCCAAGATCAGGGCGTCGCTGCTGTCCCGGGCTGCGTCGCTGCGGCGCAAGGAGCTGGCGGACGTCGAGGGCAAGGCAGGGGAGCGGTCGCAGTCGATGCTGGTCGCGCAGCTGGTGATGTGTGCGGCTTTCATGTTGTTCCTCGGGTATCCCGCCGGTGCATCGATCCTGGGGACCTGAGATGGGGACCGCATGGATCCGGCGGGCGGATCTGAGCGTCGGAGCAGGCATACTGAGCCCGGAATCGGGCTCGGTCTCAACAGGGAAGGCAACCTGATGACTTCGGAAATGCAATTCGTGCGGGCGCTGGTCGGCTATGCGCTGGCGCGTGCCGACAGCCAACGCGCCCGGGCGAAGAAGGGCCGCACCGAGCTCGGCGCCTCGGCGCTGGAGTGGGCCATCATCTCCGCGATCCTGGTCACCGCCGCGCTGCTGATCGGCGGGATCGTGAAGGCTGTCATCGACCGGCGTACGGCCGATATCGACAAGTGATCCGGTTGACCCGTCGACGGCGTACGGAGCGGGGGGCCAGCTCGCTGGAGCTGGCGATCCTCGCGCCGACGATCCTGGCGCTGATCTTCGTCTCGATCCAGACCGCCCTGTACCTCTACGGGCGGTCGGTCGCGCTGAATGCGGCCCAGGAAGGGGTCTCCCGGTTGCGGCTCGTCCAGCCGCCGCTCTACACGACGGCGATCGGCGAGAAGGTCCGCACCGACATCGAGGCCTACGCGCAGCAGCTCGGCGGCAACTCCCTCGGCGACGCGGAGGTGCTGACGCCGTCGTACAACGACCCGGAGGGCCAGGTGTCGTTCACGGTGACCGGCGAGACCATCTCGCTGGTGCCGGGGCTGACCCTCAAGGTCCGCCAGAGTGCCACCGGACCGATCGAGCAGTTCGACGCCGACGACGACAAGTGAGAGCCATGAACCTGGGGAAGCGCACCGAGCGCGGCACGATGGCGTTGGAGATGGCGATTCTCGCGCCGTTGCTGCTGATCCTGTTCATGTTCCTGCTCGCCTGCGGCCGGTACTTCCAGACCTCGTCGCAGCTCGAGAACGCGGCCCGCGACGGCGCCCGCGCCGCCAGCCAGGCCCGCTCGCTGCCGCTGGCCCAGGATGCGATCGACAAGGCGGTCTCGCGGACGATGGACCAGTCGGTCGAGTCCTGCAAGGCGTCCGCGGCCGGCTCCATCACGTCCGCCTTCGCCGCCGGCAGCCCGCTGTCGGTCGAGGTCACCTGCACCATCAACTACCGCGATCTCGGCCTGCTCGGCCTCGGCGGCGACACCAAGATCACCAAGAAGTTCAGCTCGTCCCTCGATCCCTACCGGGGCGTCCGCGATGCACCCTGACCGTAACCAGCGCGGCGCGCTCAGTCCGGCGGTCGCCATCCTGGCCGTGATGATCCTGACCCTCGCCGGCCTCGTGATCGACGGTGGCCGCCAGCTCGGTGCCAAGTCCCGGGCGATCGGGTACGCCCAGGAAGCGGCCCGGGCCGGGGTGAGCACGATCGATTTCAACTCCGCCGATGCGAAGATCGACGTCACGAAGGCCGGCAAGGCGGTCGCGGACTTCTGCGCCCAGGTCTCCTCCAACGATCCCGCCGTCACGTCGTGTGCGACCAGCGAGCTCGACGCGGAGCACCTGAAGGTCGACGTACAGATCGACAACAAGACCACCTTCCTCGGCATGATCGGGATCGAGAACCTGACCGCGAGGGGCGAGGGCGAGGCACACGCCGAACAGGGCGTGCAGAAGGCCGACGACAGCCCGACCATCCCGCCGATCGTCGTCCAGACCAGCGCGGAAGGGCCAGGCGCGCCGATCACCACGGCCGGCCCGCCGCCGATCGACTTCCCCTGCCCGAGCTGGACCATCGGGTCGCCCCGGCCACCGTGGACCCCGCCGATCCCGATCCCGTTCCCGGCCTCCTGCAGTCCGCCGACCATCAAGCCGACGGACAAGCCGGACGAACCGCCGAACCCGAGCGGTTCCAACAGTTCGTCGAAGCCGACCAACAGCGAGTCGGCGCCGCCGGGTGGCGGAGCGCCCGCCGTACCGGAAGTGAAGGGTGCTGACCGGTGAGCCGCGTCGTCCCCGTTGCCCGAGGAGTTGCCTTCGTGCGTAGTACAGCCCTATCCGTCGGCATAGCGACGGCGGTTCTGCTGCTCGCCGGCTGCAGCGGCGGCGAGAAGAACAACGGCACCCTGCCCGTCGGCGAAGGCAGTGATGACCAGCCGACCGTGACGCTGTCGACTCCCGGTCCGAAGCCGAGCACGTCATCGAAGCCGCCGGTCAAGACCACAGCGGCACCGCCGCAGACGGCCAAGCTGACCGTCGTCGCCGGGAACTACGGTGAGATCCCTGCCGTCCAAGGCCTCGTGGAAAACTACCCGCTCTACTTCCAAGCGCTGGCGAGTGGGAACGAAGACCTGATCAAGACCAACTTCCCCGCATATTTCTACGCCGACACCGCGATCAACCTGCAGGCGGCGAAGGCGAACGGCTGGGTGATGCGTCCACCGGCCAGCGTCGTGGTGGTCGGGACGAAGTCGCAGCCGGCCGGCCTGGTGCAGGTCAACCTGTGCCGTTCGCAGACCACGCAGTACTGGAACCCGCAGACGAAGCGCTGGGTCGTCACCGCGCCGCACGGGACACCGCAGGCGATCGACATGGTCCGGACCGGCCTCGGCTGGACGATGTACCGGATGACGAAGCCGATGCCGAAGGGCATCGATTGTTCGAAAGTGCACTATCCGGCCTAGATCACAACGGTAGTCAACCAGTGGCGGAGAGCATGCTTCGGCAGGCATGATGCCCCCGACCAGCGATAACCTGCTACCAGCACAACTGTCAGGAGTGAGGATGCGCAACCGGCTCGCCCGCGGTTTCATTGCCCTGAGCACCGTGCTCGGTCTGCTGGTCGCCATGCCCGCGTCGATCGCGACCGCGGAGACGGTGCACACCGGCGACCGGGTCTGCAGCATGTACGCGAACGCGGTCGGCTTCGGCGCCTTCTGCAGCAACGGTCAGATCGGCGAGGGCGCCACACCGCCGAAGTGGAAGGACCGGTTGCACCCGGGGCAGGTCTTCATCCCGTGCCGGGACTTCCCGGTCCCCGAGGGCATCAAGCTGCCGCCGCCGCCCGAGGGGAAGCACTGGGTACTGCGGCTGACCATCGTCCAGTACGACCTGAACACCATCGACGGTGGTGTGGATGCCCACCTGGAGCGCGCGATCGTGCCGATCTCGAGGGAGGAGGCGCGTCAGTGCATGGGCGAGGGCAGCTACATGGACCAGTTCTGGACGTTCTTCGACGAGACCTACCCGGCGCCGGCGCTGCAGATCGACCCGACCTACACCCCGCGGGTCAACGTCCCGGCGTACTTCACGCTGACCCACGACTCGTCGTACATGCTGAAGAACTTCGGCGACGACATCGACATCGTGAACTACGGCCCGAACGAGCGACTGACGATGCGGGCGATGGTGGCCTTCATCGACATCGACCCGGGCGACGGAACCAAACCGTTCACCTGCCTGGGGCAGGTCCTGCCGCTCGGCTTCGACGGGTACGACGAGACGAAGGACCCGTTCCATCAGATCAACGGCTGCAGCCATGTGTACAAGCGATCCAGCGCGAACCAGCCCGACGGCATGTACACGGTGAAGCTGACGATCCACTGGCAGGTCGACTACTGGCGCAACAACCAGGACTGGAAGCGCGTAGGCGATCCGGTGATTCATGCAGTGCAACGGCTCCCGGTGCAGGAAGTGCAGGCAATCGGTGGCTGACGGTGGGGTTATGGAGGGACGACGATGGTGAAGACGAGTGAACCGGTGCGGTCCGCGCGGTTACCGCAGCGCGGATCGGGGAGTGCGGGCGCGGACCGGCTGAAGGGGCTCTTCTCGCTGGTCGCGATCCTGGCGATCGTCGGCGGCGTTCCCTACGTCCTGCTGACGTTCTTCGGTCCGCCGTGGCCGGACAAGATGCCGACCCGGGACGTGGTGTTCGACCAGCTGAGCACCGACACCGTCCTGGGCATCATCGCGTTCTTCATCTGGGTGGCCTGGCTGCACTTCGTCATCTGCCTGATTGCCGAGGCCGTCGCGGAGGTGCGCGGTCATGGCCTGTCGCCACGGATCCCGCTCGGCGGCGGCTCGCAGAACCTGGCCCGCCGGCTGATCGCGGGCGTCGTCCTGATCGCCGGCGCCAGCGCGGTCACGCTGCCGGTCGCGAACGCGGTCACGACCGCCGGTGGCACGCAGCCGTCGTCGATCAGCGTCACCCAGGGCGGTGACAACAACCAGGACGCGAACTTCCGGCAGACCGAGGCACGGAGCAAGGTGCTCAGCGGCACCACGCATACCGGCGTACGGACCAACAACGACCAGACCGGTCAGGTCGTCAAGTACACCGAGGTGCGGCCGCCGCAAGGGCGCAACTACGACTGCCTGTGGGACATCGCCGAGCGCTACCTGGGCGAGGGCCGGCGGTACAAGGAGATCTACGACCTCAACAAGAACAAGCTGCAGCCGGACGGCCGGCGGCTGACGAACCCGGACCTGATCATGCCGGGCTGGCAGGTGCGCCTGCCGGCGGATGCCAAGGGCCCGGGCGTCCACACGGTGCGGGTCAACCTCGATCCGGGGAAGACCGTCGATCCGGGGAAGAGCGTTCAGGTCAAGCCGACCGATGCCAAGCCCAAGCCGACCGTCGACACCCGGACCTCGCACGAGGAGTCCCCGGGCAAGGGCAGCCGGTGGATCGATGAGCAAGGCGTCGAGGAGGGGTCGTCGATCGGGATCGGCAGCGCCGTCACCGACCCGACCGCGAAGAACGCCAAGCCGGACCAGCCGGGAATCGGCACCGTCCAGCCCCACACCCCCGGTACTGCGGACGCCCAGCCGGGCGACCCTGCGGCCGGCGGGACCAAGGTGCCGGATGCCGTTCCGGTGGCGGCGAGCCATGGCGTCGACCCGGTCGAGGCCGGGATCTACGGCTTCGGCGCGACGCTGCTCGCGGCCGGGATCGCGGTGGCGCTGAAGCGTCGCCGGGGCTGGGCCCAGGGGCCGGGCCCGAAGGCGGCCGGCCATCGGCAGACCGAGGTCGCGCTGCGGCTGGCAGCCGACGTACCGACTGCCGAGTTCGTGGACAACTCGCTACGGGCGCTCGGGGCGGCGATGACCGAGGACAACCGGATGATGCCGAAGGTGGTGGCCGCGCTGGTCACCAGCCGGGCACTGACCCTGGTGCTCGCACCGGGTGAGGTGCAGGCGGCGCCGCCGGGGCCTTGGCAGGTCATTGCCGACGGCACCCGTTGGGTGTTGCGGCGGGCGTACGGACCGCAGGGCACCGTCGACGCGCCGGCGCCGTACCCGACGCTCGTCACGCTCGGCCAGAACGCGGATGGTTCGACCGTGCTGGTCGACCTGGACACCGCGAACGGCGTCGTCAGCTTCGGCGGCGTCACCGATGCCTCGCGCGATGTCGTCGGTTCGCTGGCGGCCGAGATCGCGACGAACCTGTGGTCCGAGGGCGCGCACGTCAGCATGGTGGGCTTCGGTGACGACCTGTCGTCGCTGGCGCCGAGCCGGCTGAGCTACTGGACCAAGCTGGACGACGCGCTGCACGAGGTCACCCGTCGTACGGACGCGCAGGTGCAGGCCTGCGGCCGCCGTGATGCCGACTCGGTGGCGAACGCGCGGATGGCGTACCCGGACCCGCTGCTGTGGGGCGCGGAGATCATCTTCGTCTCGGCGCCGCCCTCCGCGGAGGAGGTCGCGCGGCTCGCGCGGCTCGCCGCCGACCCGAAGCGCTGCGTCGCGGTGGTCGTCGTCGGCGACGTGCTCGATGCGCCGTGGCGGTTCGTGGTGGACGACAAGAACAACGCGGTCTGCCGGCTGCTCGGGCTCGAGGTGGATGCCCACAGCATCAATCCGGCCCAGTTCGCCGACCTGGTCTCGCTGTTCAAGACCGCCGAGTCGGAGGCGCTGGACAAGCGTCGCGCCGAGCAGGACATGCCGGCGTACGAGTTCTCCACCTCGGATCTCAGCCAGGCGGCGCCGGTCGAGGTCGACCTGCTCGGTCCGGTCGAGGTCGATGCCCGGGGCACCATCGACGACGGCCGGGTGCAGTTGTCGACCGAGATCGTGGCGTTCCTGGCGAGCCAGGACTACGGGGTGCACCCGAACGTGCTGGCCGGGGCGATCTGGCCGCGGGGCATCAGCGAGGAGCTGCGCGACGCGGCGCTGGAGCACACCCGGAACTGGCTCGGCCTGGATGCGATGTACGCCGACGAGTCCGGCCGCTGGATGCTCAACCGCAGCATCGTCCGGGTCGACTGGGACGTGTTCCGCACGCTCGCCAAGCAGGCGTCGCTGATGGACGACCCGCGCGGGCCGCTGTCGACGGCGCTGAGCCTGGTGCACGGCCAGTCCTGGGCGAATCTGCCCGCTGGGCGCTACTCCTGGCTGGCGGCGTCGGGGATCGAGCGGCGGATGGCCGAATCGGTCGTCGACGCGGCGCTCAAGCTCGCGGAGGCGAGCCTGCGCCACAACGACGGCAACCTGGCGCGTACGGCGTTGCAGACCGGGCTGAGCTTCTCGCCGGCCTCGGAGGACCTGTGGCGCGCGACGCTGCGGCTGGCCTCGCACTTCGGGACCAGCAGCGACATCACCAACGTTGCGAGCCAGATGTACATCGCCCTCGCCAAGCACAGCGGTCCCCGCGGCGCCGAGGCCGAGACCGACGCCCTGGTCGACGAGCTCCTCCCGGGCTACCGCCGCCCAGCAGCAGTCGCGTAGTACAAACAGCGGCCCCGGGAAACCTCCCGGGGCCGCTGCCTTCTCTCAAGCGGGTGAGCAGGACTCCCTCCCCTCCGCTTTCCTTCCCTTGCTTTTGGTTTTACAGAGTGGGTTGGCGGACCAGGTGTCGCACTTGGTCATGTCGCCGGAGTCCATTCCGGTCTTGAACCACTTCATGCGCTGTTCGGCGGTGCCGTGGCTGAAGGTCTCGGGGGAGACCCGGCCCTGGGTTTTCTCCTGGATGCGGTCGTCCCCGACGGAGGCGGCCGCGTCGAGTCCGCGGCTGATGTCGTCGTCGGTGAGTCCGATGATGAACGGCTTGCCGCTCTTGTCCGGCACGGTGGTCGCGTGGTTGGCCCAGATCCCGGCCAGGCAGTCGGCCTGCAGCTCGGAGCGGACCGAGTCCGACGTCGGGCCTTCGCGGGTCTTGATCCGGTCGAGGATGCCGTACAGGTTCTGGATGTGGTGGCCGTACTCGTGCGCCACGACGTACGCCTCGGCGAAGTTGCCGCCCTTGGCGCCGAGCTCCTGCTCCAGCGTCTGGAAGAAGCCGATGTCCAGGTAGACCCGGCGGTCCGGCGGGCAGTAGAACGGGCCGACCGCGCTGGTCGCGGGACCGCAGCCGGTGTTCACCGATCCGTCGAAGACCCGCAGCGGTGCCTTCGTGTACTTCTTGCCGCGGCGGGGGAGCTCGGCGGCCCAGAAGTTCTCGATCGAGTTCTGGTAGAGGACGAAGCGGCAGTCGGGGTTCGACGACAGGTCGGCGCCCTTCTTGCACGACGACAGGTTGCCCGGCGCGGTGTTCTGCGTCACGGGCTGGTCGTTGCCACCGCCGCCGGTGCCCGGCAGGCCGCCGTTCAGCAACAGGATGATGACCAGCAGGATGATGCCGCCGATCCCGCCGCCGACCGGGATCCCCATCCCGCTGGGCAACAGACCGCCGCCACCGCCGCCACTGCCTCGGGTGTCTTCGACGCCACTGCTGTCCAAGTCGGCGTCAGGATTGAATTTCACAGCACATACACTAGTGGTCTGAGTCGGAAGTGCGAGCACATCTCCGGCGCCCAGGCACGCACCTCGCGGCACTGGAGAAGTGCCCACGATGCTCCGCATCGAGGGCACCTCTCCAGCACCACGATGCACGCACCTGGACACCGGAGCTGAAGCACGCACTTCCGACTCAGACCACTGACCTCGACGCGGGTGTTCTTGCCGTCTTCTGACGCTGCGCTTTCAACCCGCTACTCGCCCTTCCCCGACCTTGAGGACGCCTGCCCGCGATGATCACTGTCTCCAACCTCGAAGTACGCGTCGGGGCCAGACAACTGCTCGCGCCTGCGTCCTTCCGGGTCCAGCCGGGCGACAAGGTCGGTCTGGTCGGCCGTAACGGCGCCGGCAAGACGACGCTGACCAAGATCCTGGCCGGTGAGGGACTGCCCGCCAGCGGCTCGGTCACCTCGTCGGGTGAGATCGGCTACCTCCCGCAGGACCCGCGGACCGGCGACCTGGAGATGCTGGCCCGGGACCGGATCCTGGCCGCGCGCGGGCTGGACGAGGTCGTCCGCCGGATGCGCAACGCCGAGAAGGCGATGGCCAGCGCGGACGACAAGACCCGCGAGAAGGGCATGCGGCGCTACGAGCGCGCCGAGGCGGATCTGCACGCCGCCGGTGGCTACGCCGCCGAGTCCGAGGCGGCCCGGATCTCGGCGAACCTCGGGCTGCCCGATCGGGTGCTGAGCCAGCCGCTGGGCACGCTGTCCGGTGGTCAGCGGCGCCGGGTCGAGCTGGCCCGGATCCTGTTCGCGCAGGCCGAGACGCTGCTGCTGGACGAGCCGACGAACCACCTGGACGCCGACTCGATCGTGTGGCTGCGGGACTTCCTCAAGGGGTACGCCGGCGGCGTGATCATGATCAGCCACGACGTGAACCTGCTGGAGGAGACCGTCACCCGGGTCTTCCACCTGGACGCGAACCGGGCCGAGATCGACGTGTACAACGTCGGCTGGAAGGCGTACCTGACGCAGCGGGAGACCGACGAACGCCGCCGCAAGCGGGAGCGCGCGAACGCGGAGAAGAAGGCCACCCAGCTGATCGACCAGGCGAACAAGATGCGCGCCAAGGCGACCAAGGCGACCGCGGCCCAGGGGATGCTCAAGCGGGCCGAGAAGCTGATGGCGTCGCTCGAGGACGAGCGGATGTCGGATCGCGTCGCGAAGATCTCCTTCCCGACCCCGGCGCCGTGCGGCAAGACGCCGCTGATGGCGAAGGAGCTCTCCAAGTCCTACGGGTCGCTGGAGATCTTCACCGACGTGGACCTGGCGATCGACCGCGGTTCGCGCGTCGTAGTACTGGGCCTGAACGGTGCGGGCAAGACGACCCTGCTGCGGGTGCTGTCCGGGATCGAGAAGTCGGACACCGGCGAGATCATCGACGGGCACGGCCTCAAGCTCGGGTACTACGCGCAGGAGCACGAGACGCTCGACGTGAACCGGACCGTGCTGGAGAACATGAAGTCGGCCGCCCCGGATCTGAACGAGACCCAGGCGCGCAGCGTGCTCGGCTCGTTCCTGTTCACCGGTGACGACGCCGACAAGCCCGCCAGCGTCCTGTCCGGTGGCGAGAAGACCCGCCTCGCCCTCGCGACCCTCGTCGTCTCGGCCGCGAACGTCCTGCTCCTCGACGAGCCCACCAACAACCTGGACCCCGCCTCCCGCACCGAGGTCCTGAACGCCATCCGCTCGTACGCCGGCGCCATCGTCCTGGTCACCCACGACGAGGGCGCGGTAGAGGCCCTCGAACCCGAGCGGGTCCTCCTCCTCCCCGACGGCGTAGAAGACCTCTGGACCAACGACTACGCCGACCTGGTCTCCCTCGCCTGACTCTTTTCCACAGGTGAGAAGGACCGCAGCTAAATTACCGGCCAGTCGCGTATGTTCACAGGCATGACGGATCTTGGACTGCGGTTGACGGTGGACGGGCCTGTGGCCCGGGTGGTGCTGGATCGGCCGGACGTGCGCAACGCGCAGACGCCGGCGATGTGGGCGGCGTTGTCGGACTTCGGCGCATCGCTGCCCGACGACGTACGGGTAGTGATCGTGTCGGGGGAGGGCCTCTCGTTCTCGGCCGGCCTCGACCGCAACCTGATCATGGGCGCGCCGGTCGACGGCCAGGAGCCGCTGCTGACGCTCGGCGCGAAGCCGGACGCCGAGCTGCACGAGCTGATCTCGCACTTCCAGGCCGGCTTCTCCTGGCTGCGCAAGCCGGAGATCGTCAGCATCGCGGCCGTCCAGGGCCACGCCGTCGGTGCCGGTTTCCAGCTCGCGCTCGCCTGCGACCTGCGCGTCATCACCCCGGACGCGAAGTTCAGCATGCGGGAGCCTCAGCTAGGCCTCGTCCCCGACCTCGGCGGGACCCAGCCGCTGGTCCAGCTCGTCGGATACTCCCGCGCCCTGGAGATCTGCGTGACGTCTCGCTGGGTTGAGGCCGACGAGGCAATCCAGCTCGGCCTGGCGAACATCGTCGTACCGGCTGACGAACTGGCCGCGACGGTGAAGGATCTGTCGGAGGCAGTGATGTCGCCTCTGGTAGGTGCCGTCCGGGAGACCAAGGCGTTGCTGCTGGGTGCCGCCGACCGCCCGTACGCCGAGCAGCTTGCGGCTGAGCGGGAGGCTCAGGGGCGGCGGCTCAAGGAACTGATTGCCGCGTTCGGCTGAGCGATGCTGGAGGATGCGGGAAGCTTTCGCAGACCTCAAGTGTTGTCAAGGTTGACGAGTTAGCTGCAGGGAGGGGACCGGATGTCATCGGGTATGCGCATGGGCGGCAGCGGAGCAGGCGGCTGGCGCCGGCAGGATGCGTCGGTCCTGGAACGAAAGCTGACCAAGGGGACACTGCGGCGGATCATCAGATTCGCCCGGCCGTTCCGGCTGCACATCAGCGTGTTCCTGGTGCTGGTGATCCTTTCGGCGTTCCTGGTGATCGCCTCGCCGCTGCTGTTCAAGAAGATCGTGGATGACGGCATCACCAAGGGCAACGCCGGCCTGGTGACCGCGTTGGCGCTCGTGGTGGCTTTGCTCGCCGTCGTCGAGGCGGCGCTTGGTTTGATGCAGCGCTGGTTCTCCGCGCGCATCGGCGAGGGGCTGATCTACGACCTGCGGACCAAGGTGTTCGCGCATGTGCAGCAGATGCCGGTCGCTTTCTTCACCCGCACCCAGACGGGCGCGCTGGTGTCCCGGCTCAACAGCGACGTGATCGGCGCACAGCAGGCGTTCACCTCGACGTTGTCGGGCGTGGTCTCCAACGTGATCAGCCTGATCCTCGTGGTCGGCGCGATGCTGGTGCTGAGCTGGCAGCTGACGGTCGTCGCGATCCTGCTGCTTCCGGTCTTCCTGCTCCCGGCCCGCTACCTGGGCCGTCGGCTCGCGGCGATGACGCGCGAGCAGATGCAGTTGAACGCCGATATGTCGACGGCGATGACCGAGCGGTTCAGCGTCGGCGGTGCACTGCTGGTGACGCTGTTCGGCCAGCCGGAGATCGAGAACCGCGAGTTCGGTGAGCGGTCCGGGCGGGTGCGTGACCTGGGGATCCGGATCGCGATGCTGGGCCGGGTCTTCTTCACCGCCCTGACTCTGGTCGCGGCCCTCGCGACCGCCCTCGTGTACGGCGTAGGTGGCAACCTGGCCGTGCGGGAAACCCTGACCGTCGGAACCCTGCTGGCGCTCGTCGCCTTGCTCGGCCGGCTGTACGGCCCGTTGACCGCGCTCTCGAACGTGCGGGTCGACGTGATGACCGCACTGGTCTCCTTCGAGCGAGTCTTCGAAGTGCTGGACCTCGAGCCGATGATCAAGGACGCGCCTGATGCTCAGGCTCTTCCCCGTAATGCTTCGACGGTCACCTTCGACCATGTGGCCTTCGCGTATCCGACGGCCGAGCAGGTCTCACTGGCCAGCCTGGAGTCGGTCGCGGTGCTCGACAAGCGAGTCTCCTCGCAGGTGCTCGAGGACATCAGCTTCTCCGTCGAGCCTGGTCAGATGGTCGCGCTTGTCGGTCCTTCCGGCGCCGGCAAGACGACCATCACCAATCTGGTGGCTCGCCTGTACGACGTCACGGGCGGCTCGGTGCAGGTCGGCGGTCATGACGTCCGCGAGGTGACTCTGCAGTCGCTGCACGACACGATCGGGTACGTGACGCAGGACGCCCACATGTTCCACGACACCATCCGGGCGAACCTCGCCTATGCGAAGCCCGACGCCACGGATGAGGAGATGATCGAGGCGCTCCGGTCCGCGCAGGTGTGGGATCTGGTCTCGTCCCTGCCCGATGGGCTGGAGACGGTCGTCGGCGATCGTGGTCACCGATTGTCCGGGGGAGAGCGGCAGCGCCTGGCGATCGCCCGCTTGCTCCTCAAGGCGCCTCGCGTCGTCGTCCTGGACGAGGCGACGGCTCACCTGGACTCCGAGTCAGAGGTAGCTGTTCAACGGGCCCTGGACACCGCTCTGGAGGGGCGCACGTCCCTGGTGATCGCGCACCGGTTGTCGACGGTGCGGAACGCCGACCAGATCCTCGTGGTTGACCACGGCAACATCGTCGAACGCGGCACGCACGAGGAGCTGATCGCTCTGGACGGCGAGTACGCGTTGCTCTACCACACTCAATTCGCCGAATCAGGCTCCGCGGCAGGGGTGTAGCGGTAGCTTTGTCTTGACGTGAGGGAGGCAGGGATGATCCGGCTCGCACTGGTTCTGGGCGTCGGGTACGCCGGCTTCAAGCTTGCCTACCACTCGGAGGACGGCCGCCACTACGGCGAGACCGGCGAGGGGTCCCTGCGTACCGGTATCGCCCTACTTTTCGCTGCTCTGGCAGGCGGTCTGACGTACGCGGCACTGCTGATCCACTAGCCGGCCACCTCGATTTGGTTTTCCCGCCGAATCACACTAATGTTCTTCTTGTTGGAGCGAGTGCGGGACGCGGAAGCGGCCGGTCGCTCCGGACTCCCTGAAGGTTCTGGTAGCCGAGACGCGCCTCTGGCGGGTTTGGGTCACTGCTTCACGGGTGGCTGGACTGGAAAACAGCGGATTTGACTGGCTGGGACTGGAACAGTAATGTTTGGCGGGTTGCCCCGGAGCTTAACACGAGAGTGTGGAGCGCGGTGTGCGTCCGATTCTTGAGAACTCAACAGCGTGCCGAAAGTCAATGCCGAAATTTAGCATTAACCCGTTTCACGGCATTGGATGATTCATCCACCCCTGGGCCTTCATGGTTTTTGGGTGTTGGGTTGTCTGTTGTTCGTGTTCGGATTCCTTTGATGTAATTGAATGATTCAAGTCAGTTTGATTGTTTCTGAGATATCAAAGGATCACTCAAAGTAGTCTATCTACTCGCGGTCTTTGGCTGTGCGGTTGGTATATAGATTTCAACGGAGAGTTTGATCCTGGCTCAGGACGAACGCTGGCGGCGTGCTTAACACATGCAAGTCGAGCGGTAAGGCCTCTTCGGGGGTACACGAGCGGCGAACGGGTGAGTAACACGTGAGCAACCTACCCTTCACTTCGGGATAAGCCTCGGAAACGGGGTCTAATACCGGATATCACTCCTTACTTCATGGTTTGGGGTTGAAAGTTCTGGCGGTGGGGGATGGGCTCGCGGCCTATCAGCTTGTTGGTGGGGTAATGGCCTACCAAGGCGTCGACGGGTAGCCGGCCTGAGAGGGCGACCGGCCACACTGGGACTGAGACACGGCCCAGACTCCTACGGGAGGCAGCAGTGGGGAATATTGCGCAATGGACGGAAGTCTGACGCAGCAACGCCGCGTGAGGGATGACGGCCTTCGGGTTGTAAACCTCTTTCAGCAGGGACGAAGCGAGAGTGACGGTACCTGCAGAAGAAGGACCGGCCAACTACGTGCCAGCAGCCGCGGTAATACGTAGGGTCCGAGCGTTGTCCGGAATTATTGGGCGTAAAGGGCTCGTAGGCGGTTCGTCGCGTCGGGAGTGAAAACTCGGAGCTCAACTCCGAGCCTGCTTCCGATACGGGCAGACTAGAGGTAGGCAGGGGAGAGCGGAACTCCTGGTGTAGCGGTGGAATGCGCAGATATCAGGAAGAACACCGGTGGCGAAGGCGGCTCTCTGGGCCTTACCTGACGCTGAGGAGCGAAAGCGTGGGTAGCGAACAGGATTAGATACCCTGGTAGTCCACGCCGTAAACGTTGGGCGCTAGGTGTGGGGGACATTCCACGTCCTCCGTGCCGCAGCTAACGCATTAAGCGCCCCGCCTGGGGAGTACGGCCGCAAGGCTAAAACTCAAAGGAATTGACGGGGGCCCGCACAAGCGGCGGAGCATGCGGATTAATTCGATGCAACGCGAAGAACCTTACCTGGGTTTGACATATAGGGAAATCCTCCAGAGATGGGGGGTCCGTAAGGGTCCTATACAGGTGGTGCATGGCTGTCGTCAGCTCGTGTCGTGAGATGTTGGGTTAAGTCCCGCAACGAGCGCAACCCTCGTCCTATGTTGCCAGCACGTTATGGTGGGGACTCATAGGAGACTGCCGGGGTCAACTCGGAGGAAGGTGGGGATGACGTCAAGTCATCATGCCCCTTATGTCCAGGGCTTCACGCATGCTACAATGGCCGGTACAAAGGGCTGCGAAACTGTAAGGTGGAGCGAATCCCAAAAAGCCGGTCTCAGTTCGGATTGGGGTCTGCAACTCGACCCCATGAAGTCGGAGTCGCTAGTAATCGCAGATCAGCAACGCTGCGGTGAATACGTTCCCGGGCCTTGTACACACCGCCCGTCACGTCATGAAAGTCGGCAACACCCGAAGCCGGTGGCCTAACCCTTGTGGAGGGAGCCGTCGAAGGTGGGGCTGGCGATTAGGACGAAGTCGTAACAAGGTAGCCGTACCGGAAGGTGCGGCTGGATCACCTCCTTTCTAAGGAGCATTCGGCGATCAACCCGTAAGGGTGGTCGTCAATTCGTCGTTTCTTGGACATCCGTTCCAAGGCGACGGTGCTTCGGAATGTGGAACATTGACCATTAGGCCAGGAACTCTGCTGAATCGAGCTAGTACTGCTAACTCTTGGAGTGGGCGTGGAACGTGAGTGAAGTTGGAGTGATAGGCCGAGGCGCGCTGTTGGGTCCTGAGGAATCGGGCCGGAATCTCTTCGGAGAGATCGGACTGGTTTTTCTGGGTCACTACTACATCAACTGCTGGATCTTTGCGGATCTCAGGGTTGGTGTAGGTGTGTGGCTGGGGCCGGCTTCCACCAAACTGCTGGTGGGGTTTTCTGCTGGGTGTGTTTTCCCTGGGGTGGGGGTTTCTCGAGGTAAGTGGTGATTTGGGTCGGTGTTCCTGCCCGTATTTTGAGAACTGTATAGTGGACGCGAGCATCTTTGTAGTTTTTGTTGTGTGACAAGCTACTAAGGGCAATCGGTGGATGTCTTGGCACCAAGAGCCGATGAAGGACGTTGGAGCCTGCGATAAGCCCCGGGGAGTTGGCAACCAAGCTGTGATCCGGGGGTGTCCGAATGGGGAAACCCAGCTGGCATTCTAAAGCCAGTTACCAGTGCCTGAACACATAGGGTTCTGGAGGGAACGCGGGGAAGTGAAACATCTCAGTACCCGCAGGAAGAGAAAACAATAGTGATTCCGTGAGTAGTGGCGAGCGAAAGCGGATGAGGCTAAACCATGTGCGTGTGATAGCCGGCGTGCGTTGCGTATGTGGGGTTGTGGGAGCATTCAGATCCTAATGCCGTGGGGTCAGGGAGTTATAAATCATTGTTGAAGTCGAACCGGCTGGAATGTCGGACCGTAGTGGGTAATAGTCCCGTAGATGTAAGACAGTGACTTCCGAGTGTTTTCCCAAGTAGCACGGAACTCTTGAAATTCCGTGTGAATCTGGCGGGACCACCCGCTAAGCCTAAATACTTCTTGGTGACCGATAGCGGACTAGTACCGTGAGGGAAAGATGAAAAGTACCCCGGGAGGGGAGTGAAATAGTACCTGAAACCGGTTGCCTACAATCCGTCGGAGCGCTCACCTTGTGTGGGTGTGACGGCGTGCCTTTTGAAGAATGAGCCTGCGAGTTAGTGGTGTGTGGCGAGGTTAACCCGTGTGGGGTAGCCGTAGCGAAAGCGAGTCTGAATAGGGCGCTTTAGTCGCATGCTCTAGACCCGAAGCGGAGTGATCTATCCATGGGCAGGTTGAAGCGCGGGTAAGACCGCGTGGAGGACCGAACCCACCAGGGTTGAAAACCTGGGGGATGACCTGTGGATAGGGGTGAAAGGCCAATCAAACTCCGTGATAGCTGGTTCTCCCCGAAATGCATATAGGTGCAGCGTCGCGTGTTTCTTACCGGAGGTAGAGCACTGGATGGTCTAGGGGGCTTACCGGCTTACCGAAATCAGCCAAACTCCGAATGCCGGTAAGTGAGAGCGCGGCAGTGAGACTGCGGGGGATAAGCTCCGTAGTCGAGAGGGAAACAGCCCAGATCACCAGCTAAGGCCCCTAAGCGATTGCTAAGTGGAAAAGGATGTGGAGTTGCCCAGACAACCAGGAGGTTGGCTTAGAAGCAGCCACCCTTGAAAGAGTGCGTAATAGCTCACTGGTCAAGTGATTCCGCGCCGACAATGTAGCGGGGCTCAAGCAATCCGCCGAAGCTGTGGCATTCACATATGTACCCGGCCGAGACTTTGGTCTGGGTCCAGGTGTGTGGATGGGTAGGGGAGCGTCGTGCAGCGTGTGAAGCAGCAGAGTGATCTAGTTGTGGATGCTGCACGAGTGAGAATGCAGGCATGAGTAGCGAATGACGGGTGAGAAACCCGTCCGCCGAATGATCAAGGGTTCCAGGGTCAAGCTAATCTGCCCTGGGTAAGTCGGGACCTAAGGCGAGGCCGACAGGCGTAGTCGATGGACAACGGGTTGATATTCCCGTACCGGCATTAACACGACCCGACCGAACCTGGTGATGCTAAGAACGAGAAGCTTGATGTCTTCGGGACGAGATTGGTGGATCTTTCGACCCTAACTGGTATTAGGTGCACTGAGGAGTGACGCAGGAGGGTAGTCCAACCGCGGCGATGGTAGGCGCAAGCTGATCCGCGGGCAAGGTGGTAGGGCGAGGCATAGGCAAATCCGTGTCTCATGATGCCTGAGAGCCGAGGCGGACCCGTTCAGGGGAAGTGGATGATCCCATGCTGCCGAGAAAAACTTCGTAGTGAGTGTTAGAGCCGCCCGTACCCCAAACCGACACAGGTGATCAGGTAGAGAATACCAAGGCGATCGAGTGAACCATGGTTAAGGAACTCGGCAAAATGCCCCCGTAACTTCGGGAGAAGGGGGGCCGGATACGTTACATGGCTTGCCCGTGGAAGCGTTGATGGCCGCAGAGACCAGGCCCAAGCGACTGTTTACTAAAAACACAGGTCCGTGCGAAGAAGTAATTCGATGTATACGGACTGACGCCTGCCCGGTGCTGGAACGTTAAGGGGACAGGTTAGCTGGTTTAGGCCGGCGAAGCTTTGAACTTAAGCGCCAGTAAACGGCGGTGGTAACTATAACCATCCTAAGGTAGCGAAATTCCTTGTCGGGTAAGTTCCGACCTGCACGAATGGCGTAACGACTTGGGCGCTGTCTCAACCATGGACTCGGCGAAATTGCATTACGAGTAAAGATGCTCGTTACGCGCAGCAGGACGGAAAGACCCCGGGACCTTTACTACAACTTGGTATTGGTGGTCGGTACAACTTGTGTAGGATAGGTGGGAGACTGTGAAACCTGGACGCCAGTTCGGGTGGAGTCATCGTTGAAATACCACTCTGGTTGTTCTGGCTGTCTAACTTCGGTCCATTATCTGGATCAGGGACAGTGCCTGGTGGGTAGTTTGACTGGGGCGGTCGCCTCCTAAAAGGTAACGGAGGCGCTCAAAGGTTCCCTCAGCCTGGTTGGCAATCAGGTGTCGAGTGTAAGTGCACAAGGGAGCTTGACTGTGAGACAGACATGTCGAGCAGGGACGAAAGTCGGAACTAGTGATCCGGCGGTGGCATGTGGGAGCACCGTCGCTCAACGGATAAAAGGTACCCCGGGGATAACAGGCTGATCTTCCCCAAGAGTCCATATCGACGGGATGGTTTGGCACCTCGATGTCGGCTCGTCGCATCCTGGGGCTGGAGTAGGTCCCAAGGGTTGGGCTGTTCGCCCATTAAAGCGGCACGCGAGCTGGGTTTAGAACGTCGTGAGACAGTTCGGTCCCTATCCGCTGCGCGCGCAGGAGACTTGAGAAGGGCTGCCCCTAGTACGAGAGGACCGGGGTGGACGAACCTCTGGTGTGCCAGTTGTTCCGCCAGGAGCACGGCTGGTTGGCTACGTTCGGGAGTGATAACCGCTGAAAGCATCTAAGCGGGAAGCACGCTTCAAGATGAGGTCTCCCACCGAGTTAATCGGGTAAGGCCCCCAGTAGACCACTGGGTTGATAGGCCAGAGGTGGAAGCACTGTAAAGTGTGGAGCTGACTGGTACTAATAGGCCGAGGGCTTGTCTCATACCAACACTGTTGGCAGCAAACATCTGCGCTTATGTATCGCGTCCACTATACGGTTCCCGAAATACGGTCAACCCCAGCCCATGTCCTCAGGTGAGGACCATGGTGACTTGCAGGTGGTTGGTTGATATTTCTATAGAGTTACGGTGACCATAGCGTCGGGGAAACACCCAGTCTCCATTCCGAACCTGGAAGTTAAGCCCTTCAGCGCCGATGGTACTGCGACCGGGAGGTCGTGGGAGAGTAGGACGTCGCCGGACATTCACACTGTTAAGGGCCACCCACACGGGTGGCCCTTAATGTGTTTCCAGCACTATTTCTTCGCCTTCTTCTCCTCGTGCTCCAGCAGATGCAGGACGGGTACGCCGAGGTGCCGGCGGGCGGAGTTGGTCCAGTCGAGGTGGAAGAACTCCGCGACGATGTGCGGCCGGGTCAGGATGATGACCTCCTCGCCGCCGACCTTCGACACGGTGGCCTTCAACGCATCGATCGGCCGGTCGTGCGAGATGCCGCCCTCGGCTTGCTGACCGAGGTCCCGGAGCCGCTGCACGCTGCGCCCGGTGCAGTCGCTGGCTTCGCTGTCGATCGCCTTCTGCGCCTCCGCGAGATCTTCCCGCTGATCCGCGAGACCAGCGCCGTACAAGTCGGCTGTCCCGAGGGCGCTGAGCGACGCCTCGACGCCGGCTTCGGCGTTGTGACACGGCACGAGCACGTGGTATTTCACGGTCTCGGGCAGGTCCTGGTGTAGCTCGACTACGCGCTTGGCGTCCGGCTCGGTGAGTTCCTGTTCGACGAGCAGTACGACGTCGTACATTGTGGTACCTCCGGTCCTACCAGTCGGTATGCCTCCATCATGCCCCCTGCCCAGGCAGAATGGCGCTGCATGCAGCTACCTGTGATGCCTCCGGTTCCGCCGATGCTGGCGAAGGCGGTGAAGCAGTTCCCGGCCGGTGACGTCAGTTTCGAGCCCAAATGGGACGGTTTCCGTTCGATCATCTTCCGCGACGGCGACGACGTCGAGATCGGCAGCCGGAACGAGAAGCCGATGACCCGGTACTTCCCGGAGCTGGTCGAGGCGATCAAGGAGAACCTGCCGGAGCGCTGCGTGATCGACGGGGAGATCATCCTGGTCGGCCCGTCGGGGGACCGGCTGGACTTCGAGATGCTCCAGCAGCGGATCCACCCCGCGGCATCCCGGGTGAAGATGCTCTCGGAGACGACTCCGGTGCGGTTCGTGGCGTTCGACCTGCTCGCCCTCGGCGACACCGACTACACGGAGCGCCCGTTCGCCGAACGCCGGGCCGCGCTCGAGGAGGCGTTGAAGCCTGCGAAGGCGCCGATCCACCTGACCCGTACGACGACCGACCTGGACACCGCGAAGGAATGGTTCACCCAGTTCGAGGGCGCCGGCCTGGACGGCGTGATCGCCAAGCCGCTCGACGGGCTGTACGAGCCGGACAAGCGGACCATGTTCAAGATCAAGCACGAGCGGACGGCCGACTGCGTCGTCGCCGGCTACCGGCTGCACAAGAGCGGACCGAACCGGATCGGCTCGCTGCTGCTCGGGCTCTTCAACTCAGAAGGCGTGCTCGCGAGCGTCGGCGTGATCGGGGCGTTCCCGATGGCGCGGCGCGAGGAACTGTTCGAGGAGATGCAGGAGCTCGTCACCGACTTCGACAACCACCCGTGGGCCTGGGCGAAGCAGGAGGAAGGCAACCGGACGCCGCGCAACGCCGAAGGCAGCCGCTGGCAAGCCGGGAAGGACCTCAGCTTCGTGCCGCTGCGCCCCGAGCGCGTCGTCGAGGTGCGGTACGACCACATGGAGGGCGTGCGATTCCGTCATACGGCTCAGTTCGTCCGTTGGCGCGAGGACCGTACGCCGGAATCGTGCACGTACGAGCAGCTCGAGGAGCCGATCAAGTTCGACCTCGGCGACGTGCTCGGGTAGCCGAGCGATACGTAGTACGGGCTGTGCTGGACAGTGAACCGGGCGGGAGCTGACAATTCGAGAATGACATCGACGGGGCTGGAAGCGACGCGGCCGTCCGATGCCGAGCGGGATCGGGCGCTGGCGATCCTGCGCGAGGGCGCCGGCTCCGGCCGGTTGTCGCACGACACGTTCATCCGGCGGATGAACTACGTGCTGAGCGCTCAGACGCGGAGCGAGCTCGCCCACGCGACCAAGGACCTCGGCGCGTCGGAGCCGAAGGCGGTCGTGATGTTCCGCCAGCTCGTCACCCGGGCCCGTGAGCTGACCGGCTCCCTCCGTACGCCGAAGCCGGCGCCGGGCCTCGCGTTGCCGCTCCCAGGCTCGCCGACGCTGCGGGTCGGCAGGGGAGACGGCGCGACGCTGCGGCTCACCGACATCTCGGTCTCGCGCTGCCACGCCGAGCTGCGCCATGTGGGCGACGGCTGGATGGTCCGCGACCTCAATTCGATGAACGGCACGCACGTCAACGGCACCCGGATCACCAGCCCGACCCGGGTCCGGCCCGGCGACCACCTGCAGTTCGGCGCCATCCCGTTCACCCTCACGGCTCCCGACCCGCGCTGACCTAGCCGCGGTTCAGGGCTCGATGACCACCGGGTGGGAATCCGGGTGGGTCACCCACCACGGGTGGGAATGGGCGTTCTGCTGGATGGTCGCCCGGTAGATGTCGATGAAGGCCTGATGGATCTGCGGGATGTCCTTCTGGGCGATGCTGTCCTGCCGCCAGCGCAGCGCCCGGCGCCACATGATCGGGTGACCGCTCAGCGGCCGGATGACCGCGCTGGGAATCGGACGCACGGTCGGCGCACACGTACTGATCCCGCGCCCCGCCCCGATCAGCTGCTCGATCTCGGCGCTGTCCAGGTTGGAGTAGCGGAACTTGGGCGTGAACCCGACCGCTTCGCAGGCGTCCCGCAGCATCGCGAGATCGCCGTCCTCCCGACCCGCCGGTGGGCAGATCCAGGTCTCCTCGGCCAGGTCTTCGAGCGCGATCTCGGATCGGTGCGCGAGCCGGTGATCGGCCGGCAGGGCGATCGACGAACGGTTCGGGATAGACCATGGTCTGCTCGAGGACGCCGGTCGGACACGGCGGAGCGTGTGCGTCGTCGCAGCGCCCCAGCATGATCACGTCGACGACACCCGCCGCCAGCAGATCGGTCAGTACGGCGCAGGACGTGTCGACCTGGGTGATGATCTCGCGGCCCGGGCAGCAACTCCTCCAGCCGGGACAACCAGGCGCCGAACATCACCGTGCGGACGGAGCCGAGGCGCAGCGGTCCGGCCGACACGGTGTACCGGCGGCTGCTGACGAGCAGGTCGTCCATGTCCGCGAGCATCGCCCGGGCGCGGCCGAGGACATGCCGGCCGAGGGGAGTCGGCAGTACGCCGTACGGGCCGCGCTCGAACAGCGGTCCGCCGATCGCCTCCTCGATCCGGTGCAGCTGGGCGGTCAGCGATGGCTGCGAGACGCCCAGAGCGGCTGCCGCCTTCGAAACGCTGCCGGTGTCGGAGACGCGGCAAACGACTCGTAGGTGACGCAGTTCCAGCTCCATAGCGACGAGGTTATGCCCTGCTGGGATATCACAGCCACAACTCGCGGATGCCAATCTCTTCCCTCAGAGGACGCCGGGAATTCATCCACCTGCCCAGTCGGATCCCAGGCATCCTCGCCCCCACCACCCGCCGGCCGGTTCTGCAGCCCCCGGCCGGTGGTGGGGGCCCGCCCCGTCCCAAGTGAGGAAGTTCCAGTGAAGAGCACACCTCTGCGCCTCGTCGCAGCCGGTTGCGTGCTGAGTCTGGCGGCCGCCGCGACCGCGGTGATCGCCATGAAGATGCCCGCAGCAACGGCCCAGTCCGGGCCGCCGCCGATCGACGGCCGGACGGCCGCGGTGAAGACCGCCGACCGTCTGGTCCAGGGCCGCGCGGCCGAACTCAAGGCCAGTCCCGGCGACCAGTTCATCCGCCAGCAGGACATCACGCACGCCGTGGGGACTGCACTACATCCCCTACCAGCGCACGTATCACGACCTGCCGGTGGTCGGCGGCGACTTCGTCGTCGCGACCGATGCCCAGGGCAACGCCAAGAGCATCAGCGTCGCCCAGCACCAGCAGATCACCGTCGGCCGTCAGCCCTCGATCACCAAGGCGGCCGCGAAGAAGGCGGCCAGGAAGGCGATCGACCAAGCGCAGGCCGTTCCTGGTGAGCCCACGCTGGTCGTGTACGCCGGCGGCGCCAAGCCCGCGCTCGCCTGGGAAGCCGATCGTCCAGGGCCGCAACCACGGCGAGCTCAGCCGGCAGAAGGTGTACGTCGACGCGAAGACCGGCAAGGTCCTCGACGCGATCGAGCAGACCGCGGCCGGCACCGGCACCGGGATCTGGAACGGCGCGAACCTGACCATCGGGACGACGAAGTCGGGTACGACGTACTCGATGACCGACCCGGCGCGGCCGAACCTGCGCTGCGGCGACTCGGCCTCCGGTACGACGTACTCCGGCTCCGACGACGTCTGGGGCAGCACGTCGAAGACCGACAAGGAAGCCGGCTGCACCGACGTCATGTACGTCGCGGCCGGCGAGTGGGACATGCTGAAGAACTGGTACGGGCGCAACGGGCTCGACGGCCAGGGCAAGTGGGCCGACGCGCTCGTCGGTCTCGGCGACGTCAACGCCTACTGGGGTTCGCAGTACAACTCCGACGGCGTGATCTTCGGCTACAACAACGCCCGCAACTGGATCACCGCGACCGACGTGGTCGCGCACGAGTACGGCCACGGTCTGGACGCGAACACCCCGGGCGGCATCTCCGGCTACCCGTCGCAGGAAGCCGTCGCCGACATCTGGGGCACGCTGAGCGAGTTCTACCTGAACAACCCGAACGACCCGCCGGACTACGAGATCGGCGAGACGATCAACCTGACCGGCAGCGGCCCGATCCGGTACATGTACCAGCCGTCGAAGGTCTCCGGGCACCCGGACTGCAACTCGAGCAGCCTGCCGAACGAGATCCACGCCTCGGCCGGCCCGATGAACCACTGGTTCTACCTGCTTGCCGAGGGCACCAACCCCGGCAACGGGAAGCCGACCAGCCCGACCTGCAACAACACCACGCTGACCGGGCATCGGCCACCAGGAAGCCGGCAAGCTGTTCTACAACGCGATGCTCAGCAAGACGTCGAACATGTCGTACGGCAAGTGGCGCTCGACCACGCTGACCGCGGCGAAGAACCTCGACTCCAGCTGCGCCCTGCACGCCAAGGTGAAGGCTGCGTGGGACGCAGTGTCGGTGCCGGCTCAGTCCGGCGAAACCACCTGTACTCCGACGGGCAACGACTTCACGATGTCCGTCTCGCCCGCTAGCGGATCGGTCAAGCCGGGGGAATCCGCTACCGCGACAGTGAACACCGTGATCGGCAACGGCTCGGCCCAGACCGTGCAGTTCAGCGCTACCGGCCTTCCTTCCGGCGCAACCGCATCGTTCGATCCGAGCTCGGTGCAGTCGGGCAACTCGTCGACCCTGAAGATCGCGACGACGTCGAGCACGCCTGAGGGTTCGTACGACGTCAAGGTCACCGGTGACGGCACCGCCGTCGACAAGACAGCGACGTACCGGTTGACCGTCGGCGGGACCGCCCCGCCCGCCGGCGTACCGGACATCGACGTGGAGAAGGTGAAGGCGCATCTCGCCGCGCTGCAGCAGGCAGCCGACAACAACGGCGGCAACCGCCGCGCCGGGAGCGCCGGGCCACACCGCCTCGGTGAGCTACATCGAGCAGAAGCTGCGCGACGCCGGCTACACGGTCGCCAAGCAGCGCTGCACGAACTGCCAGTACCCGTCGGACAACCTGATCGCGGACTTCCCGGGTGGTGACGCGAACCAGGTCGATCATGCTCGGCGCGCACCTGGACAGCGTCAGCGCCGGTCCGGGCAGCAACGACAACGGGTCCGGGTCGGCCACCATCCTGGAGGTCGCGCTGCGGCTCGCCGCAGGAGAAGCCGTCGCTGGCCAAGCACGTCCGCTTCGGGTGGTGGACCGACGAGGAGCAGGGCCTGAACGGCTCGGAGTACTACGTCGTCGCAGCTGTCCTCGACGGACAGGTCGAAGATCAAGGCGTACCTGAACTTCGACATGGTCGCCTCGACCGAACGCCGGGTACTTCATCAACAACATCAGCCCGACACCGGCAAGGTGCTGAAGGCGTTCTACGACGGGCTGAACCTGCAGCCGGAGGAGAACACCGAAGGTGTCGGCCGGTCCGACGACGCGTCGTTCAAGGACGCGGGCATCCCGACCAGCGGTGTCGCCGCCGGAGCCGAGGCACGCAAGACGATCGGCGCAGGCCCAGAAGTGGGGCGGTACGGCGAACCAGGCGTACGACTCCTGCTACCACTCGTCCTGCGACAAGTACCCGGCGAACATCAACTCGACGGTGCTCGACCGGAGCGCCGACGCCACGGCGTACGCGCTGTGGAAGCTGGCAGTCGGCGATGCCCCGCCGACCGGCAGCGACTTCACCCTGGCACTGAACCCCACCTCGGGTTCGGTGGCACCTGGTAGCGCAGTACAGACAACAGTCGGTACTACGACCAGCAGCGGCGACCCGCAGTCGGTCCAGCTGGCCGCCAGCGGCCTGCCGTCGGGCGCGACCGCGACCTTCACCCCGTCATCGGTGACCTCGGGCGACTCGTCGACCCTGAAGATCACTGTTGGTGCGTCCGTCGCTGCCGGCACCTACCAGGTGACGGTGACAGGGGACCGGCGGGGTGAGCCACTCGGCCACCTACAGCCTGACCGTGACCGGTACGTCGACCGGCACCGTGACGGTGCAGAACCCGGGCAGCCAGTACGGGTTCGCCGGCTGGTCCAGCTTCCCCCTTCAGATCAGGGCCACCTCGAGCTCGGGGCTCCCGATCACCTACCGGGCGACCGGCCTCCCTGCAGGCCTGTCCATCAGCACAGCCGGCGTGATCTCGGGAACCCCGACCACACGAGGCTCTTACACGGCGACAGTGACTGCAACGGACAGTGGCGGGGCAACGGGCAGTGCCACTTTCCTTTACACGATCTGGTAAGACGCCTCACCAGCCCCCGGGCCGCCCACCAGGCAGCCCGGGGGCTGTTCTGTCCGCGCTATAACACCGAGCCTATGCCCTACTGGGATATCCCTATAGGGGTCCGTTGGTGCCAGTGTCGTGCTCAGAGGACGCCGGCCGTTCACCCGCTCGCCCAGCGGTAACCAGCATCCTCGCCCCCGCCACCGGCCGGTCGGTCTGCAGCCCCCGACCGCTGGCGGGGGCCCGCCTCACCACCCCCGAAGGAGCCCCTCCCGTGCCCACCACCCAGATCCGCCCGCACGCCCCCGCACCCCTGCGAACGGACCCTTTCATCCGCCAACAGGACACCTGCACCCCCTGGGGCCTCCACTACAACGCCTACCAGGACGCATACCGGACACCTACCGCCCCCTCCCGGCCCTCCCCACCGCCCCACCACCCGCCGCACCCCCCGCAAACACATCACCGCCTAGTCCACCCCCGGACCGCCCACCAGACGGCCCGGGGGTGTTGTCCTACGGAAACAGCTAGGAGCGACGAAGTCGTGCGGGTCGCCAGGGCGATGCTACGAGGCAATATCGGCCGGCTTGTGAGCGGGCCGTTAACTCGCCAGGTTACTAAGTCAGTCCATCATGAAGAATGAGCTCGGCGCGTCACCTGCTGTGACTTCCTCTTTGACAAAAACACCTGACGCGAAGATGAGGCCTTGCCCGTCGCCGGATTCGGCTGAAATCGTCTGGCAGACATATGCTCATCAACTCGCCAAGGTATTTCGGTTAATACATCGGCTAGCCCAAGATCGCGCACAACAAGGCCGTGAAAGACGGAGCCGATCATGAAATATTGGAGTCATCATGAAGAGTACTATCGATGCGTGAATCGCCGTGCTTTGCCTGGCAGTGATCGGAGCGAAAGGCGATTCATTCCGCCCTTGAATACTTCGAAATGAAAGACCCGGTATGACCCATACTCCATACGATCGCGATTTCTTGGCCTATCTGAATGGGGTTTGTCAGCTCATAATTTTTATTTCCTCCGTTCAAGTATAGAATTCTACGTCTCTCGAAGTTCACTAATTTGATCCAATGGAATACAATTGTGGACAATCTTTCTTCCCAGATCGAACTGGAGGTGAGCCGCTTCAGTCGGCACCCTCTAGCGGCTTCTTCTGCGACCAGAGTTCATGACCTGTGCTGTAACGCGAGAATGAGATCTTCATTCGAACAGCCAGTCGAAGTACAACATCGTGCAACTTCGTGCTTGGAGTTCGTTGGCCGCCATTCAAAGAACTTGCTTGATTGCCACTCGGCCTAGAATTCATGAGGTGACGACCGCGCTATCTTAGCACGCCTTGCGGGTAGACCCGCGACTTGCCGCTAGTACGACGTGGATATCGTGAACCCCCTCTTCGTGGAGATGGTAGGCCGCAGTCCAATCGTCTATGTCGCGGCCGCCTCCGTGATGGTAGTCGTCATCGTCCGGCGGTTGGGCTGTGCCACCGCCGCGGAGGAGGTTGTCGTAGAAGTTGCCGCCACCGGACTGGTCGTTCATCAGAAGGACGCCGATACCGGCGGAGCCTCCGACTGCAAGACCGGCGATCTTGCCACCGGGGATGTCGATGCCGAGCCGCCGCTGCGCGCCGCCTCCGCCGGAGCACACACCAAAGCTGCAGGGCGAGATCTGACCGGGAAGCATCAGGCCGCTGGTCAGGAGCATGCTGAGGGAGCCGGTTTGGGTGACGCTGCCTACTACTGTGCCGACTCTGTCGAGGGTGTTCTGGTAGATCGTGTCGGTGTAGGAGTCGGTTTCGTCGGTCTTGTCTTCGTAGCCGCCGAAGGTGTCGGACGGCTTGTCCGGGCGGCTGCTGCAGAGGGCTGGGTTGCCGCCGCTGCAGGTCGGCTTGCCAGGTGGGTCGACCGGGTTGTTCTGGGCATCGTCTTCTTGTTTGATCCTGCATCTTCTTTTGTCGCTGGCACTCGGCGTCACACTTCGGCGGAGGTGGCGGGGGAGTCTTGCATTTGTTCTTCGGCTGGCAGCGGTCGTCCTGCCTCCTCACCGCTCTTCTTCTTGCACCTGTCAACCGGGGGTGGCGGGGGTGTGGGACAGTTCTTCTTCTGCTTGCAGTTCTGCCTCGTGCCACCTCCGTCGCCGCCAGGTACGCAGCCCGGAATGTTCTTGCATTCCCCTCGACCCACGACATTGCCGGTGCCCTTGCAGACCCGGATGGCGGGTCACCCTTGTGCCAGGTGCATGTCTGGCCCAACGTTCCGCCGGTGTCGGGGTCGATGGCGCGGTTGCCGGTGGGGTCGTTGAGGGTTACGGGGTTGCCGGTGGCGTAGGCGTAGAGGTTGGGGAGGCTGGAGGCTACGCCGGCGGCGTAGGTCATGGTGTCTCGGGAGTTGAAGGTGCCTGAGTCGGGGTCGTACCAGCGGGCGCCTTGGTTGACGTCGCCGTTGTTCGGGTCGGTCCAGTCGCCTTGGTAGCCGACCCGGTACGCCGTACCGCTGGCGGCTGTGGACTTGCCGAAGGGGTCGAAGGAGCGTGAGTCGGGGAGGCCCGCGGACAAAGTGGTGTCTGCTGGGTCGAAGCCGCCGATGACGTCACCGTGGCGGTCGGCCAGGATCAGGCGTTTGGTGGCTGCGTAGCCGATGGAGAGGAGTCCATCTCCTGCGCTGCGGCCGAAGTTCTGGGTTCCGTCGGTGACGACCTCGTCGCTGAAGCCGTCGTACTTCATCTGCGGTTCCGCCGACCGATACCGGGCGATCGAGAGCGTCGTACGCGAAGTCGCGTCCCGAGCTGGTGATCATTCGGTCGAAGGCGTCGAAGCTGAACGCTTCGGTGGTGGTCCCGGCCTTCTTGGATACCAGGGAGCCTCTGGGGGAGTAGGTGTAGGTCGAGGTGCCGTCGGTGATGAGTCGGTTGCGTTCGTCGTACTGGGCGATCGCCGTACCGGCCTTGGTCCGGTTGCTGGCTGCATCCCAGCCGTAGGCGGTCGTTGTCGTGCCGGCCGTCCAGGAGGTCAGACGGCCGAGCTGGTCGTAGACGTAGGTGTTGTCCGAGGCGCCGGCAACTCCGGTCGTCTTCTTGCTGGTGATGTTGTTGTCGGCGTCGTAGCCGTAGGTCATCGACGAGATGACCGTTCCGGCGGTGCCGGCCTTCAGCGTGTCGGAGTTCTGCCGACCGTAGGCGTCGTAGCCAACAGTTCGTACGCGACCCGAGCCGTAGTCGATCGTGCTCAGCTGACCGGCCGTGTTGTAGCCGAGCGTCTGCACGGTGCGAGTGACCGGATCAGTGACGGTCTTCGGTCGTCCGTTGGTGCTCGTAGGGTAGGGCGTATGCCGATCCGTCTTACTGAGCGGCGGCCGGAGGTTAGTCCGGGCCGGTTGCTGTCGGAGTGTGTGCCGCCGCCGAGGTTTGCCGGGGTGCGGTTCGAGACCTATCGGCCGGATCCGGCTGAGTCGAGTCAGTCGGAGGCTCTCGCCGTACTGCGTGAGCGTGGCGCGCTGCTGGCCGAGCCGCGGCGAGAGCGTTCTCTGTGGTCCCGGTTGCGAGGCTCGGGGACTGTCGCTCCGGAGAAGCCGGGGATCTATCTCGACGGCGGTTTCGGCGTCGGCAAGACGCACCTGCTGGCGTCGCTGTGGCATGTGTCGGCTGGGCCGAAGATGTACTGCACGTTTGTCGAGCTGACCAACCTGGTCGGTGCGCTCGGGATGCGGTCGGCGGTCGAGGCGCTGTCGGCGTACCGGCTGATCTGCATCGACGAGTTCGAGCTCGACGATCCAGGCGACACCGTCCTGATCTCCCGACTGCTCGGCCAACTAGTTGCCGCCGGCGTCCAACTCGCCTGCGACCTCGAACACCCTCCCGGACCGGCTGGGGGAGGGCCGCTTCCAGGCCATCGACTTCCTCCGCGAAATCCAGGGCCTGGCCGCCCACTTCGACGTACGCCGGATCGACGGCCCCGACTACCGCCACCGCGGCCTCCCCGTAGCCCCCGACTCCTTGGTCGGACGCCGCGGTCGAACAGGCCGCGGCGAGCGCCCCAACGCCTCCTGCGACCACTTCGTAGACCTCTACCACCACCTGGCCGAGCTGCACCCGAGCAAATACGGCGCCCTCCTCGACGGCGTCGCAGACCGTCGGCATCCTCGACCTCCGCGAACTAACCGACGAAAACGTCGCCCTGCGCCTCGTCGTCCTCGCCGACCGCATGTACGACCGAGACATCCCCCTCGTCTACCAGCGGCGTCCCCCTGGACCACCTCTTCCCCGCCCCCATGCTCAAAGGCGGCTACCGCAAGAAGTACCTAAGAGCCCTCTCCCGCCTCATCTCCCTCGCCAATGCCGGCATGGCCAGCTGATGAATTCGCGGTGACGGGCGGCCGGAAACGCCTTGAAATGCTGGGTTCTTGTGACCCAGAGATGCGACGCGGTCGCAGCGTGTGGGGCAGATAGGTTGGTGCAATTGATGGGGGGTATAGACCTCTGGGCCGGTAGGCTCCGGCGAAAGCCGGTGCTGAGGGGGGTCCCAGTGCCATCCATGTATGACACCAAGGAGTTACCGAATGATTCGTCGTACCCTCGCGGCGGCTGTGGCAGTGGTCGGCGTCGCCGCCTTGCTCCCGCTGTCGGCTTCGGCCGCTCGGCCCGGTCCGGTCCGCCCGCCGAACTTCTGAAGGCGCCGGCAGCCGCAAAGGTCAGGTCGCCGGCACCTGCAACCTGTCGGTCCCGACCCGGGTCGCCATCGGCCAGCCGCACTTGACCTGTACGGCAAGGTCACCGGTACCTGCGACCACCCCGGAGCGAACTTCGGTGTGGGTTCTGAACCACCCGAGCCAGGGCGACGTCAACGAGGCTGTGTTCGACAAGGACTACCAGTACGGCGACGGCTCGCTGGTACATCCCGGACATCCACCCGATGGGCACCCAGACCTTCAGGGTGCGCGGCAGCATCAACGCGCGACGCAGCCGACCAACACGCCAGAACAACGTTCCGGTCACCGTAAAGCTGGCGGCCGGTGCGTGGATCTCGTCGTCGCGCAAGGCTGACGTCGTGACGCTGAAGGGCACCTCGCTGCTGTACTCGGTGACCAACAACAACTACTTCAAGCGTTCGGCTGGTGGTGTGTTCCAGTTCCGGGAGAAGGGGCAGACCAACTGGCAGACGTTGAAGGTCGGTTTACACGAACTCGAAGGGTGAGGTCAGCCTTTCGTACCGGTACAGCAAGGTTCGGGACTACCGGTTCTCGCTGTACAGCACCTCGATCAGCTGGGATCTTGGTTCGGCTGTTACCACTCGTTGAGTCGATCGTCCTGCCCTGTCCTCACCGGTTCTTCGGTGGGGATGGGGCAGGATGTAGTGAATGGCGAAGAAGAAGAGCGGTAAAGCGGCCGACGTCGTAGAGCCGACGGTGAAGTTGGGCGACGCGCTGCGGGTCCCGCCGGGGGCGGTTGACCTTTCCGCCTACGACACCCGCGCGACGACCGGGTACTCGGGCAGCAAGGACGACGGCAAGGTCGCCCTGGAGGCGCTCGGTGCCGGAGGTCTCCGACTGGCAGGAGCGGCTGTTCGCCGAGGGGCGCAAGGGCGGCATGCGCGCCGGATTCTGCTGGTGTTGCAGGGGATGGACACGTCCGGGAAGGGCGGGGTCATCCGGCACGGCGCGGGGCTGATGGATCCGCAGGGGTTGAAGATCACCTCGTTCAAGGCGCCGACGCCGGCCGAGAAGCGGCGCGGGTTCCTCTGGCGGATCCGGCAGGCGCTGCCAGGGCCCGGCATCATCGGCATCTTCGACCGGTCGCATTACGAGGACGTGCTGATCGCGCGGGTGCGGAACCTCGTCGCCCCGCCGGTCTGGAATCGCCGGTACGAAGAGATCAACACCTTCGAGGCCGAGCTTGCGGCCAGCGGCGTCACCGTCGTGAAGTGCTTCCTGCACATCTCGGCGGACGAGCAGAAGGCCCGCCTCCAAGAGCGCCTCGAGAACCCCACGAAGTACTGGAAGTACAACCCGGGTGACGTCGACGAGCGCGAACTCTGGTCGGCGTACGCCGAGGCGTACCAGGCGGCACTCGAGAACTGCAACACCCCCGATGCCCCCTGGTACGTGATCCCCAGCGACCGCAAGTGGTACCGCAACTGGGCCGTCACGACCCTGCTCCTGGAGACTCTGAAGGGCCTCGATCCCCAGTGGCCGCCCGCGGACTTCGATGTCGAGGCCGAGAAGAAGCGCCTCGCGGCCACCTGAGATCCCGTACTACGTGGCGCCCGCGGGCCTCGCTTGTCAAGTGACCGCGGGCGCTGACGCGCGGGCGATCCGCAGTACGCGGCGCTCGTCGTCCGTGGCGCGCGGGCGATTCGTAGTACGGATTAGTTGTCTGGGTCGATGTCGTGTTGGCGGAGTTTCTCGCGGAGGCGGCGGACCTGCTCGTAGAGACGATCGTTCTCGTCGAGCAGGTTCTCCAGCTCGCCGAGCAGATGGTGCCTGCGCCCGGGCATCTTCAGCAGGAATTCCTCGCCGTCGCCGGCCAGGAACTCGGAGACGGCCGCCTCGGAGCGTTGCCGGGCGCTGATCTGCTGCCGGAGCTTCGGGAGATCGGCGCCGAGCCGCACCAGCACTTGCGCGGCGACGCCTTCGCCGTCCTGGATGATGCCCAGCAGTAGGTGGTCAGTGTCGATGTAGTTGTTCCCGAGTTGCAAGGCCTCGCGCAGGCTGTACTCGAGCACGCGCTTGCAGCGAGGCGTGAACGGGATATGACCGTTCAGCTTCTTGTCGCCTTGGCCGATGATGTCGATCACCGCCGCTCTGGCGGTCGTTTCGGTGACGTTGACATTGGCAAGCACCTTGGCCGCGACCCCCTCGCCTTCGTGGGTGATCGCGATCAGGACGTGCTCGGTACCGATGTAGTCGTGCTGAAGGAGTCTGGCCTCCTCCTGGGCCAGGACCATCACCCGCCGCGCCTGGTCGGTGAACTTCTCGAACATCTCGCCCTCCTCTGGATAGCAATGAATTTCGTTGCTGAAGGCCCGGAACACGACCCTCTGATGGATCAGCTCGACGATCTCCGGCCCGGCCGCGCGGCCGTCCTTGATGCGGTCCAGGAAATCGTCGAGTTCTTCGACTGGTCCGAGCTCGATGTCGGAGCCGTTCTGCCCGGCCAGCTGCAGCAGAACCGCCATGCTGACAACGCGATTGCCACCTTCGAACGGCCGGTCGTGCATGAACCTCACGAGCAGAGCAGCGAGCGCCTCGGGGAGCTCGCTCGCTTTCCGCGCGATGGTCAGCGCGACGCTCGACCGCTTCCAGGTCCGTACGCCGGATCGCAGCATCCGCGTCGACCTGCCAGACCCCGGCTGCGACCGCGAGTACGTCGTACAGGTCGAGGTGTTTCATCAGTCGTCCGAGCGGAGGCGGCGCAAGGACTGCTCATGCCGGGTCAGGTTGTCCTCCAGCAACTGGCTGAACTGCCGGTCGCCCCGGCGTCCCTCGACCAACGCGGTGATCGCCTCGCGGGCGACGTCCGAGACGGACCGGCCCTCGACCTCCGCGATCAGCTGCAGCCGCTCGGCCAGCTCCGGCTCCAACCGCAACAGGATGTTCTTCGTCGCTCCCTTAACCATGGATAGCAAGATATTCAGCGGATGATCCTCCAGAAGATCAGGAGGCAATACGGCGGCGGAGGGTGGGTTGGGTTGCGGCCAGGAGTAGGGCGGTGGCGCAGCAGGTGAGCCAGAGGGTGGTTGGGCCGGCGTGGGTGAGGAGTTGGGTGGCGGCGAGTGGGGCGACGGTGGTGGCGATGCCCCAGCTCAGGCCGTAGATGGCGAGGTAGCGGCCGCGGGCGTGGTCGGGGGCGATGTCGGTGACGATGGTGAAGGCGCGGCTGAGCAGGAAGAGGTCGCCGATGCTCCACAGCACGGCTGCGACAACGAACGTGGGAAGGCTGGTCGCGAAGGCGTTGATCAGCAGGCCGGCGGCTAGCAGGAGGTAGGCGAGCTGTCATCGCCTGGAAGTTGTCGAGTTCGCGGACGCGCCGGGCGCGCTGGAGTGGTTGGGCGGCGACGAGGATCACTGCCGAGATCGCCAGGATCAGGCCGATCCCGTAGCTGGGCAGGGAGCGCTCTATCAACGTGAGCGGCAGGCCAAGCATCAGGATCATGAAGACCGTGGCGGAAACGGTGCCCACGGCAAACAAAAGCAGCAGTCGGCGATCGTTCCAACCCTCGACGCGGCGATCCTGTGGGGAGCGAACGGCAGGCGAGTCGGCCGGCAAGGCGATCGCGAGCAGGAGAGCGCACGCCAGACAACTAGCCGCATCGATTGCGAAGAGCCAGCGGAGATCCCAATGGCTGACGGCCGCGGCGAGCAGTCCGGCGCCGACCGCCGCGGCTGCCATCGCGGCACCAAGGAATCCGTACGCCGTGGGGCGGTCCGCCGGGCTGGTCACATCGGCGATGACCGCCTGGCTCGGCGGCTCGTAGATCTCGAACATCAACCCCAGCAGTACTGCGGCCAGTACCGCGGACCAGAGAGCGCTCGCCAGCGCGATCCACGTCTGTCCCACCGCGCAGCCGATGAGGCCGAGGATGATGGTGCGTTTGCGGCCGAGCCGGTCCGCGAGGTGTCCGCCGAAGAGGCGGGACGGGATGGTGGCGAGGCCGAACGCTGCCATGATCAGGCCGGCCTGGGCGACGGTCGCGCCGAGTTCGACGGTCAGGACGACGGCGAGGAAGGACAGGGTGAAGGCGCCGAGCCGGTTCACCGCGCGGGCGATCACCAGGATCCGGACGGTGAGCGGGAGTGTCCGCCAGGTGGCGTGACTGGCTAAAGCGCTATTGTTGGTCACGCAGTCGAGCCTAGGTTCCGAGGGAGTGACTGGTCAAGTGAAGTTCGATAGTCACGTGATGAGCGTGCTGACGACGTCGGTCGACGCGGTGAACCGGCTGACCGGCGGTCATGCGCTGGGTCAGCCGGTCGAGGAGCCGACGGGCGACGCGAGGCCGGCGGCGGTCGCGGAAGCGCTCTCCGCAGACGGTCGCCCGCGGCCCTCCGTCGACGCCTTGGAGGCCGAGATCCTGATCGCAGTCGCGATCCGCATGCGGCAGGTCTTCGAGGCGGTCCACGAGGGCGACGCCGATCGCGCGGCCCGGCAGGTCAACGCGTTGCTGATCGATACGAACGCCCGGCCGCAGCTCGACAAGGCCGGCGACCAATGGAACCTGCACTTCCACGGACCCGATACGACATTGGCGAATGGCTGGGCCGCCGGCTGGGCAGCCGGTCTGGCGATCGCGATGGGCAGCGATCTCGCCGGACGCCTAGGAGTCTGCGCAGCCCCATCCTGCGACCGAGTCTTCGTCGACGAGTCGAAAAACAGCAAAAGGCGCTTCTGCTCACCCCAATGCCAAAGCAGAGTAAAAGCAGCTGCTCACCGCGCGAGAACGCGATGAGCAGCTGCTAGTAGAACAATCAGGCGGTGCGGACTAGCTCCGGGCGCATCAGGACTGGGCGCGGAGCGGGCTCGAGTGTGAGCAGGTCCAGGCCGGCTACGCCGTAGCGGAGTAGGGCGAGGCGGGCTACTTCGGCGCTGACGCCCAGGGGGCGGGAGACGGCGACCGCGCCGGCGCGGCGGGCGGTTTGTTCGGCGCGGTCGGGCGAGTAGGCCGGGGGCCAGGAAGAAGGAGCCGACGGCTACGTGGCGGCGGCCTTCCAGGCGCCACTGGAGGACGGCTTCGGCCGGTGACGGGGACGCGGCGGTGGTGAAGGCGGCGACGACCGGGAGCTTGTGGCGTTGGCCCCAGAGGCGGGCGAGGCGGGCGACGGCGGCGTTCGCCTGGGTGTCGCTGGAGCCGGCGCAGGCCAGCACGAGCGCGTCGAGTTCGCGCACCCGGCCGTCCTTGAGCTCGGCGCGCATCCGCCGGTCGAGGACGTCGAGCAGCGTGTCGTCGTACCCGAGGACGTCGGAGGCGATGATCCGCAGCCCGGGGAAGCGGCTGCGGGCCTCGTCGATCACGGCCGGTATGTCGGTGCGCGCGTGGAACGCGGTCGACAGCAGCAGCGGCAGGATGACGACTTCCTCCACACCTTCGGCGGCGAGCCGGTCGATCACCTGGTACGGCGTGGGCGGGCAGTGGTCGAGGAAGGAGGCTTCGATCCGCAGGTCGTCCCGCATCTCGCGCAGGCAGCTTGACCAGCGAGTGGACGGTGGCGGCCGAGCGCGGATCGCGGCTGCCGTGGGCGAGGATCACGAGAGCTGGAGCAGTCACAGCAGTTCCCCTTCTTCGTCGTCGATCATGCCTGCCGCCAGCGTCCACCCGTCGTGGGCGTCGATCAGCAGGAAGGATCCAGTGATGTTGTTGCTGGAGTACGGGTCGGCGGCCAGCGGTGCGGCGATCTTGAGCTGCACCTTGCCGATGTCGTTCAGGTCCAGCCCGGTGGCGTCGATGACACCGAGAGTCTCCAGATCGAGCACTCCGGCGATCTTGGTGACGATCGCCTGAGCCGTGGTGGTGGTGTGCTTGATCAGCAGCCGGGCGCCCACGGTCAGCGGACGGTCCGACAGCCAGCACACGGTGGCGGACAGTTCCCGGCGGGTGCCGGGGGAGGAGTCCGCCGAGACGATGACCGAACCGCGGGCGACGTCGAGGTCGTCGGCGAGCCGGACGGTGACCGCTTCACCGGCGACCGCGGACGGCCGTTCGGCGACGGCGGTCGCGGTGGCGCTGATCACGGCGCGGTCGATCCCGGCGACCGACGTACGGCGGCCGGCCGGGAGCACGATCACCTGGTCGCCGACCGAAACGGTGCCGGAGGCAACTGTTCCGGTGTAGCCGCGGTAGTCGCGGTACTCGTTGTCGGTCTGCGGCCGGATCACGTACTGGACCGGGAACCGCAGCGGCTGGGCCGGAAGCGTCGGAACGCCCGGAAGCGTTCTCCAGGAACTCCAGCAGCGTCGGCCCGTCGTACCAGGTGGTCGCGGTGGAGCGCTCCACGACGTTGTCGCCGACCAGCGCCGACACCGGGATCGCCTTCACATCGGCGATCCCGAGCTGATCAGCCAGCTGCGAGACCTCCTTCGCGATGCCCGTGTAGACGGCCTCGTCGTAGCCGACCAGGTCGATCTTGTTGACGGCCAGTACTACGTGAGGCACGCGAAGCAAGCCGGCGACAGCGAGGTGCCGCCGGGTCTGCTCCAGTACGCCGTGACGCGCGTCGACCAGGATGATCACGACATCCGCCGTCGAGGCGCCGGTCACCGTGTTCCGCGTGTACTGCACGTGTCCCGGGCAATCGGCCAGGATGAACGAACGCTTGTCGGTCGCGAAGTACCGGTAGGCGACGTCGATCGTGATGCCCTGTTCGCGCTCGGCCCGCAGGCCGTCGGTCAGCAGAGCGAAGTCGAAGTCACCGCCACCGCGTGCCGCGGAGACCGTCTGAACGTGCGCGATCTGGTCGGCCAGGATGGCCTTGCAGTCGTGCAGCAACCGGCCGACCAGCGTCGACTTGCCGTCGTCCACCGAACCGGCCGTGGCCAGGCGAAGAAGAGTGCTCATCAGAAGTACCCCTCTCGCTTGCGGTCTTCCATCGCGGCCTCGCTGGCCCGGTCGTCGGCGCGGGTCGCGCCGCGCTCGGTGATCTCGCTCGCCGCCACCTCGACGACGACCTCAGCCGCCGACCTCGCAGTACTGGCTACTGCTCCGGTGCAGGACATGTCGCCGACGGTGCGGTAGCGGACCACCCGGCGTACGACGGTCTCGGCCGACACGGGGCTGCGAGTAGGGGCCGACGGCAAGCAACATGCCGTCGCGCTCGAACACCTCGCGCTCGTGGGCGTAGTAGATGCTCGGGAGCGGGATCTCTTCGCGCTGGATGTAGTTCCAGATGTCCAGCTCGGTCCAGTTGGACAGCGGGAACACCCGGACGTGCTCGCCGGGCCGGTGCTTGCCGTTGTAGAGCGACCACAGCTCCGGCCGCTGGTTGCGCGGATCCCACTGCCCGAACTCGTCGCGCAGGCTGAAGATCCGCTCCTTGGCACGAGCGCGTTCCTCGTCGCGCCGGCCGCCGCCGAAGACGGCGTCGAACCGGTGCGCGTTGATTGCGTCGAGCAACGGAACGGTCTGCAGCTGGTTGCGCGTCCCGTCGGAACGCTCCCGCAGCCGTCCGTCGGCGAGGTAGTCCTCGACCTCCGCCACCTCGAGCCGCAGCCCCAGCGTCTCGACGACCTTGTCGCGATACGCCAGTACTTCGGGGAAGTTGTGCCCCGTGTCGACGTGCAGCAGCGTGAACGGCACCGGCGCCGGCGCGAACGCCTTCCGCGCCAGGTGCAGCATCACGATGGAGTCCTTGCCGCCCGAGAACAGAATCACCGGCCGCTCGAACTCAGCCGCCACCTCCCGGAAAACGAAGATCGACTCGCTCTCCAGCGCGTCCAAGCTCGTCGGGGTGGTTGCTGCGGTCACGGGGGCCTCACTCGCCTCGATCGTCGCGGTCATACGTGCAACCCGCATTCGATCTTGCCCTGGCCGGCCCAGCGGCCGCTGCGGGGATCTTCGCCCGGGGCGACCTGCTTGGTGCACGGCTGCGCAGCCGATCGACGGGTAGCCGTCGTACTGGAGGAGATTGACCAGTACGCCGTTGTCGGCGATGTAGCCGTCGAGGTCGTCCTGGGTCCACGGCGCGAGCGGGTTGAGCTTCACCATGTCGCGCTTCTCGTCGTACTCGACGACCTGGGTGTTGGCGCGCGTCGGCGCCTCCTCCCGGCGTACGCCGGTGACCCACGCCTTGTAGCCGGACAGCACCCGGTTGAGCGGCTCGACCTTGCGCAGCGCGCAGCACTTGTCGGGCTGGGTAGCGAAGAGATCCTTGCCGTACGTCGCGTCCTGCTCGGCGACGGTCTGCTTCGGGGTGGCGTTGATCAGGTTGATCGGCAGGGTCGCGGCGACGGCGTCCCGGGTCCCGATGGTCTCGGCGAAGTGGTAGCCCGTGTCGAGGAAGAGAACGTCGACACCGGGGGCCGCCTCGGCCGCGAGGTGGGGGAGTGCCCCGTCGGCCATCGAGGCGGTGACCACCAGCTCGTCGCCGAAGGTCTCCCGCGCCCAGGCCAGGACTTCCTGCGCCGAGGCGTCGGCTAGTCGTTCGTTCGCCTCCTCGGCCAAGCGTCTTGAGGTCTGTACTCATTCCACCTCACCCGCAGTCCGATCATCTTCAGCTGGAAGACCCGTGCACAGGGCCGGCACTCCCAGGCGCCGTGCCCTTCCTCGAGAAGGACGCAAGTCCTCGTCACCCCTCATCGGCATCCCGCATCGTACGGGCAGTACAAGAGGCTGCTGCTGTTGGTGACTCGCTTCGCTCATTGCAAAGCTCCTTCCTCGGCACGGACGACCCACTGGGCGAAGCGCTCGCCCTCGGACCGCTCTTTCAGGTAGTTCTGGGTGACGCGTTCGACGTAGTCGGCCAGCCCTTCCGAGGTGACCTTGTGGCCACGCAGCTTCCGGCCGAAGCCGGCGTCGAGGCCGAGACCGCCGCCGAGGTGGACCTGGTAGCCGGGGACCTGCTTGCCCTCGGCATCGAGGACCAGCTGGCCCTTGAGGCCGATGTCGGCGACCTGGATCCGGGCGCAGGAGTTCGGGCAGCCGTTCACGTTGACGGTGATCGGTACGTCGAGCTCGGGGATCCGCTCTTCGAGCTCGGTGATCAGCTCGGCCGCGCGGGCCTTGGTCTCGACGATCGCCAGCTTGCAGAACTCGATCCCGGTGCAGGCCATCGTGTTCTGCCGCCAGGCCGACGGCCGCGCCTGGTAGCCGAGGTCGTTGAGCTGGGCGACCAGCGACTCGACCTGGGACTCCTCGACGTCGAGCACGATGAACTTCTGCTGCGCGGTGGTCCGGATCCGGTCCGAGCCGTGCGCCGCGACGACGTCGGCGACCTTCGCCAGCGAGCTGCCGGACACCCGGCCGACCACGGGAGCGACGCCCACGTAGTACCGGCCGTCCTTCTGCTTGTGCACGCCGACGTGATCACCTTGTACGGCGGGGATCTCGGGCGAAGGTCCGTCGATCAGCTTGCGGCCGAGGTACTTGTCGCTCTCGAGGATCTCGCGGAACTTGTCGATGCCCCAGTCGGCGACCAGGTACTTCAACCGGGCCCGGTTCCGCAGCCGGCGGTAGCCGTAGTCGCGGAAGATGCTGACGACGCCCTTCCAGGCCAGGTGCACCTCGTCGAGCGGGATCCACGCGCCGACGCGCTGAGCGAGCATCGGCGTGGTGGACAGGCCGCCGCCGACCCAGAGGTCGAAGCCGGGGCCGTGCTCGGGGTGGACGACGCCGACGAAGCTGATGTCGTTGACCTCCGGCACCACGTCGTGCGACGGGTGGCCGGTCATCGCGGTCTTGAACTTGCGCGGCAGGTTGGAGAACTCGTTGCTGCCGATGTACTTCTCGACGATGTCGTCGATGGCCGGCGTGGGGTCGATGATCTCGTCGGCCGCGATCCCGGCGAACAGGCGACGAGATGATCACGCGCGGGACGTCGCCGCAGGCCTCGGTCGTGTAGAGCCCGACGGCCTCCAGCTTCTGCCAGATCGCCGGCACGTCCTCGACCCGGATCCAGTGCAGCTGGATGTTCTGCCGGTCGGTGATGTCCGCGGTGTCGCGGGCGTAGGTCGAGGAGATCTCCGCGATCACCCGGAGCTGCTCGGTGCTGAGCTGGCCGCCCTCGATCCGGACCCGGAGCATGAAGTACTTGTCGTCCAGCTCTTCGGGCTCCAGCGTCGCGGTCTTACCGCCGTCGATACCGGGCTTGCGCTGCGTGTAGAGCCCCCACCAGCGGAACCGGCCGCGCAGGTCGGCCGGGTCGATCGAGTCGAACCCGCGGTGGGCATAGATGTTCTCGATCCGGGCCCGGACGTTCAGGCCGTCGTCGTTCTTCTTGTTCTCTTCGTTCTTGTTCAGTGGCTCGCGATAGCCGAGCGCCCACTGGCCTTCGCCCTTGCCTTTACGGGGGCGGGGAGCCTTACGAGGAGCAGAGGTGACGCCAGTCATCCGGAACGTGTCCTTGTCTGCTAGAGACAGGTGCGTTCCGCGCTGAGCGAGCTCGAAGCGTCGTCGATTCGATTCGGGTCTGCGCGGTGCGCACCCAGCGGTGATCAGAGATCGGGGGCCTTCAACTGGCCCGCAGGGTGGCTGTCAGAGCATCGAAGGACAACAGATGGCGCTGCGCATCCGCCCGAGGTCGACGTGAATCCGACCTACGAGATGAGTGGAGCGGGCAGCGAGCATGCTGATAAGACTCGGCTCAGATCGCGCTGAAATCAACTCCCATTCCTGCATCGTGAGACGCAATCTCATCCCTTGGATAAGTCTAGCAGCACGGTCGAGATTGATTCGCGCTCAAAACGTAATCCGCAAGAACTCTTGCGCAAGAGTTCTTGTGGAAAGTAGTGTCGGCGGCATGAGTCCTGCGAACCGCCGTTCGGCCGATCCGTCCGTGATCGCCGCGATCCACCATCCGCTCCGGCGCCGGCTGATCGACCTGCTCGGCGTCGACGGCCCGGCGACCGCGTCCCGGCTGGCCGAGTCGACCGGGGAACTGGTCGGGAACATCAGTCATCACCTCAAAGTTCTGGCCGCGGCCGGGGTGATCGAGGAGGCGCCGGAGCTGGCCAAGAACCGGCGTGAACGGTGGTGGCGCAGCGCGAAGGCGTCGTACTCGTGGTCGATCGCTGATGCCGGTGGTGATCCTGCGGGGGAGTTGGTGGCGGCGACCGCGGAGGAGGCGAATCTGGGGCATCACACGGCGAAAGTGCGGCAGTGGTTCGACCGGCGGACCGGGTACGACGAGGCTTGGGTGCGGGCAGCGTTCGCGACCGAGAGTTGGGTCACACTCACCCCGGAGCGCCTCGCCGAGCTCGGTTCCCGCATCAGCGAACTCATCCAGGAGTACTACGAAACCCCCGACTCCGGCCCAGGCGCCCAGTCAGCCTTCGTCTTCGCCCACGGCGTACCAGCCCGCCCATGAGTACCGAGTTGGGTGCGGTTGTGTTTCCGCCGCTTTCGCGGGATCGGCGGGTTCAGGGGTGGATTGCTTCTTCTGCTGTTTCGCAGGTGGGGGATGTTGCCTGGTATGTGGGGTTGGCCTGGAGTGCGGCTCAGGTGGCTTCGCCTGCGGGGGCTGGGTTGGTGATGGGGATCGGGGCGTTGCCCAAGGCGTTGATGTTGTTGTTCGGGGGTGCGTTGGCGGATCGGACGGACGCGCGCCGGGTGATGATCTTGGCGAACCTGGGGCGGATTGTTGTGTTGTCGCTGGCGGCCGGGTTCGTCGGGATGTGGGGTGTCTCGCTGCCGCTTGCTGCTGGTGGTGGCAGTGATGTTCGGGGCGGTGGATGCGATCTATGGGCCGGCGGCGGGGACTTTGCCGCGGCGGATGGTTCAGCGGGACGATCTGGTGAAGCTCGCGGCCTGGAATCAGCTCGCCGCGCGGCTGGCTGTGTTCGTCGGTGCGCCGCTGGGTGGGTTGGTGGTCGCTCACGGCGGGCTGGCGTCGGTGATGGTCGTTGATGCGCGTGTCGTTTGCGGTGATCGCGGTCGGGCTGGCGTTTGTGGTGAAGCCGCGGTTGCCGCAGCCCGCCTCGTCGGGGAAGTCGGTGGTGGCGGATCTTCGCGAGGGGTTCGGGTATCTCAAGAGGTCGGTGCCGGCGCGGACCTTGGTGATCGCGTTCTTCGGGCTGAACCTGTGCGTTGGTCCGGTGCTCGCGGTCGGGTTGGTGCAGCGGACCCACGGTGCCGGGTGGGGCGCTGGATCGCTCGGGTTGTTCCAGGCCTGTTCAGGAATCGCGGCGGCTGTCGGTGCCGTGCTGGCGATGCGCTGGAAGCCGCGCAACTTGGCGAGGGCCGGATTGCTGGTGTTGATCCTGCAGGCGGCCGGGTGTGCGGCGATCGGCGTGGTGCCCCGCGGCGGGGTCTTCGCGGCGATGGCGACGATCGGTTTCACCGCGGGTCTCGCCTCGGCGCAGCTGTCGGCCGCCTTCCAGCAGACGATCGAGCCGGCCTACCTGGGCCGCACGAGCAGCATCACGAGTCTGTCGGACGAGGCGCTGATGCCGGTCGCGATGACGGCCTTCGGCTTCCTGATCTCGGCGACCTCCGTCGGCGCCGCCTGTGTGGCCATCGGCGCGGCCTTCGCCGCTCTGATGCTCTGGTCGGCCCGCCGACCCTTGGCGCGTCGACACGTACTTGGCGGCAACTGGCACGATCTCCGCTGCCGGCGGACCAGCCGGTCGGAGAGTGGTTAGCGTGTGCGGCACCAATAGGAAACTTTCCTAACGGTTGGTGTGGGGAGGAACCTGCGATGGGGTCGTTCCGCCGTGGTCTGGTCGGCACGTTGGTACTCGGGCTCACTCTGGCGCCCGTCACGGCAGGCGTCCGGTCGTCGGCGGCTGAAGCCGGCGCCGCGCAGGCGGACGCTCGTGCGCAGCTCAGCGGGCTGATCCGCGTCGACCAGTTGGGGTATGTCGTGGACGGGCCCAAGTGGGCCTATCTGATGACTGCGACGCCCGCCACCGGCACGAAGTACGGGGTCGTTGATCAGTGGGGCCGCACGGTGCTGACCGGTCGCGTGGGGAGCGATGCAGGAGAGTGGAACGACACCTACAAGCATGTGTACCGGCTCGATGTGTCGGCGCTGAAGCGGCTGGGGACCTATCGGATCGTGGTGCCCGGTGTTGCGCCGGCTTCGGCGTCTTTCGAGATCGCGAGAGAGCGGTTGCTGAAGGGCGCCAAGGACAAGGCCGTCGGGTTCTTCACCGAGCAGCGTGATGGTTCCCAGGTGATCCCAGGGCCGTTGGGACGGAAGCCTTCGCATCTGACGGATCGTTCTGCGCTGGTGTACGACACGCCGGTGTTCGTCGATCCGGACAGCGATCAGACGGTCGGTGAGTTGCGCCGCGTCGGTGGGCCGGTCGACGTCGAGGGTGGCTGGTTCGATGCCGGCGACTACCTGAAGTTCACCCACATCGCGGCGTACTCGGAATCGTTGCTCTGGGCATCGGCTCGGGATGCCTCGGTGCCGGATCCGACGCTGCTGAAGGAAGCGCGGCACGGTCTCGACTGGCTCGACAAGATGTGGGACGAGAAGTCCAAGACGCTCTACATCCAGGTCGGAGCCGGCGCCGGGAACGTCGAGGAAACGTTCATCGGCGATCACGACATCTGGCGGTTGCCCGAAGCCGACGACCACCTGCAGCGATCCGAGTGAGCGCTTCCTGAAGAACCGTCCGGTGTTCCGCGCGGCCGCTCCCGGCAAGCCGATCAGCCCGAACCTGGCCGGCCGAACCGCCGCCGCCTTCGCCCTCGCAGCACAGGTAGAAGCCCGTACTTCGCCGGCGAAAGCGCGCCGCGATCTCCAGACTGCGGCGCAGATCTACTCGATGGCGCAGACGACCGGGGTGAAGCAGCTCGTCACTTCGTTGCCCTTCGCCTTCTATCCCGAGAGCGCTTGGCGCGACGACCTCGCGCTGGGTGCAGCCGAAATGGCGCTCGCCGCGCAGAAGCTCCGGGACAGCCGCGCGAAGGGTTGGGTGCGTCAATCGGCTTACTGGGCAGGCGAATACCGCAAGCACGAGGCCGGCGGTGACACGCTGAACCTGTACGACGTGAGCGCTCTCGCCGAGGCGGATCTGATTCGCGCGGCCCGGTTTGATCGGTCGGTGGACACGGCCCCGTTGAAGAACGATCTCCGGGCGCAACTGGAGATCGGTGTCGCGCGGGCGGCGGAGGATCCGTTCGGCGCGGGCGCGCAGTACGACAACTTCGATGCGGTGCCGCACTCGTTCGGGCTGGCGGCGACGGCGCGGCTTTATCGGGCGGCGACGGGCGATCGGCGGTACGACGCGTTCGGCGTACAGCAGCTGAACTGGAACTTCGGCGCGAACCCGTGGGGCGTCTCGTTCATGATCGGCGTCGGCTCGAGCTACGAACGCTGCGCCCATCACCAGATCGCGAACATCAAGGGCCGCGTTCTGACCGGCGCGGTCGTGAACGGGCCGAACTCAGAAGACCTGTTCGCCGACGGTCTCGACGAGCTCCTCGACGGGATGAACGCTTGCCCGGCCGACGGCGTCGACCGCAACCTGCCCTTCACCGGCCATGGTTCGCGCTATGTCGACGACGTGCGGTCCTGGCAGACGGCAGAACCGGCCGACGACTTCGCCGCGATCGCCGTCTACGCGCTGACTCGCTGAGCCAGACCGGGGTAGGTGATGACGAGGCCGTCGGGGTCCAGCTCCAGATCGGCTTGGAAATCGCTGTCGGTGCTCAGGTAGCGCACGCGTGAGGTGTCGAGGTGCTGGTAGCGCTGCGGGGAGAGGTGCACGACCAGATCCGGGAGTGATACCCAGGCCATCAGGAAGTCGACGGTTCCGGGTTGGCGGTCGAGCTCGTGGCGGCGTACCGGCATGAGGTTGGTGAGCGGGGAGTAGGCCAGATCGCAATCCAGAGCACCTTCTACCGCAGCTAGGTCTCCGCCCGGCGACGGAAGGTCGACTTCGCCTTCGACTGACCGAGGTGGACTCCCAGCGACCGGCACCGTCCGAACGGAGATCGAGCCGACGGGCCCAGCCATCGCCGCTCGCCGTGACCTGCAGTCGACGGGTCACCCAGTGCGCCCCGGTCTCAAGCTCATAGTCCACCCGATAGGGCACCGGATCGATCCCGAGCTGAGTCCCAGTCGCCGTCAGCCGGTCTGCCCCCAACTCCACCTGAGCAACTTCCGCCCGCCACACATCGGTGCCACTCCACATCAGCATCGCCGCATGCCCCAGTGTCTCAGCGGATCGGGTGGCCCTTCCGCCAGTTGGTGATCATCTGGTCCAGGTCGTCGTGGATGAAGTCGAAGAAGTCGGCGGCCTCGGCGAGGCGGCGGCCGACGGGAGTGTCGTGGCCGAACAGGTCGGCGCCGGCGCGGGTGCTGGCCTCCCATTCGCCGAGGGCGTTGTTGCGGCGTTCGAGGATGGCGGCGAAGACGTCGTCGCGGATCCGGTAGTGGTCCTTGCGGGACCCGGGGAGCCGTTCGCGTGAGATGAAGGCGACCTGGAGCAACTGCCGGACGGCGCCGGAGACCGCGGGCTGGCTGATCTGCAGCGACTCGGCGAGCTCGGAGGCGGTCATCGTCCCGGTCGGGCTCACCAGCATCCGGCCCATCACCCGGGCGGACATCGACGGAACGCCGCTGTTCGCCAGCACGCCCGCGAAGCGCTCGACGAACTGGCTGACCTCTTCCGGCGACGGTTCACGTGACATGTCAACACACTACCGGAATTGGATGTATCGCAACTATCACAAGATTCTGATAATTTGAATCTCATGACCTCATCTGCCACGAAGGAACCGGTGCTGACCGGCAGCCGGCGGTTCGGCGTACTGATCGCGCTCTGCCTCGCGACGCTCGTGCTCGGCCTGGACACCACGGTGCTGAACGTCGCGTTGCCCACTCTGGCCAAGGATCTGGACGCCTCGACGAGTCAGCTGCAGTGGATGGCGAACTCGTACAACCTGGTGCTGGCCGCCTTGCTGCTTCCCGCAGGCCTGCTCGGCGACCGGTACGGGCGGCGCAAGATCATCGCGATCGCGCTCACCCTCTTCGGCGCCGCCTCGCTGGCCTGTGCGCTGTCCGACTCGGCGGGCGCACTCATCGCCTCCCGGGCGGCGCTCGGGATCGGCGCGGCGATGATCGTCCCGGTCGCGCTCTCCCTGATCACGGTGCTGTTCCGGACGAAGGAAGAGCGGAAGAAGGCGATCGGCTTCTTCGTCGTTGCCAACAGCATCGGTATGCCGCTCGGCCCGATCGTCGGCGGGCTGCTGCTCGACCACGCCGGCTGGCCGTGGATCTTCTACCTGAACGTGCCGATCGCCCTGATCGCCGCCGTTGCCGTCAGCCTGCTGATCCCCGAGTCGCGCAGCGCGGACCGGCCGAGCATCGACTGGCTCGGGATCGCGCTCTCCAGCGCCGGCCTGGCCTCTCTCGTGTACGGCGTGACGAAGGCGGGCGAGAAGTCCTGGACCGACAGCAGCACGCTGATCTTCCTCGCCATCGCGATCATCCTGCTGGCGGCCTTCATCACCTGGCAACGCCGCGGGGGAACGTTGATCGAGCTGAGGCTCTTCAAGGAGAAGGTGTTCACCGGAAGCGCCGTCCTGCTGACGGTTTCGGTGTTCGCGATCTTCGGCCTGCTGTTCACGATCCCGCAGTACTTCCAGGGCATCAACGGATCGGACGCGTTGCACACCGGCCTGAAGCTGTTGCCCTTCATCGGTGGGATGACGATCGGGGCCAAGCTGGCCGAGCCGGTCGAGACCAAGGTCGGCACGCGGTTGCTGGTGATGGCCGGGTTCGTGGTGATGGCGGTCGGGTTCGTTCTCGGTGCCTTCACGGATCTGGACACCGGCTACGGCTACACGGCGATCTGGATCGTCGTGGTCGGATTCGGTCTCGGCTGTTCGATGCCGCAGGCAATGAATGCTGGTCTCGGTGTTCTCGACCCTGATCGGGCAGGCACTGGATCGGCGCTGCTGCAGGCTTTCCGTCAGGTCGGCGGCACGGTCGGCGTCGCCGTCCTCGGAACTGTTCTGAACTCGGTCTACCGCTCCCACGTCGGCACGGAGGGGTTGCCGGCGCAGGCCGCGGAGGCCGTCGAGAAGGGCGTCGGTCCCGGCCTCGCTGTCGCGGCGCAGACCGGCTCGTACGGAACTCCTCGCGTCAGTGCGAGACGCGTTCATGACCAGCCTGAACACGACGATGTGGGTCTCGGCCGGCATCGGCGTCGCGGGTGCAGTGCTGGCCGCAGTACTGATGCCGAAGCAGGCGATCAAGCCACCGTCCTGACGGACAGCAGCGCCCGTACTTTCGGAGTACGGGCGCTGCTGTTGGGTTAGATCAGTTGAGCTCGAGGCCCGGGTAGAGCGGGTGCTTGTCGAGCATCTCGGCCGAGGCCGCGCGGACCTTGTCGGCGACGCCGTCGGCGAGGACGTACTTCGCCTTCGACGGAGCGCCCGTCGAGGTGGTGGTCGGGGTGACGCTGGACAGCACGTCGACCATCAGCTCGGCGACCTTGTCGAACTCGTCGCAGACCGAAGCCGCGGGTGGTCAGCGCCGGCGTACCGATCCGGACGCCGGAGGTGTACCAGGCGCCGTTCGGGTCGCGGGGGACCGCGTTGCGGTTGGTCACGATGCCGGCGTCGAGCAGCGCCGACTCGGCCTGCCGGCCGGTGATCCCGTACGACGAGACGTCGAGCAGCACCAGGTGGTTCTCGGTGCCGTCCGTGACGAGCTTGACGCCCCGCTTCATCAGGCCCTCGGCCAGGCCGACCGCGTTGTCCGCGACGTTCTGCGCGTAGGTCTTGAACTCGGGCTGGCGCGCCTCGGCGAGCGCGACGGCCTTCGCGGCCATCGTCTGGCTGAGCGGGCCGCCGAGCACCATCGGGCAACCGCGGTCGACCGCGTCGGCGTACTCGGGCTGGCAGAGCACCATGCCGCCGCGCGGGCCGCGCAGCGACTTGTGCGTGGTGGTCGTGGTGACGTGCGCGTGCGGGACCGGGTCGAAGTCGCCGGTGAAGACCTTGCCGGCGACCAGCCCGGCGAAGTGCGCCATGTCGACCATCAGGGTCGCGCCGACCTCGTCGGCGATCTCGCGCATCTTGGCGAAGTCGACCTTGCGCGGGTACGCCGAGTAGCCGGCGATCAGGATCAGCGGCTTGAACTCACGAGCGGTCGCGGCGACCTTGTCGTAGTCGAGCAGCCCGGTCTCCGGGTCGGTGCCGTAGGAGCTCTGGTGGAACATCTTGCCGGAGATGTTCGGCCGGAAGCCGTGCGTCAGGTGACCGCCCGCGTCCAGCGACATGCCGAGCATCTTCTGGTCGCCGAGCGCCTTGCGGAGCTTGCTCCAGTCCTCGTCGGACAGGTCGTTGACGTGCTTGGCGCCCGCCTCGGCGAGCGCCGGGGACTCGATCCGGTTGGCCAGGATCGCCCAGAACGCGACCAGGTTCGCGTCGATGCCGGAGTGCGGCTGGACGTAGGCGTGCGGCGCGTCGAAGAGCGCCTTCGCGTGGTCCGCGGCGGCCTGCTCGACGGTGTCGACGTTCTGGCAGCCGGCGTAGAAGCGGTGCCCGATGGTGCCCTCGGCGTACTTGTCGGACAGCCAGTTGCCCATCGTCAGCAGCGTCGCCGGGGAGGCGTAGTTCTCGCTCGCGATCAGCTTCAGCGAGGACCGCTGGTCGGCCAGTTCGGCCTTGATCGCGCCGGCGATGGTGGGTTCCACCGCGCCGATCACCGCAAGTGCGTTGTTGTACGCGGCCGACGCGGCAGCGGCGTCGAAGGGTTGAGTCATCTTCGTCTCTCTCCTGAGGTTGCACTCGGTCGCGGCACCCAGGCGCACGGTGCCGGCGTCTTTTCGCTCCCCGGTGGTCGATCCCACCTCAGCGCCAGTCGCGACGCGGTAACCCTAGCGTGTGTGCGGGCTGAGGTCGTCGCTCGCGTCCGGAGGTCGGCGTGGTCGTTCGGGGAGCGGGTGGTCAGAGGATGCGGTCGAGGATCGGGGTGAACGGCGTGGTGCGGGGGAGGGTGCCGAAGACGCCACCCCAGTCGCCGGCGAGGCGGGACGCCACGAACGCGTCGGCGACCTCGGGCGTGGAGTTGCGGACGAGGAGGGATGCCTGGAGGCAGACCGCCATTCGCGCGGCTAGCCGGCGAGCGCCTGCTTCCGCGTTCTCCAGGTCGGAGAGCCCCAGTTCGTTGAGCACAGCCAGGACATCCGTGATTGCTTTGTCGAGGCGGTGGTCGGCGCCGCGGGCGGCGCCGACTTCGGTGAGCCAGGCCTCGAGCGATTCGGGGCGGCGGAGCGCCCGTAGTACGTCCAAGGCGTTGACTGTGCCGGAGCCTTCCCAGATCGAGTTCAGCGGGGATTCGCGGAACAGCAGCGGCAGGCCGGACTCCTCGACGTAGCCGTTGCCGCCCAGGCATTCGAGCGCCTCGGCGACCGTGAACGAGGTCCGCTTGCAGACCCAGAACTTGGCCAGCGGCAGCGCGATCCGCCGGAACGCTGCTTGCTCGTCGCCCGAGTCCACCGCCGCGGCGAGCCGCATCGAGAGAGCGGTTGCCGCCTCGCTCTCGAGCGCGAGATCGGCGAGCACGTTCTGCATCGCGGGCTTGTCCCGGAGCAGCCCACCGAAGGCACTCCGGTACGACGTATGCCAGGTCGCCTCGACGAGCGCTCTGCGCATCAACGCCGCGGACCCGATCACGCAGTCGAGCCGGGTCGCGGCGACCATCTCGATGATCGTCCGGACGCCGGCGCCCTCTTCGCCGAGCAGGTAGCCGATCGTGTTGTGGAACTCGACCTCGCTGGACGCGTTCGACCGGTTGCCGAGCTTGTCCTTGAGGCGCTGCAGGGCAAACGTGTTCCGGTTGCCGTCGGCAAGCACGCGCGGGACCACGAAACAGCTCAGCCCTTCCGGCGCCTGGGCGAGCACGAGGAACACATCGACTTGCGGCGCCGAGCAGAACCACTTGTGCCCGTTCAGCAGGTATTCGCCGGTCCCGGAAGGCGTGGCCGTGGTGAGGTTCGCGCGGACGTCCGAGCCACCCTGCTTCTCGGTCATCCCCATCCCGGCGAGCAGCCCTTGCTTTTCCGCGGGCCTCAGCCGGCGCGGGTCGTACGTAGTACTGGCAAGTCCTGGGACCCACTCGGCGGCTAGGTCTGGATCTGCTTTGAGGGCCGGTACTGCGGCGTAGGTCATCGAGATCGGGCAGCCGTGGCCCGGTTCGACCTGAGACCAGAGGTAGAAGCCGGCCGCTCTCGTCAGGTGCGGAGCAGGTTTTTCGCTGGTCCACGGCGCCGCCTGGAGGCCGAAGCCGACCGCCTTCTCCATCAGCCAGTGCCAGGACGGGTGGAACTCGACCTCGTCGATGCGGTTCCCGTAGCGGTCGTGAGTACGCAGTACGGGGGAGTTCTGGTTCGCCGGGAGAGCGTGGGAGAGCGCTTCCTGCGTTCCCGCGAGTTCCCCGATCCCGGTCAGACCGGGATCGGCCGCCAGGTCGGCGTACGGACGCAGAGCGTCACCGAGACCGGTGTCGGCCGTGAAGAAGTTCACCCCTTGCAGTGGGGGAGCCTGATTCGTTACAGCGTTTGGGTCCGCCATGTCAGTACGGTAAGCGGTATGGCACGCTCTGGGTCCGAGACCTCCGTCTCATTTGACTGGGCCCGACGAATTCCCTCGACGATCTGGAAGCTGATCACCCAGACCGTCGGCGTCTGCATGCGCTACCGCGTCACCGGACTCGCGGCGGAGGCCGCCTTCTTCGCGATCCTCTCGCTGCCGCCGCTGATCTTCGGGCTGGCCGGAAGCATCGGTTTCGTGGCCAGCAAGTACTTCGAGGTCGAGACGATCGACAACATCAAGTTGCAGATCGCCGACCTGGCCAGCCGCGCGCTGACCGACGAGTCCGTCAAGACGGTCATCGTGCCGACCATCAACCAGGTGCTCGGCGGCGGCCGGCCGGACGTGATCTCGATCGGATTCGTGCTCTCGCTGTGGTCCGGCAGCCGCGCGCTGAACGTCTTCGTGGACACCATCACGATCATGTACGGGATGGGTGGCAAGCGCGGGATCGTGCGCACCCGCGTGCTGTCCTTCAGCCTGTACTGCGGTGCGCTGGTGATCGGCGTGATCGTGCTTCCGCTGGTGCTGGCCGGGCCGGATGCGGTGGACGCGTTGCTGCCGGAGAAGGTCGACTTCCTGAATCAGTTGTACTGGCCGGTCGTCACGATTCTGTCGGCGGGCTTCTTGAATACGCTGTTCCATCTGTCGGTGCCGGTGCGGACGCCATGGTTGTCGGATCTGCCGGGGTCGTTCCTGACGTTGTCGATCTGGATCGGGGGCAGCTTCGTGCTGCGCTGGATCCTGCAGACGACTGTTGGGGGGACGTCGATCTACGGGCCGCTGGCGGCGCCGATCGCGGTATTGATGTGGCTCTATATGACGGCTATCGCGGTGTTGATCGGGGCGGCGCTGAACGCGGTGGTCGACCGGCTCTGGCCGCACAAGTCGCGCGCCGGAAGCTTCCGAGACGGAGGAGCCGGTGGAGGTTCAGGAGCCGGTGATGAAGGCCGAGCCGGATCCGCATCACGTGGACGTGGTCAAGCCGGGCGAGGAACGGCCGGAGGTGAAGGTCGCGCGTGCGGTCGAGGCGCTGTCCGAGCCGGTGGCCGCCGAGCACGTCGTACCGGAGGCGGTGGCGGCGACCAAGTTGCCGGAGGTCGCGAAGACCGTTGCGCCAGCGGAGCCGGTTGCACCAGCGGAGCCGGCGGTCGCCGTGCCGGATCCGGGGAGGCCGGGTGAGGCCAAGGCGGCGGCGCGGAAGAGCTGCGCCCGCAGTACCGGTGGAGGATGAACGTCGCGAGCCTGAGCGGGTTGGAAAATCCGGTGCGCAGGCCGATGGTGACGACATAGTCTGAGGGCATCGCGACAGTCCGTCACTCGACGGCAGACAGAGAAGGGAGGCGACCGACCATGAGCTTCGATCTGGCCCATCATCGGGCCGTCCACTCCCGCATCGTCCGTCCGCTGAGCTGAACTCGGGGCCGGACCGCTCGAAAGGTTCGTCGCACGATGTCAGCTGAAATCTCCGTTCGTTTGCAAGCCCTCGGTCTCGATGTGTCGACGGCCGAGTATCTGAGTGAAGTGCCGGGCTCCGAGGAGCTCGTTCCGGGGCGCGTGGTGCGCGTCGACAAGGGCCTGTCCAGCGTTCTGACCGAAGACGGTCCGGTGCGTGCGTCGTGGTCCGGCGGGGTGCTTGCCGCGATCGCGGCCGATTCGCAGGCGACGCCGTGTACGGGCGACTGGGTCGCGCTCCGGCACTGGCCGGACGACCGGATCACCGTCGAGGCGGTGGCCCCACGCCGTACGGCGATCGTGCGGGCCGAGGTCGGCGGTACGTCGAAGGGCCAGGTGCTCGCCGCCAACGTCGACGTGATCGCCATCGTCGTCGGGCTCCATCCGGAGCCGAACATCAGCCGCATCGAGCGGTTCCTCGCTTTGGCCTGGGAGAGCGGGGCGCGGCCGGTCGTCGTACTGACGAAGGCTGACCTTGTTGTGGACGCGGTCTCCATTGCTGAGGATGTGGCTATTGCTGCGCCGGGCGCCGACGTACTGGTGTGCAGTGCGACTACTGGCGAGGGGCTGGATGGCGTGCGCGCGCTGCTTGATGATCACGCGACGCTGGCGTTGCTGGGAGTCAGTGGTGCGGGGAAGTCCTCGCTGGTGAATGCACTGGCGGGTGTCGAGCTACTGAACGTGCAGGCGATCCGTGAGGACGGTAAGGGACGGCATACGTCTGTGCGGCGTGAGCTGATTCAGTTGCCTGATGGCGGGGTTGTGATTGATACGCCTGGGCTGCGGGGGATTGGGTTGCAGGAAGCCGGCGAGGGGCTGGCTGCTGCGTTCCCGGATGTGACTGCACTGGCTGAGCAGTGCCGGTTCAAGGATTGCGTGCATGTGACGGAGCCCGGGTGCGCAGTACGGGAGGCTCTGGAGGACGGGACCTTGGCCGTGCGGCGCTACGAGAGCTGGGTGAAGCTGCAGCGGGAGGCGGCTTACATGGCTCGCCGGGCGGACAGCCGGTTGCAGGCTGAGGCCCGCAAGGCCTGGGTGCGACAGACCAAGGAGTACCGGCGGGACATCAAGCCGCGCAAGTAGGGTCGAGGCATGGACCGTTCAGTGCTGGTGACCGGGGCATCACGAGGAATCGGAGCGGCGACGGCTCACGCCTTCGCCGCCGCAGGAGACCGAGTGGCGGTGCACTACGGCTCATCTGCTGAGGCCGCATCGGCCGTCTTGTCGAAGCTTCCCGGAACCGGCCACGTCCTGGTCCACGCCGATCTGGCAGACCCTGACCAGATCTTGTCGATGGTCTCTGCGGCTGCTTCTTCTTTGGGCAGTATCGACGTCCTCGTCAACAACGCGGCTATCTACGAACCACACCCGATCCGGGCGACCTCTTATGAGGAATGGCAACAGGCCTGGTCCAACACGCTCGGGGTGAACCTGATCGGCGCCGCCAACGTCACTTGGTGCGCAGTACGCCACATGACCCGAGGCGGCCGCATCATCAACGTCGCCTCCCGAGGCGCCTTCCGCGGCGAACCCAACCAACCCGCGTACGGCGCCAGCAAAGCGGCCCTGGTCTCGTTGACCCAGTCCCTAGCCAGATCCCTAGGCCCAGAAGGAATCGCCGTCACCGCCATCGCCCCTGGCTGGACCACCACAGACATGGCCGCCGAAGCCCTCTCCGGCGAAGGCTACGACCGCCGCCGCCTGGAAAGCCCCCTAGAACGAGTCTCCACCCCCGACGAGGTAGCCGCCGCCATCCACTACCTAGCGTCCCCCTTAGCCGAATTCGCCACCGGCACAGTCCTAGACTTCAACGGCGCCTCCCACCTCCGCATGTAACCCCACCACCGTGGACGCGACGCCGAGGTGCGAACAAGAAACCGCGCTCAGGAACATGAAATACCGTGTTCACGCCCCCACTTCCCTGTCCCAACCCCACTCCAAAACGCCGACCGCCAACCTCAGCCACGGCGGTTCGGAGTACGGAACGGTTGAGTCGAAGGGACCGCTGACCTCAGCCAAAGGGGAAAGGCGAACGACGACCCCGACCCGACGCCGGAGGGGGGTGCGGGTGGCGAAGCCCCCACAACGCGCCGAGCGGAGCGAAGGCGCACAAATGACGAAAGCGACCCGGTCTGCGCTTTCCGCAGACACGAGTCGCCTATCGCTTTCGTGGACGATACTGGGATCGAACCAGTGACCTCTTCCGTGTCAGGGAAGCGCGCTACCGCTGCGCCAATCGTCCGGGATTCTGTTGTTTTCAAGGTGTTTCGAGGTGGAGACGGGATTCGAACCCGTGTACACGGCTTTGCAGGCCGTTGCCTCGCCTCTCGGCCACTCCACCGCAGAGTCTCCAGCCTGCCGGCCAGTTCCGAGCGAACGACCGGGTTCGAACCGGCGACCTCAACCTTGGCAAGGTTGCGCTCTACCAACTGAGCTACGTTCGCATCTCGCGGAGCCGGACACTGTCCTGCTCGGTGCGAGAGCAGAACAGTAGCGCACTTTTCGCGGACTTCGAAACTGAGTATCCGGGGTGTCGCGCGAGACCCTGTGCAGGCGGGAGAAATGTCCCTTCCGTGGCTAGTTGACTGAACTCTTCAGACGCCGATTCGCGCGATCTCGCGTTGCTGGAGAGGGTGCGGCGGTGCGAGGTACTGAGTTGGCTGCGCGAGTTGGTGGGGTTGTTGCGCGAGGCACCGGTTCGGCAGCGGTTGAACCGGCGGCCGGATGTTCCCGCGCCGGGGTCGGTGAACCCGGTCACAGGCAAGGCGACGCGACATCCCGAGGCAGTTGCGCGAGCAGCATGGCTGTCGGCGGGCTCGTCTGTGCCCGGCGCGTTCTCGAGAGGACCCTTGGCATCCGTCGCAGCGGGGTAATCGCAGTACCTGACTCATTGTGGGCGGGTTTGGCAGACTCGGTGCTCGACCTGATGTATCGAGGACCGACCGCAGAGTGGAATGTCTTGCCACATACCGACGCAGTGCCGAGCCGCTCGACCGAGGACGGGGTACCGCCGGTGGCTGGATCAGCCATCCCGGATGCGCCGCACGCGCGGATCGTCATCACGATCGCCTCGCTGGGCTTCTTCCTGATCACGCTGGACATTTCGATCGTCAACGTCGCCCTGTCCCGGATCAGGACCGAGCTCGGCGGCGGAACGACCGGCCAGCAGTGGACGATCGACGGCTATACCCTCTTGTTCGCCGCGCTGCTGCTGTTCGCGGGCAACCTGTCGGATCGGATCGGCGCGAAGAAGGCGCTCGGGGCGGGCATCGTCGGGTTCGGGCTGGCCTCGGCCGCCTGTGCGGCCGCGCCGACGATCGGCGTACTGGTCGCCGCCCGCTGCGCGCAGGGCGCTGCCGCGGCGATCATGCTGCCGGCGTCGATGGCCCTGCTGCGTGAAGCGTTCCCCGACCCGCGCCGCCGAGCCGGTGCGCTCGGCGTCTGGGCGGTCGGCGGCGCCGTCGCCGGACTGGTCGGACAACCGCTCGGCGGGCTGCTCGCGACGCTCGACTGGCGGTGGGTCTTCACGATCAACCTGCCCGTCTGCGTCGGCATGGTCGCCTTCCTGGTCGTGGTGGCCGCCTCGCCCACCCGGCCGTCCCGGTTCGACTGGGCCGGCCAGCTCCTCGCCGTTGTTGCCTTGTCCACCCTGGTCTACGGACTCATCGAAGGCGGCCATCGTGGGTTCACCCACCCCGCTGTCGTCGCCGCGCTCGGGATCGCCGTGGTCACCCTCGCCGCCTTCCTGGCCGTTCAGGCCCGTGGCCGGCACCCGATGATGCCGCTGGAACTTTTCCGGGCGCGCGGCTTCCGGCTGGCGCTGCCCGTCGGGTTCGCCTTCATGGTCGGCAACTACGGCAACGTGTTCGTTGTCAGCCTGTTCCTCCAGCAGCACCTCGGATTGTCGCCGCTGCACGCCGGACTGGCGTTCTTGCCTTCCGCTTTCTTCGCGATCGCCGGGAACCTCTCCAGTGGCCCGATCACCAACCGGTTCGGAGCGCGGGTCCCGGTCGTGGCCGGGCTGCTGTCGATGACCGCCGGACTCCTGGCATTGCTGCTCACGGCACCGCTGGAGTCGCCGGTCGTGACCGCCCTCTGCGTGATACCGATCGGCGCCGGCGGATCGCTGGCCATGCCTTCGGTCACCGGAGTCGTCCTCGAAGGTGTCGCGGCCGAGCGTGCGGGAACGGCTAGCGCCGTGTTCAACACCTTCCGCCAGATCGGCGGAGCCGTCGCCATCGCGGTCTTCGGTGCCCTGATCGCCAATCCGGACACCTTCCTCACCGGGCTGCGGATCAGCCTCGGATCGGCCGCCGCCCTGCTCCTGCTCGCGGCAATCAACAGCACGCGAATCCAGCCACGTGCCTGACGCACCGCAGCAGACCGCCCGGCTACCGCAGCGGCCTCATGAGTCCCACTAGCCGTCGAACCGGGTGAGCTCGACCTCGCGGAGGTGGTCGGCGTCGCCGAGCAACTCGATCTCGACGATCCGATCGGCGTCGAAGGTGAACCTGAAGATCACCTGCGGTTCTCCGCGATACGTCCGGACCGCACCCGCGACCCCGTCGACGAGCGCGACTCGCGCGGCCGCCGCGCGCCCGGAGAAGTTCGCCGCGACGGCTGCTGCTCCGCGCACCAGGTGCGCCACACCTCTGGAGGCGGCGGCACCGTCGGCACGTAGTACGACGCCTGGATCGAGCATCTCGAGCAGCGCTTCGAAGTCGTCGGCGCGGGATGCGGCCAGGAAAGCGGTGACGAGCTCGCGTTGCCGATGCGCATCGGTGTCGAGCAGTTCGGGCTTGCCTTGAACCCGCCGCCGCGCGCGACTCGCGAGCTGCCGGGCAGCGCCAGCGGAACGGCCGATGATCGGCGCGATGTCGTCGTACGGAACAGCGAACATGTCGTGCAGCACAAACGCGAGCCGCTCGGCTGGCGTGAGGGTCCCGAGTACTACGAGCAGCGCGACCCCGACGGACTCGGCCCGGACGGCGTCCTCAGTCATGTGATCCCCTCTATCTGTCACACTTTCGAGCCGAGCTCCGTCGAGGGACTGACGTAGCGAGCCGCCAAGATGTGACAAATCGGACCAGGAGAACGCGAGTGACCGAGCCGGCCCGGAGCCCCGAAGTACGCAAAGATCACGTCCTGAAGCGTCTCGACGAGGATGTCGATGCCTGGGTGTCGACGGCATCAGCCGACGGTACGCCGTACTTGATGCCGCTCTCGTTTCTCTGGGACGGCGAGACGCTCCTCTTCTCGACGGCCGCGTCGAACCCGACCAGCCTCAATCTCCGGTCGACCGGTCGCGCTCACGTCGCCCTGGATCACACCCGCGACGTCATCCTCATCACGGCAACCGCCGAAACCTTTCGTGCCGAGGAGCTGGCGCCCGGAGTCGCGGACGCCTTCGCCGCCAAGTCCGGCTTCGATCCGCGCGACGCGAAGGCCCTCTACCTCTACTTCCGCTTGACCCCCGACACGGTGCAGTCCTGGCGAGAAGCCAACGAGCTACCCGGCCGGACACTCATGCGCGACAACACCTGGCTCGTCTAGGCGCCCTGCTGTGCCCGGTGAGTTCGAAGGCTGGCCCCGGGCTGCCTTCGATGTGCTGCTCCAGCTGGAGGGCGAGCCTTCTCTCGATGTCAGGCAGCGATGGCGGCGAGATCGGGAGGAGTTGGTACGCCGTCCGATGGTCGAGCTGCTCGACGCCATCGCGGAGACGGATCCGGCGTACGAGGACTTTGCTGTCTGGCGCTACGGCGGGGTCCTGCTGGAGCCGTGGCAGCGGCAGAGCGCGATCGTCCGGCTGGCACGGAACGTCGAGCTGAGCCTCCGGTTCGATCTCGACGGTCTGGAGGTCAGCCTGGCCTGGTGGTACGCGCCACCGGAACAGATCGAGCGGTACCGGGCAGCAGTGGCGGATCAGGGGACCGGGCGGCGGCTGACCGCGATCGTTCGCAAGCTTGAGCGTGAGGGCTTTGAAATCTCGGGCGAGCAACTGAAGCGGCCGTTGCGAGGTCATCCAGCAGATCATCCGCGGGCGCAGCTCCTGAGACACCGCTCGCTCATCGCCACCCGGCCACTCGGTTGCGACGACTGGATCCATACGCCTGCCGCCGCCGACCGAGTGGTCACCGCCTTCACCCAACTGGGCCCCCTGGCCCGTTGGCTTATCGAGAATGTCTCGCGACGCTGAAGAAGCCCTGGAGGTCCTGGATCAGGAGGTCGGGGGCGTCTTGGGTGGCCCAGTGGCTGCCGCGGTCGTATTCGTTCCAGGACACGATGTTGGCGTGGTCGCGCTCTGCGAATCGCCGCAGCGGCCGGAAGTCGAAGGCGAAGCTGGCGAGGCCGGTCGGGGCGGTGGTCGGTGTGGTCGGGTGATCGGCGTGGTGGTCTTCGTAGTAGAAGCGCGCCGAGGAGGCAGCGGTGTTGGTGAGCCAGTAGATGGTCGCGTTGGTCAGCACGTGCTCGTCGCTGGTGCCGCCCAGCAACTGGGCGATCCAGGCCAGTTGGCCCGAGGGGGAGTCGGCCAAGGCATGAGCGAGGGTCTGCGGCTGTGTCTCCTGGAGCTTCGCGTACGCCGACATGCTGTCCTGGAAGGTCTGCAGGAACTTCACGTAGCCGAGCTCGTCCTCGGACAGATCGGCGAGTTCGGCCGGGTCACCGGAGGGGAACGAGAACAGCTGGGTGACGTGCACGCCGATCACGTGGGCGGGGTCGATGCGGCCGAGTTCGGGGGCGACGAACGCACCGGCATCGTTGCCGTGGGCCCCATATTTTTCGTAGCCGAGCCGGGACATCAGCTCGGCCCAGGCGCGCGCGGTGCGGTATCTGTTCCAGCCCTGGTCGGCGGTCGGGCCGGAGAAGCCGAAGCCGGGCAGTGACGGGATCACCAGATGGAAGGCCTGCCCGTCGGTCGGCGCGGTCAGCGGTTCGATCAGGTCGAGGAACTCCACCACACTGTTCGGCCAGCCGTGGGTCAGCAGCAGCGGAATCGCGTCCGGGTCGGCGGACCGGACGTGCAGGAAATGGATCTGCTGGCCGTCGATCTCGGTGACGAACTGCGGATACGCGTTCAGTCGCTTTTCCCACGCACGCCAGTCATAGGTCGTCCGCCACGCCTCGACGAGCCGCTGTACATAACCGACCGGTACGCCGTACTCCCATCCTGGCGGCACCGGACCGGTCTGTACGGCGCCCTCGGTCCGCAGCGCCAATTCGTTCGCCCAGCGGGTTCGCTCCAGCCGGCGCTGCAGATCGTCGAGGTCAGCTTGCGGGATGTCGATCCGGAACGGGTGAATCTCGGTGTTTGTCGTCATACCCAGAACGCTATTTCGCCATTAGGCGAGTTAGCTTCCTAATGAGCTGGCAGACTTTTCGCATGATCGAAACCTCGGCCCGGTTGCTGAAGCTCCTGACGCTGCTCCAATCACCCCGTGACTGGACCGGTGCGGAACTGGCCGGCAAGCTCGAGGTCAGCCCCCGCACGATCCGCGCCGACATCGAACGGCTCCGCGGACTCGGATATCCGGTGGACGCGACCCGCGGATCGGTCGGCGGCTACCGCCTGGGCGCGGGCGGCTCGCTGCCGCCCTTGCTGCTGAACGACGACGAGGCGGTCGCCGTCGTGATCGGCCTGCGGAAGGCCGCTGAGCTGACCGGACTCGAAGAGAGCTCACTGCACGCCCTGACCAAACTGGAACAGGTGCTGCCATCGCGGCTGCGCCGTCGGGTGAACTCGGTCCACACCTTCACCGTGCAGGTGCCGCAGGACGTGCCGGCGCCGCTGGTCGATCCCGAATTGCTCACGCAACTCGCGGGTCTGTGCCGCGACCGCGAACAGCTCAGGTTCGACTATCTGTCCCATCGCTCCGATTCCAGCAGACGCACCGTGGAGCCCTACCGGCTCGTGAACTGGGGCCGCCGCTGGTACCTGGTCGGCTACGACCTCGACCGACAGGACTGGCGCACGTTCCGGGTCGACAGGATCTCGCCACGCATCCCCACCGGGCCGCGCTTCACACCCCGGCCGCTCCCCGACGACGGCGACCTCACCGCCTACGTCTCCCGACGAGTCTCGGCGGCCGCCTGGCGCTACCGAGCCCAGGTCGTCGTCCACGCCCCCGCAGAAACCATCGCCGCCCGCCTACCACCAGCCGCCGGCACCATCGAACCAATCGACGACCACACCTGCCTGTTCAACACCGGTTCAGACTCCGCCACCGGCCTCGCCGTACACCTCGGTCTCCTCGACGCCGACTTCGAGATCCGGGAAGCACCGGACGAACTCCGCACCTCCGTCCGCCAACTAGCCGACCGCTACAGCCGAGCCCTACCCAACCGCCCAGACAACCTCAGGCCGAACGGGTCAGCTGGATGAGCGCATGAGGTCGTGGACCCAGTAGTCGAGGCGCTCCAACTCCCTCGCCGATCCGAACAAAGGCTTGCTTCCCGGCGGTGGCAGGAACCCGACCGCGTCCATCAGCAGCCAGTACGTCTCCAGTTGCCGGCCGGTCAGCACCGCGTAGCGCTCCAGAAAGTCGCGACCCGCTCCAGGCCCGAAGGCCAGCGCCAGATTCGTCGCCGCATGTCCCGCATCCAGCCAGGCGGGCCCCGTCGATGTCTCGACCCAGTCGACAACCCCGGTGATCCGCCCACCGTCCCACAGTAAATTCCGGTGACTGTAATCCCGGTGCAAGAACGTCGGCTGATACGACGGCGGCGCCTCAGCCAGTACGTCGAACGCGCGCTGCCAAGCACCAGGATGCTTCGCCCAAGCCGGCAAGACCCTCTTAGCTTCCCAAGCCCACGACTGGTACGTCCGGAACGGCTCTACCGGATCAACGTCATGGATAACAGCCAGGACCTCCGCCATCGCAACCACGCTCAGCTCGTCGATCCCTGTCGTAGCGTCACCAGGCATCCGCGACATCAAATGAGCCGCAACTCCCGCGTGCTGACCGTCTGCATCCAGACCCAACGTCGTAGGTGCGGGCACCGACGTCCCCTCGAGCACCTGCAAGGCTGCCGCCTCCCGCCGAGTCAGCTCGTCCCCATGCGCCTTCCACGGCTCCTCGGTCATCAACCGCAGCACAGACCGACGTCCCGTCACATCAGTCACCGCAACCATGGTCGAGGTCAACCCACCCGACAGCTCGGCCACATCACTGACCCGAGCCCCCAAAACAACCTCACACCACCCCAACGCCTCACTCCACATGCCCCGCAATCTAGTAGTCGCCCAACAAACAACCCCAACCACAGCAGTTCGCAGTACGGGATGGCCGGGGGAGAGCCGACCAACAAACCTCAGCCACAGGGAAAGCCGACAGGCAACCTCAGCCACGGGGGAAGCCGACAGGCAACCTCAGCCACGGGGGGAAGCCGACAGACAACCCCAGCCACAGGGGAATGCCGACCGGCGACCCTGGCCCGGCGCCGGAGGGGGGTGCGGGTGGCGAAGCCCCCGCAACGCGCCGAGCGAAGCGAAGGCGCACAAATGACGAAAGCGACCCGGTCTGCGCTTTCCGCAGACACGAGTCGCCATCGCTTTCGTGGACGATACTGGGATCGAACCAGTGACCTCTTCCGTGTCAGGGAAGCGCGCTACCGCTGCGCCAATCGTCCAAGCTGTACAAGGGTGTTGAGGTGGAGACGGGATTCGAACCCGTGTACACGGATTTGCAGTCCGTTGCCTCGCCTCTCGGCCACTCCACCAGTGAGAAAGCCTGGCTTGCCGAACCCTCTCCGAGCGGACGACCGGGTTCGAACCGGCGACCTCAACCTTGGCAAGGTTGCGCTCTACCAACTGAGCTACGTCCGCGTTGCGACCGGGTTTTCGTGCCCCTCGGCGCGAGAAGAACATTAGCTCATCTCCGCCGGAGTTCAAAAACGGGGGTCCCCTTCCCGGCGGACGTTCGGGTCCACCGGCTGTCATCGCGCGATCACAGAAGGCCTGCGGATTAAGGTGTCCCGAGTTGGAAGGAGCAGGAATGAAGATCTGGCTGAACGGCGCCCTGCAGGACGACCCGGCGACTGCCGGCCTGTCGCCGTTGGATCACGGGCTGACCACCGGCGACGGGGTGTTCGAGACGGTGAAGATCGTCGACGGGCAGCCGTTCGCGGTGTCGAAGCATCTCGACCGGCTGGTCCGGTCGGCGACCGGGCTGGGGTTGCCGGCGCCGGACCGCGACGAGGTCGAGCGCGCGATCGCGGAGGTCGTGAAGGCGGATCCGGAGATCGCGTTCGGCCGGCTGCGGATCACGTTCACGGGCGGAGTGTCGCCGCTGTCGTCGGATCGCGGGACTGCCGGGCCGACGCTGGTCGTGGCGACGCAGGCGATCGAGCGGCCGGCGCCGTCGACGGCGATCGTGACGGTGCCATGGGTGCGCAACGAGCGCAGCGCCGTCGCCGGGCTGAAGACCACGTCGTACGCCGAGAACGTCCGCGCGCTCGCGTTCGCCAAGGAGCGCGGCGGTAGCGAGGCGATCTTCGCGAACACCGTCGGGGATCTCTGCGAGGGAACCGGCGCGAACATCTTCTGCGTGTACGGCGGGGAGCTGGTCACGCCGACGCTCGAATCGGGCGCGCTGGCTGGTGTCACTCGCGCGCTGGTGATCGCGTGGTTCGGCGCCGTCGAGCGCGATGTGCCGCTGGCTCGGCTGGCAGAGGCGGACGAGATCTTCCTCACGTCGACCACCCGCGACGTCCAGGCAGTCCACCGCTGCGACGACCGCGAGCTTCCTGCTCCCGGCGAAGTGACCGCCGCGGTGGCAAAGGTCTTCGCCGAACGCTCCGCCGAGGACATCGACCCGTAGTACAGGCATTCCGTACTGCGGGCGCGCGGTCGCCTCGTAGTACGGCTGCCTCGCGGTGACGGCGTACCGGCGGGCCGGTGTTCGCAGTACCGGATGGCGGGCGAACGACAGCGTCCGAAGTACTGGATGTACTTCGGACGCTGGGGTGTTCGGGTTACTCGCCGGCGGTCTTGCGGCGTTCTCGGTAGGCCGCGACGTGCAGGCGGTTGCCGCAGGTGCGGGCGTCGCAGTACCGCTTGGAGCGGTTCCTGCGACAGGTCGATGAGCGCGTCGTCGCAGTCCGGTGCCTCGCAGCGGCGCAACCGCTCGCGTTCGCCGGCCGAGATCACCTGGGCAAGCGCGATCCCGCACTCGACCGTGATCCGGCACGTCAGCGACGAACCGTCCCGCGAGTAGTGGATGTGCCACGGATGACCGTCGTGATTGGTCAACCGGGGCGTCGTCGTACCACTCGCGACGATCGCGTTGATCATCGCGGCGGCCTCGGCATCCGAACCTGTCGTGAAGACCGGAGCGAACAACGGACGGAGCTCACGGACATCCTGCAGGTCCGTCTCGGTCAGGTTGCCGACCGCGCTGAACTCCCGCTCGTGGACGAACTTCTCCAGGTCCTCGACGGTCTCCATCGTGTCGACCTGGCTGCTCGGCCCGGGCAGCGTATTCACCAGCCGGACCAGTGTGCCGAGCGCGTGCTCGGTGTCGTGCGAGAAAGTCACAGTCATATCTCCAACGCGACGGGGTCTCCGTCTTGCAAGCAAGAGTAGCCCGGCCGGTTTCGTACGTCGCGGACCAATGCGCTATGGTTTCACCCGCACCACCACAACAAGCAACACCAGCACCACCAGAACGGGCGATTGGCGCAGTGGTAGCGCGCTTCGTTCACACCGAAGAGGTCACTGGTTCGAACCCAGTATCGCCCACCGCAGTACAGAGCCGGTCTCCATCGAGACCGGCTTCTTTCATGTACGGCGTACGTCGCCCACCCGGGCTGCACCAGCTCCTGCAGGCGACACCCATGGGACGCTTGTAACACTCTGTAACCACCCTGCGATGTAGGTGGTAACCGGGGGAGTTCACATGAAGAAGCTCATCGCGGCTGCTGTTCTGCTTGCCGCAGTAAGCACCGGCTGTGGATCGAGTAGGCCCGCAGTAGTCAGTACGCCGGCGCCAACGCTCGCGGCAGAACCCGCACCAGCCAGGACAACTCCAGCGAAGCCCTCCGCGCCTACGATCCCGAGCACGCTGACTCGTGAGCAGGCCGCCCAGCGGTACCTCGCGATCATCAAGCCATCCAACGCGGTGTTCGCTGAGCCGAAATGCAAGGCAGCGGAGGAGTTCTTCGTGGACGGCGGTAGTTGGCCGCCCGACGGGCACAGCGAGTACGGCGAGCACGGCGACCGGGTTCTCCGTGACTGCTACAAGCGACTGGTGCCGATGTATATGTCGTCCATCAAGGCGTTCCAGACGACGCCATGGCCGATCGATTCTCGTACCGACGTGGCCGACTTGGTCCTACAGGACCAAGCGTTCCTGTACTGCCTGAAGAAGGCAACGAAGTCGACGAGTTTCGGCACGATGTCCAAGGCGCTCGAGTGCTTTGCCGAGGACGACGGATCAGCCGACCGCGTGCGGGCGCGTTTCGGGCTTCCAGGTAGGAATCAGGGCTGACCGAGCTTCACCCGCGGAGCTCGGCTGGGCCGGCCGCACCCCTTTGAGCGCGTGTTCGGGTACCTGTCGGGCGGGCGCACGACGTTCGGCCCTGTCGGCATTCCCCTTTGGCTGAGGTTGCTTGTCGGCTCTCCCTCGACCAGCTCGTACTGCGAATCGGTGTGGCTGAGGTTGGCTGTTGGGTTCCTCAAAGCGCTGGGCCGTTAAAGGAGGCAGGGGCGGTTGGGGCTAGGTCGGGGTGGGGACGGTTGAGTGTAGGGCGGCTGATACTGCTTCTATGGCTGGGGATTTGGGGGTTCGGGTTAGGAGGAAGACTTCTCGGGTGAGGGTGCCTTCGGTGAGGGTTCGGATGGCTACTCCGGGGACGCCGTAGCCGAGGACCAGGTCGGGGAGTAGGGCGCAGGCGCCTGTGGTGCGGACCATTTCGACGAGGATGAGGAAGTCGTCGGAGGCGTAGCGGAGGTCGGGTTCGAAGCGCGCCTAGTTCGCGGCAGGCTCGGATTTGCATCTCGCGGTGGCCGGTGCCTGGTTGGCAGGCGGCCCAGCGGGCGTTGGCTAGTTGTTTCATGGGACTTGTCGCTTGGCGGCTAGGGGATGTGACTCCGGTAGGACGAGGCGGATGTGTTCGCGGACTAGTGGCTCGCGGGTCAGGTCGGTGTGGACCGGGCGCGGTTGGCCGGAGTACTCGTCGCCGATGACGGCGTCTAGTTGGCGTAGGCGGAGAGCGGGGATCGCCTCTTCGACTTCTGCTTCGGTCACCTCGACTCGGATGTCGGGATGGGTGCGTGCGAGTGCCGCGACGGCGGGAGCTGCGATGCGCAGGAAGGCTGATTGAAAAGCTGATACCCGTACTACGCCTGCCGGGCGGCCGGCCGCGATTGCGGAGAGTTCGGCCTCTGCGGCCTCCATTCCGTCGAGTAGGACGGCTGCGTGCCGGACCAGTGCCTGGCCGGCTTCGGTGAGGCGTACGTTGCGGCCCGTGCGTTCGAGCAGTTTGGCGCCGGCTTCGCGTTCGAGTACTGCGAGCTGTTGGGAGATGGCGCTGGGCGTGTAGCCGAGCGCCCGGGCGGCACCGTGAACGGTTCCGCGGGCGTCGAGTTCACGGAGGAGGCGCAGGCGGCGGAGATCCAACATTGTTCATCGACGCTACCTGGTTTCGTGCACAAAGAGGAGATGGACGTGAATAGTTGACGGTGTGAGCATCGTCTGCGTGGGTGCCCTCTTCTGTCTTTTGTCCGCTGCCTGTTTCGGCGCGATGGCGATCTTCGGGAAGTACGCGTACGACGCTCGCGTCGACGTCGGAGATCTGCTCCTGCTGCGCTTCGCGATCGCGGCCGTACTGCTTCTCGTCATCGCGCGATGCGACCGGTGCTCTGAAAGGCTTGTCGCGTCGCTCGATCGCGGCCGGTCTCGCGATGGGCGGGATCGGCTATGCGACCCAGTCCGGCCTCTTCTTCGGGGCGCTCGAGCGGATGGACGCGTCGCTGCTCGCGCTGATCCTCTACGCCTACCCGGTTCTCGTCATGATCGGCGCGGTCGCGCTCGGCCGCGAGAAGACGTCCGTACGCCGGGTTGCCGCGCTCCTCGTCGCGTCGGCCGGGACCGTTCTCGTCCTCGGCGGAGCCGCGTCGGGCAGCCTGGACGGGGTCGGTACGGCGATGGGGTTCGGCGCCGCGATCGCGTACACGGTCTACATTCTCGCGGGCGATCGGATCGGCGCCGCGATCCCGCCGGTCGGGTTGGCAGCTCTCGTCTGCACCGGCGCGACGATCACGTTCGCCCTGGCCAGCGCAGTACGAGGTGGTCCCAAGCTCGACTTCGATCCCGCCGGCTGGGCATGGATCGCAGCGATCGCTGTCGTCAGCACGGTCGCCGCAATCCTGATGTTCTTCGCCGGAATGGCGCGAGTAGGCCCATCCACAGCCTCGATCCTGTCCACGCTGGAACCAGTGGTCACAGTCGGCCTCGCAGCCGCAGCCTTCAGCGAGTCCCTCGGTCCGGTGCAGTTGATCGGCGGCGCCCTGGTCCTCAGCGCAGCAGCAGTAATCCAATGGCCAACACGACCAGAATCAGTAGCACCGCCGCAGCTCAGCAGGGCCGCTGCAGAGGTTTAGGTGGGTGCCCGAAGCGGGCCAGGTAGTGCCAGATTCTTTTGAGGGACTGCTCGGGGTAGCTGTTGGTGCGGGCGGCGGCTCCGATGATTCGGGGAGTCAGGAGTTCGTCGACGGCGATCTCGGCGGCCAGGGCGACGTACTCCGGACCTCGGTACTCCGGATGGCGGCGCAGTTCGTCGAGGGTCAGCTCGAGTCCCGGGTGCCATTCGAGGGGGCAGGGGAGGCGGCGGGCTGCTGCTTCGACTGCTGTTCCTCGGTAGGACGGATCCAGAACCAGCGCTTCCATGTGATGCTCCAGTGAGACCCCTCCGTGGACTTGCGCCTCGATGTAGTCGTCGAGGGCGTCTCGGTGGTCGGCCTCGGCGAGCTCGATGAGGGACATGTTCGCGGCGACGCCGAAGGCTGACGGTTGAAAGACGCTGTCCGGGTAGCAGAACGTTGCGCGCGACAAGGTCTCGGCAGTGAGGCGGAAATGCGCGGAGCCGAATCGCGGGGCTGCGCCGAGCGGGTTGCGGCGGAAGTTGAGTGCGCCGTAGACCGGTCGGTCGCGCGCGGGGGCGCCGTCGTACGCGCCGCCGAAGATCCGGCTCTCCCAGCGCCAGCGATCACCGCCGGGATGGGCTGTCAGTCCGCCGTTGCTAGTTCCGGTGACGAATTGCGACGAATAGATGCCGTCCTCGAGCAGCGCGAGGAGGATCGGCCGATCCCGCACCATCCGATCCGGGTGAAAGTTGAGGCTCACCCGCAGCGCTGGGTCGACAGGTGGCCCGGACGACAGCGACGCGACATGCCGGATGGCCTGCTCCTGCGACGAACTAAGCACGCGCAGCAGTTTGCCGCACGACGCCGATGCGTCGGCTTCCCCAGCGCTTGGTTCCGACAGCTCGGGTATTACGGGCGCCAGTGTTGGCGGGGTGCGTAGCCTTCTCTGCGGAGCCAGTGTTCGGTGTAGACGATGCGGGTTGGGTGGACGACGGCGAGCGGGCCTAATGGGGGATCGTCGAGCGAGTTGCCGCGTTCGACGTGGTCGGACTGCCAGCGGTAGGCCTGCCAGTAGTGGGCGAAGTCCTCATCGGCTGGGGCGAGGATGGTTGCGGTGCCGAAGATTTGGGCGCCGCGGCTGCTTGCCTGGCCTACTAAGGGTGCGAAGACGCCGATGGAGATTCGCGGGTCGGCGGCGAGGTTCCGCATTTTTGGTGAGCGGGCGGATGCGGTGAAGAGGATGGCGAAATCTAGGTGGTAGTACCGCACCGGAGTCGCCAGTGGGCCGTCGGGTCCGGCGGTTGCCAGGACGCACATGTTCTGGCTCGACAGCAGATTCAGGATTCGTTCGGACAGGCGTTCGTGGTCGAGCTTCTTGGTGGGGGCAGGACCGGACAACCATGGATTCGTCAGCGCCATGGGTGATCTTCTCACCGCAGAGATGGAGCGAGATCAGTAGTACCGCCGCAGGGACGGCCAGAGGGTGGACCAGGGTTCGGTGGGGCCGGTGCAGAGGGTTAGGTGGGTGCCTTGTTCTTCGTTGTCTACTGCGTGGCCGGTGTTGACGGTGCCGATCTGGTGGCAGATGCCTAGGCGGGATTCGTAGTACGGGGTGGGTTCTTGTTCGACCAGGAGGATCGGGCCGGTTTGGGTGTCGGGGGGTGGGCCCCAGTCGTAGAAGGACATATGGCCCGAGTACGGGGTGGGGAGGTTGTGGGCGGGGCCGTAGTGGTCGATGGCGCCGGCTTCGCCGTAGTTGAGGGCGAAGATGACTGCTCGGGCGCGGTCAGACGACGGGATCTGGGCCCAGGCGTCGGCGACTGCGCTGGTCAGGGCGGGCCAGCCGATCTGCTCGCCCTGTTCGGGGTTGATGGGGAGGACGGCGTTGACGGCCGAGGTCGGTAGAACCGGCAGCGCGATGACTACCGACGTGACCGTTGTCAGCACAGCGCCCAGAGCCAGGAGGAAAGTACGGCCGCGGCTGAACCATTCGAGGACAGGAGCGGCGCCGGCTGCGATCAAGATCAGCATCAGCGGCAATGCGTAGTACGACTTGCCGCCCACGGCCAGGACGATGACGCAGAGGATCGGATAGGCCAGAGCGATCGGCCGGGACCATTGGATGGACCGCCACATATGCAGGAACCCGGCGACCCAGACCGGCACCAGGAATGGCGAGAGCTGCAAGAGCTGCAGCGGGATGAACATGATCCGGTTCTCGACGCCGTCGTCACCACTGATGCCGCCGGCAACGGTGAGTTGCGGCCAGCCATTCGTCGCCTGCCACCAGAGGTTGGGGCCGGCCACCAAAGCGGCGGTGATGACGCCCGCGACGAGCCACCAACTTCGTAGTACGGAACGAGGGCCGAGGATCAGTACGGCGATCAGCAGCGCGGCGAGCGGGAGGACCACCAGATACTTGTTCTCCAGTGCGATCCCGGTTGCGAGGCCGATGCCGACCCACCAACGGCCGTCGCCGGTGCGGAGCAGCTTCACCGCGAACAGGCCGATCACCATCCAGGCGAGCAGGTCGTACGTCGCGGTCGACGCGAGGTGACCGATGCCGAGTGGGAACCCGGCGACCGCAGTACAGAAGGCCGCGAAGGTCTGGGCGCGGCGGTCGGCGCCGAGTTCGCGGGCGATCAGCGCGACCACGACGATCGTCCCGGCGGCAGCCAGCGTCGAGAACACGCGCATACCCATCGGCGTGCTGCCGAAGATCGACGTCGAGAGGTGGACGAGCAGGGGAGTGAGTGGCGGCTGGTCGGTGAAGCCCCAGGCCAGGTGCTTGCCGGCGACGAGGAAGTAGAGCTCGTCGCGATGGAAGCCGTAGCGACCGGACAACGCAGTCAGCACGACGGCGACCGCGGCGGCGATCACGGCTACCGGGACGGCGGCAAACGGCTGACGTCTGGCGGTCATGGCGAAATGCTGTCAGTCATCGAGGGCCACCGACATGGTTCGATCCCAGCAGCTGAGGTGGCTGCCCGCGGTCGAGAAGCAGCACCCGGCCGGCGAGGCTGTCGTCCTCGATGAAGTTCACGACGGCATCGGTCACTGTCTCGAGGGGAACCAGTGGGGGACCGGGGTCAGCGAGTGAGGCCTGTTCCGCGAGGCCACGGGAGGTGGCGACCCAGTCCGGCACCACACAATTCACCCGCACCTGATGGCTGTCCTGCAGTACGCCGAGGGCCGAGGTGAACCTGATGAGTCCGGCCTTGGCCGCGCTGTACTCCGGCGAGACGTGCGGTCCGAATCCCAACCCTGCGGTGGATCCGATGTTCACCACCGCTCCGCCGCCGGCAAGGCGCATCGGCTCCAGTGCGAGCTGCGTGGCCAGCATCGGCGCGCGCAGGTTCAGGTCGAGCGAAGCCGTCCAGCGGGCAGCGTCGGCATCGGGGAAACAGGGCCGCAGCGTCGGCCCGCCACCCGCGTTGTTCACCAGGATCTGTGGCTCGCAGGACATCAAGGCAGCCACCGCGTGGTCATCACGCATATCGGTGCGGACGAAACGCAGGGAACCGGTCAGCGACTCCGCGCCGATCTCCTCGATATCCGCGAGCACCACCGAGGCTCCCGCGGCAGCGAGGCGCTCGGCGATGGCTCGCCCGATTCCGACCGCAGCCCCGGTCACCACCGCGACCTTGCCTTTGATCTCCATGCCGAGCACCTTGCCGGACGCCGCCGACAAATTTCCGAACCCGACGATCAGGGCGCGACGATCTGGAGGCCGTCTGTTCGGGAGGGGCGTTTGCTCGGATGTTAGGGAGCACGGTTGACATAGGTCAATATGTCGGAGCAGGCCACTTGCGCCTGCCAGAACCGCCTGGGATGGTATATCAACCCGTCTCACAGAAGGTCGACCGATGGCTCTGTTGTACGAGCAGATCAGCACCCACGTGCTGGACGAGATCAGGCGCGGCGTGCTCGGCCCTGGCGACCGGGTGGCCTCCGAGATGGAGCTCGCGGCCCAGTTCGAGGTCAGCCGGATCACCTCCAAACGTGCTCTGGAGGTACTCCGGGAGGCCGGGCTGATCGAGCGGATCCGTGGCAAGGGCTCGTTCGTCGTACGGCGGCTGCCCGACCTGGACCGCATCTCGGTACCTCTCAAAGGCCGGCTGCGCCCAGCTCGCCCGTACGGCGTACCGGGATCCATCGCGCTCGTAGTACCGGATGTGTCGGAGTCCTATGGACTGGAGCTCCTGCAAGCAATAGAAGAGCGGTGTGCCGAGCACGGGTCCAACCTGATCGTCCGGCGGACTAGGGGCCGGCAGACTGATGAGGAACAAGCTGTCGAGTCACTGGTTGCTTTGGAAGAGGTCGGCGGGCTGATCGTCTTTCCAGTGCACGGGGACTTCTACAACGCGAGCCTGCTTCGGCAGGTACTCGACGGCTATCCGGTAGTCCTGGTGGATCGGCATCTGTCGGGTATCCCGGTCTCGGCTGTGCACACAGACAATGTCGCGGCGTCGCGTGCGTTGGCCGAGCGGCTGTTCGAGCTCGGTCATCGGCAGATCGCCTTCGTTTCGCCGCCGCCGTTGAACACCTCCAGCATCGAGGACCGGCTGGAGGGATTCCGGTCGGCTTTCGCGGAACGCGATCCTGGCAGCTATCAGGCGCATCACCTGACCGACCTCCGCAGTACGTTGCCGGGCTCGTTCACGGCCGAGAGCGTTCGCTCCGATCTCGAGCTGATCCGGGAGTTCCAGCGGAAGCTTCCGGCGGTGACCGCGTTCGTGGCGTGCGAGTACAACCTGGCCCGGATGCTGGCTCGGGCACTCGGCCCGGAGCGCAGCCAGGTGATCAGCTGCTTCGATTCGCCGGGCGATCCGATCGACGGACCGCCGTACCTGCATGTGCGGCAGAACCAGACCGAGATGGGCCGGCAGGCAGTCGACCTGTTGTTCGCGCAGCTTCGCGGCGAGTCGGTCCCCAAGCTGTCGATCATCCCGTTCGAACTGGTCGATGCCCAGCACAACTGACTTTCGGCAGTACTACGGGCAGCCGCGGGCTGTGTAGCGTCGTCGTGTGATGAGGCGCGCGGGTGACCTGGGACTCTGGGCCGTCCTCGGGCTCCTCGTTCTCGGCGAGTCCGGCGCGCGCGGGGATTCGTACTGGCTCCAAGCGGGTTGCCTCGCCGTCCTCGCGGCAGGAGTGCTGCTACGCCGGGCCTGGCCGCTGGTGGCGCTGGCGATCGTCGGCGGCACGGAGTGCGTGATCGTGGCGTTCTCGAGCGGCACCACGTACGGCGTACCGATCGCTCTCGTGCCGGCGATCGTGGTGCTGAGCTACGTCTCCGGGCGCCGCGAGAGCCAGTTGAGGTACTTCCTGCTCGTGGTGAGCTGGGAACTCGTCGGTGTGCTCGTGCTCGCGCTGATCGTGCACCGGACCGTGACGACCTCGATCCTGAACTGGCTGGTCGTGCTGCTGTTCGCCCTACTGGTCGTGGTCCTGCCCTGGCTGATCGGCCGGTACCGCGCTCAGCAGGTGCTGCTCGCCTCCGCCGGGTGGGAGCGGGCCGAGCGGATCGAGCGGGAGCACCGGCTCGAGATCGATCGCGAGCGACTCCGGGAGCGCTCTCGGATCGCCGAGGACATGCACGACTCGGTCGGGCACGAGCTGAGCCTGATCGCGCTGCGGGCGGCCGCCCTCGAGATCGACGCCGAGCTCCCCGAACGGCAGCGCCGGGCAGCCGGCGAACTGCGGGAAGCCGCCGCGACCGCGACCGAGCGGCTGGGCGAGATCATCGGCGTACTGCGGGAGCCGGGCGCGGAACCGACGGTGATCCCGGTGCGCGAGTCGGTGCCGGAGCTCGTCGAGCGGGCAGCCGCGTCGGGGCTCGCGGTCCACCTGGTCCAGCAGGGAGACGGTGAGCTCGCCCCGTTGGTGGATCGTGCCGTGCACCGCGTGGTCCAGGAGTCACTCACCAACGCGGGCAAACACGCTCCCGGCGCCTCGGTCACCGTCACGATCTCGCCCGAACCGCCGACCAGGTGGTGGTGCGGATCGCGAACGGCGCCGCCACGAAGGTCGCACCTCAGGCCGTGTCCACCGGGCGAGGGCTGGCCGGCTTGCGGGAGCGGGTGCGTCTGGTCGGGGGAGTGCTCGATGCCGGGCCGCGCAGCGACGGCGGGTTCGAGGTGGTGGCCCGGATGCCGCGGACCGGCGGCAAGGCGGTCGAGCAGGAAGTAGCGGCGACGGCGGCGGAACGGGACGTCGTACGACGCAAGGCCCGGCGCGGGCTGATCACCGCGGTCGCCGCTCCGCTGGCGGTCGGCGCCGTGATCGGAGTAGTTGCCCTCGGCTACTACCTGGTCGCCGGGTACAACTCGATCCTGGAACCCGCGCAGTACGAGAAGCTCGAGCTCGGGCAGCCGGTCAGCGAAGTCGAAAAGCTGCTGCCGCGGCTGCAGATGGTGGATCCACCGGCAGACCGAGAGCCGGCGCAATGGAGCTGCCGCTACTACCGCCCGGACGCGCCGTTCAGCATCACCTACGCCTACCGGCTCTGCTTCCACAACGATCGGCTGGTCGCGAAGGACGTAGTACAGACAGGTTCGAGACCGCCCACCCCCGAAGGAGCCGGCCGATGATCCGGGTAGTGCTGGCCGACGACGAGGCACTGGTCCGGGCCGGTGTCCGCTCGATCCTGGGGACCGACGACTCGATCGAGGTGGTGGCCGAGGCGGCCGACGGGGTGGCAGCGGTCGAGGCGGTCCAGCGGCATCGGCCGGACATCGCCGTACTGGATATCCGGATGCCCCGGCTGGACGGGCTCGCGGCCGGTGCCGAGATCAGGCGCACCTCGCCGGGGACCGCGGTGGTGATGCTGACGACGTTCTCCGAGGACGCCTACGTCGCGAGGGCGCTGGGAGACGGCGCGAGCGGGTTCCTGCTGAAGTCGGGCGACCCGAGGGAGCTGATCGCGGGGCTGAAGGCAGTTGCCGAGGGCGCCGCCTGTCTCTCGCCGCGGATCGCCCAGCGGGTCATCGCCGAGCTGGCCGCCGGATCGGGTGGCGGCCGGATGGCCCGGACGTCGGCAGCCCAGGAGCAGGTCGGCGTGCTGACCCCCCGGGAGCGCGAAGTGCTCGCCCTGGTCGGTGCGGGGCTGTCGAACGCCGAGATCGCCGCCCAGCTGTACCTGGTCGAAGGAACGGTGAAGGCGTACGTGAGCGCAGTACTGAGCCGGCTGGGCGTGAAGAACCGGGTCCAGGCCGCGATCGTCGCCTACGAAGCCGGTCTCGTCAGCAACTGATCCGGCAACCAACTGCCCGGCCTGTACTGCGGGCGCCCGCCGGTCTGACCGGAAGCGGTCAGCCGACGTGACGCCCACGCCGGACCGGGCAGGATCTGGGTCGGGCGGCGACGCTCCGGCGGGTGACATCGCGTGGACACCACGTCATGGGATAGTGGGACCCTCCCGGGGGTACCGCAGCCCGGGACCAATCCTGCAAACCACGGGCGGCAGCCCCGCCCCGTCTCACAGAATCGGGGGATCGAGGTCGTGACCGACTCGCACAACTCCGGACAGCACAAGGACCGGGAAGCAGCGGCGGCCGAGGTCCGGAGGATGTGGCAACCGACCCCTTCCTGGACCCAGCCGGATCCGAACGCCGTCCCCGAACCCGAACCCGAGCAGGTCGACGAAGCCGACCAGCCGGACGCGCTCTCGCAGGACTTCCCGGGCGACTCGTGGACCCAGCCGTCCAAGGCCACCCCGGCCGAGGCGCCGCAATCCCAGATGCAGGCCCAGCCGTGGGCCGCCAAGCCGGCTGACCCGGAGCCGGAGGCCGAGGCGGAGCAGGAGGAGCCCGCTCCGTCCGACCCCTGGCGGTCAGCGAAGCCGGCCCACGCGGCGCAGCAGGAAGAGCCTGCCCCGGCCGATCCGTGGCGGGCAGCCAAGCCGGTCAACCCGGCACCGGCCGATCCGTGGAGCACGCCAGCTGCTGCAGGGGACCCGTGGAAGCAGCAGAACGAGGCCCCGCCGCAGCAGCAGTCCGGGCTGTCCCCGGCCGCGCAGCACTTCTTCCCGCAGGGCATCCCCGGCCAGCACGCGCCGCAGCCCGAGCGGCCGGTCTCGTACCGCGCCGACGAGCTCCTGCAGGCGCTGCCGCTGCCCCGCGAAGCTCCGGCGGAGAAGGGCGTTCGCAGCGTACTGCGGCTTCGCCCTGGCACCGCCGAGCGCAGTGAGCGGATCGCCCGCGCGACTGCGGCGACCGCCTTCCGCCGTCCGGTGACGATCACTGTCGCCAACCCCAAGGGCGGCTCCGGCAAGACGCCGACGACGCTCCTTCTCGCTGGTGCACTCGGCCAGGCGCGTGGTGGCGGAGTCGTGGCCTGGGACAACAACGAGCTGCGCGGCAACATGCACCTGCGCACGCACGACACGAACGCCAGGTCCACTGTCACCGACCTGCTGCAGGCGATGACGATGCTGACCCAGCCCGACGCCCGCCTCGGTGACGTCGGCGCGTATCTGCGGCACCAGGTCTCCGGCCAGTACGACGTACTGACGTCGGCGACCACGACGTACGCGCAGATCGAGGCGAAGGACTTCGACCAGATCCACCGGCTGCTGAGCCGCTTCTACAAGGTGCTGGTGATCGACACCGGCAACAACGAGGGCTCCAGCAACTGGCGCGAGGCGATGAAGGCGTCCGACGTCCTCGTCATCCCGATCAAGTGGAAGAGCCTCTCCTGCGCGGCCGCCGTGCAGATGCTCGAGGAGCTGGACCACCAGGGACCGGACGCGCAGCGCCTGATCCGGCGCGCGGTGATCGCGGTCAGCAACGGCCCCGGCGACGTCAACAAGGAGGTCGAGAAGCAACTGCGCCCGTACTTCGAATCGCGCGCAGCCGCTGTCGTCGACATCCCGACCGACCCGCACATCGCCGCCGAAGGCCCGCTCGACCACTCGGCCCTCCAGCCGGCCACCCGCCGGGCAGCCCTGGAGCTGGCGGCCAAGGTCGCCGAGCAGATCACTATCGCGCTGAACGTCCCGCGGTAGTTCGCATGAGAACAGCGGGTGGTGGCTCATCGAGCCACCACCCGCTTCTTGTTTTCAGACGTCCCGCCGCGTGAGCACCTTCGAGCCTGCCCACAAGCCGCCGACTGCCCAGAGCACCAGGACGACGAGGCTCAGGGTGGGGGAGAGCGGGTCGGTGCTGCCGGAGAGGAAGTTCTGGCCGGCTCCACCGGGGAGCAGCGCGGCGAACCAGACGAGCGCCCGGATGCTGCTCTGACCGAGCATCAGCGGAATCATCATCAGGAGCAGGAACGCGGCCGTCAGCGTTCCCGCCGTACTGCGGATCAGGAACGCGATGCCGGCCGTGAAGAGCCCGGCCAGGGTCAGATAGGCCGCGATCGACAGCAGATCGACGGCGAGCGCAGCGGCATCCCAGTCGGCCCAGTGGCCCATCGCGAGTCCACCGGAGACGGCTGCGAGCAGGCCGACCATGAGTCCGTAGACGAAGAGGACCGGCGTCAGCACCGCCGCCTTCGCCAGCACGACGTGTACGGCGTACCGGCGTCCATTGCACCGTCGAGCGGATGCTGCCGGAGGAGTACTCCGAGGTCACGGGGAGCATCGCGAAGGCGGCGACGACGACCTGCAGGATCAGCACCACGCTGACGCCGACACCGCCGACCGCGGCCTGACCGGGGGCGTCCGCACCTGGCGGCTGATGCGAGTTCTCGTACGCCGTCGAGAAGCCGAACTGGATGCCGAGCAGCACCGGTCAGGACGGCACCGGCGACGAGGTTCAGCCAGCTCGATCGGACCGTCCACAGCTTGGTCCATTCCGCGCCGATCGCGTCGGGGAGACCGCTCGACCTCTGGTGGACCGTGATGGTTGCCGTGCTCATCGTTCTCCTGCCTTGACCAGATCGGGTTCAGCCTCGAGCTGAGGTTGAGGGGTACGCCGGGAGCGGCGCCGGTGCCGGACGACCTCGACGACCGCTGTGACGGCGAGCGCGAGACCGATGCCCAGGGCGACGCCCTTGAGCGGGTTGTCCTCGAACGCCTTGCCGCCGAGGTAGCCGACGAGCGAGCAGTAGAAGCCCCAGGAGACGGCGGCGAGAGCGGCGAACAGGGAGAAGTGGCGGAGCGGGTACCGGACCGCGCCCATCGTCAGCGTGACCGCCGTGCGTCCACCCGGTACGTAGCGGGCGACGACGAGGACCAGGCCGCCGCGTTCCTCGAGTGCGTTGCGGGACCAGACGACCATGGCGTGCCGCTTGGTTCCTGGTTTCGTGCGGTCCATCAGGCGTCCGCCGGCGCCGCGGCCGAAGGCGTACGAGACGTGGTCGCCGACGAACGCACCGGCCGCCGCGACGGCGATCACGGCGTACAGGTTGGGTTCGCCGGTGGCGGCGAAGACGCCGGCCATCACGACCAGGGTCTCGCTCGGGATCGCCGGGAAGAAGCCGTCGAGGGCGGCGAAGCCGAACAGGGCCAGGTAGATCCAGGGCGACGACATGAGCTCCTGCGCGAAGTGCAGGATCGCGTCGGTCATGACGCCACCGCCACGCCGTACTCGACGCTGTCGGCGGTCAGTTCCATGTAGGCCTCTTCGAGCGATGCCTGCTTGGTGCGCAACTCGTGCAGGCGAATCCCGAGCTCGTGGGCGAGGTCGCCGACCCGCTCCGCCGGTACGCCGGTGACGATCAACGTGTCTGCGCCGGAATCGATCCGCTCCGCCTCGCCGGTCAGCCGCTCCCGCAGTTCCGCGAGGTCGGCGCGGACCGGGACGCGCACGTGGACCGCGCTCTGGGACGAGCCGGCGATCACCGTGCCGATCGGGGCGTCGGCGATGAGCCGGCCACGGCCGATCACCACCAACTGGTCGGCGGTCAGCTGCATCTCGCTCATCAGGTGACTGGACACGAACACGGTCCGGCCCTCGGCCGCCAGCGAGCGCATCAGGTCGCGGACCCAGCGGACGCCGTCCGGGTCGAGGCCGTTGACCGGCTCGTCGAACATCAGCACCTCAGGATCGCCGAGCAACGCGCCGGCGATGCCGAGCCGCTGGCCCATCCCGAGCGAATACTGGCCGGCCTTCTTCCGGTCGACCGTGTCCAGGCCGACGATCGCAGATCACCTCGTCGACCCGGCTGACCGGGAGGCCGTTGCTGCGGGCCATCGCGATCAGGTGGTTGCGGGCACTGCCGGCGCGGGTGGAGCGCCTTCGCATCGAGCAGCGCGCCGACCTTCCGCAACGGCACCGGCCACTCGGCGTACGGGCGGCCGTCCACCAGGGCAGTGCCGCTGGTGGGGGTGTCGAGGCCGAGGATCATCCGCATCGTGGTGGACTTGCCGGCGCCGTTCGGGCCGAGGAAGCCGGTCACCCGGCCGGGGACGACGGCGAGGTCGAGACCGTCGACGGCGGTGGTCGCGCCGTAGCTCTTGGTGAGTCCTTCGAGGGTGATCACGAGGGCCCTTCCCTGGTTCGTAGTGTGGTTACGAACCTAGGAATCGCCGGTCGCCGGCACATCGGTCTTCAGGCGTGACCGACCCCCGACTTTCGTCAGGTACGGCGTCATCCGGTGGGCCTGTGGATGGGGCGTCAGGGGCCGGCCGTGAAGTGGATACCATTCCCGGTGTGACGGCCTGCTGTGGGCCGACCCGAATCGAGGAGTGAACGTGGCGGAAGTCAAGGTCCATCTGATCGGCGTCGAGGGCGAGGCTGAGCGGAGTGTGACCGAGACGACGACGATCGGGGAGCTGTTCGCCGAGCTCTTCGGTCAGGATCGCTCCGCCATCGCCGCGAAGGTCAACGGGGAGCTGCGCGACCTCGCCCGGGTGGTCGAGGACGGTGACGAGATCGAGCCGGTGAAGAGCGATTCGGCCGACGGTCTCGCGATCATCCGGCACTCGACCGCGCACGTGCTCGCGCAGGCGGTGCAGGACCTGTTCCCGGACGCGAAGCTGGGCATCGGCCCGCCGGTCGAGAACGGTTTCTACTACGACTTCGACGTGGCCACGCCGTTCACCCCGGACGACCTGGCCAAGCTCGAGAAGAAGATGCAGCAGATCATCAAGGAGCGCCAGCGGTTCAGCCGCCGGGCGGTCTCCGACGACGACGCGCGCACCGAGCTGGCCGGCGAGCCGTACAAGCTCGAGCTGATCGGGATCAAGGGCTCCGCCTCCGCCGACGCCGCCGAGGGAGCCAACGTCGAGGTCGGCGCCGGCGAGCTGACGATCTACGACAACATCCGGCGCGACGACACGGTCGCCTGGAAGGACCTCTGCCGTGGCCCGCACGTCCCGGCGACCGGGTATCTGGGCAACTTCAAGCTGATGCGCGTCGCCGCGGCGTACTGGCGGGGCAGCGAGAAGAACCCGCAGCTGCAGCGCATCTACGGCACCGCGTGGGACACCCGCGACGCGCTGAAGGCCTACCTGAACCACTTGGAAGAGGCCGCCAAGCGCGACCACCGCAAGCTGGGCACCGAGCTGGACCTGTTCAGCTTCCCGGACGAGATCGGCTCCGGCCTCGCGGTCTTCCACCCCAAGGGCGGCGTGCTGCGCAAGGTGATGGAGGACTACTCCCGCCAGCGGCACGTCGAGGACGGCTACGAGTTCGTCTACACGCCGCACATCACCAAGGCGCAGCTGTTCCAGACCTCGGGTCACCTGGACTGGTACGCCGACGGCATGTACCCGCCCATGCACCTGGACGAGGAGCGCGGGCCGGACGGTGAGATCCGCAAGCAGGGCCAGGACTACTACCTGAAGCCGATGAACTGCCCGATGCACAACCTGATCTTCGACTCGCGCGGCCGGTCGTACCGCGAGCTGCCGATGCGGCTGTTCGAGTTCGGCACCGTGTACCGGTTGGAGAAGTCGGGCGTCATCCACGGCATGACCCGGGCGCGCGGCTTCACCCAGGACGACGCGCACATCTACTGCACCCGCGAGCAGATGCGCGACGAGCTGCGCGGCCTGCTGAACTTCGTGCTCGGCCTGCTCGCCGACTACGGCCTGGACGACTTCTACCTGGAACTGTCGACCAAGAACCCGGAGAAGTTCGTCGGCTCCGACGAGGTCTGGGAAGAGGCGACCGAGACGCTGCGCGAGGTCGCCGAGGGTTCCGGGCTGGAGCTGGTCCCGGATCCGGGCGGCGCCGCGTTCTACGGGCCGAAGATCTCTGTCCAGGCGCGCGACGCGATCGGCCGGACCTGGCAGATGTCGACGATCCAGCTGGACTTCAACCTGCCGGAGCGGTTCGAGCTGGAGTACACGGCTCCGGACGGATCCCGGCAGCGGCCGGTGATGATCCACCGGGCGCTGTTCGGTTCGATCGAGCGGTTCGTCGGCGGTGCTGACCGAGCACTACGCCGGGGTCTTCCCGCCGTGGCTCGCGCCGGTCCAGGTGATCGGGATCCCGATCACCGACGGGCACGTGGACTACCTCTTCGAGGTCGCGGCGCAGCTCAAGAAGGAAGGCATCCGGATCGAGGTCGACGCCTCCGACGACCGGATGCAGAAGAAGATCCGGAACGCCCAGAAGGCGAAGGTGCCGTACATGCTGATCGCCGGTGACGAGGACATGGCGGCCGGCTCGGTCTCCTTCCGCTACCGCGACGGCACCCAGAAGAACGGCATCCCGATCGCCGACGCCGTCGCCGAGATCGTCGACACGGTCAAGAAGCGCGCCCAGGTATGACGAACGACCCCAACCTGCCCGGGTCAGCGCCTCGAGGTCGCCGGCCGAACGCAGCCTCGCCGTACGAGCCGGTGGAGTTGAGTGGGCAGGACGGGGTGGGGGTGCCGGATCCGTTCTTGCGGTTGTGGACGCCGCATCGGATGGCGTACATCGCGGGGGAGAACAAGCCGACCAGCACCGAGGCCGGCTCGGGGTGCCCGTTCTGCCGGATCCCGGGGCTGTCCGATGCCGACGGGCTGATCGTGGCGCGGGCGGACGCGGCGTACGCAGTACTGAATCTGTATCCGTACAACCCCGGCCACCTGATGGTCGTGCCGTACCGGCATGTCGCCGACTACACCGAGCTGACGCAGGCCGAGGTGGAAGACGTCGCCAAGCTGACCCAGCAGGCGATGCAGGCAGTGCGCATCGTCTCGGCGGCCCACGGCTTCAACATCGGCATGAACCAGGGCGAGATCGCCGGCGCCGGGATCGCCGCTCACCTCCACCAGCACGTAGTCCCACGCTGGGGCGGCGACACCAACTTCATGCCGGTCATCGGCCAGACCAAGGTCCTCCCGCAGTTGCTCTCCGACACCCGAGCCCTCCTCGCGAAATCCTGGCCCACCGACTGAGGTGACCGCAAAGGGCCATCGACCTCGACCGAAGCTCAGGTTCTGAAAGCCTGAACGGCACGTGTTCATCGAGGCCGCAGGAGAACCACGAAACCCTGCCGTGTGTCAGCGGATGAAGAGGGGGAGGACCGGGCCGACGATGGCGGTGAGGGTGTCGAGGGAGATGGGGCGGGCCGGGTTGGTGAGCGCCGGTGACCCGGACTACGCGGCGGCCTTCGCGGAAGACGAGTTCGCCCTGGTCAGGCAGGTAGTAGCCGGGGGAGCCGATCGGGGCGAAGGCCGGTGGGGGAGTCGTCGCCGCCTCCGGGATGGTGTCGGGGTAGAACGACTCGACGATCGAGACGGTCGCGTCGAACGTGCCCCAGATGCAGGTCAACGCCCCCTTCACCCGGTAGTCGCGCCGCAGTTGCACCTGCGCGCCGACGAACCGCTCCGCCGCCGAGTTCGACAGTTGGCAAGCAGCGTCCGCCTGCCGAGCGTTCCGTAGTACGGCCGGTACTGCGTTGCGCACGGCCAAGCCGATCGCGACGGCCTTGGCGCGATCGATCCCGGTCGCCGTACTGCGGTCGATCCCGCCCGGCGAGGTGATCCGGACGACCCGGTCACCGGCCGCGAAGGCCATCCGGGCAGCACCGAGCCGCGCGTCCGGCCCGAGCTCGGGCACGGTCCGGGTGAGGCCGTTCGTGAGCCGAGTGAGCGAATCCGGCTGCTTCAGCAGCGCGCTCACCCCGATCTGCACCGGCCGGTCGTCGAGCAGCAGGGTGCACAGGTCGAGCGCGGGCAGGCCGCCGTCGTTCCAGGCGTACGGCTTGGCGGTGACCTTGACGCCGAGTTCCTTGCCGAGGCGCGGCGCTGATCGCCGTACAGACCTGTGGACCGGGCGCGCCCGCCGATGCCGTCCAGACCCTCCGGCTGAGGCGGCGCGACCACGGTCGGCACGACGACCGCCGGCGGCTGAGCCGGCGGCCGCGCCTCATCCGCCCGACGCGCCACGGAACACCCCACGACCGGAACTGCTATCACCATGACGGCGAGTAGCAGAGCGTGTGACGAGGTGCTACGGCGTACGGTCATCTAGCCTCCCAGTGAGGCAATGGTGCGCCTTCGGGGTGGCGCTGTCATCCGAACGTGCGGCGCCTGGTCTACGATCGCGTCGCCATGCTTAACAGATTCCGGCAGTTCTGGACCAAGGTGATCTCACCGATCGCCAACCTCTTGCTGAAGCTCGGCGTGAGCGCCGACGCGGTCACACTGGTCGGCACCATCGGTGTCTGCGCCGGTGCGTTGATCTTCTTCCCCCGCGGCCACATCTGGCTGGGGGCCGTGGTGATCACCTGTTTCGTCTTCTCCGAC
>CAVUFT010000026.1:0-39582 GCA_963740725.1 uncultured Actinomycetota bacterium
AGGCCCAAATTACCCAAGAAATCAGCGAGATCGTCGGTGGCGCCAGCGCGCTGGCCGATGCCAACGCCGGGAGCGAGTGAGAGAGATGACTGCCACGGTTACCGAGAAGAACAACGAGGCCGCCGCCCCCGGCGTCGGTCGCGTAGCCCGCGTGATCGGGCCGGTGGTCGACGTCGAGTTCCCGGCGCACGCCATCCCGGCCATCTACACCGCGCTGACCGTGCCGGTCGAGCGGCGAGGGCAAGGGCACGCAGACAATGACGCTGGAGGTGGAGCTGCACGTCGGCGACAACGTCGTGCGCACCGTCGCCACCAAGCCGACCGACGGCCTCGCGCGCGGCGCCCTGGTCACCAACACCGGGAAGCCGATCAGCGTGCCGGTGGGCGACATCACCAAGGGGCGGGTCTGGAACGTCACCGGTGAGTGCCTGAGCGACGACTCGTCGAGGAGCAGATCACCGAGCGGTGGCCGATCCACCGGCCCGCGCCGGCGTTCGACCAGCTCGAGTCGCGCACGCAGATGCTCGAGACGGGCATCAAGGTGCTCGACCTGCTCACCCCGTACGTGCAGGGCGGCAAGATCGGCCTGTTCGGCGGCGCCGGCGTCGGCAAGACCGTGCTGATCCAGGAGATGATCTACCGGATCGCCCACAACTTCGGCGGCACCTCGGTGTTCGCCGGTGTCGGCGAGCGCACCCGTGAGGGCAACGACCTCATCCACGAGATGGAGGAGTCCGGTGTTCTCAAGGACACCGCGCTGGTCTTCGGGCAGATGGACGAGCCGCCGGGCACCCGGCTGCGGGTGGCCCTGTCTGCACTGACGATGGCGGAGTACTTCCGCGACGTGCAGAACCAGGACGTGCTGCTGTTCATCGACAACATCTTCCGGTTCACCCAGGCAGGGTCGGAGGTCTCGACGCTGCTCGGGCGGATGCCGTCGGCGGTGGGGTACCAGCCCAACCTGGCCGACGAGATGGGCAGTTGCAGGAGCGGATCACGTCCACCCGCGGCCGGTCGATCACCTCGATGCAGGCGATCTACGTGCCTGCCGACGACTACACCGACCCCGCCCCGGCGACGACGTTCGCGCACCTCGACGCCACCACCGAGCTCTCGCGCGACATCGCGTCCCGTGGCCTGTACCCGGCGGTCGACCCGTTGACCTCGACGTCGCCGATCCTCGACGCGCAGTACATCGGGCAGAACCACTACGACGTCGCGATCCAGGTGAAGGGCATCCTGCAGCGCAACCGCGAACTGCAGGACATCATCGCGATCCTCGGTGTCGACGAGCTCTCCGAAGAGGACAAGATCATCGTGTCCCGGGCGCGACGGCTCCAGCAGTTCCTGTCGCAGAACACCTACATGGCGGAGAAGTTCACTGGCGTGGCCGGTCGACCGTGCCGGTGGCGGAACCGTCGAGTCGTTCAAGAAGATCTGCGACGGCGAGACCGACCACATCGCCGAGCAGGCGTTCTTCAACGTGGGCAGCCTCGACGACGTCGAGAAGAAGTGGCACGACCTGCAGAAGGACGCCTAGGACATGGCCGATGAATCCGCCAAGCACCTCGAGGTAGCCCTCGTCGCGGCCGAGCGGACCGTGTGGGAGGGGCAGGCGAAGATCGTCATCGCCCGCACCACCGACGGCGATGTCGGGATCCTGCCGGGTCACGCGCCGTTGCTGGGTCTCCTGCAGGGTGGCACCGTCCAGGTGCGGACCACCGACGACGAGTACTTCGTCGCGGCCGCACCGGACGGCTTCATCTCGGTGGCGAACGACCGGGTCTCCATCCTGGCCGAGAACGCCGAGATGGGTCACGACATCGACCTGGAAGAGGCCAAGCTGGCGCTCGAACGGGCGCTGTCGACCGGCACCGATTCCGAGGACGAGCAGGAGCAGGTGCGGCTGGCCGAGCCAAGGGTGCGGGCCGCCGAAACGGCGTCCTGACCCCACCTGCCATAATTGAAAATAGTCACAGTCGGTACAGATTCGGGTTAGGTGCCGCCCAGGTCGTCGGCATCAGGGATGGGGTCGGCAGCTTATGAGGACAGTCCTCGATGTGGTCGGGGTCTGTCTTGCTGCCGCCGTACTGCTGATCATTTTTTTCGCGTTCCGCCGTCGCTGGTTGTCCAGGGACGGCGGAACATTCGATGTCAGCCTCCAGCTGGCTGAGAAGGACCACGGCCGCGGCTGGGCGCTCGGCATCGCGCGGTACGTCGGCGACGACCTCGAATGGTTCCGGGTCTTCAGCCTGGCCTGGTGGCCGAAGCTCACCGTGAACCGCCGCCAGTTGCAGGGCGTCACCACCCGCCGCCCGATGGGCAACGAACCCCTGGTCACGTACGCCGGCCACGTCATCGTCGACGCCGAACTCCGCGACCGCACCGTCCACTTCGCGATGACCGAAGAAGCCCTCACCGGCGTCCTCGCCTGGATGGAATCCGCACCCCCCAACACCCAGACCTACCTCTGAGTGGTTGACCGGCTCTCCCACCACCCCCGCTGCGAAGCAGCGGTTTTGGTCAGTTCCACCACCCCGCTGCGAAGCAGCAGCTTTTGGGTGGGCGTTTAGGGTCTTGGTATGACGGGTGTGTTGCTTGAGCTGGATCTGACTCGGGGTGTGTTGGAGACGCCGCCTGCGTCGCCGTTGGCTGCGTTCAGGGCGCGGCATCTGCCAACGTTGGGGGAGCTGGTGGTCGCGCTGCGGAAGGGGTCGCGGGACGACTCCGTGGTGGGGCTGGTCGCACATCTGGGTGGGCCGGCGTTGTCGTTGGCTCAGGTGCAGGAGCTTCGCGAGGCTGTTGCAGATTTCCGCGCTTCGGGGAAGTCGGCGGTTGCCTGGACCGAGTCTTTTGGCGAGGTCGGTGGCGGGACCGTGCCGTACTACCTGGCTACCGCCTTTGACGAGATCTAGGTAGAGCCGTCGGGGGACCTCGCGATCACCGGGGTTTCCGTGCAGGCGACGTTCATCCGGGGTGCACTGGACAAGGCGGGCGTGATCCCGCAGTTCGGGAAGCGGCGTGAGTACAAGACCGCCGTCGACACCTTCACCGAGAAGGAGATGACCGGCCCGGGCCGCGAGATGGCGTCCCGGCTGGCCGAGTCGGCGTACGAGCAGATCGTCGAAGGCATCGCCGTACGGCGTGGGCTGGAACCGGCTCGTGTCAAGGAGCTCGTGAACAGTGCTCCGCTGGCCGCGGAAGCCGGTCGCGAAGCCGGGTTGGTGGACCAGCTCGGGTATCGGTCGGACGTGTACGACGCGCTGCGGAAGGGGCTCGGGGAGTTCGAGCCGTTGCTGGCCGAGCGCTATGTGCGTCGGGGACCGCGGACGCTGGACGAGGTCCGCAAGGCGCTTCCATGGCCGCAGAAGCCGGTCGTGGCCGTCATCCGGATCAGCGGTGGGATCACCGTCGGCCGGAACTCGGGCGGTGGGCCGCTGGGTGGTCCTGGAACCGGCTGGACCGTAGGCGCGGCTCTGCGGGCTGTGGCTGAGGACGACAAGGTCAAAGCCGTCGTACTCCGGGTCGACAGCCCTGGCGGCTCCTACGTCGCATCTGACGCCATTCGCCACGAGGTGCTGCGCCTGCGAGCCACTGGCCGCCCAGTGATCGCCTCTATGGGCAGCGTGGCCGCTAGCGGGGGCTACTTCGTCGCGATGCCCGCCGATGTCGTAGTAGCTCAACCAGGCACCATCACAGGCTCTATCGGCGTCTTCACCGGCAAGGGAGTGGTCCGGGACGCTCTCGGCCGCCTAGGCATCTCCCAGCAGGCCGTGTCGGAGGGCGAGAACGCCCGGATGTACTCCGCCCAGGAGGAGTTCTCACCTGAGCAGTGGGAGCACCTGGAGGAGACCCTCGACCGCATCTACACCGACTTCGTAGCCAAGGCCGCCCAGGACCGCGGCCTCCCAGAAGCCGAGCTGGAGGCCCTGGCCCGAGGCCGAGTCTGGACCGGCGCCGACGCCCACGCCCACAAACTCGTCGACGAACTAGGCGGCTTCGAACACGCCCTCCGCCTAGCCTGCACCCGAGCCGGCCTGGACCGAGACCACATCGCGCTAGCCACCGCCCCGCACCGCAACCTCCTCGACCGCCTACGCCCACCCACCACCACCGAGGACCTGGCGGCAACCGTCAAATCCCCCTTCACCACAGACGGCCTAACCACAGCCGTCTACAGAGCCCTAGGCCTCCCACCCACCGGCCTCCTCACCATGCCCACCACCTGGTCCATCTCCTAGCCAACCCGAGGGAAGTTGTCGTCCGGCAACTGTGTGCCTGGGGTGAGGTGCAGGGGGTCTGTGACGACGTGGGGTTCGCCGGAGTAGGTGGTGTTGGTGTCTATGTAGATGTTTACGTGGGCGAAGCGGGCGGTGTCGGTGGTGTTGGGGAGGGCCATGTGGGCGGTGTAGCCGGAGTGGAAGGTGCAGTCGCCGGCGTAGAGGGGGAGGGTTACTCGGGGGGAGTAGCGGAGGGTGGGGGACTTGGTGAAGAGGTCTTCTTTGTCGGCGAGGTTTTGCGGGCGGAGGTCGGTGCGGGTGTGGGTGCCGGGGAGGAAGGTCATGCAGCCGCGTTCCGGGGGGACGTCGACCAGGGCGATCCAGGCGGACAGGGGTAGGCGGTCTCCTGCGTGGGGCCAGTAGGGGCGGTCCTGGTGGAAGTGGGTGGCTGCGTTGCTGTTGGGTTCCTTGACGAGCATCTGGTCGTGCCAGAGGCGGAGGGGGAATCCGGCGAGTTGCTCGGCGATGGCGGCGATGCCGGGGTGGAGCGTGAGCTCCCGGAGTACGGGGTCTTGCTGCCAGACGTTGACTAGTTGGCTGAAGATCGCGTCTTGTTGGAGGCGGTCGGCGCGGTGGTCTTCCAGGTAGCCGGCTGCGCGCGTGCGGTAGCGGTCGACCTCGGTTGGGGTCAGGACTGCGGGGACTCGGACGAAACCGTCCTTGCGGTAGGCGTTGATCAAGTCATCCATGGTTACAACCCTGAAGCCTGCTGATAAAAGCGACAGGGCGATCGTGACCAGTAGTCGTACGATTCGGACATGCCGGAGACGCTGCACGAGGTGGAGCTGTTCGTCGGTGGGCCTGTCTGGGGTGGGGTGCATCGGCTGAACGAGGATGTCGCGCCGCATGCTCATGACTTCTTGGAGATCGCGGTGATCGGCGCCGGGAGTGGGCGGCACGAGTCGAGCCAGGGGGAGCGCGTCGTGCGGCACGGGATGGTTGCCGTACTACGCCCTGGCGCGTGGCACGCGTTTCGCCGTACGACGGATCTCGTCGTCGCCAACTGCTGTATCTCGACGCCTGGTCTGCAGGGGGAACTTGCTGGGTTGCAGCAGTTTCCGATGGTGCGGGATCTGTTGTGGACGGGGCCGGCGGCGCGGGCTCCACATGGTGTCGAGCTGACCCAGGTCGCGCGCGAGGCAGCGGACGAGGCGATCGAAGAGATCGCCAAGCTGGAGCAAGAGCTGCTGCGGGGGGACGGGAGGCCGGGGCGGGTAGGCGGCCCGCTGGTGGCGGGGCCTGGGCGGGTTCTGGGGAGGCTCGTCACGGTCTTGGGAATCTTGGCTGATGGGCGGGTCGGGGAGCGGGCGGCGGAGCGGGTGGTGCATCCGGCGGTGGTGGCGACGGTCGCCCGGCTTGAAGGGGGGATTGCTGAGGCGTGGTCGTTGGATGAGCTTGCACAGGCTGTGAGTCTTGATCCGGCCTATCTCAGCAGGCTGTTTCGCCGTCATACCGGGTTGAGCCCATTGGCCTTTCTGGCGAGGCAGCGGGCTGAGCGGGCGGCGGTGTTGCTCGCGCAGACCGACCTGCCCGCGGCTCGGGTGGGCGCGGCGGTCGGCTGGTCGGATCCGACGTACTTCGCCCGCCGTTTCCGTGCCCTGGTTGGATCGACACCGACCGAGTATCGCGATCGGAGCGGCAGATGACCGACGAACTCCACCAGCTCGCCACCCTCGCGGCCCGCCGACGCGGCGCCGGCAAGGTGAGAACGGCAGGGCGTGGCACCGAGTTCGCCTTCTTCGTCGCCGACAACGGAGAGGGCTACCGGGTACCGCGAGCCGATCTGTCCGACCGGGTCAACGACCCGGACGTCAGTGCTCACCACCTGCAACACAAAGAGCGGGTCTTCACGACCTGGGCCGCCGAGCACGACCTTCCGGCTGCCGAGGTGCGAGAGCTGCTGGAGATCAAGGGCACTCCGGTCCTGGTCGTCACCGTGGTGGAGGACGACGGGTCGGAGCTGGCCGGCCGCGCATTCGGCCGGGTGCTCGCGCGAATGCACCAGACACCCCCGCCCACCATCAGCGCCGAGCACCAGCCGCCCACCGGCATTCCCCAGCACGAAATGCCCACCGGCAACGCCCGGCACGAGTCGCCCACCGGCAACGTCCACCACGAACGGGATCTCGCAGACACGATCGCGGCTCGGCTCACTCATCGGCACGCGGCGCTCACGAAGTACGGGCTCAAACAGCTGCCCGAGCATTTGGCCGAGACCATCCGGGCCGGTACCGGGCCGGAGGTGGTGAATCACCTGGATCTGCGCAGGCAGAACGTCCGCTGTCGGGACGGTGAGGTGACGGCGCTCTTCGACTGGAGCAACGCGTTGCTCGCGCCGGTGGAGCTCGAGCTCGCCCGGCTCACGGAGTACGCCGAGATCGCGGCGAACGGGCTGGAGCTCGGCGAACTGCTCGCCGGGTACCGCGAGGCGGGTGGGATCGTCGCCGATCACACCGACGCCTGGCGGCTACTCCGGTTGGACGCCGCGGTGATGCTCGCGAACGTGTTCGACTCGGTGGCCCCGGACCCCCAGCTGCGGAACCTGTTCCTCGAGCGATCAGCGGCACTGATCTAGCGGTCGCCGCCCGGCACCCAGAGCACGTCGCCGCCGGAGGACAGGTTTGCTACCCGGCCGAGGATGAAGAGCAGGTCGGACAGCCTGTTCAAGTAGGTGATCGCCAGCAGGTTCACCGAGGGACCGTGGGCCTCGACAGCCGCCCAGCCGGCCCGTTCGGCGCGACGAGTCACCGTGCGGGCGACGTTCAGGTACGCCGAGCCGACCGATCCGCCGGGCAGGATGAACGAGCGGAGCTTGGTGAGACGGTTGTTGTACTCGTCGCACCAGCCTTCGAGCCGGTCGATGTAGTCCTGGGTGATCCGCAGCGGCGGGTACTCCGGGTCGGGGGTGATCGGGTTGCACAGATCCGCACCCACGTCGAACAGGTCGTTCTGGATCCGCGTGAGCAGCAGCACCAAGGAGCTGTTCAGGTGACCGGCCGCGATCGCGACGCCGATCGAGGAGTTCGCCTCGTCGACTTCGCCGTACGCCGCCAGCCGCGGATCGGTCTTGGTGGTCTTGCTCATGTCGCCCAGGCGGGTCTCGCCGGCGTCGCCGGTCCGGGTATAGATCCGCGTCAAGTTCACAGCCATGTCACGGCACTCTACGCAGGGTTGTGAACGAGAGCAGATACAGTCAGCAGGTGGAACGGTTTCGGATCGCAGGTGAGGCACGGCTCGAAGGCTCTGTCGAGGTGGCGGGCGCGAAGAACAGCGTGCTGAAGCTGATGGCGGCGGCACTGCTGGCCGAGGGGACGACGACGCTGCGGCAGGTGCCGAGCATCCTGGACGTCACCTTCATGGCGCAGCTGCTGGACACGCTCGGCTGCTCGGTGAAGGTCGACGCGGACGCCGGTACGGCGACGATCGCGGTGCCCGGCCGAGATCGGCCACCAGTGCGACTACGAGCTGGTCCGGAAGCTGCGCGCCTCGATCTCGGTGCTCGGGCCGCTGCTCGGCCGCTGCGGTCAGGCGGAGGTGGCGCTGCCCGGCGGCGACAACATCGGTTCGCGCGGGCTGAACATGCACGTCGCGGGCCTGGAGTCGATGGGCGCCAAGGTGCACATCGAGCACGGTTTCGTGATCGCCGAGGCGCCGCAGGGCCTGCACGGCGCCGAGGTCTGGCTGGACTTCCCGAGTGTCGGCGCGACCGAGACGATCATGATGGCCGCGGTGCTGGCCAAGGGCACCACGGTGATCGAGAACGCCGCCCGGGAGCCCGAGATCCAGGACATCGCCGCGATGCTGGTCGAGATGGGTGCCCAGATCGACGGCGCCGGTACGCCGCGGATCGAGGTCTCCGGCGTCGACGGGCTGCTGCAAGCCGGTCGAGCACGTCGTGGTGCCGGACCGGATCGTCAGCGGGAGCTGGGCGTTCGCGGCCGCGATCACCAAGGGTGACATCACGATCTCGAACGGTCACGCCGAGCATCTCGAACTGCCGCTGGACAAGCTGCACAAGGCCGGCGCCGAGATCAGCATCCTGAACCCGGGCTTCCGGGTCGTGATGCACGACCGCCCGAAGCCGGTCGACGTCGTCACGCTGCCGTACCCGGGCTTCGCGACCGACCTGCAGGCTTTCGTGATCGCGATGAACGCGCTCAGCGACGGTGCCGCGATGGTGACCGAGAACCTCTTCGAGGGCCGGTTCACCTTCGCCCAGGAGCTGACCCGGCTCGGTGCGCAGATCCAGACCGACGGCCACCACGCCGTAGTACGGGGTGTGCCGCGGTTGTCCGGGGCGCCAGTGGTGGCCAGTGACATCCGTGCGGGAGCCGCGCTGGTGATCGCCGGGCTGGCCGCCGAGGGGGAGACCCTGGTGTCGGCCGCCCACCACGTGCACCGCGGCTACACCGACTTCGCCGGCAACCTCCGCCGCCTGGGCGCCGACGTCACCGTCGAGCCCGACGACGCGGACGTCTACTGGAACTGAGCACCTGGGAAGCCAGCCACGTACTTGGAAGAAGCCAGCCACGTACTTGGAAGTAGTGCCCGCGTATGACGGACACCAGTTAGGGTCGGGCGCATGACAGAGCGCCTGATCAAGCCCCTCGGCCGTGGATTCCTCTTCCTCGACTCGCATCCCGCCGGCTGCGCCCAGATCGTGCAGGGACTGACGAAGCAGGTCGAAGCCCGTACGACGGATGCCCGGCCAACAGCGTTGGTCGTCGGCTCGAGCTCCGGCTACGGGTTGGCTGCGACGATCGCCGGGCTGGCGCAGGTACGGGATCAACGGTGTCGGGATCTCGTTCGAGAAGGCGCCGACGCACCGGCGTACGGCGACCGCGGGCTGGTATCGCACCGCCGAGACCGCGGCGTACGCGGCCGCCCAGGGCAGCGAGTTCTACTTCGTCAACGCGGACGCCTTCGCCGACACGACGAAGTCCGAGGTGCTCGACCTGATCGCGGAGCGGTTCGGGGGAGTGGACTACCTGATCTACAGCGTTGCCGCGCCGCGCCGGATCGACCCGCGTACGGAGACGACGTACCAGTCGGTGATCAAGGCGATCGGGCAGTCCGCGGAGACCAAGAGCCTCGCGTTCGAGGACGGCGAGCCGGTGCTGCAGGAGGTCGCGATCGAGGTCGCCACCGACGAGGAGGTCGCCGAGACCGTCCAGGTGATGGGCGGCGAGGACTGGATCCGCTGGGTGGACGCGCTGGAGGACCGCAAGCTGCTCAAGGACGGCTTCAGCACGGTCGCGCTGACCTACATCGGCTCCGAGCTGACCGGCCCGATCTACCGCCAGGGCTCGATCGGCGCAGCCAAGGCGCACCTGGAGAAGACGGCGCAGGAGTTGCGCGAGCGCGACGGAGTAGAAGCCCGTACGTCGGTCAACGGCGCCGCGGTGACTCAGGCTTCGTCCGCGATCCCAGGCATCGGGCTGTACGTGAGCCTGCTGCACAAGGTGCTCGGCGACAAACTGCAGACCCCCATGCAGCAGTCGATCTCGCTGTGGGACCAGCTGACCGGCGAACAGCCGCTGGACCTCGACGAGGACGGCCGCATCCGCCTCGACCGCTGGGAACTCGACCCGGCCGTCCAGGCGACGATGAAGCAGCAGTGGGAAGCGGTCACTCCCGAGAACATCGCGGAGGCCACCGACGCCGCCTGGTTCTTCGCCGAGGTCCGCCGCCTCTACGGCTTCGACGTCCCCGGCGTCGACTATGAGGCCGAGACCGAGGTCGACGTCGAGTGGCCCAGCTGACCTCGGTCAGAGCGGCTTGAAGGAGACAAGCTCCAGCACGAGGTCGCCGGCTTCGTCGGAGGCGTCGAGGTCGACGGTGGCGGTGATGCGCCAATCGTGGTTGCCCTCGGGGTCGTCGATGATCTGCTGGACTTCCCAGTAGCCGGGGTGTTCCTCGACCATGAACAGGGCCGGGCCACGGGCGGCCGGTCCTGTTCCGAGGCTGGAGTGCTCGGCGTAGTACGTCGTACCGGCTTCTGCCCAGCGGCCCGCGTCCCAGCCGGACCCCTGGTCGAGTTGACCGAGCTCGGCCCAGCGGTGCAGTGAGACGAGCTCGACGCGGCGGAACATGGCGTTGCGGACCAGGACCCGGAAAGCCCTGCTGTTCAAGGTGATCCGGCGCGGGCCGGCCGGGACCGGAGCGACGACCTCGTTGGTGGTCGGGTTGGTCAGCTCCTCCCACTCGTCGAGCAGGCTGGAGTCGGTCTGCCGGACGACTTCGCCGAGCCACTCGATCAGGTCAGTGAGGTCCTCGCTGACCTTGTCCGGCGGCACGGTCTGGCGGAGTGCCTTGTAGGTGTCGGAGAGATAGCGCAGTACGACGCCTTCGGAGCGCGCGAGTCCGTAGTACTGGATGAACTCGCCGAACGTCATCGCCCGCTCGAACATGTCCCGGACGACGGACTTCGGTGACAACCCGGCGTCCGCGATCCACGGGTGCGTCTGCCGGTACATCTCGAACGTTGCCTCGAGCAACTCTTCGAGCGGCTTCGGCCAGCTGATCTCGTCGAGCAGCTCCATCCGCTCCTCGTACTCGATCCCGTCGGCCTTCATCCCCTGCACGGCCTCGCCCTTGGCGTGGTGCAGCTGCGCGAGCAGGACCGCGCGCGGATCCTCCAGGGTCGCTTCGATGATCGACACGACATCCAGCGCGTACGTCGGGTCCTCGGGATCGAGCAGGTCGAGCGCGGCCAGGGCGAACGTGGACAACGGCTGGTTGAGGCTGAAGTCCTTCTGCAGATCAACCGTCAACCGCAGCGACCGGCCGAACTCGTCGGGCTCGTCCAGGCGCTCGACGACGCCGGCCGTGAGCAGGGTGCGGTAGATCTGGATCGCCCGGCGGATCAGGCGGATCTGCGCGCGGGAGTCCTCGTGGTTGTCCTGCAGCAGGTGCCGCATGCTCGCGAACGCGTCGCCGTCGCGGGCGATCACGTTCAGCAGCATCGCGTGGCTGACCCGCATCCTGCTCTGCAGCGCTTCGGGCTCGGCCGCGACGAGACGGTCGAAGGTGTCCTCGCCCCAGGTGACGAACCCCTCCGGCGGCTTCTTCCGCTGCACCCGGCGCTGCTTCTTCGGGTCGTCGCCTGCCTTCGCGAGCAGCTTGACGTTCTCTACGACGTGATCCGGCGCCTGGACGACGACGGTGCCGGAAGTGTCGTATCCGGCGCGGCCCGCGCGACCAGCGATCTGGTGGAACTCACGCGCCTTGAGGATCCGCTGCCGGCGTCCGTCGTACTTGCTCAGCGCCGTCAGAAGCACCGTGCGGATCGGGACGTTGATCCCGACGCCGAGAGTGTCGGTGCCGCAGATGACCTTCAGCAGACCGGCCTGCGCGAGCTGCTCCACGAGCCTCCGGTACTTCGGGAGCATGCCGGCGTGATGGACGCCGATCCCGTGCATGATGAGGCGCTGCAGGGTCTTGCCGAAGCCGGAGCTGAACCGGAAGTGCCCGATCAGCTCCTTGATCTTGTCCTTCTCCTCCTTCGTCGCCACATTGATGCTGGTCAGCGCCTGGGCGCGTTCCAGGGCGGACGCCTGGGTGAAGTGGACGACGTACACGGGTGCCTGGTGCGTGACGAGGAGCTCGGTGAGCGTCTCGTGCAGGGGAGTGGTGACGTACTTGTAGATCAGCGGAACCGGGCGCTCGCCGGACGACACGATGGAGGTCGGGCGGCCGGTACGCCGGTTCAGGTCGATCTTGAACCGCTCGACATCGCCGAGGGTCGCGGACATCAGGATGAACTGCGCCTTCGGCAGCTCCAGCAGCGGCACCTGCCAGGCCCAGCCGCGATCGGGCTCGGAGTAGAAGTGGAACTCGTCCATCACCACCTGGCCGACATCCGCGTCGGCACCTTCGCGAAGGGCGATGTTCGCCAGCACCTCCGCCGTACAGCAGATGATCGGCGCACCCGCGTTCACGGCCGCGTCACCGGTGAGCATGCCCACCTTGTCGGCCCCGAAGATGTCACAGAGCGCGAAGAACTTCTCCGACACCAACGCCTTGATCGGCGCGGTGTAGAACGTCCGCACCCCGTTCGCCAGCGCCGCGAAATGCGACCCGGTCGCCACCAGCGACTTCCCCGACCCGGTAGGGGTCGACAAAATCACGTTGGCCCCCGTCATCACCTCGATCAACGCCTCTTCCTGCGCCGGGTACAACGAGATCCCCTGCTCACCCACCCACGCCGCAAACGCGTCATACAGCGCATCAGGCCCAACAGTCCCCGGCAACATCTCAGTAAGCGTCATCCCCACCAGTGTCCCGCATCCCCCCACCACCCCTCACCAGCCCGCCCCAGGAGGCGGGCTGGCGAGCTGGTTACCCCGGGGTCTGGTCCACGACGACGTCGTCGAAGTTGATGGTCCAGGTTTTGGCGGCGGTGTCGCCTAGTTGGATTCGGCTGATGGGGGTGGTGCCGGTGTTGGCGGACCACGGGGTGCCGCGTTGGGTGCCGTTGAGGTAGAGGGTCCAGGTGGTGGCGGTGCCGACGGTGCCGCAGAGTTCCAGGTTCTGCCAGGTGTTGAGGGGGACTACGGCGCCGGAGGAGCGTTGGGTGCCGGCGGCGTCGGAGCGGAGCCAGAGGACCCGGTTGGTGTCGAGGTAGACGCGGATGATGCCGCCGTCGGTGGCGGTGCGCAGGCGCAGCAGATCGATGCTCGCGCCGACCGAGGTGACGCGGATCTGGGTGCTCATGCAGACGTTGGAGTAGGTGGCGCCGAGGGTCCGGTACGCCGAGGCTTTGGCGTTGGCCGGGTTGCCCCGGACGCTCGGTGCCGCGGCGGATCCCTGGGTCGAGTCGACGGTCAGGCCGGAGTTCGTCCAGCCGGTGAGGCCGCCGGTGAAGTCCGTCGAGTAGATCGCCGACGATGCCTCTTGGACGGTGATCGGCAGGGACTGCCCGCTCTGCTCAGAAACGTTGCCCGCGGCATCCAACGCCGTCACCCAATAGGTATGCGTCGACGCGGCCGCGAGCCCGGTCCGCTGGTAGCTCACCGAGGCAGCCGACGAAGTCACCTCCGCCACCTGGTTCGTGGGGGAGTCCTCGAAGAGCCGGTAGCGCAGCGAAGTACTGACGTTGTCCGTCGACCCCGCCCAGGTCAGGTTGATCGTCGAACTGGAGTTGCTCACCCCGCTCGGAACCCCTGGCGTAGAAGGCGGAGTCGTATCAGGTTCGGTCACCACTGCAGGAACCAGAGCGATCGTGTGGTCCCGCCCGGCCGAGACATCGGCGACTCCGGTGATTCCACCCACCGTGACAGCGGTGGTCCGGTTGACGAGGGTGCCGTCGCCGAGTTGCCCGCTGGTGTTCCATCCCCAGGCCCGGAGTGCTCCGCCCGCGACCACCGCGACGCTGTGTTGCCGGCCCGCCGCGATCATCGTTGCCCCGGTCACCCCACTCACGGCCACAGACGTCGTACGGCGGGTCGTCGTGCCGTCACCCAGTTGTCCCTCGGTGTTCGAACCCCAGGCCCGAAGGAGCCCGGAGCTCAGCCGGACCAGCGAGTGATAGGCGCCGGCGGCAACTTCCACTGCGCCGGTCACGCCGCTCACCTGCACCGGCGACAACCGGTTCGTGAGGGTCCCGTCGCCGACCTCGCCCTGGGTGTTGTCGCCCCAACCCCAGACGGTCCCGTCGGAGCGGACCGCCAAGCCGTGGTCGCGCCCGCCGGTGATCGCGGTGATGTCGGTCAGCGAACCGACCCGCACCGGCCGGGTCCGCATCGTGGTGGTGCCGTCGCCCACCTGCCCGGTGTCGTTCAGACCCCATCCCCAGACCGTGCCGTCCGAGCGCAGCGCGTAACTCATGTCGCGTCCACCCGCGATCGCGATCACGTCGGTCAGCGGGCTCACGGCAACCGGAGTCCGCTGGGCGCTGGTCGTGGCGCCGTTGCCCAGTTGGCCGAACGAGTTGTACCCCCACCCGCGAACAGTGCCGTCCGCCAGCAGGGCAAGGCTGTGATAGTGCCCGCCCGCGATGTCGACGACGTTGCTGAGTCCACCGACCTGCACAGGTGACAGGCGGTTGGTCACCGTCCCGTCGCCCAGTTGCCCCATCTCGTTGAAGCCCCAGGTCCAGACCGTCCCGTCGGAGCGCAACGCGATCGAATGCTCGCGCCCCGCCTCGACCTCGACCACGTTGGTCAGCGAGTTGAGCGCTGCCGCGGATGATCGGTTGGTCGTCGTCCCGTTGCCCAGTTGTCCTGTCCCGTTGCCGCCCCACGTCCAGGCCGCTCCCGGATCGACAGCCTGGGCCTCGATCGGTTGCAGCACGCCCACCAGCAGGCAGCCGACAGCGAAAATCCCCCAACGCAGCTTCATAGCGCGTCCCCTCCCCTTGGGGAACGTTGTACCCGCGCCGGGACACATCCGTCCAGGCCAACAGACAGTGAAGGGAGTCCATCAGACAGTGATGCGCAACCAAAGGTTGCATAATGCGGGAGGTCTGTTCTAGAGTCACTTGCATCACGCAAGTCCAGTCAGCAGCGAAAGAGAGAAGACCATGAGCGACTTCACGATGACCACCACCATCGCCGGTACGCCGGCCGATGTCTTCGCCGCGATCCTCAACACCCGCGCCTGGTGGAACGAGGCGATCGACGGCCCGACCGCCGCACCGGGTGACGAGTTCGGCTTCGAGGTCGAGGGACTGCACAAGATCCGGGCCCGCGTCACCGACGTGACCCCGGACAGCCGGGTCGAGTGGCTCGTCCTCGAGAACAACTTCGGCTTCGTCAAGGACCAGAGCGAGTGGGTGGGCGACCGGATGGTCTTCGAACTCACGCCGGTCGAGGGCGGCACCGAGGTCACCTTCACGCAGTACGGGCTGGTGCCTGAGCTCGAGTGCTACGACGTCTGCTCGAACGCCTGGGCCTTCTTCGTCCGCGACAGCCTCCGACTCCTCGCCGAGCAGGGCCAGGGCAAGCCGGAGACGCACGCAGGCGAGGCCGAGACCGCCCCGCGGGCCCGCGCAGCCGCCGAAGCTCTCGGCGCCTGAAAACAGCAGGGCCCGGTCAAGGGCCCTGCTGTTCAGTTGAGAGGCGTCGCCACGATGTCGCCGGGCTTCGGCGCCTCGTGGCAGGTCTCGCACTCCAGGTGCTGCCGGACCTGCCCGCCACACTCCGCGTGGTGGTAGCTGATCGGCGGCCCGTCCGGAGCGGCGTACTGATCACCCCAGGCGCTCAACGCCAGGATCACCGGCTCCAGAGCCTGCCCCTTGGTGGTCAGAACATATTCCTGTACGCCGTCCGCGGCCGGCCGCAACTCCATCAGCCCGCTCTCGATGAACCACTCGAGCCGGGCCTGGAGAATGTTCGTCGCGATCCCCAGTGACCGCTGGAACTGATTGAACCGCCGGGACTCCGCGTACAGCGCGTTGCGGAGAATCAGCAGGCTCCAGCGCTCGCCGATCACCTCCAGCGCCCGTGCCGCCGAACAATTCTCCCGCTCGTAGGCCCGTCCCAGCATCAGCCTCAACTCCCCGATCAGCCCGCTTGCATCATGCTAGCCGCGCCGAACCACTGGGACAGCCGAGGAACCAAAGCCTCCTGCGAGTCACCCACCCAGACGACATGGCCGTCCGGACGCAACAGAACCGCCGGGACATCCAGCTCCTCACTCACATCGACGACGCGATCGACCCGATCCGCCCAGCCTTCAACGGAAAGCTGGCCGGTCTGGTCGAGCAGCAGCCCGCGCCCGGCATGCATCAGCTCGAACAGCCGCCCACCTTTCAGCTCCACATCCCGCAGCCGCCGGCCGACCAACTCGTCCTCGGCCCCGAAGTCGTAGCGGATCCCGACCGACATGATCATCTCGATCAGGTACTTGTTCACGTCCTCGAAGTCCATCAGCTTCGTCATCAACCGGCGCATCGCCTGATGCCCCGGTGCGGGATCCATCAACACCGTCTGCGCCCGGGTGTTGTCCAGGACGGTCTGCGCGACCGGATACCGCTCGTCGTGATAGGTGTCCAGCAACCCCTCGGGTGCCCACCCGTTGATCGTGGCGGCCAACTTCCAGCCGAGGTTGAACGCATCCTGGACACCGAGGTTCAGCCCTTGCCCGCCAAGCGGCGGATGGATGTGCGCCGCATCCCCGGCCAACAGCACCCGACCGGTCCGATACTGCTCAACCAACCGGGTCGCGTCCCCGAAGCGCGACAACCAGCGAGGCGAGTGAATCCCGAGATCGGTCCCGGCCGTCACCTGCATCTGCTGCTGAAACTCTTCGAACGTCGGAGCAACCTGACGATCCTCAGCCAACCCAGCAGCCGGTACGACGACGCGGTACGCCCCGTCGCCGAGCGGCATCGCCCCGAACATCCGCTGCGTCTTGTGCACCTCGGTGTTCACCGCCATCACCTCGTCGAGCGACGCGGTCAACGACATCTCACCGAGCAACGTCTCCCAGGTCGCCGGCTCGCCAGGGAAGGCGACGCCGAGCAACTTCCGCACCGTACTGCGGCCGCCGTCGCACCCGACGAGGTATCGCGACCGCAGTTGACTGCCGTCGGCCAACTCGACCGTCACCCCGTCCTCGGTCTGCGACAGCCCGACCACCTCGGCGCCGCGCCGGATCTCGGCACCGGCCTCGGCGGCATGCTCGGCCAGCAGCCGATCGGTGACAGGCTGGAAGATCCCGAGTGTGTAGGGATAAGTGGTGTCCAGCTCGGGCGACGGCTTGGTGATGCCCGCGAAGAACCCGTACTGGCCGCCGATCGGATACTTCGTGCCGACCGCCTCGAACCGGTCCAGCAGCCCCCGCTGGTCCAGCACCTCCGCCGTGCGCGCGTGCATGCCGAGCGCGCGGACGATCGGCGATGGCTCGGAGAGTCGTTCCAGCACTAGCACCTGGACGTCGTGCAGCCGCAGTTCGGCCGCGAGCATCATGCCGGTCGGGCCGCCACCCGCAATGATCACGTCAAACAAAAGGAACCCCGATCCCCTGAATCAGCAGCCGGCAATTCCGGCTACGGGCAGTGATTCTCCGGAGAATTCGGGGCTTGCGGCAAGTCCCCCCATGCGCTATACCTTGGGTAGGGAGAGGAACAGTTTTGTTCCTCTCCCTTCGCGTTACCTCAGCTCATACGCGTTGAGAATCGTCTGCCGAACCTGGTTGCCCGCGGCATCTTTCGCGGTGGTCCGCAGTGAGACGAATCCGCTGCCAGGCTGGTCGATCGTGGCCATCCAGCCCCGCGCAGTACGCCGTACCGGGACCGGCTGCCAGGTCTTTCCGTCGAACGAAACCTCCGTCGCGGCCGACACCACCGGCCGATCCGGCGCACCGTACTGACGCTCCACGCTGAACGGCACCTCGAACCGCCCGGCCGCAGCCCGGTTCCTGTCGTCCAGAGCAGGGGAGTAGCGCACAGTCATCAACGGCAAGGGCGTCGCCACTCCATCCGGCGTACGGCGTGACCGGAAGGTCCATTCCGCGCTGATCTCGGTCGACAACTTGTACCTCTCCGTCGACCGCTTCACCTCCTTCTTCAGCACGTACGTCGAGTCGCCGGCCGGCAACGCAAACGTCTGCTGCTTCTGGGCATCCGACGAGCCGATCTCGACACCACCCTGGCTCACGGAAGTGTGCTCCGAATCCACCAGCGCATCACCGAACCGGCCCGCACCGCCATCGGCGTACATCGGCACCACCACAGTCAAACTGTCACCGTCTCGAGAGGTCCAAGGCTGCCGATCGCGCCCCGGGAGCCCGCCGCGTGCATCAGGCAAGCTCGGCCCGAAAACGCCTTGCTGCCAACGGATTCCCGTACTGCGGCCAGCCGGATACGCGAGTGTGCTGAGAGTCGACCAATGCCGTGTACTCGATGTCCTGGTTGGGCAACCGCCGCCAGACCTCGGTCTCGAACGCCCACGAGACGCCCTTCGCCGAGTAGTACTCGTCGCGATGGAAGGGCAGGTTCATCTCGACCGCGGGCGTGAACAGGAACAACCCCACCCAGTGCCCACCCGCATCGGGTTTCGGCAGTGTCGGATAGCCGTAGTTGTTCGCCCGCGTCCCCGGCTCACCCGCGTACGACGCGTCGAGATGCGCGTAGTCGCCAGGCTTGGTGATCAGCGAAGGCTTCGCCGGAAAGCGCCCGGGCCATACCGCGACGTCGTGATACAGGTACGGACTGTCCAGGTAGAAGTCGCCGTCGGGAGACTGTCCGTCGGGCATCCCGGCCCAGGCGAGATGGGCGAAACCGGTGAAGTCCTTCGCCGATCCGGTCTGATTCGGCACGACGTACAGCGCGGGGGAGAAGCCCGGTTCGAAGGAGTTGTTCACGCCGACACCCCCTACGTAGGTAAGGTCGCCGACCGGTCGCGCGAAGCCGATCCCACCGGCGGCCGCGGCGGCGTCGGTGACCGGCGCCTTGATCGCGACCTGGTGTGCCTTGCGCCCGTCGAGCACGATCGGGCCGTCGTGGTCGACGATCAGGTCGGGCTCGCCGAAGTAGGTCACGTCGCCGAAGCCCTGGCCACCCGGATTGAACTTCGCGTGGAACGCGTCGACCAGGTACCGGCCGCGCGGCAGCCGGATCGTGTCGCCGGCCCCCACGAGGTAGAGCTGCTGGTGGTCGACGTCCAGCAGGTACGCCGCGCCGACGTTGGCGTCGTCGTTCACGACCGGCTTGCCGGTGCGGTCGAGCATCTCGATCTTCTGCTCGTAGCTCGCCACCTCGACGCCGATGCCGATGGTGGTCCGGATCGTCCGGCCGTTGCCCACCGCAATCAACCAGCCGCCGTGTGGTCCTTCTGTGGTGCGGGACGTGTCGGCAGTGACGTCAATGGTCGCGCTGCCATGCGCCGGAACCCGTAGAGATGTCCTGCTGAGCTTGAAGATCCGGGACGCCTGGACGTCCAGCGAAACGTGATCGGCGTCTGTCCGTCGTTGCGATAGGTGACCTGCTTGGTGATCGGCTTGTCGTCGGTGTGCGGGTAGCTCTGCAGGCCGAGATTGAGGCTGCTCGGGTACGCCGTGACCGGTTGCTTGATCGCGCGGCCGACATCGACCCGGCCGGCGCCCTGGGCGAACACCCCGATCCCTTCGAGGTCGAACGCCGATCCCATCAGCGCCGACTTCAGCTCGGCAGCCTTCCAGGTCGGATGCAATTGGGCGAGCAATGCCGCGGCACCGGTCACATGCGGAGCGGCCATCGAAGTACCGGAGAGTTCGGCGTACGACGGGTTGATCGCCACCGGATCGAGCGGGGTGTTGGCCGCGCGGTCTGCGACGATGCGGTCGCCGGGCGCTGCGATGTCCGGCTTGACGGCGAGATCGCCGAGCCGCGGACCCCTGCTGGAGAAGGTGGAGAGCGTGTCGGACTTGGTCACCGAGGCAACGGCAAGAGCCGCGTCGGCGCTGGCCGGACTGCCCACCGATGACTCGGCGCCGAAGTTCCCCGCCGAGGCGACGAAGAGGGTGCCCGAGCTCGCGGTCAGTTTGTTCACGGCCTGGGCGATGACGTCCGTGCCGTCGGTCGGACCCCCGCCGACGCTGAGGTTCGCGACCCGGGCGCCCTCCGAGGCCGCCCACTCCATCCCCTCGATGATGTCCGACGTCTCACAGTTGCGGTCGCCACAGATCTTGCCGATCAGCAGGTCCGCATCCGGCGCGACGCCTCGATAACGCCCACCCGAAGCCGCTCCGCTGCCCGCGACCGTCGAGGCGACATGGGTGCCATGGCCGATCCGGTCGACCACATCGCCGTCCTCGGTGAAGCCCTTCATCCCGATCACCCGGCCCTTGAGGTCGGGGTGCGTCGCGTCGTACCCGCTGTCCAGGATCGCGACTTTCACTCCCTTGCCGGTGGCACCGATCGCCCAGGCGGCCGGGGCGCCGATCTGCGGCACGCTGCGGTCCAGGTTCGGCTTGATCCCCCCGTCCAGCCAAACCTTCGTGACCGTCCCGGCCAGTCCGGTACGCCGGTGCGCCTGCGGGCTGTTGAGCCAGTTCTGCCACAGATCGCCGGCCTGGGAACGCTCCTGCCCGATCGCGACCGCGTCGACCAAGGGCAGTTCGCGCTTCACCTGTGTGCCTTCGGGCAGAGCCGATCGGACCGCGCGCGCCTGCCCGTCGTACTGGACCAGCAGCGGCAGGCGCGGCGCGGAGGCGTCGTCGAGGCCGAGATCCGCCAGCAGCGCGACGTCGAAGAGCCGCGGATCGACGACGCCAGAAGCGATCAACGGGACGGCGTCCAGCGGGACGACCGACTGCTGGTTGCCCAGAGCAACCTTGTGGAAGGCCATCCCGGCGCGGCCCGGGCCGGGGCGCACCTCGGTGCTGAAGGTGCCGCCGGGGCCGCGGCTCGCGATCACCTTGTCGCCGGTGACAAGGGTGATGCTGAGTGGCGCGGCGGCCGGGCGTACCGGCGTACCGGTGGAAGCGTTCATTGCGAGTTGGTCGCCGGCGGCGGGCAGGCCCCAGGCGATGACGGCTACCAGGGCGGATGCGGTAGCGGCGGCGATCCCGCGGTTGCGGAGTCGGGACAAGGTTCACCTCTCAGAAAGGGCGGTTCCCGGGCAGGGTGAAGCAAGGCGACGGCCCACACAGCGGGCCGTCGGCCAAGAAGAAGGGACGGTTAGCGGGTTTTCTTACTGGGTGGCGTGGGGCGTTCGTCGGTCCAACCGGACTCGAGCACGACGGTGACGCCGGTGCCCTTGCCGCGGAGGCCGAACGCGGAGCTGAGCAGCCGCCCGGTCTGCGGATCGATGATGAAGCTGCTGTTGTCGCCGCCGCTGAAGGCGACGGTCGGCGGCGCACTCGGCTCGCCCCGGCTCTTCCAGATCAGCGGCATGCTGATCTGGGTGCCGACCCGGCCAAGTGGGTCCTTGACGTTCTCCTTGAGGGTCGTCCCCGGTAGTTCGGACAGCACCCGGAGGGCGGCGCCGCGCAGTTTCGGCGGCGACGGCATCTCGAAGAGCAACCGGCCGGCGCTGCTGAAGACGGTGTACTCGATCTCCTGCTGGGTCGCGTCCGGCCGGATGTTCTGGCTGAGCACCTTGCGCAGTTCGTCCGGATCGGTCGGCAGCGCCTCGATCTGCTGGGCGGTCAACGGCTTCACATCGTTCAGGTAGTAGCCGGGCGGCACATCTTCGAAGGACATCTTGTTCACCACCGGATCACCCGACGTCATCAAGGTCGGCGTCTCGTCGTAGCCCAGCATCCACGAGGTCGGGGCGCCCTGCGCCTGCCATTTCTTCACGTCGCCGGCAGTCGCCGGCCGGGAGCCCAGGTCGACCCAGCCGAACCAGGACTCGACCCCACGCTTCATCGGCATCCAGCTCTCGGTGATCTGCCGCCGCTGCAAGGTGTACTTCGGGTTGCCGACCTGCACGCCGGTATTGATCAGCAGGCTGCGGACCCGGAAGTACTTCCCGGCGACCTTCTCGTTCTTCTCCTGCCGTACTGCGGCGTCGAGCAACGCCCTGCTCGCAGCGGTCAGCCGGGGTGCCTGTGAACTCGTCCCGGGCGCCGGGATCGCGTCGGATCCGTCGCCCGGTCCGGTCGAGCGCAGTAGCGGAACCGACAGCGCGGTCACGGCGAGGATCGCCGTTGTCGCGGTCACGGCAATACCGATCCGGCCGGATCTGGTGGCCTCACGCAACCGATTCCGGCGGCGGCCGTTCATCTCTTCGCGGACCAGGTCCTGGACCTGACGGCGCGCCTGAGCGGTCACCTCCGGCGACGGGCCGGGCTGTTCGGGGAAGGCGGACCGGATCGTCTCGAACTCGTCCTTGGGATCAGTCATGGAGGGTGCCCCCGGTCGGATCGATGGTGCCCAGGCTCTCGCGGACGACGCGCCGAGCCCTGGACAGTCGTGAGCAGACCGTCCCGTACTTGATCCCCAGCGCGGCCGCGACCTCGTCATAGGTGAGCTCACCGAGGGCGACCAGCATCAGTACTTCGCGGTCCTTCGCCGACACCTTCGCCAGCGCCGCCGCCAGCCGGCGACTCGTGGCCTCGGCCGTGACTTGAGCGGTGACGCGCTCCTCATGGCCGGGCGCCGGCAGCGGGAGCGGCAGTTTGGCGGTCGCGCGCCAGGCCCGGAGCTCGTCGCGGCGGTGCCGGCGGATCAGGTTGGTGGCGATGCCGTACAGCCAGGCACGGACCACGCCGCTGCGCCGGTCGAACCGGTCCCGCTGGCGGAAGGCGATCAGGAACGTCTCCGACGACAGGTCGTCGGCGAGATCGGTGCCGAGCCGGCGGGCGACGTACGAGTGCACCTGCGGGAAGTACCGGTCGAAGATCACCGTGAACCGGTCGGGCTCGCGCACCGACGATTCCAGCGTCCGGCCGTCCTCCTCGGCGCCGGCATCGCTGACCTCACGGACGTGATCTCGGTCACGTACCCGGTCTCTGGTCCGGTCGCCGGTGGACGGGGCCGGCCCGGATCGGGGCGCCATCGGCCGGCCTGGCAACGCAAGCGTCGCCAGGGCGATGTCGGGCGTCATCGGACTCCTCACGCGGCCGGCGGTGTCCGGATCCTGGTCTGCTACAGGCCCGGTGGCAGCGGCGCTGCCGGTCGGCTCACCCAGTTCTTGTCCGATGTCCCCAGAACCCTTCTCGACCCCGCCGACTGTCCGCGACGATGACGCGCAGGGCCCAGTTCTGGATGACACAGAACTTCAGGAAGCGTCGAGGAATCCCCTGGCAGCAGCCTCATCGGCGGGCCAGACGTAGACGGACCAGCCGTCCTTCGTCCGTGCGGCGGTGGCCTTGATCCCGAGATCCTTCAGCATCGAGACCTTCACCCGGGCCTCGTTGTAACTGCGGAAAGTCCGTACGTCGACCAGCAGTCCGAAGGTGTCCCGGTCGGCCGGCGAGTAGTCGATACGGCGTACCAGGGACCCGCCCTTGGGTTTGGAGAAGGCCCAGCGGGTGAGCAGCACCATCACCCCGGCGAGCGCGATCGCCACGACCGGGAAGTAGAAGTAGTGCTCCGCGAACATAGGCACAATTGTCTCGCGAAAAGCAAGATCCTGAAGTCTTGGCAACCTTTCGTGTCTCCAGGGAGTCTTTACGACTACACGCTGGAAAGCGGACCTCGGGGGCCGCCAGAAGAGCGGAGGGCACGGACATGCTCGCACCGACCCACGACGCAACCAGGCACAAAGAGAACGTGGTCCACCTCGCCGGACTGCTCGACGTCCGCTCGGTGGGCGATGTGCGCGAAGAGCTCAACCAGCTGATCGACAGCTCCGACGGCGACGTGATCGTCGATCTGGAGGCGCTCGACGCGCTGGACGCCACCGGCCTCGGCCTGCTGGTCGCCACCCATCGAAGAACCCAGCTCCTCGGCCGTCAGCTCGTCCTCCGGCACCCGGTGCCCTCGGTGGTCCGCATCCTCGCGGTCACCCGGCTGCACCGGATCCTGCACGTCGAGCGCACACCGCTGCCGATCTCCGCGTAGGACCACTCATCGCGCTGGCCTTGTGACATAAGCCGCTGGTGACACGAGTCACGAGCTGCGGACTCACAAGGTCACAGAGTCCTACTCTCGGGTACATGACAGCCGAGAAGGACCGCCCGTGGGTGATGCGGACGTACGCCGGCCATTCGTCGGCGGCGGAGTCGAACGCGCTGTTCCGGCGCAACCTGGCCAAGGGACAGACGGGGCTCTCGGTCGCCTTCGACCTGCCCACCCAGACCGGGTACGACGCCGACCATCCGCTGGCCAAGGGCGAGGTCGGCAAGGTCGGCGTACCGATCGCGCATCTCGGTGACGTGCGCGCGTTGTTCGACCAGATCCCGCTCGCGCAGATGAACACGTCGATGACGATCAACGCGACCGCGATGTGGCTGCTCGCGCTCTACCAGGTCGCCGCGCAGGAGCAGGGCGCGCTGCCGGACGAGCTGACCGGGACGACCCAGAACGACATCGTCAAGGAGTACCTGTCGCGCGGGACGTATGCCTTCCCGCCGGACGCGTCGCTGCGGCTGTCGACCGACCTGATCGCGTACACGGTCTCGAACGTGCCGAAGTGGAACCCGATCAACATCTGCAGCTACCACCTGCAGGAGGCGGGCGCGACCCCGGTGCAGGAGCTGGCCTTCGCGCTGTCGACGGCGATCGCAGTACTGGATCGTGTCCGCGACGGCGGTCAGGTGCCGGTCGAGCGGTTCGGCGATGTGGTGCAGCGGATCTCGTTCTTCGTCAACGCGGGCGTCCGGTTCATCGAGGAGACCTGCAAGATGCGCGCGTTCGTCCGGCTCTGGGACGACGTCTGTCTCAACCGGTACGGCGTGACTGACGCCAAGGCGCGCCGGTTGCGGTACGGCGTACAGGTCAACTCGCTCGGGCTCACTGAGGCGCAGCCCGAGAACAACATCCAGCGGATCGTGCTGGAGATGCTCGGCGTGACGCTGTCGAAGAACGCGCGGGCCCGGGCTGTGCAGTTGCCGGCCTGGAACGAGGCGCTCGGTCTGCCGCGGCCTTGGGATCAGCAGTGGTCGCTGCGGATGCAGCAGGTGTTGGCGTACGAGTCGGACCTGCTGGAGTACGAGGACATCTTCGACGGGTCGCATGTGATCGAGGCGAAGGTCGACGAGCTGGTCGCCGGGGCGCAGGAGGAGATCGACCGCGTCCAGGCGATGGGCGGTGCGGTCGTCGCGGTGGAGAGCGGCTATCTCAAGCAGGCGCTGGTCGCGTCACATGCCGAGCGGCGGCAGCGGATCGAGTCGGGCGAGCAGATCGTGGTCGGGGTGAACAAGTTCGAGAACACCGAGCCGTCACCGCTGATCGAGAACCTCGACACCGCGATCCAGACGGTCGACCCGGCGGCCGAGAGTGCCGCGCTGGCGTCGTTGACGCAGTGGCGCGCTGGGCGGGACAACCAGGCTGTTGAGGAAGCCTTGGGTGCGCTGCGAGAAGCCGCGAAGGGCACCGAGAACTTGATGCCGGCGACGCTGCGCTGCGTTCGCGCGGGGGCGACGACGGGGGAGTGGGCCGGCGTACTGCGGGAGATGTTCGGCGAATACCGTGCGCCCACCGGGGTCTCCGGGTCGGTCGGTACGTCGGGTGGTGGCGAGGCGATCGCCGCGGTCCGGGCCAAGGTGGCCTCGACATCGGAGGAGCTCGGCGGCCGGTTGCGGTTCCTGGTCGGCAAGCCCGGCCTCGACGGGCACTCGAACGGGGCCGAGCAGGTCGCAGTACGGGCTCGTGATGTCGGCTTCGAGGTGATCTACCAGGGGATCCGGTTGACGCCCGAGCAGATCGTCGCCGCCGCGGTCGCCGAGGACGTGCACTGCGTCGGCCTGTCGATCCTGTCCGGCTCGCACATGGAGCTCGTCCCGCAGGTGGTCGACGGGTTGCGGAAGGCCGGTCTGGAGGACGTCCCGGTCGTCGTCGGCGGCATCGTCCCCGACGCCGACGCCCGAACCCTGCTCGGCTCGGGCGTCGCCGCCGTCTACACCCCCAAGGACTACGACCTCACCGGCATGATGTCGAACGTCGTCGACGTCATCCGCAAGGCGAACCATCTCTAACTCTTCGAGTCGATCAGGTCCTGCACGGCCTTCGGGATGGTGGTCTCGAAGTCGAGCAGCTTCACCCAGTCCGGGGTGAAGGTGATCACGGCCATCGAGTCGTAGAGGGCCAGGACGCCGGCCTTCCAGCCCTCGAAGGCTTCGGCGGGCACGTTCTTGCCGCTGGCGAGGTACTCGTCCGGTACGCCGTCGACGATCTCGACGCCGACCGAGCCGCGGAGCAGCAGCACCTTCGGCGGGTAGCCGTCGGTGTCGATGGTGATCGAGACCCGCGGGTTCTGCTGCAGCGCCTTGACCTTGGCCGCCTTCGGCACGGTGAAGAACTGGAGATTCGTGCCGTCGAAGTGGAAGCCCATCGGGATCACCCGCGGGTCGCCGTCGAGCCCGATGTAGGCGAACCGGGCCGGGATCTTCCCGTTCAGCAGCTCCTGCGAGTACGGCTTGGCCAGGATCTCTGCGATGTCGTGCTGGTTCACGGTCGTGCCTTTCGTCGTGGTGAGGTGCTTTCACCAGGTGAGCGGAGCCGTGCCGACGTTCTCGACATCCTCGGGCAAAAAAGTTTGGATAGCTGGATGATCTTCGGATTCGGGGCCGGGCAGGTCGACGTGAGCGACGACGGGGCTGTGCGGGCGGTGATGCATCCGGTCCGGGGTTGTTCGGTGCTGCTCGAGGACGGTGGGGCGCACGACTCCACGCGGTACTGGGGCAAGGGGTTCGTGATCACGGATCGCGGGAGTCATCGGTGGGATGCGCCGGTGAGTCAGCGGTGGCGGTCGTCGGGGATCGACCTGCTGTACCAGTTGGGGCCGCTGGAGTTGCGGGTCGGGCGCCGGTTCGGGGAACGGTGGACCGAGACCTACGAAGTACGGAATGTGTCTGATGAAGCTGTTGCCATCGGGTCGCTTGGGATCAGTACGCCGTGGCGCGATCTCTACAGCTCCAGTCGCGAGAGTCTTGCCGAGGCTGTGCACGCGCACGTGTGGACCGGCGGCGCGGACGCTTGGGTGTGGGCGGTTCCGATGGACGGCAGTGGTCCCGGGCTCGGGTTGCAGCTCACCGAGGGGGAGTTGTGGGCGTATTCGGTGGAGTCGCGGGAGGCGTCTTCCAGTAGCAATGCTCGTGGGCATCTCTATCTGCAGGTGACCGATCACGCCCGTGCTCCGGAGGCGATGGGTGGGCAGCCGTTGCTGACGTTGGCGCCGGGTGAGTCCTATCGGTGGACCTGGCAGCTCGCGTGGCACGACAGCCTTGCCGACTTCCACGCGACGCGGCAACCGTTGCTAGAGGCACCTAGTTTGGTTGCCGAGGTAGGGGAGAGTCTCGTGGTGCGGTTTCCCGACGGCCCTTCCTCGGTAACGGCTGACAAGGCTGGTACGCAGTACGTGGAAGCGACCGACGGCAAGGTGCGGTCGCGGATCCAGGTGTTGTTCCATCAGCCGCTGCGCGAGTTGGTCGAGGCGCGGGTGCGGTTCGTGCTCGATCGGCAGCGACCGGTCGAGCGCAGTGACAGCAGACGATTCTCCTTCCTGCCGTACGACAACGAGACGGGGCTGACGGTGTTGTCGGGCGCTTGGCTCGACTGGTCGGACGGGCGCGAGCGGATCGGGACCGCGTTGTTGCTGCAGGAGGTGCGTGATCGTGGCTGGGGCGATCGGGCGGAGCTCGACGAGGCACTTGCTGGGTATCAACGGTTTGTCGATGAGTACTTGGTGGACGCCGACGGCACGGTTGCCGACGACAGTCTGCGCGAGACGCGGACGCGGCTCTACAACTTCCCCTGGTTCGCGCGCTTCTTCGTCGGCCAGGGTTCGCCCGAGCGCGCAGTACAGATCCTCGACCGGTACTACGAACTCGGCGGCGACCACTTTCTCGCGTTCGATCTCGGGCCGTTGCTGCTGACCTTGTCCGAGCACTCGCCGCGGATGCTCGAACATCTGGAGCGGCATGCGCGGACGTTCGTCGAGTACGGCGACGAGTTGCCGGCGCACGAGGTGAACTACGAGCAGTCGATGGTCGCGCCGCTGCTGGAGCTGTTGCTCGCGGCTTATCAGGCCGGGTTCGTGGAGCGGGTCGAACTGACGCGCCGATTGCCCTGGTTGACGGCGTTCGCCGCGGACCAGCCCGACGTACGGCTTCGGCACATCGCTATCCGGCACTGGGACGGCTACTGGTTCGGGCTGTTGCGGTTGTGGGGCGACGTCTTCCCGCACTACTGGTCGGTGCTCAGCGCCGCCGTCTATCTCTCCTGGCCGTTCGAGGATCTCAAGGCGACCGGCGAGGCGATCCTTCGGGCCAACCTGGTCAACTTCGCCGCCGACGGCTCGGCAACCTGCGCCTTCGTCTACCCGAGCGCGGTCAACGGCCGCCCGGCTCACGTCGCCGACCCGCTGGCCAACGACCAGGACTGGGCGCTCGTCTACGCCCTACGGTTCGGATTGACCTGAACACTCCCTGCAATGAAAGTTATTCACTGAAATCGATCTCCAATGGTAGGTTCTTGGCCTCGGGACTGGATGCCACCGGTTCGGTGGCTGAGTGCGCTGGGGGCACCGTGGTTGCCAACATCGGTCTGGGCCAATTCCACCCATCTGAGCTGTCCGAACACGAGAAACTCTTCCGCGAACTGCTCCCGGAGCCGGTCGCCGACACCTACTTCGAACTCCTCGGGCTCGGCCAGCGCCCGGTCCAGAACGAGATCGACGACGAACTGGTCACCAGGCAGCTCGCCTATCTGCATCGCTCGCACGGGTCGGTCACGCTGCGCCCGGTCGATCCGCTGATCGCGACCACCGGCCTGCTGACCCAGGTGCAGCGAGAGCTCGGCAGGCAACAGGGCCGGTTGCTCCAGGGGTACGTCGCGGCTGCCGAACTCCATCAGCGCCAGCTGCACGACAAGCGTCCCGGCGAGGTCCCGTCGGTGCTCGCTCAGCTGCTGACCGACCGCGACGAGATCGCCGAACGCTGGACGACTTCGATCCATACCACCCAATGCACCTACCGGTCGATCGCCGTCCACGACCCCACTCAGACAGCGCCCGTGCTGCCGTCGCCACTGAACGGCGAATGCGACTCGATGAAGTTCCGCGAACTCTGTACGCCGGAGTTCCTCGCCGATCCGCGCGGGAAGGCAGCAGTCCGCGCGGCGATCGATGCAGGAGTCGAGGTCCGTACTGCGCACGTGCTGCCGACTCGCATGATCATCGTGGACGACCACTTCGCCGTGATCGGTCTGGTCCCGGCCGGCGACAGCGGTGCACTGCTCGTCCGGTCAGCGGTGCTCATCGCCGGACTCACGCAGTACTACGACCAGCTCTGGACGAGCGCGACTCCGGTCGTGCTGCCGGGCGCTGTCCAGGCTTCGCGAACCCGTCGAGCGATGAACGAGCCTCGGCGCGACCGAGCGCGAGGTCCTGACCCTGCTGGTCCACGGCCTCAAGGACGAAGCGATCGCGAGGCACCTGAGCATCAGCGTCCGCACCGTCCGCCGGCACATCGCCACCGTCATGGACTTCGTCGACGCCCCCACCCGCTTCGCCGCCGGCGCCGCCGCCCAACGCCTCGGCCTCCTCGGCTGAACCCCCCAACCCTTCCGCCCGAAGAAGCTCCCGGAGGTTCCGCCATGCCTCGGTTCCACCCTGCCTGCGCTCTCATCCTCGCCACCATCACCCTCCTCGCAGCCGCAGTCACCCCCCGCGACTGCCACCTCCGCCGCTACCGTCGGCTCAGCTGCGGCCGGGTGTGATGCGGGGGCTGTGGGGTTCACGCCTGTGCTGCAGCTCAACCTGCCCACGTCGGCGAACTGGCTGAACAAGACGCCGCCGTACAGCTTGGACAACACCGCGGCGATCGGCTCCAACTTCGACCGAGTCGGCTATTGCCTGGAATTGAACGGCCCCAAAGGCGTGCAGTGGGTGTGGACCGCGATGGCGCCGTTCACCTCCGACGCCAAGCGCCTGGGCCTGCAGACCTTCGCCGGTCAGCTCTTCCGCCAGCAGGTCGGCGACCTCGAAGTGAACTCCAACGTCGCCGGCGTGACCAACGGAACCGGTCAGACCGGCTACCTCGAAATGTGGCCGAACCAGTACAGCGGATCCGCGAGCGCCCAGGTCCCCAACGCCTCCGCGAGCACGTACGACGCCGACGACAGCCCGACCACGGTCCTCGGCCACGGTTCGTTCCAGATCCACCAGATCGGCGCGACCAAGCCGTCGACCGTCCCCGCCAAGCCCGTGCTCTCGATCAACAGGTTCACCGAGTCGGCCACCGACGTGCTGTCGCTCGGCATCGGCACCAACCCCACCGGAGCACCCGACTGGACGCTGACCGACAACGCCGCGACCTACACGCAACGCAAGCTGACCGTCTACGCCCGTCCGTCCCTGGTGAAGCTGACCGAGATGCCGCAGGACCTGAAGCTGATTCCGCGGGACAGCGAGAACGGCGCGAACCCGGTGGTGGCCGGCCAGGTCACCGCTGCCGGGGTCGACCAGGTGGAACTGCGCGTCACCGGCAACGGCGAGACGCAGACCTTCACCGCTCCGGCCTCTGCGCCGTTCCGGTTCACGCCCCGCATCGCCGCCGGCTTGTGGGACTACACCTTCGAACTCAGGGCCACCGGGCCTGGGATCGACCGGGTCGTGGCCAGACGCACGGGCATCGTCTCCGGCGACGCGTACGTAGTACAGGGTCAATCGAATGCCGAAGCAGCGAAGCGCACCGGCAACGCGAACGTCGAGGAATCGCCGTATATCAGGAGTTTCGGCAGCTCGAATGCCAACCCGTCCATCTCCGGCGCCGACCGGGTCTGGCACTACGCGACCGGGGACGTGACGCAGCAATCCGGCTCGGCCGGCCAGTGGGCGATCCGGATGGGCCGCCGGATCGTGGACACCTACGGGGTCCCGGTGGCACTGTTCAACGGCTCGCACGGTGGTCAAGCCGATCAGCTTCTTCCAGCGCAACGACACCACCCCGAACGACCTCGCGACGAACTACGGACGCCTGCGCAGCCGCTTGCAGGCATCAGGTGTGCTCAGCAAGGTGAAGGGTGTGCTCTGGTACCAGGGTGAGGCGGAGAGCGACAACGCAGCAGTCCACATCAACGGCTTCACCTCTCTGCTCGCGGACTGGCGAACAGAGATGAGTACGGCGAAGTACTTCGTCTACCAGGTACGCACGTCGCCCTGTAACAACACCACGAACATCAACCTCCGCGATGCCCAGCGCAAACTCGGCGACACCCACGGCGTCACAGTGCTGTCGACTACAAGCCTGTCCGGCCACGACGGCTGCCACTACGCCTACGCCGACGGCTATCGCGAGATGGGCGACCAGACCTTCGCAGTACTGGCCAGAGACCTGTACGGCGGTCCGTCGGCCGGCGTGGCTCCACCGAATCCGAGCGGCGTCACCAAGAGCGGCTCGACTCTCACGGTGAAGCTCCGATCAACAGATCCACTGACAGTTGATCCCGGAGTAGGCGCCGACTTCCGGTTGGTCGGCTCCACGGTCACCGTCAGCTCGGTGGTCTATCAAAGCGACGGATCGCTCAAGCTCACCTTGTCCGGTACGCCGACCGGTGCGACCGCACTCGTCTACCAGGGGCACCTGAAAGTTGGTCCGGCGATCACCAATGCCACCGGCACCGGTCTGCTTGCGTTCGCGCTGGCCATCAGCTGACTGGCCAGTTCGGGAACTTGTCCATTAGTGACCTGTCTGGGGCAGTGCTGCGGGCCCCACCCTTGAGCAGAGCAATCCGTCTCAGGAGGTCATCCGCCCATGCACCGTCCTCGAAAGTCCCGATTACTCCGTCCCTATCCGAGCCGCAGATCGGCCCGCTGGATCGGCGTCACCGTCGGTCTCGCGCTGGTCGCCGCCGTCCTGCAGCTCCCCGCAGAATCTGAGGCCACCCAGGCCGAACAATCCACCGCCGATCAGACCGCCGCCGACCTTCCGCTCGAACGTCCCGACGAGGCAGCGGCCGTCATCACCGCCCGTACTACGGGCAAGCCGGTGCTGATCACCGGCCGGACCACCGAGACCACCGAGTACCGCGCGCTGCCCTCGGGCACGATCGAGGCGACCGTCGCCGCCGGTCCGGTCCGGATGCACGACTCGGAAGGCGAGTGGTTCGACGTCGACCTGTCGCTGGTCCGCCAACCTGACGGTTCGATCGAACCCGTTGCCCACCCCTACGGGCTCAAGCTCGCCGGCGCCACGACCAGCAAGGCCGATCACGAACTGGTCGCCCTTGGGAACGACCGGCGCGCGTTCCAGCCTCGGCTGGTCTGGGCCGCTCCCGGAGCCCGAGCTCAATGGCAACGTTGCCACGTATCGCGAGGTGAAGCCCGGCATCGACCTCGTCGTCGAGGCGACCAGGACGGGCTACCAGCAACACCTGCTGGTGAAGAACAAAGCTGCTGCCGCCCAGGTCAAGCAGCTCCGGATGCCGTGGAAGGCCGACGGGCTGACCGCCAAGCCGGACGGCAAGGGTGGCCTGACGGTCCGGTCGACCACCGGGGCGTCGAGTCGCGACGTACCGGCCCCGGTGATGTGGGACTCGACCGTCATCACGGCTTCCGGTGAGCACCCGCGGCGGGCCGCGGTCGGACTCGGCCTGGCCAAGAACGCGTTGGTCCTGACGCCGGACGCCGGCTTCCTGAACGACCCGAAGACGGTCTACCCGGTGACGATCGACCCGTCGCAGAGTGCGGGCGCGAACTTCGACGCGTTCGTGCAGAACACCTACTCCAGCGACCAGTCCGCAGCGACCGAGTTGAAGCTCGGCAGCTACGACGGCGGCACCACCAGGGCCAAGTCGTATCTGCGCTTCGACGGTTCTGTTGTTTCCAAGGCTCATCCGTATGGCTTGAAGTTGTCGGGCCCCGCCGGCCAGGGCGATCACGAACTGGTCGCTTTGGATGCCCCCAGCAACCGTTCGGTGTTGGGCTGGTCCGGTCCGCTGACCGGCACCCGAACTGCACGGAACCGTCGCCACCTACACTGAGGTGAAGCCCGGCGTCGACCTCGTCGTCGAGGCCACCCGCACCGGTTACCAGCAGCGCTTGCTGGTGAAGAACCGGCAGCCGCCGCCGCAGTACAGGTGAAGCAGCTCACGGATGCCGTGGAAGGTCCTGGCGGCGTCACCGCGCAGTGACGCCGATGATGTGGGACTCGACCGTCGATCGGGCATCCGGCGAGCACCTACAGGCGGGCGCCGGTCCGGCTTTGCTCTCGCAAAGAATGCCATGGTTTTAACGCCTGATGCCGTCGTTCCTGAGCGATCCGAAGACTGTCTATCCGGTGACTATCGACCCGTCTGCACACCTCAGGTGCGAACTTCGACGCGTTCGTCCAGACCACCTACACCAACGACCAGTCCGCCGCGACCGAGCTGAAGATCGGCACCTACGACGGCGGTGCGAACAAGGCGCGCTCGTATCTGCGGTTCGACAACCAGGAATGGCTGTGGGACAAGCAGATCCAGGCCGCCACGCTGAACCTCTGGGAGACACCACTCGTACTCCTGCACGGCCAAGGGATGGGCGGCCTTCCGGCGTAGCCGACGTCGACGAACACGGCCCGCTGGACGAAGCAGCCGCACGCAGTACGAGCAGGTCGGTACGTCGACCCAGACCAAGGGTTTCGGGAGCGGCTGTGCTGCCGGCTGGGTGACGATCCCGGTCACGGCGGCGTTCCAGTACACGGCGGCCAATCAGCTGACCAAGACGAACATCGGGATCAGGGCGGCGAGCGAGACCGACAACTACGGCTGGAAACGGTTCGCCTCCCGCGAGGCCGCGGCCAACCCGCCGTCGGTGACGATCACCTACCAGACCAAGACCTCGGTGGACGCCGCAGGCGACCGCACCGCGAGACCGCCTGCGCCACCGGCGCGGACACGGCCGTACATCTCCAGCCTGACTCCCCAGCTGCGTGCACAGATCAGCGACGGCCTGGGCGCTCCGGTCTACGGCAACTTCGAATGGAAGGTCGTCGGCGGCGCCACCAGCACGACCACGACCGAAGGCCCCGGCGCCTCCGGCTCCTGGCTGGGCACCACCATCCCCGACGGCGCCTTCACCGAAGGCGGCAGCTACGCCTGGCGAGTCCAAGGCACGGACGGTACGACGCCTGGTGCAGTGGTCGAGCTGGTGCGAATTCACCGTGCATGCGTTCTAGATCTGTACGCCTTCTAGACCTGCACGTCTTCTAGATCTGCAGGCTGGCGATCAGGCTGTCGATGAGGAAGCGGTAGCTGCGGTTCACCTCCTGGGGAAGCCCGAAGCCGCCGGCGCTCTCGAGGTTGGTGAAGCCATGGATCGCCGACCGCAGCGCACGGGCCGCGTCGATGCTCCGGGCGCCCCGCAACCCGAACCCGGCGAGGATGTCGAAGAGAACCTGCAAGGCCTCCTCGCCGGCCGCGCGGTCCTCCTCGTCATCGGCGGCGGCAGGCCGGATGGTCGCCGCGTGCCGGCCGGGGTGGTCAAGGACCCACCTTCGGTAGGCATCGGCGAACGCGTGGACCGCATCGGGACCGGACAGGCCGACGCAGGCTCGCGCCAACGCGGTCGCGAGTTCGTGTTTGGCCTGTACGGCGATGCCGCGGCGAAGCGCATCCAGGGACTCGACGTGCTTGTAGAGCGACGGCGTCCGTACGCCGACGCGCTCGGCGAGCAGACCCATCGTCAGGCCGTCGAACCCGACCTCGTCGGCGAGGGCGGCGCCGGCCGCGACGACCGCGGCCGGTGCGAGACCGGCCCTAGGCACGGGCGTTCGCTCCAGGAAGGCGGACACAAGGCGACGACCTCGTCGGGGTACTGGTCGTGCGGATAGTGACCGGCGCCCTCGATCATCTCGACCTTGCCGATCCCGGCAGGCATGGCGGCGACGATCGCCTCGCCCTCCTCGCGGGGATCGGCCCAGTCGGGTTCGAGGGTGCCCTCGATGATCAGGGCTGGGCAGTGCACGTTTTCCAACTGGGCTCCTGCATCGGCAGGCGATGACTGGCCCATCTTCTGGAACGCCTTCATCCGGCCAGGTTCGCGCATCCTGGTCTCGATCAGCGCGAGCCGTTCCGTCCAGTCGGCGGGCTTCCGGCCGGGATAGGCGATGTCGAGGTAGCTCCGCCAGATGGGAAGCTGCCTAGCAGGCTGGCGCTGAACAGGCGGGGCATGCCCTTGCGGAAGCGGGTGACCTTGAGGTCGGTGAGCTTGACCGACTGCTTGCGGGTGAACGGGCCGAGCTCGACGATTCCGGTGATCAGGTCGGGTGCCTGGCCGGCCGCGATGGTGGCTGCGCCGCCGGAGATCGAGTGACCGACGAGCGTCGCGGGACCGCCGAGGTGGCGGACCAGGGCCAGCAGGTCACCGGCTATCGCAGTACGGGAGTAGGCCGGCCAGTGTGCGGTTGATTCGCCGCAGCCTCGGAGGTCGACCGAGACCACGCGGTAGCCGGCGGCGGCCAGGCGCGGCGCGACGAAGCGGTAGGAGTGGCGGCTGTCGCCGATGCCGTGGGCCAGGACGACGAGCGGGCCTTCGGTGCTGTGCAGTTCGTAGGCGATGGTGCCGCCGTCGACGGTCAGATGTTCGGACATCACAGACTCCTTGGCTCGCGTGGTTAGCTTTAAGCTAATTGCATTAGCCAAGGAGTGTCAAGGGAGGCTTCAGGGGAGCTTGGCGAAGGCTCGGACCAACCTCTTCCGCTTTCCTTCCTTCCCTTGTCCTGTTAGCTCAGATCAGTCTGGCGAAGGCTCGGACGGGGAAGGTCGCCAAGCCGGCGATACGAGGTGGGGTGGCGGTGAAGGTGGCGCCGGTGGGTGGGAGTTGTGCCAGGCTGGTGAGGTGTTCGACGATCGGGAGGCCGGCTGCGAGCAGGAGGGTGTGGGCGGGGCGGGTGCCGTCGGTCATGTCGTCGATGTTGGCCGCGTCGATGCCGACCAGCGCCGCCTCGTTGCGGATCAGGAACTCGGCGCCGTCGCGGGTCAGGAAGTGCGCCTCTTCGACGTACTGCGGAGTGCCGAAGCGCGCGTCGTCCCCGGTGTGCAGCAGCACCGCCTTGCCCGCGGACGTCGTACGTCGCCAGGGCGTTCGCGTCGATCCCGAGCTTGCCGCTGTCCTCGACGCGGATGACGAGTGCTGGCAGATCGGCCAGGCGTTCGAGCGGGAAGCCGGTGAGGTCGTGTCTGTCGGGGTAGCGGTGGTTCGGGCTGTCCAGGTACGTCCCGGTGTTCGCGACCATCGAGATCCGGCCGATCTCGAACTCGGTCCCTTCGCGCGTAGATCTCCCGGGACGCTTCCCTCGTCAGGTGAGTGGCGAGCTCAGGGCCGGGCAGGTTCGGCAGCGTGACCATGCCGTCGCGGATTACGTGGTTCAGTTCGACGTACTGCGGGTCGCCTTGGCTGCTGGACTGTGCAGCCGGTCCACCGCGAGTGCCCTTGTGCGGCGCCTCGACGATCTCCAGGTTGTCGAGTTCGACGTCGCCCGCCATCAGCAGCCCGAGCGAGTCGAGGAACAGCTCACCGACCTCGGCCTCGCTGGGATCGGCATCGGCAACATCGACAAGGAACCCCTGGGCCTGCAGCCCACCTCCATTGGTGAACGTGACAGTGGCATCGAACCGCGCGCGATAACTGGTCATACCTGGCATCCTCACCCATCCCCGCCCACTCCGGCACCGAATTCCACGCCATGATCAACCGGCGCACACTGCTCGCTTCGGCCCTGTCACTCGCCGCTGCCACGACTGGTGGACTGACCGGTTGTGGGAAGAAGGCGGCCGCAGGCGAAGCTGGTCCGGTGCGGCTCCGGTACGGCGACGACGAATCGCAGATCGCCGAGCTCCACCTGCCGCCGGGTGATGCGAAGGTGCCGGTGGCTGTCGTCATCCACGGCGGTTTCTGGATGAGCAGCTACGGCTTGGAGCTGGCGACGCCGCTCGCGGAGGACCTGGCCCGCAGCGGCATCGCCGGGTACGCGATCGAGTACCGCCGGATCGGCAACGGCGGCGGCCGGCCCACAACCTTCGAGGATGTTGCTGCTGCGATCGACAAGCTCGCCTCGGTCGAAGCCCGCCTGGATCTCACGAAAGTAGTTGCCATCGGCCACTCGGCCGGCGGCCAACTAGCCGTCTGGGCCGCCGCCCGCCCGGGCTCCCCGCCAACACACCGGGCGCCGGTCCCCGCGTAGTACTGGCCGGAGCCGTATCGCAGGCCGGCGTACTGGATCTCGTCACCGCGTCCAACGAGCAAGTCGGCGGAGATGCAGTCCAGCAGTTCCTCGGTGCGACGCCTGCCAAGGATCCTGCGCGCTATCGGTTGGTGTCGCCGTACGAGCAACTCCCGTTGAAGGTCCCGGTCGCGCTGATCCACGGCACCCGCGACGGCCAGGTCCCCATCGAGCAAAGCCGCCGCTACGCCGCTGCCGCCACCAAGGCCGGCGACACCGTCAAACTCACCGAACTCCCACACATCGGCCACTTCGAGCTGATCGACACCCACCACCAGGCCTGGCAAACCTGCCGCTCCCGAAACCCAACGCCTACTTACCCGCTGAGCACCCCTACATCGCACCATCTCCCGGTGACCCGGCGACCGCGCGGGCTCCCGGGATGGGGGAAGAGAGCTGGACACGTGGGTTTCGGCGGCGGATGGCGCAGGTTGGCTTCGGCGGTGGACGAAGGCATTGGGTTCGGTGATGGGCAGAGTTCTCCTGTGGTGGGGACGGCCACTTAGGCGTCCGGGGTTGGGCGGGGTAGTGGCTTGTTTGGTTGTCGGCGGGTGTGGATGGGGTGGGTGCCGTTGTGGTCGACGTGGAATTGGTAGCCGTGGGGGCTGGTCCATTCGAGGGTGTGGGTGTTGATGCGGTGGACTGTCCAGTTGCCGTGGGTTTTGAGGCGGTGGCTGTAGCGGCGTTGGGGGACGAGGTTGTCGGTGCGGGTTTGGGGTTCGGGGTTTCCGGGGCGGTAGGGGGTGATGTGGTCGAGGTCGGTGGAGTTGGTGGTTTCGCCGGTGCCGTAGGGGAATTGTTCGGTGGGGTAGCGCAGGTTGATCTGGTCGCGGAGGCGGTCGGGGATTTCGTAGCTGTGGACGCTGATGGGGGTGTGGAGGTCGTTGACGGGGCGGACGACGATGCGGTGGTGGCCGAGGAGCTCTTCGAGTTGGTGGGTGTAGACGGGGCCGTAGCCTTCAATGCGGGCCGTGCCCTTGCCGGCGAGGAGGGTTTCGTCGGTGATGTGGATGGCGAGGACCGTTTGGAAGGTGCGGCGGCCGCGTTCGGGGTGGTCGCTTCGGATGGTTTCGAGCTTGCGGCGTAGTTCGAGGCGTGCGGCAGCGTCCATGCCCGCGGAGGCAGGGTCATCGTCGGACTCCGGTGGTTTGCTCGGGCCGCGTGGTTCGCCAAGGTGGGAGAGCTGACCGGGGCGCGATGGTTCCCCCGGGCCAGCCGGATCGGACGGCTGGCACAGGTCGGATGGATCGTGTAGGTCGGGTGAGCTGGGCAGTGGTTGGTGTTGATCGAGTGGATGGTTCGGCGTGTTCGGGTGTGGCGTGTCCCGGTCGGCCGCGTCTGCGGGGTCGGGCTCCGTGTCCGTGAGGGCGTCGTGGTTGTGCGCGGGTAACCAGGTGCGGCTTCGAGTACGGCAGCAGGCGCCGCGGGGTTGTCTAGCGGATGATCCGGTGTGCTGGGGTGCGGAGTGTCTCGACCGGCCTCCTCGTCAAGGCCGGGTTCAGCAAGGTCGGCTGTGCTGACCCGGTCATCGCGGTAGGTCGTCGTGTTGCCGGGGCCGTCGTGCGGCGCGGGCTCGAAGTCGACCGGTCCGCAGCCGACCCAGGAGCTTCGGCCCGGGCGCTCGCCGCCGGAGCGCTTCGTCCTGAGCGCCCTCGACCGGATGGCGCTCGGCGGGGCGGCTCGGCCGCGCAGGGGCGGGCTCGGCAGTGGCGGGCGCCGGCTGGGTAGTAGTGGGCGCGGGCTGGCCTGGGCAGGCGCAGGCTCGGTAGGCGCGGGCTCGATGGGGGTCGGTCCGGTGTCGGCGAGGTGTGGGGCGGCGTGGAGGAGGTCGGCGGCTAGTTCGGGGTCGGAGAGGAGGCCGGTGGCTCTGGCGCGGCGTGGTCGAGGGCGCGGTGCCGCCGGTGGCCGCGAGGGCTTCGGCTAGTTGGGTGATGGTGGCGAGACGGCTCTGATGTCACCGGTGGCACCTTTCACGAACAAGGTGGTGGTGCCGTGGTTGTCGGTGCGGCCGACCCAGACGCCGCGTTCCTTGGCTTTTGCTTCGGCTGCGGCTTGGGCGGCTTCGGGGTCGGCTTCCCAGATCGCGGTCTTCTTGATGTTGGCGAGTTGGTGGCCGGTGACGGTGTCGATGTTGGGGGCGACGTGGTGGTCGACGATGGTCGCGGCTTCCAGCGACAGGGTGACGCAGTCCTGGGCGATCTGGCGGGCTTTCCATGGGGTGGCGTGGCCGGTCTCGGCGACGCGTTCCCAGATGAGTGGGAACCGGGCGGGGAGGGCGAGGCATTGGCCGAGGTAGCGGGCGGCGGACACGGCGGAGACTCCGGTGACGGCGCCGTATTCGGCGGGGGCGAATTCGGCGATCTCGGGGCAGCCTTCGCCGCCGTAGACGTGGGCGCGTTCGCCACCGGGAAGGCCGGGGTTGTGGGTGGGGACCGGGTGGAGGGCGGCGTAGTGCTGGGCGAGCAGGATCTGGTCGAGTTCGCAGCGCCGTTGACGCGCATGGCGGGCTTCAACCCGGGCGAAGGTCTCGGCGGCGTCGCAGGTGGCGAACTCGGAGGGGAACATG
>CAVUFT010000027.1:0-44617 GCA_963740725.1 uncultured Actinomycetota bacterium
CATGTTCCCTTCCGAGTTCACTGACTGCGACGCCGCCGAGACCCTCGCCCGGGTCGAGGCCGCCCACGCGCGTCAGCGGCGCTGCGAACTCGACCAGATCCTGCTCGCCCAGCACTACGCCGCCCTCCACCCGGTCCCCACCCACAACCCCGGCCTGCCCGGCGGCGAACGCGCCCACGTCTACGGCGGCGAAGGCTGCCCTCAGATCGCCGAGTTCGCTCCCGCCGAATACGGCGCCGTCACCGGAGTCTCGGCCGCATCCGCCGCCCGCTACCTCGGCCAATGCCTCGCCCTGCCCGCCCGGTTCCCGCTCATCTGGGAACGCGTCCAGACCGGCCACGCGACCCCGTGGAAAGCCCGCCAGATCGCCCAGGACTGCGTCACCCTGTCGCTGGAAGCCGCCGCGATCGTCGACCACCGCGTCGCCGACATCATCGACACCGTCACCGGCTATCAGTTGGCCAACATCAAAAAGGCCGCGATCTGGGACGCCGACCCCGACACCGCGAAAGCCACCGCCGAAGCAGCAGCCAAGGAACGCGGCGTCTGGGTCGGCCGCACCGACAACCACGGCACCACCACGCTGTTCATCAAAGCCTGCACCGGCGGCATCCTCTCCCTCAACGCCACCATCACCCAACTCGCCGAAGCCCTCGCCGCCACCGGCGACACCACCACCCTCGACCAACGCCGCGCCAAAGCCGCCACCCTCCTCGCCGACCCCGAACTAGCCGCCGACCTCCTCCACGCCGCCAACTACCTCGCCACCACCACCGAACTCGCCGAGCCGACACCCGCCACCGCCGAGCCCGCAACTACCGAGCCCGCAACTACCGAGCCCGCAACTACCGAGCCAACGCCTGCCGCCGCCGCGCCGGCCCCTTCCGCCGCCGCGCCGACGCCCGCAGAACACAACCCGGCCGATGGCCGTCAGGACGAAGGCGCTGTGGCCAAGAGCGCCCGAGCCGAAGGTGCCGGGGTCGGCCTCGCTCCGACCAAGGGCGAAGCGGCCAAGGGTGAACCGGTCGAGGACGGCTCTACTCAGGACCCGCGGCCCAGCTCTTGCGGCGAGGCTGCTGCCCCAGCCGGTGCGCCCGGATCCTCGATGCCCAAGCCCATTGGCCAAACCGGTCGGACAGATCTCGCCGGCTCCGGCGATACCGGCAACCTCAGCGGCCTCGACTCGGCCAGGAGCACAGCCCACGCCTACGGGCCAGTCGACTGCGAGCCCGCGCGACGCAACGGCTCCGGGGCCGGGGCCGCGGTGACCGACCACGATGACCGGATCAGCCAAGCCGACCTCGCCGAACCTAGCCTCGACGACGAAGCCGATCGAGACACTCCACACCCGAACACGTCAAATCACCCACTCGACGAAGACCGGCCACGCCCCGGCCTGACCAAGCCATCCGACCCGGGCGAGCCATCGGACCTGGGTGAGCCGTCGGACCTGGGTGAGCCGTCTGGCCCGGGCGAGCCATTCCGCCGCGGCGAATCACCCCGCTCGAAAGAACCACCCAGCCTCGGCGAACCACCCGGCCTGGAGAAAGCATCCGAGTCCGGCGATGACCCTGCCCGCGCGGGCATGGACGCTGCCGCACGCCTCGAACTCCGCCACAAGCTCGAAACCATCCGACGCAACAACCCAGACAGCCGCCCCGGCCGCCGTACCTTCCAAACCGTCCTCACCATCCACATCACCGACGAAACCCTCCTCGCAGGCAAAGGCACCGCCCGCGTCGAAGGCTACGGACCCGTCTACACCCACCAACTCGAAGAACTCCTCGGCCACCACCGCATCGTCGTCCGCCCCGTCAACGACCTCAACACCCCCATCAGCGTCCACAGCTACGAAATCCCCGACCGCCTCCGCGACCAGATCAACCTGCGCTACCCCACCGAACAATTCCCCTACGGCACCGGTGAAACCACCAACTCCACCGACCTCGACCACATCACCCCCTACCACCCCGCAAACCCCGAACCCCAAACCCGCACCGACAACCTCGTACCAGAACGCCGCTACAGCCACAGACTCAAGACCCACGGCAACTGGGACGTCCGCCGCATCAACCCCCACACCCTGGAATGGACCAGCCCCCACGGCTACCAATTCCACGTCGACCACAACGGCACCCACCCCATCCCCAACCCCACTCGAAACCTCAGAGCCTTGGCGCCGGGCCAACTAGCTCAGACTGAAGCCTGATCCGGAGGGAACTCTGCCTACCTTCAGGGTGAGGAATACCGCCTCGCGGGCTATCGGTCTTCAGAGTTTGCTGAGGCGGGACAAGGCTTCTTGTAGGAGTTCAGGTTTTTTGCAGAAGGCCCAGCGGACCAGGGGGCGGCCAGCTTCTGTGTTGTCGTAGAAGACTTGGTGGGGGATGGCTACTACGCCGACTTTTTCGGGGAGTTGGCGGCAGAAGTCGATGCCGTCGGTGTGGCCTAGGGGGCGGATGTCGGTGGTGACGAAGTAGGTGCCTTGGGGGCGGTGGACGCCGAAGCCCAGGGAGGCGAGGCCGTCACACAGCAAGTCGCGTTTCGCCTGCATGGTGGTGCGGAGGGTGTCGTAGTAGTCGTTGCCTAGGGCAAGTGCATCGGCGACTGCCGGTTGGAAGGGGGCTCCGGAGACGTAGGTGAGGAACTGCTTCGCCGTGTTCACCGCAGTAACGACAGATCGGGGTGCCGGTGACCCAGCCGATTTTCCAGCCGGTGACGGAGAAGGTCTTGCCGGCGCTGCCGATCGAGACCGTGCGCTCGGCCATTCCGTCGTACGACGTGAGTGGGCGGTGCTGGAGTCCGTCGAAGATGAGGTGTTCGTAGACCTCGTCGGTGATGACCACCAGGTCGTGTTCGACGGCGAGGGCGGCGATCCCGCGGAGTTCGGTGTCGTCGAGCACGGTGCCCGTCGGGTTGTGCGGCGAGTTGATCAGTAGGACCTTCGTCCGAGGGGTGATCGCGGCCCGGAGTTCGTCGAGGTCGAGCCGGAAGTCGGGGGCCCGCAGCGTGACCGGCACGCGACGACCGCCGGCGAACGCGATACACGCGGCGTACGAGTCGTAGTACGGCTCGAGCGCGATCACCTCGTCACCCGGCTCGACGTACGCGAGCAGCGCGGCCGCGATCGCCTCGGTGGCGCCGGTCGTGACGAGCACCTCGGTGTCGGGGTCGTAGGTCAGCCCGTAGAAGCGCTGCTGGTGATCGACGATCGCCTGGCGCAGCGCGGGGATGCCGCGGCCGGGCGGGTACTGGTTCGCGCCGGCCCTGATCGCCGCGATCGCCCCCTCCAGCAGCGAGTCGGGTCCGTCGGTGTCGGGGAAGCCCTGCCCGAGGTTCACCGAGTTGGTCCGGACGGCGAGCGCCGACATCTCGGCGAAGATCGTCGTCCCGAGCCCCTGCAACCGCACAGCATGATCACGCATACCTCCGACCCTAACCGGTCGGCCCCGCGACGATCAGGGCTCGTCGATCGGGACCTCGGGGTCGACCATGCGCTGGCAGCCAGGTGCGGGCGGCGGCGCGGTCGGCGGCGGTGAAGTCGGCCTCGAGCTCGGCCTCGACCGCGCGGACTGCGGGGGTGGCAGCCGCGAGCCGGGCCTTGCCGCCCTCGGTCAGGTAGACCAGCTGCGAGCGCTTGTCGTTCGGGTTCGCCTGCCGCTCGATCAGCCCGGCGCGCTCCAGCCCGGTGATCAGCTCGTTCGCGGACTGCCGGGCGGTGCCGACCTTGCGGGCGATCTCGGCGATGCTCCGGCCCGGCTGGTCGTTGAGGATCAGCAACGTCCCGTACTGCGGAACCGACAGCTCGTGCTCGGCCAAGGCGACCGCGACGGCCGACCGCATGCTCAACCAGGCGTGCCGCACCAGGAAGGTGACGCAGCCGGTCTCCTCGACGTAGCTCATGCCGCCATTCTGCCCGGAAAGATGATTGACAGGTTCCTGACGATCATGCGACGCTGACGCACGTCAGGAACCTGTCAATCATAACGGAGTCGACGTGGATCTTGTCGATCACCGGCGGCAACGCCGGATCCTTTCCATCCTGGTGGTGTCGGCGATCCTGATCTGGATCGACTCGACCGTGCTCGGCATCGCGCTGGAGCGGCTCGCCGATCCGGTCGACGGCCTCGGCGCCACCCCGGGCAGCTGCAGTGGGCGCTCGGGATCTACTCGCTGTTCTTCGCCACCGCCCTGTTCGCCGCCGGCGCGCTCGGCGACCGGTACGGCCATCGCACCGTGCTGATGGCCGGGATGGTGGTCTTCGGTGCGTCCTCGGCCTGGGCCGCCTGGTCGACCGGTCCGGTCTCGCTGATCCTCGCCCGGGCGCTGATGGGGATCGGCGGCGCGATGATCATGCCGACCTCGATGGCGATCATCGGCGCGACCTTCCCGCCCGAGCGGCGGGCCGGGGCGATCGCGGCCTGGTCGTCCTCGGCCGGGGTCGGCGTCGCGACCGGCCCGGTTCTCGGCGGGCTGCTGATCGACCACTTCTGGTGGGGTTCGGTCTTCCTCATCAACCTGCCGCTGGTCGCCGCCGGCCTCGTCGGCGCGGCGCTCGTCGTACCGAATCCGCGCAGCCCACAGCGCCGCAAGCTCGATCCCCTCGGGCTCGGGCTGTCCACCTTCGGCCTGCTCGGCGTCGCCTACGGCCTGATCGAAGGCGGTCAGCGCGGCGGCTGGGAGCGCTGGCAGGTCTGGGGCAGTATCGCGGCCGGCGTCGTCCTGATCGCCGGCTTCCTCTTCTCGGAGTGGAAGGAGAAGCAGCCCAGCTTCGACCCGCGACTGTTCCGCAACCGCCGCTTCGCCGCGGGCAACTTCGCCCTCGCGGCGCTCTTCCTGACCATCACCGGCCAGAGCCTCTACGTCACCTTCTACCTGCAAGGCGCCCGTGGCATGACCGCGCTGCATGCCGGACTGCTTTCCCTGCCCGGCGCGCTGGGCGTCGTCATCGGCTCGCCGCTCGGCGCCCGATTGGCGCGCCGCTTCGGCGTCGCGGCAGTCTCCGGTACGGCGCTCGCCGTGTTCGCGTTCTGCCACGCGATGAACCTGACCTACGTGATCGACACGCCCCTGGTCTGGTTCTGCATCGTTGGTTTCGTTGCCGGTACGGCGATCGGCGCGGCGGTGGCACCGACCTCGGCGGCGATTCTTGCCGCTCTCCCGGTCGACCGGATGGGTGCCGGATCCGCCGTGAACAACGCGATCCGCCAGGTCGCGAGCGTTCTCGGCGTCGCCGTGCTCGGCACGATCCTGTCGAACGTCTACCAGCATTCGATCGCGCCGTCGCTGGCCGGACTTCCCGCCGGTGCACGGGAATCGGCGGAGGGCTCGGCCGAAGCGACCCGTCGTACGGCGGCGGCGCTCGGGCGGCCCGAGTTGGTGCAGGCGGCGAACGACGCCTTCATCCATTCGATGCACATCGCTGCCGTGACGGCCGCGGGCTGCGCGCTGATCGGCGCGGTGGTGATGATCATGGCGTTCCGGAAGCGCCGTAGTACGAAGCTGGAAGAGGTCCCGGTGGCCTGTCGCGGTCGAGAGCTGACCGCAGTAGTGCGGTGGGTCGGGGGCGGACCCACCGCACTACAAGGGTTTTACTGCCAGGGACCAGGCGGGGCCGGCGGCACGACCGGCGGCCGGTCTTCGCAGTGACCGGGTGCTCCCGCGTCGGCGGTCCAGCCGCCGTCGTTGCTGTCACCGAGCAGCTGTACGTCGAACTCCGGCGTCCCCGTGAAGTGGAAAGTGCCGCAGTTGTTGACGAACGGCGCACCGACGTTGCGCGCGTCGACGTTCTCGAAGCTGGCGAAGCCGCCGACCCGGGCGTTCACCACGTTCGTCCCGGTGCCGTCCACCTTGATGTTGCGGAAGGCAACGTTCGTCAGCGACCAGGTGTCCTTGACCGGCCAGTCGACCACGAACATGATCGCGTTGTAGGTCGAGTCGAGGAACGAACTGTCGGTCACCTCGATCTTGCCGGACATGTTCGACTCCAACGCGTACAGCCAGATCGAGCCCAGGCCGATGTCCCAGTTGAGATCCCGAGGACCGCCGCGGACGGTGGTGTTCCGGGCGAACGACAGGGTCCCCTCGAACGGCGTCGAGTTGAACCGCGAACCCGCGTGCAAGGTGCTGCCCTCGCGGATCGGGTCGGCGACCAGGTTGTCGGTGACCGCGTTGTCCTTGCCGCCGTAGATGGCGATGTCGTTCGCCAAGACAGGGGTCTGGACGGTGTTGTGGTCGTAGACGTTGTCGTGGTTCGCCAGTCCTTCGGGGTTCGTCTCGGACCACATCGCGAGCCCGTCGTCGCCACTGTTGCGGATGAAGTTGTTGGTCGCACGGACGTGCGAGACGCCCAGGTGCAGGTTCATCCCGTCGGCGACGGCGTCGGTGATGATGTTGTTGCGGATCAGCAGGCCATCCATCGGACCGTCCAGCCAGATGCCCACCTTGGTGTGGTGCAGGTAGAGGTTCTGGATGGTCGAACCGCCGCCGATCGCGCCGCCGATCCCGTTCACCTGGTCGGTGTCGATCCGCTCCCGGACGTCGCTCTCGATCGCGAAGTCGGACAGGTGCACCTTCGTGCTCCCGCCGTCCGCCGCGTACTTGCCGTAGAAGCCAGGCGCGCTGTGCACCGACTTGTCCGGCGCGGGTTCGGCCAGTGGCAGCACCTTGCCCTTGATGATCGACCACCAGTTGCCGGCGCCCTGGACGGTGACCTTGTCGACGACGATGTGCCGGTTCACCTGGTAGGTGCCCGGTGGGATGTAGACGGTCCAGCCGATCTTCTTGGCTGCCGCGATGGTCCGGTCGATCGCCGGCGCAGCGTCGTACCGGCCGGTCGGGTCGGCGCCGAAAAGCCTGATGGACAAGGACTTCCTGGGCTGCTTGATCGGTGCGGCGACCTGCTCGAAGTCGGCGACGTCGAGGACGGTCCAGGCAGCCGGTGAGTTGGCGGGCAGTTGGAAGCGGACCTTGTCGCCGGCCTGGTAGGTCTTGCCGAGCGGCAGGCGCTGCTCGTCGTAGAAGTGGTTCGGCCGGAACGGCTTGGTGACCGGGTCCGGCTCCGGCTTCCACCAACCCGGGATCGGGTCCACGTTCGGGTCGTTGGAGAACGGATACATGCCGTAGAGCCAGGCGTACTCCGAGGTCAGCGTCATCGTCTGCTTGTGCTTGCCGTTGACGGTGACATCGAGTGGCGCCTTGAGTCCGCCGCCTGATGCGGTGTCCGGGATGCTGTAGCGCAGGGTCAGCGCGTTGGCCGGCCGCGACAAGGTGAACTCGACGTACTGACCAGGAGAAGTCAGCCGTACTGCGGTGCGCCCGGAAGCCTCTGCGGGCAGGGAGTAGGCCTCCCGGCTCGGGCCGAGCTTCTCCCCGGTGGTGAAGGCGTTCTCCGCCTCCTGCTCGACGAATGGGACATTTGCCCCGCGACCCTGGACCAGCGCGGGATCGAGCCCGGCCCTGGTGATCTTCGGGGCGGCGGGTGGGTGTGCGGTCGGTTGCGCCGCGGCCGCGGACAGCGCGGCGGTGGAGATCAACGCTCCGACGGCCAGGCCGGCCAGCGCGACCTGACGCCGGGACATGGATTTGTGGGACACGGGCGACATCCCCCTCAGCTGAACGGCCGCCGCCCCTGCTCATCGAGGCACGTCACCGCTTGGGGCCGGACGATACGCATCCCGATGATTCCCTGCAAGATCTTGACAATGGGAAGTAATTTCCCGCGTTTGCTAGATCTGTCGGCACCGGCCGGAGAGCCCGCAGCCAGAGCTCGGTCTGCGCGATGTGGGCGGAGGCGGCGGTGGCCGCGGCGGCCGGGTCGCGACCGGCGATGGCGGCCAGGATCGCGCGGTGGCCGCGGTCGCTGGTCTGCTTGATGGCGTCGAAGTCGGCGCCCGGTTCGAAGATCCGGTAGTGGCCGCCGCGGCCGCGGATCACCCCGGTCAGCGCGGTGACGGTCGGATTGCCACCCGCAGTACAGATCGCGTTGTGGAACTCCGCGTCGAGGGCCTGGATCTCGCCGGCGTCGGTGGTCGCCTCCAGCCGGTCGAGGATGCCGGCCAGCTTCTCTTCCAGTTCGACGTCCTGACGCGCGGCGGCCGCGGCGGTCGCGTGCGCCTCCAGCACCCGGCGTACTTCGAGCAGTTCGAGCACTCCTTCGAGCGGGATCAGCTCGACCGACAACGAGAACCGGCTGATGATCTCGGCCGGGTCCAGGGCGGAGACGTACGTACCGGATCCGTGCCGCGACTCGATCACGCCGAGCGCGGCCAGGGACCGGGCCGCTTCGCGCAGGGAACTGCGGGAGACGCCCAGCCGATCGCAGAGCTCGGGCTCCGGCGGGAACTTCTCGCCCGGCCCGAGCGCCCCGGATGCGATCATTTGTCGCAGCCCGGCCAACGCCTTGTCCGTCGCCGCCATCGGCACCTCCCGTTCGCTGTCAGTCCCTCCGAGGATAAGTCCTCAGACGACTTACGGCGAATGTGCCCATTTCGGGGGTGACTTCGAGAGCCTGCGGCCGATTCATCAGATGTCAGAACAGCGTGACACGATGCGCCCGTGCAGCTCTTCTCGGGTGCGACGGACGATGAGGCTCTCGAGCTGGCCGTGGCCCATGCCTTGGTACGCCGCGCGTCAACCGGCGAACTGACCGAGGCCCTGCGAATCTACCGCCCGGCCGCGCCGGTAGTCGTCTTCGGCCGCCGCGATACCCGGCTGCCCGGCTTTGCGGCTGCGGTGCTTGCGGCACGTGCTGCCGGTTTCGAGCCATTGGTCCGGGCGGTCGGTGGGCGACCGGTCGCCTATACGACGCAGGCACTGGTGATCGACCACGTCAAACACGAACCGCTGGCGCCGGATGGGCTGGAGACGCGATTCCAGTACTACGGATCGCTGTACGCCTCCGTTCTCGGAGAGCTCGGGATCGACGCTCGAGTGGGCGCGGTGCCGGGGGAGTACTGTCCGGGCGCTCACAGCGTCAACGCGCGGGGCGTCGTGAAGCTGGTGGGGACCGGGCAACGCGTAGTACGGAACGCTTGGCTCTTCAGCACGTTGATCGTTCTCGGTGACGACGACGTACTCCGGGATCTGCTCACGGACATCTACCGGCTTCTGGAGCTCCCGTTCGATCCGGTGTCGGTCGGCTCCCTCTCCAGCGAGACGGACGGCCTGGACTTCGCTGCCCTTGAGCGCCGGGTCATCGCCGCCTACGCCCCCACGGAACCAGCCGCCTTGGATGCCGCGACGTTGGCCCTTGCGAGGTCACTTGTCGCCGACCACGTCGCGGACTGAGCGGAGATACCCGGCGAGATCCCACACTCGCCGTCGTCTCCCGATCAACTCGTACGGCGTGGGACCGGGGCCGGGCTCGCCGTTGACCCAGATCGCCGCCATGCCGAGCTGCTCGGGCACGTCGAGGTTGACCGCCAGATCGTCGAAGAACGCTGTCCTGCTGGGGTCTATCCCGAACTTGGCGCTGAACAGCTGATAGCTCTCCGGGTAGGGCTTCGGGATCAGGTTGCCGGCCAGGATGTCGAAGGTGCCGTCGAAGAGATCGGTCATGCCCGAGCCGGTCCAGCGCCTGCTCCACGTGGTACGCCGATCCGTTGGTGAACACGAACTTGCGGCCGGGAAGGGCTGCGATCGCGGCGGCCAGGGCGCCGTCAGGCCGTAGTACGGAGTAATCGATGCGGTGCTCGAAGGCGAGGAAGTCGGCGGCTTCGATGCCTTCGGTCCTCATCAGTCCGCGCAGGGTGGTGCCGTGCGCGGCGACGAGCTCGGACTGGATCCGGCGGGCGCCGGCCTCGTCGGTCTTGTAGTGATTGCTCAGGTATTCGCGGATCCGGCCGTACATCTGATCCGCGAGGCCGTTGCTCGGTGGGTAGAGGGTGTTGTCGAGATCGAGTACCCAGGTGTCGATGTCCGGCGGCATCCCGCCAGAGTAGGTGACAGACTGGGGCCGTTACCGACGGGAGGAATGAAGCTGTGGCGACAGCGCTCATCACTGGACCTACTGCCGGGATCGGCCGGGCGTTCGCGGACAAGCTGGCGGTCGAGGGCTACGACCTGGTGCTGGTCGCGCGGGACGAGGCGCGGCTGAAGGAGCTCGCGACGGAGCTCACCCGGCTGCACGGGGTTGCCTGCGAGGTGCTCGCGGCGGATCTGACGGAACCGTCGGAGCTTGCCCTGGTCGAGAAGCGGTTCGCCGACGGGCCGATCGAAGTACTGGTGAACAACGCCGGCTTCGGTCAGAAGAAGCCGTTCTGGGCGAACCCGGTCGAGGTCGAGGAGAAACAGTTCGACCTGCTGGTCCGGGTCGTCCTCCGGCTCACCCACGCCGCGATCCTGCCGATGATCGAACGCGGTTCCGGCGCGGTCATCAACGTGTCGTCGGTGGCAGGCTTCTTCCAGCGCGGCAGCTACAGCGCGCACAAGGCGTGGGTGACAAGCTTCTCGGCCGGCCTCGCGATCGAACTGCACTCCAAGGGCGTCGCCGTGATGGCGCTGTGCCCCGGCTTCGTGCACACCGAATTCCACGACCGGATGGGCATGGACAAGTCCATCATCCCGTCCTTCATGTGGCTCGACGCGACCGACCTCGTCGACGCCGCCTGGTCCGACCTGATGGCCGGCAAGGCGATCTCCATCCCCAACTGGCGCTACAAATTCCTCGTAGCCGTCGGCCGCTACACCCCCCGCACCCTCATCACCCGCTTCTCCACCGCCGGCCTAGACGGCCGCCGCCGCGGCTGAAGTTGCTGGGTGGGGTCGGCGTGGGAGTTGGGGTGAACTAATGGTGGGTCGCTAGCGTCCATTGGAGACGGCTAGGGATCGAGGGGATCATGGGTGTTCGGGGATGGCAGCGGGTAGTGGTGGGGGCTGCGGGGCTGGTGCTGGTAGTGGGGGCCTGTGGCAACGATGTGAAGCCGACGGCGAAAGATGGTGGGGCGAGTACGCCTCCGCCTACGGTCAGTACGCCTAGCGCGGGGCCGTCTACGCCTGGGGGGAGTTTGCCGCCTAAGCCGGGGACTGTGACGCCTAGTGGGGGGCCGTCTCAGACGCCGGGTGGGCCTAAGCCGCCTACAACTTCGCCTAGTCGGCCGGTGCGGTTGGTGACTGGGATGTTGCTGACTGGGAGTGAGGTGGCGAAGGGGGATCCCAATCGGCATTGGGCGGAGACGTCGGGGAGTGCCAGTACGCCGATCTGTGGGCGAGGCTCGACGAGAGGGGATGGCGTCGCGGGCACCCTCAACCGGAACTTCACCAATGGGCTGGATGCGTCGGGTGGGCAGTGGTTGACGCGGTACAAGACGCCGGCGGCGGCCAAGGCGGCGTACGACTCGATCGTGAAGACGATCAAGTCCTGTAAGGCGGCCCGGCCGGCGGCTACTCATGCGCGGAAGATTGACGGAGGATCGCAAGCTCGCGGTTGGGGGACGCGACGCCGATCCTGCGGTGGTACGACTACCCGCTGCCGTCGGACCAGGGCAGTGAGGACGGTGGGTTCCCGTACGCCGTGACGCTCAAGGGCGCGATCGTGTCGGTGGTCGCGTTCCGGGAGATGGGCAAGGGCATCAAGCCCGCCAACTTCGAGGCGTTCGCGCGGTCAGCCGCTGCCCACCTGCCTGAGCTGGGGGAAGGGGGATCCACGGACATCGGCCCGTGGATCTCCTGTCTCAGGCCAGCGCGGCGCGATGGAGTCGGCCAGCGGGGTGGTCGGGCGGCCGATCAGCCGGGACAGGTCGCCCGGCGTACCAGCCAGCGCGCCGCGGGTGATGGCGTCGTCGACGTCGGCGAGGACTGCGGCGAAGCCCTCGGGGAGGCCGACGCTGACCAGGAAGGCGACGTTGTCGTCGTGGCTGATCGTCTTGTGCACGACCGGCTTGCCGGTCTGCCGGGCGATCTCGGCGGCGAACTCGTCGAACGTCCAGGCGGGGTCGCCGCTCAGTTCGTAGGCCTTGTTGAGGTGCCCGTCGGTGCCGCAGGACAACGGCCGCCGCCGCGGCGTAGTCGTCGCGGGTCGCGGTGGCGATGCCGGCTTCCCGGCCGACCCCGTTGACGACCGCGCCGTGCTCGATGAGCCGGTCCGGACGTTGACGGTCAGCATCTCGACGTACCAGTTGTTGCGCAGGAACGTGTACGGCAGCCCCGAGTCGAGGATCGCCTGCTCGGTCGCACGGTGGTCCGCCGCCAGCAGGAAGTCTGCTTGCGGGCCACCGAAGATGCCGGTGTAGGCGAGCTGCGCGACGCCGGCCGCCTTGGCCGCGTCGATCACCGCGGCGTGCTGCGGGATCCGCCGCCCCGCCTCGCTGCCCGAGATCAGCAGCACCCGGTCGTCGGCGTTGAAGGCGCCATCGAAGGTTTCCGGCCGGTCGTAGTCGGCCATCGAGGACGTGGATGCCCTGCTCGGCCAGGTCTGCCGCCTTCTCCTTGCTGCGGGCAACGGCGGTGATCCCGTCCGCCGGTACGCCGGCGGCCAGCAGATCGGCGATGACGAGGCGGCCGAGCTGTCCGGTGGCGCCGGTGATGACGATGCTCATAGCGAAGTGCTCCTGGGGTAGATGTTCTGGTAGCACTAACTGTAGGGTGGGTACTAACTTCACAGAAGTACCCACTTTGAAGTAAGGTACTGGTATTCAAGTAAGGAAGGTCTCAGTCCGATGACCCAGACGCTCATGCCCGACGTGAACCGCGTCGGCTGCCCCTCGCGCGTGATCCTCGAGCACGTCACCAGCCGCTGGGGTGTCCTGGTCCTCGCCGCCCTGCTGGAGCGGTCGTTCCGGTTCAGCGAACTCCGCCGCCACGTCGACGGGGTGAGCGAGAAGATGCTCGCCCAGACCCTGCAGGCGCTCGAGCGGGACGGTTTCGTACTCCGCGACGCCAAGTCGGTCATCCCGCCGCGCGTCGACTACTCGCTCACCCCGCTCGGCGAAGAGGCCGCAAGCCTGGTCGCGGGCCTGGCCCGCTGGGTCGAGCACAAGGTCCCCGACGTCCAGGCCGCCCGCGCCGCGTACGACGAGGTCAAGGTCTAGCGCAGCGGCTCCGCCGTGCCCGGGGACAGTTTCACCGAAGCAGCGATGGCGGTGTAGTTGAACGAGTAGGACGACAGCGGGGACTGCTCGGCGACGACGACGTAGCCGCCTGGCAGGTCGAACCGGGCAGACGATCCGACCGGTTCTCCGCTGGGGGGCAGCGACGACCCCTTCCTGATGCCGACCGTCAGCCGGGCCATCGGCTCGGCCCCCGGTAGTTGCGGGTCCGAGGTCACTCCGTCCGGAGCCAGCCCGAGCTCGTACTGCGGGCGTGCCGCGCTCGCCCCGTACGGGATCGACACGCTGATCACCTGGAGATCGGGTCCGATCGCCGCCCGGCTGACCGTGAACGGAACGGTCACCGGCTGCTCGCTGCCACGATGCACGCTCTCCGCGATCTGCCGGGCCCGATCCACTCGCGCGGCAGGCCCGGCCACCCAGGCGAGCCCCCAGCCGTTGTCGGCGTACTGCCAAGCGACGATGACGAACGGATCGGCCTGGGCGGGCTGCTTCACCTCGTACGCCGGTCGCCCGTCGATGTCCTCGATCCGGGTCTCGGTCGACCAGACATAGTTCTTCTCAGTCGAGAGGTGAGCTGGGTCGATGCCCGGCGCCAGCATGGTCACGCCAGCGGTCGAGTCGCCGACGGCCGCGGACGCAGGACGCAGCCGGATCTGCTGCGCGGTCCGGCCCGTCGTGTAGGTGGAGGGGGTGAAACCTCCCGCGGTCTCGGCCTCGAAGACCCGTGACCAGAGGCTGAATGGCGAGGTCTTCGGCGGCTGTGGCGGTCCGATGGGTTCCACCTTGTCCTGGTCGCGGAGCAGCAGCGGAGAGGTTGACGCGGCAGCGATCAGCGCGACGACTGCCACGCCACCGAGGACGCGGCGCCGTCGTACGGTGCGGCGGCCGTCCTGGATCGCGCGATCGATGCTGATGCCGCCCGTGCCCGCCTCGGCACTCTCGTGCGAGCGCAGGGCTTCCAGCAGGCCGGTGTAGTCCTGGTCGTCGTGGTTCATGGCGTTACTCCGGGCTTGAGGTTCACGCGATCGCCGAGCAACTGGCGTAGTACGGACAGGCCGCGGGAGGTCTGGCTCTTCACGGTGCCCTCCGAACAGCCGAGGGTGTCGGCGACCTCCGCGACCGGCAGGTCGTACAGGAAACGCAGCACCAGTACTGCGCGAAGCCTCGGCGGGAGCCGGCGCAGGGCATCCGCGATCACCAGGCGGGTCTCGACCTCCCGCGGTTCCTGGGTGGGGAGTTCGGTGAAGTCGTCGGTGAGCCGGACCCGCGACCAGCGCAGGCGTTGGTCGTTGAGGAAGGTGCGGACGACGATCGTCCGCACGTAGGCGTCGATGTTGTCGGCGTTCCGGGCGCGATGCCAGTGCAGGTAGAGCTTGGTGATCGCGGTCTGGACGACGTCGTCGGCGCGGTGCGCGTCCTTGCAGAGCGATCCGGCGAGCCGCCGCAGTTCCGGCAGCCGCGCTGTCACGTACTCGACGTACTGGCGTTCGTCGGCTGCCCGCACGGCCACACCTCCCCGCCCATCATCGATCGCTCCCAGGCCACACCCCACTGACCACCGCGGCGGCCGGATGCGTTCTGTGAGCTGGGTCACATAGGGGCGAGGGGGAGCCCGGCGGCGGTCTCGGACAAGGCGGCGATGGTTGCCTTGATCAACGGGTGGTCGGCGCGGCCGGTGCGGGTCGCGGCGTAGACCCGGCGGGTCGGCGTCGGCGGGGTGAGCGGCCGCAGTACGGCGGCGCCTGGATGGGGCAGGGCGAGTTGCGGGACCAGTGAGACACCGGCGCCGGCTCCGACCAGGGCCGCGACCGCGCTGAAGTCGTCGGAGTGATGGGCGATCCGGGGCGCGAAGCCGGCTTGTTCGCAGGCGAGCAGGACGACGTCGCGGATCGGGTTGCCGATCGAGGTCATGATCCAGTCGTCGCCGGCCAAGGTGGCGAGATCGACCGTGTCCTGGGCCGCCGCCGGATGATTCGCGGGGAGCAGAGCGACGAAAGGCTCGGCATACAAGGGGATTCGGGTCAGCCGACGCGCATCAGCCGAGCCTCGATGCTCTACTGCGACGGCCAGTTCGACCTCGCCGTCGAGGAGCTGGGTGATGCCTTGATGTCCTTCGGTGTCCCGTACTACGAGGCGCAGGCCGGGCGTGGTCTCCCGGAGCTGGGCGAGCGACGGGGCGACCAGGAGGCTGATCGCGGTCGCGAAGGCGGCGACTCTGACCTCGCCGGTGGCACCCTCGGCGTACAGGCGCATTGCTTCTTCGGCGCGTTCGACGTCGGTGAGGATGGTGTCGGCATGGCTGAGCAGCAGGCGGCCGGCCGAGGTGATCGCGACCCGGCGGCCGCGCCGCTCGAGGAGCTCCTGACCGACCTCGGACTCCAGTGCCGCCAACTGCTGGGAGACGGCCGACGGGGTCAGGTGCAGCACCTCGGCGGCCGCCGTCACGGTGCCGTGATCAGCAAGTGCCCGGAGCACCCGCAATCTTCGGACTTCGATCACGAGGCTCAGCTTCGCACAGGTCGCGCCGGACCCGGTTGCGGCGGAACCAGCGCCGGCGGGGCATGTCCAGGAGTATCGGTGCGTCGGCCATCCCGGAGCGGGACTCCCGGGCGACCTTCTTCGCGATGCTGATGCTGAAGGGATCCATTGGTGTGCTTCCTTTCGACGTCTTCAACGCTAGAAGCGCCGAGTTGATACGTCCAATGAAAGTTCTTCGCCTAGTTGATGCGTACAGTGCATGATGTGGAGCTTCGTCAGCTGCGGTCGTTCGTGGTGGTCGCCGAGGAGATGAACGTCGGCCGGGCCGCGGTCCGGCTGCATCTCACCCAGCCCTCGCTGAGCCGGCAGATCGCGGCGCTCGAACACGATCTCGGCGTCGAGCTGTTCGCCCGGGTCAAGAAGCGGTTCGTGCTGACGGCGGCCGGCGCGGCCTTCCTGGCCGACGCCCGGGAGTTGCTGCGGCGTGCGGACGACGCAGTACTCAATGCACAGCGAACGCAGCGCGGAGAGCTGGGGACGCTGCGGTTGCGGTTCGTTCAGTCCGCGACGTTCGAGGCGCTGCCGCGGCTGCTCGGTGCGTTCCGCGAGGCCTATCCCGAGGTGGTGCTGGATCTGGAGGCGATGACGACGCTGCACCAGATCGAGGCGCTGCGGGACGGCCGGATCGATGTCGGGCTGCTGCGGCTGCCGACGGCCGAGCCGGGGCTGAGGTCGCGGCTGGTGACGGAGGATCCGCTGGTGGCGGCGTTGCCCGCGAAGCATCGGCTGGCGAAACGGCGGCGGATCAGCCTGGCCGAGCTGGCCGAGGACGACTTCGTGCTCTACAGCGAGGCGAGCGGGCCGTCGGTGTACGGGCGGATCATCGGCTACTGCCGCGACGCCGGGTTCGTGCCGCGGATCGTGCAGGAGGGCGTCGACGTCCAGACGATCGTGTCGCTGGTCGCGGCCGGGCTCGGGGTGTCGTTGCTGATCGCGCCGACACCGCCGATCGACCCGGCGTCCGTCGTCTACTGCAAGTTGTCCGACGACCTGCCGACCTGGTCACTGTCGGTGGCCTGGTCGCCGGACAACTCCTCGCCAGTTCTGGAGCGGTTCCTCCAGCTGGGGTGAATCAGTCGACGGTGTCCGGGTCGTCGCCGACGCGGATGCCGGTCTCGAGATCGGCGATCGCGGCCATGTCCTCGTTGTCCAGCTTGAAGTCGAACACGTCGATGTTCTCCGCGATCCGGCTCGGCGTCTTCGACTTCGGGATCACCACGTTGCCGAGCTGCAGGTGCCAGCGGATGACCACCTGGGCCGGCGTCTTGCCGTACTTCGCACCGAGCCCGGCGAGGATCGCGTTGTCGACCAGGGCGCCGGAGGCCAGCGGGCTCCAGGCCTGGGTGACGATGTCGTTCTCCGCGTTGAACGCCCGCAGCTCGTCCTGCGGCAGGGCCGGGTGCAGCTCGATCTGGTTGACCAGCGGGCGCACGTCGGTCTCGTCGAAGAGCCGTTGCAGGGCAGGGATGTGGAAGTTCGAGACGCCGATCGCGCGCACCCGCTTGTCGGCGTACAGCTGCTCGAACGCCTTCCAGGTGTCGACGTACTTGTCCTTCTTCAGCGCCTGCCAGTGGATCAGGTACAGGTCGACGTGGTCCAGGCCGAGGCGCTCGGTGCTGGCGTCGAACGCCTTCAGGGTGGAGTCGTAGCCCTGGTCGCTGTTCCACAGCTTGGTGGTGACGAAGAGCTCTTCGCGGGGCAGGCCGGCGGCGGCGATCGCGCGGCCGACGCCTGCTTCGTTGCCGTAGATCGCGGCGGTGTCGATGTGCCGGTAGCCGGCCGCGAGGGCCGACTCGACGGCGCCGTCGACGATGTCGTCGGCGATCTGCCAGACCCCCAGGCCCAGCTGCGGGATCTCGACGCCATTGTCCAGAGTGATGGTGGGGACTGTGCTCATCTGTCTATTCCACTGGTACGGATGGTTCTAGCCCAGTCATCTGACGTGTGACAACAACCTCATTAACCGGCCGTAACCAGGTCGTAGGTCTTCGCATCCGGCTCCAGGAAGCGCAGCAACGCGCTGCCTTCGCGCTCAAGCTCGGCCGCTGTCTTCTTCAGTGTCCGGCCGAACGGGGTGAGCGTGAGAGTGGCCACACCTCGCTTCACCTCGGTCGACCAGAGGCCGGCGACGAGGCCGTCGACCGTGTACGTCGACTTCACCCGGAGGTTCTTGGTGAAGACGGCGGGACGGTGTTCGTCGGCGATGATCCGCTCGCGTTTCGCATGCGCGAGGAGAAGATTGTCGAACTCCGGCAGGAACCTGACGGGTGCAGGTGTCTCCGGATCCGGACGCGGCGCCTCCGGTACGTCGTACAGGGTCTTGCCGTTCTCGTCCTTCACTTGATCGAGCTCGAGCTTGTCGAAGAGCGGCTTGGCTCCGGGCAACCCGGACCAGGTCTGGAAGTCGGCCGGCGTCGCGGGCCCGAAGGCTTCCAGATACCGGACGACAAGCTCCTCCGGTACTGCGGTCCGCCGCACCTTCTTCCCCAGCCACGCCTCCGCCGGGGTGAACCGCGCGTTGGCCGGCCACCCCCATCGCGTGTCCGTCGGGAACATCACCAACGGCACCATCATCCGCGTCGTGAACCCGAGCGCCCTCTCGTTCACTGCCGGGAACTGCTCCTGCAGCGCATCCCGCACCTCGGTGAACGTCAACGGCTCCTTCGCCAGCAGCTTCTCCGCGGCGGCAACCACCTTGCCGACGTCCAGCCCCTCGGCCCGGTCCTTCAACATCCGCAACCCAGCCTCGAGAATCGGCCCGATCGTCGTCCGGAACCGCAGATAATCCTCCGCCGTCACCAGATGCAAGGTCCCCCGGAACAAGGTCGCCCGCACCACGTCCCGGTCCGCAACCGCCTGGTTCAACTCCTCGCCGGCAAACCCCTCCAGCCGCGACCACAACCCCACATACGGATGCTTGGCCTCCTGCCCCTGCATCCCCACCAGCCGCCCGACAGCCTCAACCACTCCCACCTCAGAGCGCTCCAGCAACATCTGCCGAGCCAGCGTCGCCCGATTAACCGCCCGAGCCGAAAGGGTCGTCATCCCCACATCATGGCGACCCCCACCGACAACTGCCAGCAACCTCAGGCGAGGGCGGCTCGGGCTTCGATGAAGGCGGCTACTGCTTGCTCGACGTCCTCGGTGGAGTGGGCGGCGGAGAGTTGGGTGCGGATTCGGGCCTTGCCGTGCGGGACTACCGGGTAGGAGAAGCCGATGACGTAGACGCCGAGTTCCAGGAGCTTGTCGGCCAGGCGGCCGGCTTCGGCGGCGTCGCCGATCATGACGGGGGAGATGGGGTGGGTGCCGGGGAGGATGTCGAAGCCTGCCTCGGTCATCTTGGTGCGGAACAACTGAGTGTTCGCGGTGAGTTTGTCGCGGAGGTCGCTGCTGGAGCCGATCAGTTCCAGGGCCTTCAGGGAGGCGGCGGTGACCGAGGGGGCCAGGGAGTTGGAGAAGAGGTACGGGCGGGAGCGCTGCCGGAGGAGTTCGACGATCTCGCGGCGGGCGGAGACGTAGCCGCCGGAGGCGCCGCCGAGGGCCTTGCCGAGCGTGCCGGTGATGACGTCGACGCGGTCCTTCACGCCGAACAGCGACGGCGTACCGGCGCCGTCCGGGCCGACGAAGCCGACCGCGTGCGAGTCGTCGACCATCACCAACGCGTCGTACCGGTCGGCCAGGTCGCAGATCTCGTCCAGCGGTGCGACGTAGCCGTCCATGGAGAAGACGCCGTCGGTGGCGATCAGCCGGTAGCGCGCGTCGGCCGCGTCCTTCAGCTGGGCTTCGAGGTCGGCCATGTCGCGGTTCTTGTAGCGGTACCGCTTGGCCTTCGAGAGCCGGATGCCGTCGATGATGCTGGCGTGGTTCAGCTCGTCGGAGATGACCGCGTCCTCGGCCCCGAGCAGCGTCTCGAAGAGTCCGCCGTTCGCGTCGAAGCAGGAGCTGTAGAGGATGGTGTCCTCGGCGCCGAGGAAGTTGCTCAAGGCATCTTCCAGGTCCTTGTGGATCTGCTGCGTGCCGCAGATGAAGCGCACCGACGCCATCCCGAAACCCCAGCGATCCAGGGCGTCCCGCGCCGCCGCGATCACCTCGGGGTGGTCGGCCAGGCCGAGGTAGTTGTTCGCGCAGAAGTTCAGTACGTTGCCTGAGGCAACTGAGATCGAGGAGTTCTGCGGCGAGTCGATCACCCGCTCGGACTTGTACAGCCCCGCGTCGCGGATCTCGCCGATCGTCCCTACCAGGTCTTCGCGCATCTTGCCGAACATCAGACAGCTCCCTCGAAGCTAGCGTTGGTCCAGTCCAGGATCACTTTGCCGCACTGCCCCTGCCGGGCCACGTCGAACGCGGCCTCGAAGTCGGCGTACCCGAACCGGTGGGTGATCACCGGCGCGAGATCGAGCCCGCGCTCCAGCATCACCGACATCGAGTACCAGGTCTCGAACATCTCCCGGCCGTAGATGCCCTTGATGGTCAGCATGTTCAGTACGACGGTGCCCCAGTCGATCGCGATCTCGTCGGCGGGCAGCCCGAGCATCGCGATCTTGCCGCCGTGGTTCATGTTCGCCAGCATGTCGCGCAGCGCGGCCGGCTGCCCGGACATCTCCATCCCGACGTCGAAGCCCTCGCGCATCCCCAGCGACTGCTGCGCCTCCGCGATGCTCTGCTCGCCGACGTTCACCGCCAGCGTCACGCCGATCTTGCGCGCCAGCTCCAGCCGGAAGTCGGACAGATCGGTGATCACCACGTTCCGCGCCCCTGCGTGCAGCGCGACCGCGGCGGCCATGATCCCGATCGGCCCGGCGCCGGTGACCAGCACGTCCTCCCCGACGACCGGGAACGACAGCGCGGTGTGCACGGCGTTGCCGAACGGATCGAAGATCGCGGCAACATCCAGATCGACCGGGTCCCGGTGCACCCAGACGTTCATCGAAGGCAGTGCGACGTACTCGGCAAAAGCACCAGGCACATGTACGCCGAGCCCGCGCGTCTTGATGCACAGGTGGCGACGGCCCGCCCGGCAGTTCCGGCAACGGCCGCAGACCAGGTGCCCCTCGCCGCTGACCAGGTCACCGACCGCGACATCCCGTACGCCGGCGCCGATCTCGACCACCTCGCCGCAGAACTCGTGCCCGGTCACCATCGGCACCGGCACGTTCTTCTGCGCCCACGGGTCCCAGCTCTGGATGTGCAGATCGGTGCCGCACAGTCCGGTCCGGAGGACCTTGATGAGCACCTCGTCCGCCTCGATCTGCGGCTCCGGGACGTCCTGCAACCACAGACCCGGCTCGCTCTTGGCCTTGACCAGCGCCTTCACCACGTACCTCCTCAGGGGAATTGCCTCCCACATCGTGGTCCTGAGCAACCACCCCCGTCCATCGACACGTCGTACACAGCCTGTGCAGTTCCCCTGCACGAACAGCGTCATGACTGGGAGGAGATACTGGGCCGCATGGCACGGGGCGTCGTACGAGGTGTGGGCATCGCCCTGGTGGTGGCCGGGCTGGGAGTGCTCGGCTGGGTCGGCTGGCAGTACTTCGGAACGGGCATCACCTCGAACCACAAGATGGACCAGGGCGAACAGGACCTCCGCGACCGCTGGGCCGCCAAGGATCCTGACAAGGCACCGAAAACACCCGGTACTGCGGTCGTGCTGCTCCGGATCCCCAAGTTCGGCAAGGACTGGGAGAAGCCGGTCGTCGAGGGAGTCGCCAACGAGGACCTGGCGAAGGGGATCGGGCACTACCCGGACACCCAGCTACCGGGAGAGCCGGGCAACTTCGCGATCGCCGGCCACCGGGTGACCCACGGGTCGCCGTTCCGCAAGCTGCTCGACCTGTCCAAGGGCGACCAGGTGATCGTCGAGACCGCCGACAACATCTACACCTACGAGCTGGACGGGTCGCCCAAGGACCTGACCGTGAAACCGAGCGACACCTGGGTCCTCGACCCGGTCCCCGGCAAGCCGGCCGAAGTACCGACCGCCTCGATCCTCACCCTCACCACCTGCCAGGACCTCTTCCACTCCCCGGACCGCTCGGTCGCCTTCGCCCACCTCGCCAAGGTCACCAAGAAGGGCTAAGCCGTATGCTCGACGCCCATGAGCTTCGATCGGGATGCGCTGCTGGAGCAGGTCAAGACCAAGGCGATCGTGCATGGGCGGGTGACGCTGGCCTCGGGGAAAGAGGCCGACTACTACGTCGACCTGCGCAGGATCACGCTGGACGCCGAGGCGGCTCCGCTGATCGGGCCGGCGTTGCTGGAGCTCACGGCGGATCTCGAGTACGACGCGGTCGGCGGGCTCACGCTGGGTGCCGACCCGGTGGCGATGTCGATGCTGCACGCGGCGGCTCAGCAGGGACGCAAGCTGGACGCGTTCGTCGTACGGAAGGCTGAGAAGACCCACGGGTTGCAGCGCCGGATCGAGGGGCCTGAGGTCAAGGGCCGCCGGGTGCTCGCGGTCGAGGACACCTCGACGACCGGTGGTTCGGTGCTGACCGCGGTCGAGGCGTTGCGCGAAGCCGGTGCCGAGGTCGTCGCGGTCGCGGTGATCGTGGACCGGTCGACCGGGGCGCAGGAGAAGGTGGAGTCCGAGGGCCTGGAATACCGCACGGTGTTCGGTCTCGAGGAGCTCGGCCTCGACTGATGGAGATCGCCCTCGTCCTCGTCGTCGGTCTGGCGATCGGCGGCCTGGTTGCCTACGTCAACTACGCGAACGCGAAGAAGCGCCGCGAGGCCTTCGCCGCTTTCGCCGCCCAGCAGGGCTTCTCCTATCTGCCGGAGAACCACGCGCTGGCGAGCCAGTGGGGCGGTACGCCGTTCCAGACCGGTGATCACTGGCGGGTCCTGAACTCGTTGAGTGGGCAGTACCAAGGTCACCCGATGGTTGCCTTCGACTACAGCTACCAGACCCACACGACGAACGGGAAAGGCCAGCGGCGGACGACTACGCACAAGTTCGGCGTCGTCGTGATGCAGCTGCCGGCGCCGTTGCCGAACCTCGAGGTCAGCCACGAGGGCATCTTCGGTGGCGCGGTCGCGAAGGCCCTCGGCTTCGGCGACCTCCGGTTCGAGAGCGAGCAGTTCAACCGCGCTTTCCACGTCACCGCCCAGGACCAGCGCTTCGGCCACGCGGTCATCCACCCGCAGATGATGGAACTCCTGCTCGCCCGCGGCGAGATCGCCTGGCGCATCGAAGGCAACTCCCTGATCGGCTGGGACGCCGGCCCGCACACCCCCACCGAGATCCTGAACCGCCTCCAACTCCTCCAGCTGGTCACCGACAACATCCCGCCGTACGTCTGGCGCGACTACGCAGGCATCGACCCACGCACTCGCTAACCTGCAGCGATGGACGGTACGACGCTGCTCTCCCTGCTGGTGATGGCCGTCGCGGCGATCCTGATGCCCGGTCGGGCGGCTGCGGGCGGGCCGACGGTCTGGCGGACTGACGGCGGACCCGGGCGGCGTTAGAGTCGCTGGCAGCATCATCGAGACTCGGGAGCAGGGAATGACGCTTGTCATCATTATGATCGTCGCGGTCATCGTGATCGTGGGGATCGCGCTGATCGTTTCGTACAACCGGTTCGTCAAGCAGCGGAACCTGATCCAGGAGTCCTGGCGGCAGATCGACGTCGAGCTGCACCGGCGCTACGACCTGATCCCGAACCTGGTCGAGACGGTCCGCGCCTTCGCGGCGCACGAGCGGCACGTGTTCGAGGAGGTCGCCCGGCTGCGCACCCAGGCGGTCGAACGTGCAGGGTGCCTCGCCGGAGCAGCGGGCCGCCGCCGAGGGGCAGCTGTCCGGCGCGTTGCGGCAGATGATGATCTCGGTCGAGGCCTACCCGCAGGTCCAGTCGAACCAGAACTTCCTCAACCTGCAGCGCGAGCTGACCGACACCGAGGACCGGATCGCGGCCGGCCGCCGGTTCTACAACGCGAACGTCGGCGACTACAACACCCGGGTCGAGTCGTTCCCGTCGAACCTGATCGCGGGCGGCTTCAAGTTCGAGAAGGCCGGCTACTTCGAGGTCAAGGACGAGCGGTCCGCGCGGTTCCGCAGGTCTCGTTCGGCACCATCGGGTCGGTCGCCGGTGAGCAGCCGCCGCCGCAGATGCAGCAGGGCCACCAGTCCTCGGGCCAGATCCAGCCGCAGATGCCGGGCAACGAGCAGGGCGGCTATCCGCAGGCCCCGCAGCAGAACCAGTTCCCGCCGGCCGGCCAGTCCCCGTACTCCGGCCAGCCGCCGGTGGGTGGGCCGCCTGCGGGTGCCCCTGGACCGCAGGACGGCCAACCTCCGTTCACCGGTGGGCAGTAGCTCCCCCGAGACCACCCCTACCGATGTCTGTGTTCCAGGCCCGGGTGCGACGACGGTCATTCGCCACTCCCGGGCCTGCCCTCCCCCCGGTACCGAGGTCAACACTGCCGGGCGGAGATACATCGTGCGTACATCGCGACGTACATCGCACCGCCGGAACCTTCCCGGCGGGTACGGCGGGATGCCACGATGGGGCGGGTCAGGCGTCGGAGAGGGCAGCCAAGTGGAGAGTCTGAGGTACGAGATCCTCGGGCCTCTGCGTCTCAGCCACGTCCAGGGCCAGCCGCTCAAGGCCAGTAAGCCGCGGCAACTGCTCGCCACCCTGCTGCTGCACCCGAACCGGTTCGTCTCCACCGACCTGATCGCCGACGCCCTCTGGGAGGGCAGTCCGCCGCGCTCGGCGACGGCGAACATCCGCACCTACGTCCGGGCCCTGCGCGGCGTCCTGCAGGAAGCCGGGCTGTCCGCGCCGATCGACACCTCCGCGGCCGGTTACAGCATCGAGGTCGGCGTCGACGAACTCGACTCCAGCTTGTTCGAGTCCCTGCTCGCCGAGGGCGGTCACCTCCGCGACGCGGGGGAGAGGCCGGCAGGCGATGGAGGTGCTGTCCCGCGCCTACGCGCTCTGGCGAGGTCACCCGCTCGAGGACCTGACCATCTCGTCCGCCTGGGAGGGCTCGATCGCCCGGCTCGAAGCGCAGTACCGGGGGCTGGTCGACGGGTTGCTCGATCTGCGGGTCGAGTTCGGCGACGCGACCGGCGCCGCCGTGCTGCTCAGTGACCGCCTCACCGAGGACCCGTACGACGAACAGCTCTGGCGGCGGCTCGTCGACGCGCTGCGTCGCAGCCGGCCGAACCGGTGAAGCCCGCGCGGCGTACCGGAAGGCCGTGCAGACCCTCGCCGAGGAGCTGGACATCGAGCCGGGTCCCGAGCTCCAGGCCGCCGGCGCGCGAGCCGAGAACGGCCGCTCGGCGAACTGGCCGGACCCAGGCATCCCAGCAGCCCGTACGACGGGACGCCCGGCGCCCGGAGATCCGCAGGACGCCGACTCGGTCCGATGGCCGCGCCCGTGCTCTCGCGAGCCGCAGCGGCCGCCGAGCCAGCTGCCGCTCGACCTGGCCGACTTCAGCGGCCGGCAGGAGAAGCTCGAATCAGCTGCGCGACCTGGTCTGTGGACGCGACCCGGTCCGGCCGCCGATCGCGGTGATCTCGGGAGCGCCCGGGACGGGCAAGACCTCGCTGGCCGTTCGGCTCGGGCCATCTGGTCAGGGAATCGTTCCCGGACGGGCAGATCTACCTGGACATGCGTGGCGCCACCGATCCCCGCGATCCGGCGGGTGCGCTGACCGACCTGCTGCTCAGCCTGAACATGCCGGACTTCGCCGTACCGGCCGATCCTGAGCGGCGGTCGGCGATGCTGCGGTCCGAGCTGGCCAGCCGGCGGGTGCTGATCATCCTCGACGACGTCGCGTCGGCGAGCCAGGTCGCGCCGCTGATGCCGGGCACCGGCGCTTCCGCGGTCGTCGTCACCAGCCGGAACCGGTTGATGGACCTGGCCGGGGCGGACAGCATGCCGCTGGACACCTTCGACGACGGCGAGGCGTCCGAGCTGCTGCATCGCGTCGCCGGTGCCGGGCGGGTCGACTCCAAGTCAGCCGGCCGCCGAGGAGATCCTCTCGGCCTGCGGGAACCTGCCGCTGGCGATCCGGATCGTCGCTTCGCCGCCTGGCGCAGCGGCCCGATCTGAGCCCGACGGAGCTGGCCCGGCGGCTCCGGGACGAGACGCAGCGGCTGGACGAGCTGAGCATCGGCGAGCTCGCCGTACGGACCAGTGCGGATCTGAGCTACGACTCGCTCAGCCCGGACGAGGCCCGGCTGTACCGGCTGATCGGGCGGTTCGCGGTCGGCGAGTTCTCGGCCCGGGTGCTCGAGCCGGTCGCCACGCCTGCTTCGGTACGCCGGAGTCTGGACCGGCTGATCGAGGTGAACCTGGTCCAGATCAGCTCGGTCGACGAGCGCGGCACCGCGCGGTACCGGGTGCACGATCTGCTGCGGTTGCACGCGATCGGCGTCGGCGACGAAGAGCAGAAGGACCAGGCGGTCAAGGACCTCACGACGGTGCTGGATGCCCTTCTGAACAAGGTACGACGGGCCGGCGCGGCCTTGCCGTTCGTGTACTTCGGGGTGCTGGACGAGCCGGGTCCGCTGGTGTCACCGGGACCTGCAGCCGTTCACGGATGCGGACGCGATCGCCTGGTTCGACGCCGACCGGAGCACCTTCGTGCCGGCGATCCGGGCCGCGGCGCAGAACGGGCTGCACGACTACGCCTGGCGGATCGCCGCGGCCTGGGGTCCCGTACCTGGACATGCGGGCCGGTTTCGACGACTGGAACGAGTCGCACCAGCCCGGGCTGGTCAGTGCGATCGCCTGCGGGGACCGGCACGGCGAGGCGATCATGCATCGCAACCTCGGTCAGCTCGCGCTGTATCAGCGACGACTGGGACGCGGCCTGGTACCACCTGAACGAAGCGGCCGCGCTGTTCGCCGAGGTCGGCGATCGGATGGGCATCGGGGTCAGCGCGGTCGGGCTGGGGACCTGGTTGCGCGAACGCGGTCGGCCGGAAGAGGCGCTGACGCAGTACGAAGCGGGCCTTTGATGCCTTCGTCGAGGTGAGGGATGCGAACGGCGAGGCGGTGGCCCGGAGCAGCGGCCGCGTCGATCCTGCGGGCTCGCAACGACCTCTCGATGGCCGGGCGGTACCTGGCCGAGGCGTATCTGATCGGCGTACGACGAGGTGATGTGCACCGGGTCGCCAAGGTACGCCGGGGGATCGCGGCGCTCCGGGCGGATCAGGGGAACCCGGCGCAGGCGGTCCGGCAGTTGCAGGCGTCGCTGGCGATCTTCGACGGTCTCGGTGACGACCACTGCGGGGCGTACACGCGGGCCGAGCTGGGGAACGCGCTGATCGCGGTCGGTGAGGGTGCGGCCGCCCGACGGATGCTGCTGGACGCGATGGAGATCGGCACTCGGCTTGGGGATCGCAGCGTCGAGGGTGCTGCGGCTTTGCATCTCGGGCGGTTGCATGCGAGTACCGGCAACGAGGACTTCGCCCGCCGCTACCTCACCCGAGCAGCCCGAGCCTGGCAGCAAGTAGGCAACGACGCGAAGGTCGCCGACTCCCGCCGAGCCCTTGCAGCGCTGGCCTCCAGCACCCAAGCCGCCGGCTGAAAACCAACCCCAAGGCGACCCCCGACCCCCACGCTTTCCTTCCCTTGCTTTTGCTGTCGTTTTGCTGAAAGCAAGAAGTTGGTTGCTGTGGGTGGTTGATGGTTGGAATGTATCGGCCATGTATGCGGGCTTGTGAGGATTCTGCATGCCACGGCAGAGGCCGGCGGATGGGGGAGCACGGCCATGGGGGAGATCGTGGTGGAGCGCAGGACTGTGGAGTGGGTCTCGAACCCACGCGATCCCGAGTCCGCGCTGAGTTGGCAACTGGAACGGGTGGGGTCGGCGGCCTGGCAGGACTGGTCGCTGAAGTTCCAGCGAATGGCGTTCGGATATGCACAGGACAGCGGCTGGCACGACCCGGCCGATGCGTTGCGCTGGCTCGACCATCACGCCCTGCTGCACGAGGGGGCGGTGCCACGGGGGGCGCTGGTCTGGTACCAGGCGGCGGACCGGGTCCGGGTGGCTTGTTCACTCGGGTCCGGTCAGGTGGTCGGCCCGTTGCCGACCGGCCAGGTCGGCGTAGCGGAGCTGAGTGACCTCAGCACCGACTACGTCTGGTCAGAGCTGCACTTCCCCTTCGCCATCTGAGTTGCGCTTGCGGCGACGGGCCAGCAGGTACTCGACGAGCATCGGGACCAGCGAGACCAGCACCAGCAGGATCAGCGCCGACTCGAGGTGGTCGTGGATGAACTTCACCTTGCCGAGCGCGTGGCCGAGCAGGGTGATGCCGGTGGCCCAGAGCACGGCGCCGATGCCGGTCCAGAGGAAGAACTTGCGTCGGGTCCATCCGGCCGGCGCCGGCCACGATGGTGATGAAGGTGCGCACGATCGGCACGAACCGGGCCAGCACCAGCGCGCGCGGTCCGTACCGCTCGAAGAACTCGTGCGTCTGCTCGATGTACTTCGGTTTCAGGAACTTCGCGTCCGGGTTCCTGAACAACGACGTACCGAGCCCGCGGCCGATGTAGTAGCCGGACACGTTGCCCAGGAACGCGGCGACGGTGAGGATCACGCAGGCCAGCCAGAGCGGCACGTCGATCGTGCCGCGGGCGATGAACAGCCCGACCGCGAACAACAGCGAGTCACCGGGCAGGATCGGGAACAGCAGACCGCACTCGATGAAGACGACCGCGGCCGTGCCCCACAGGGACCAGTCACCCAGCCAGTTCAGCAGGTATTCCGGGTCCATCCAGTTGGGCATCAGCATCGCGATCTGTAAGAGCACGGCGCACAGGGTAGCGTCCCGACCCATGCAGGAAGCCAATCCCGAGAATGCTCGTGACCTGATCGGAGCCGATCTGGTCGCCGCCCCCGAGGTCGGGGTCGGCCCGTGGCAGGGCGATCCGCCGGACGATCCACGCTTCGATCCCGAGCTGCTCGCGGCGGGTGACCGGCGCAACGTGGTGGACAAATACCGGTACTGGCGGCTCGAGGCGATCGTCGAGGACCTCGACCAGCACCGGCATCCGTTCCATGTCGCGATCGAGAACTGGCAGCACGACCTGAACATCGGCTCGGTCGTCCGTACTGCGAACGCCTTCCTCGCCGAGGAGGTGCACATCGTCGGCAACCGCAAATGGAACCGCCGGGGTGCGATGGTGACGGACCGCTACCAGCACGTCCGCCACCACCCTCTGCTCGCCGATCTTGCCTCGTACGCCGAGGAGCGCCGGCTCCCCGTGATCGGGATCGACAACCTCCCAGGGTCCGTCCCCCTGGAGACCTACGAGCTGCCTGCCGGGTGCATCCTCCTCTTCGGCCAGGAAGGCCCCGGCCTCACCGAAGCAGCTCACGCCATCTGCACCGACGTGCTCTCCATCGCCCAGTTCGGCTCCACCCGCTCCATCAACGCCAGCGCGGCGGCGGCCATCGCGATGCACGCCTGGATCCGCCGCCACACCTACGGCCAGAAGCCCTAGAGCCTGCTGAATCCGACGTAGCGGCATTGAGATCAGCTGCGGAGCCGGCGATCCAGAGCCGCCCGCCGGTCACGGTCGAGCTGAAGAGCAGCCCCGCTCCGGCCGGGTCAGGCTGCCGGACGAGCCCCTTTCCGGTCATCCGCAACAAGTACGGACCGTTCGGGCTCTCACCAACGGCCACCAGCCCGCCTTTCACCACGTTCACCGACCAGAGCTCGCCCCGATCAGCAGGGCTCGACACCTCCGACCACACCTTGCCGTCGAAGTGGTAGACGAGCGGACGCCTCCGCAGTACGGGATCTTCTCGATGACCGACGGCCCAGATATCGGACGGGCCGACCGCTGCGAGATCGCGCAGATGGATGTCGGGGGACGGGCCACCGGGCAGCGCCGCGTCCTTCCAGCCTTTCCCGTCGTAGTGCTTGATCCCGTTCTCGGCAGCGATCCAGACGTCGGTCCGGCTGAGCGGGGCGATGTCGTAGATGTACGTCGAGGCGGCGCTGACCGCGTCGTTGACACCGACCCACCGCTTCCCGTCGTACCGGTAAACGATGCCCTCGCTGGTCCCCTCCGTCGCCCCCGGCCCGTTTCCGGCCGCCCACACCTGACCACCCTCGGTCGCGACGGTGTAGAACTCGCTGCCGCGGTCGTCTCCGAGGGCTGGGCCAGGGACCTGCTGCCACGTCTTTCCGTCCCAGTGCTGGACGAGCAGCCGGGACCACAGATCTCCGGAAGCCCATTGGCTGCCAACGGCCCAGGCATCGTCGGGTCTTCTGACGGCGACATCGAGCAGTCGGCCGTGTGCGGCCGGCTGAGGGGTCGTCTGCCACTTCCCATTGACCCAGCGGGCCGCCACTGGCTGGAAGTCCTCTCTGGTGTCGATCGCGCCCACGGTCCACAGGGCGCCGCCGCCGGTCGAGATGCTGTAGGGGAGGAACGCGTCCACGCCGGTCGGTGTTTCGTGCCAGTCGTCAGGAGCCGCGAGGGCGGGGCCGGTCGTGAAGACCAACGCGGTGACGGACAGGCCGGCGGTGAGGGCGAGCTTCATCAGTTGCCTCCAGGCGAGTCGATGGACTGCGGTACGGACGGTTCGGTGACCAGGCGGGGCCGGAACAGGTGCTCGCTCTTGGCGACGAAGGCCTGGTCCAGGCGGGGCTGCCAGCGCGGGCTGGTCGCGATCGCCTGCAGTTGAGGGAGCGTGATGGCGGGGTGGTCCGGCGCGTTGTTGTAGGCGATCAGGTCGAGGCTGAACCCGTCCTTGCGGGTCAGATTGGCCTGCAGCTGCTGAAGGTCCTGCTTGCCCGCTCCGGTCCCCACATTCGCGGTGAGCAGACGAAGCTTCGATCCGTCCGGAAGGCGAACTACCTTGCAGTCGGCTTCATACGCGGTACACGAGTAGGGGACCTGGTTCTTGACGATCTCCAGCCGAAGTACGGCGGTGCCGTAGTCGGCTGTCGCGTAGAGCCCACGGACAGTTCCCATGCCGTCGAAACCCCCGCGGCGGTTGATGGCGCGGTCGGAGTCGGGCAGCAACTCGAGCAGGACAGCGAGCGCCGCCTGCGGAGTGATGGCCACCTGCTTCTCGGGCCGGGTCGCCGTCACAGTTCCGGCCGGGGCGACCTTGCCGCCGGCCGGATTGTTCAGCGTCCCGGCATACGCGAAAGCTCCGCCCAGCGCGGCCACACAGGCCGCGCCCGCGATGATCCGGCTCACGCGCCGCCGGCGTACCAGCTTGTTGCCATAAGCAACGCCTCCGGCAAGCAGCTGATCGAGATCGGCTGGGGTGTCGTCGGCCTGCGCGTGCAGCCGGTTGCTGAGTTCGGTTTCGAAGCTCATCAGGGGTTCTTCCCGTTCTGGGCTCATCGCCCGGTCAACTCGCTGATTTCGGTGCCGAGCCGTCCGCGCAACTTGAGCAGCGCGCGCTGGCTGCGGGTCCGGACCATGCCGGAGCTGACGCCGAGGATGGTGGCGGTGTCCTCGACGCTGTGGTCTTCCCAGTAGCGCAGTACGACGATCGCGCGGTCGCGGCCCGACAGTTCGGCCAGTGCGGCGAACAGGGTCAGCCGCAACGCGGTGTCCTCGCCGTACCGGGGTCAGGTCCTCGGCCGCATGCCGGTCACCGGCGAGCAGGTACGCCATCCGGAACAGTTGCGTACCGCGCGCGGCGGCGAATTCGCCGAACTCCTCGGGCTCTGCACTCACGATCACCCTTCCGTCGATTGCTGTCGAAAGGGTTAGAGCGCGCCCGGTCCGATCTTGTTGCAGTGGGCATCGCAGAAAGTTGTCGGGTCAGGGGCCGTAACCCCGTGGTGGGGATCTGCGTTGGACCAGCGAGGCACGAAGGATGGGGAGTCCTTCGAACTGTGAGGCAGTTGAGGCACATCCGCTATGGGGGTAGTCCATGAGTTCGAATCTGCATGTCCGCCGTGCTTCGGAAATGGAAGAGATCCCGCAGGTCGCGTTCGCGCGCCCGGCGTCCGTCGAGCACCTGGAAGAGATCTGGGGCGCCCTCGCGCATGAGGTCGCCACCGTGCAAGCCATCTCCGCGGCTGCGGCCGAGGCTCGCACCGACGAGTCACGCGTCGCCTACTTGAAGCTCCTCGAGGCAGAAACCGCCGAGATGGTGGCGTTGGTGGAGGAGGTCCGCCCCGGCTTCCTGAACGCCGCCAGCTGACCGGCGCCGGCGATCCAGCCTCTCCACAGAGAGGCGGCAGGCAGCCCTGAGGAGCGGCAGCCGCAGGTCGCCGGCCGGGTCGGCCCGAGACCGCCCACGAGGCCACGGAGGAGCCGCGTGGGCGGTCTCCCTTCTGCCGTCTAGGGTGAGTGCTGTCTTCCGGGAGGAGCAGCGATGCCGCACTGGGCTGATCATGCGATCTGGTGGCATGTCTATCCGTTGGGATTTGTCGGGGCTGAGCACGAAGCGCCGGCCGGGCGGCGGATCGTGCATCGGCTGCAGCGGTTGGAGAACTGGCTGGACTACGCGATCGAGCTGGGCTGTTCGGGCCTGCTGCTCGGTCCGATCTTCGAGTCGGAGACCCACGGCTACGACACGGTCGACCATTTCCACATCGATCCGCGGCTCGGTGACTACACCGACTTCGACCGGCTCGTCGAGGCGGCCAAGGCACGCGGGCTGCGGATCGTCCTCGACGGCGTCTTCAACCACGTCGCCCCGTCGTTCCACGCGAAGCCGGAGTGGTTCCGGCGGCACCCGGACGGGACGCAGGTCTATTTCGAAGGACATCAGCACCTGCACGTGCTGAATCACCAGGAGCCCGAGGTCCGCGAGTACGTCGTCGACGTGATGTGCCACTGGCTGGAACGCGGCATCGACGGCTGGCGGCTGGACGCGGCGTACGCGGTGGCACCGGAGTTCTGGGCCGGCGTGCTGGCCCAGGTCCGTGACCGGTTCCCCGAAGCCTGGTTCGTCGGCGAGCTGATCCACGGCGACTACGCGGGCTATGCCGCGACGAGCACGCTCGATTCGATCACGCAGTACGAGCTGTGGAAGGCGATCTGGAGTTCGCTGAACGACGGCAACTTCTTCGAGCTGGCCTATGCGCTGGAGCGGCACCAGGCCGCGGTCGACCCGATGGTGCCGCAGACGTTCGTCGGTAACCACGACGTGACCCGGATCGCGACCAAGCTCGACGACGAGCGGCATCTCGGGCACGCGCTCGCGATCCTGTTCGGCGTCGCCGGGATCCCGAGCATCTACGCGGGCGACGAGGTGGCGATGACCGGGCTGAAGGAGGACCGCGCAGGCGGCGACGACGCGATCCGGCCGGAGTTCCCGGAGAAGCCTGACGAGCAGGCGGACCGTACGACGTACCGGCTGCATCAGCGGTTGATCGGCGTACGGCGGCGCAATGCGTGGCTGACGCGGTCGCAGACCAAGGTGGCGCACCTGAAGAACAAGGCGCTCGCACTGCGTTCCGGTGATGCACGTGGTCAGCTACTGCTGCTCCTGAACGTCGGCGACGAGGCCTACTACTTCCCGGTCGAAGTGGCAGGCCTCGTCATCGCTGCTCAACCAGAGGGCTCACCCCTGCCGGAGGAACCGTTGCTGGTCCCTCCGCACAGCTGGCGAGTCCTAACGTCTCCCTAGTAGTCCTTCGAAGGCCGCTGTCAGCGCAGTGGCCGGGTCTGCTTCGACACTGTGAGCCCGGTAAGCGACATGAGCATCAGGCCGTACTACGAGGCAGCCGGTGTCCGTGATCTCGCGCAGCCGGGCCCAGTCGCCGTACAGGTCTTCCAGCTCGTGCCCGGGGCCGATCACATACGGGTCGATCTGGATGCCGAGCTTCTCGGAGACAGCCTCGGCCGCCTTGACCCACGCGTCGCCGCCGATGCCGGTGAGCAACGTGAAGCGCCCCTTGCCGACAACATCGAGTGTGCTCACGGTGTCGGTGCCACGAGTCAGCCAGCAGTGCGGGATGCGTGCACCCGGCCAGGTCGTCGGGTGGTAGTAGAGCTCAGGATCCCTGTCGTACAAAGGCTCCGGCGTACCATCCGGGATCACCGCAGCTGACTTGTAGCGCTGCCCGAGCTCCACGCCGTGCGCGTTGAACTCGTAGTCCTTGAGCTTGATCGCCTCACGGAGTTCCTCGCGCTGCGCGGCGCCCTCGGCGCTGTCGTCCTTGCGCGACTCGATCGTCCGTCCCTCAGGTGCGTCCGGCGTCATCCCGAGCGCCTTGAAGATCTGGCCGAACTGGGTCCGGCTCTTGTTCGCCCGATCCACGATCTGCTGGGCGATCGGGGCGCGTTCGGTGTTGTAGGTGTCCAGCAACTGCGGCGACGCCTGACCCTTGAGGACCAGGGACAGCTTCCAGGCGAGGTTGTACGCGTCCTGGATCGAGGTGTTCGAGCCGAGCCCGTTGCTCGGCGGGTGCCGGTGGATCGCGTCGCCCATACAGAACACGCGCCCGACCGACGTCTGCTCGGCGTACATGTGATTGACGCTCCACACCGAGGTGCCCTTGAGCTTCACGTCGATCGTGTCGTCGCCGACCAGGTTGTGCACGATCTCGGTCGCCATCGCCTCGTCGACCACCGGTGCGGGCTGGTTGATGTCGTAGCCCCAGACGATCAGCCACTCGTTCCACGGCCGCACCATCCGGACCAGGCCGGCTCCGATCCCGCCGATCTGCGCGCCGGGCTGGAGCACCCAGTAGAGAACGCTCGGCCGGTGTGCGACGTACTTCGACAGGTCCGCCTCGAAGACGATGTTCATCGAGCCCTCGATGTCCATCGCCCCGGCCATCGGCAACCCGATGTCCTGGGCAACCTTGCTCCGGCCGCCGTCCGCACCGATCAGGTACTTCGCCCGGATCTCGTACTCCGAACCGCTCAGCCGGTCGCGCACCTTCGCGGTGACGCCGTCGGCGTCCTGCTCCAGCGACAGGTACTCCGTGTCGAAGCGGACCCGCGCGCCGCGGCTGGCCGCAGTACTGACCAGAATCGGCTCGAACAAGGTCTGCGGAAGATCGCAGGGCAAGGTCGGCGAAGCTTCGGTGTAGTCGGCCAGTCGCTGCGGATGCGTGCCCCACGTGCGGATCCGGCCGATCTCCTCGCCGGCAAGGCTGGTGCAGAAGGCAGTCTGGCCCATCAGCTCGTGGGACGTGCCCTTGCCGGTGATCTCGTCCTCGATGCCCATGTCGCGCATCAGCTCGACCGTGCGCTGGTTGGTGATGTGGGCCCGCGGGGTGTTGGCCGTCCAGCGATAACGCGTCAGTACGACGTTGTCGACGCCGTAGCTGGACAGGAACAGCGAGGCGGCGCCACCCGCCGGGCCACTGCCGATGATCAGGACATCGGTCTCGAATCCTTCGGTCATAGCGCGCGGGTCTCCTCGGTGGTGGCGAGCACCAGGTCGTACTGGACTGTGCTGAAGGGCTGGTCGAGCTCCCGGCCGTCCGGGGCGGTCCCGGCCGGATGCTCGGTGAACTCGGCGATCAGCGAGTCCTTCACGCCGAAGACGGCGTCGTCGTGGAGATGCTCGTCACCGGCCGCGAAGACGTGCGTGATGAGCCGGGAGAAGCCGGGTGCGGTGACCATGAAGTGGATGTGCGCCGGCCGCATCGGCCCGCGGCCGCCGGCCCGGAGCAGTTCGCCGACCGGTCCGTCGTCGGGGATCGGGTAGGCGACCGGGCGGACCGCCCAGAACGAGTAGTTGCCTTCGGCATCCGTTGTCAGATGGCCGCGGTTCTGCGGTCCGTCGACCTCTTTCTGGACGTCGTAGAAGCCGTCCTCGTCCGCCTGCCAGGTCTCCACCAAAGCACCGGCGATCGCCTGACCCTTGCTGTCCAGGACTCGCCCTGTCACCAGGCAGGGCTGTCCGGGAGCGCCGTTGGACAGGTCGCCGCCGAGCTCGATCTCCGGCGAACCCTCGACGAAGAACGGCCCGAAGACAGTCGACTCGGTGACGCCCGGCGGTGTCCGGTTGGCCAGACCGACGGTCAGCATCGACAGCCCCAGTACGTCGGACAGCAGCACGAACTCCTGCCGGGTGCCCGTCGACATATGACCGGTCCTGGTCAGGAAGTCGATGCCCTTGAACCATTCCTCCTCGGTGAGGTCCACCTCGCGAGCGAACGCGTGCAGGTGCCGGACCAGCGCACCCAACACGGTCTTCGTCCGCTCGTCTTCGCTGCCGTCGAAGCTGGCCACCACCGCGTCGGTGAGGCTGTCGCCTTGCAGATCCATCCGGTCGCTCCTCATGCCTCGATCACCATCGCGATGCCCTGGCCGACGCCGATGCACAGCGTCGCCAGGCCGTAGCCGCCACCGCGCCGGCGCAACTCGTGCGCGAGCGTGGTCAGAATCCTGGTTCCGGAGCTGCCCAGGGGATGCCCGAGGGCGATCGCTCCGCCGTTCACGTTCACCTTGGCGCGGTCCAGCTCGGGCCATTCGCCCAGGCAGGCCAGGCTCTGCGCCGCATACGCCTCGTTCAACTCGACCAGCTTCAGGTCGTCCCAGCCGATGCCGGCCTTGGCCAGCGCCTTGCGCGACGCCTCGACCGGACCGATCCCGAAGTACTGGGGATCGACCCCGTGCACCGCCCGGCTGACGATCCGCGCCAACGGGGTGATGCCGAGCTCCTGCGCTGTCGCTTCGTCAGCAATCAGTACTGCGGATGCCCCGTCGTTGAGCGTCGACGAGTTGCCGGCCGTGACCGTGCCGCCGTCTTTGAAGGCCGGTTTGAGCTTTGCCATCACCTCGAGGGTGCTGCCGTCGCGGATCGACTCGTCTCTTTGCAGTGCTTGAGTCTTCTTGGGGAGGATCGGTGCGAGGTGCTCCCAGGGCACGACCTCCCCGTCGAACTTGCCCGCCGCCCAGGCCTTGCCGGCCTTCTCGTGGCTCTCCAGGGCAAACAGATCCTGTGCCTCGCGGTCCACGTGATAGCGCTCGGCCAGCAGTTCGGTTGATTCGCCGAGGGAGATCGTCCACTCCTTCGGCATCCGTGGATTGATCATCCGCCAGCCGAGCGAGGTCGATGCCGCGGTCAGGTTGCCGTGCGGGAAGGCCTTGTCGGGTTTGGGGAGGACCCAGGGCGCGCGGCTCATCGACTCGACGCCGCCCGCGATCAGCAGGCCGGCGTCGCCGGTCTCGATCGCGCGGGCTGCCTGGATCGCGGCTTCCAGGCCGGATCCGCAGAGCCGGTTGACCGTAGTACCGGGAACGCTGGTCGGGAAGCCGGCGAGCAGGGCGGCCATCCGGGCGACGTCGCGGTTCTCCTCGCCGGCGCCGTTCGCGTTGCCGAGGTAGACGTCTTCGATCAGGGCCGGGTCGAGGCCGGGGTGGCGGACGAGGAGCTCTCGGATGGTGACGGCCGCCAGGTCGTCGGGCCGGCCACCGGCGAGGGCGCCGCCGAGTTTGCCGACCGGGGTTCGTACTGCGTCCAGTAGGAAGGCAGATCTCATCGTGCTGTTCCTTCTTTGCTTGGCCTGGTGCCGGCCCAGGCTGCGAGGAGGATGTCCGTGATGACCTTCGGATCTTCCTCGCGGTGGGCGGCGGCGAACTTCTTGGCTGCGTCGTGGGCCTGGTCTTCGGTCAGACCAAGCGCTTGGAGACTGGTCGGCACGTTGGCGTTGGCGAACAGGTCGTAGAGACCGGTTGCCAGGTCGTCGGTGTCGAGGGCGTTTTCGAGGTTCTGCCTGGATCGTCCGACCGCCTTGTAGCGGGTGACTTGTGGCAGGACGGCGGCGTGGGTCTCGGCGTGCGGGAGGTTGTAGGTCCCGCCGAGGAGATGACAGAGCTTGTGGTGGATCCCGGTGCCCGCACTCGCCAACGCCGAGCCGGCGAGCGACGCGCCGTACAGAAGGTTGCTCCGGGCATCCAAATCTTGGGGTTCTTTGATTGCTGCTTCGAGGCCTTCCTTGAGGGCTCGGACACCTTCTACCGCTGTGATATCGGTGATGGGGTCGGCCTTCGCCGTCCAGGTTGCTTCGACGCAATGGGCGATCGCGTTGGCGACGCTGGCAGCGGTGACCGCGATCGGCAGCCTGCGACTCAGCAACGGGTCGTAGACGACGGTCTTGGGTAGTACTGCGAGGTCGGTGCCGGTGGTCTTGTCGCCGTCGGCCGTCTGGCCCCAGACCGGGGTCATCTCCGAACCTGCGTAGGTGGTCGGGATCGCGATAATAGGCAGTTTTGTGGTGAGCGCGATCGCCTTCGCCAGCCCGATCGCCGAGCCGCCGCCGATCGCGATGATCCCGGCCGCGCCGACCTCTCTCGCCTTCTCGCGGGCTGCTTCCGCGCGCTCGACCGGTACGTGCTGCTTGACTCCGTCGATGCGACCGGCGAACCGGTCGTGCAACGCGACCTGCAGCAGATCCGCAGCTTCTCGCACCGAACTCGTTGCAATCAGCAAGACCTTCCCGATCCCGATGCCGAGCAGGTCCACTTCGTCTGGGACGCGGTCCAGGGTGCCTGGTCCGAGGACGATCCGGGTCGGGAGACCGACGTGGATGAACGGCTCAGGCATCAGCGGGCTCCCGGTTGCGGAGCTGCTGGAGGGCAGTCAGCTCGGTCTCGGTCGGCGGGGGTACGCCTTTGATGCTGTCGGCAACCTTCAGGTCCCAGCCGGTGGCCGCTTTCGCCGCCTCGACCGTGACGCCTTCGTGCAGGCGGGTCAGCGTCAGCTCGTTGGTCTCCGGGTCCGGTTCGAGTACGCCGTGGTCGGTGATGACGAGAGTCGGTCCGGCACCGGGGGCGTGACGCTCCCGGCCGGTCGGGCCGTAGCCGACTGATGAGACGAAGTCGACCTGCTCTACGAAGGTTCGCGGCGACTGCTTCACGATCACGATCACGCGCCCTGCGGCGGCAGCGATCTCGGGTGCTCCGCCGGCACCGGGCAGCCGGGTCTTCGGCTCCGCGTGGTCGCCGATCACCGTCGTGTTGATGTTGCCGAACTTGTCGATCTGCGCGGCCCCGAGGAACCCGACGTCGATCCGCCCGGCGCCGACCCAGAAGTTGAACATCTCCGGCACGGACACCACCGCAACGGCAGTCGCCGCGAGATCGTCGTCACCGATCGACAACGGCAGCCGCTTCGGCTTCGCGTCGATCGCCCCCGATTCGTAGACGAGCCGGCAGTTCGGGGCATGCGTGCGTCGCGCCAGGTTCGCCGCCAGGTTGGGCGGACCGACGCCGACCAGGCAGACATCACCGTCGTTGAGCTCTCGCGCCGCCGCGACATTCATCATGTCTGCGCTGCTCCACTCAGACATCAGCGTTCTCCTTCAGGCCGTTCTTGGCAGCCCAGGCCAGGAAGGCGTCACGATCGCGAGAGATGGTGTCCCACTCCTGGTAGAAGTCGTTGTCGCGAACCGAGTAGCCGGCTGCATAGGAAGGCCAAGCACCGTTCGGTACGACGCTCACTGCGGCGAGCACCCAGTTCGGCAGGATCACCGCGCCGGTGTGCTCGGGGAACTCGTCGACCACTTCCTCGACGGTGACGATCGCCCGCTTCGCAGCCAGCACGGCCTCGCGCTGCACACCGGTGATTCCCCAGAGCATCACGTTGCCGTCGCGGTCCGCGAGCTGCGCGTGGATCACGGTGACGTCCGGGTTCACAGCCCGTACTGCGGCCAGCTCCTCACCAGTGAACGGGCAGGTGACGCTGGAGATGATGTCGCTCTGCTTCTCCAGGTCAGTGCCGCGGTAGCCACGCAGTACGGCGAAGGGGAGGCGTGCTGCTCCTGCGGAGTACGCGTTGGCGAGCCCTGCATGGCTGTGCTCGTGTACTGCGAGTCGGTGCGGCCAGTGGTTCTCCACTGCGTCGCGCAGCCGGTGGAGCGAGCCGACGCCCGGGTTGCCGCCGTAGGAGAACACCAGCTCGTCCGCGACACCCAGTCCGATCAGCTGGTCGTACACGAGGTCCGGCGTCATCCGCACCAGCGTCAGATGCCGACGGCCCTGCCGGGCGATCTCATGCGCCGCAGCGAACGGGATCAAATGGGTGAAGCCTTCGAGCGCGACGGTGTCCCCGTCGTGCACATGCTCGGCAATGGCGTCGGCCAACGGAACTGTCATAGCTGGACGCGGCTCCTATGCTCGGCGTACTGTCTGATCAGATTTCGCTCTGCGAAAAGTTTTTCTTTCAACGAAAAGAGATTAGCCGATGGCTGGTGAGGCGTCTACGGGGACGTTCTTGCAGGGGCTTGAGCGCGGCCTTGCCGTGATCCGCGCGTTCTCGGCGGAGGCGCCCTCGTTGACGCTGAGCGAAGTTGCCCGGGACGTGGGCATCACGCCGGCTACTGCGCGGCGGATTCTGCTGACGCTTGAAGAGCTCGGCTACGTGCGGAGCGATGGGCGGCGGTTCTCGCTCACGCCGCGGGTGCTGGCGCTCGGCTGGGCGTACCTATCCTCGCTGGACCTCGGTGACATCGCCGGGCCGTTCATGGAGGAGCTGAGCTTGAAGACCCGGGAGTCGTGCTCGATAGCGACGCTGGATCTGCCCGACATCGTCTATGTCGCCCGGGTGCCGACCAGGCGGATCATGACGGTCGCGCTGGGCGTGGGGGCGCGGCTCCCGGCGTACGCGACCTCGATGGGGCGCGTGCTGCTCGCAGGACTGCCTGCCGACGAGCTAGCGGCGTACCTCTCGACACTGGAGGCCGAGGCGCTGACGGATCACACGGTGACGTCAGCAGATGGGCTGCGGGATGCAGTGGAGCGTGCGGGAGTCGACGGGTATGCGCTGGTCGATCAGGAACTGGAGCTGGGGCTGCGGTCGATCGCAGTACCGATCAGGGACTCCCGTGGTCGTGCAGTAGCCGCACTCAACGTGTCAGCGCACGCCTCTCGAACCACGAAGGCCGCCTTGCGTTCCGAAGTACTGGGTCCTTTGCAGGAGTGCGCAGAAAGCATCGGTACTGCGTTGCGCCGCCGCGGCCGGATCTGACCGCGGCGGCGCGCTGCCGGTTGGCTTGGTGCTTAGCCGAGGCCGATCTGGGCGAAGAAGGTCTGGTTGTCCCAGAACAGGTACTCCTCGTCCATGGTGTTGCGCTTGTTCCAGATGCCGACGGTTGCCATCGGGAGCTTGTAGGCCTTGCCGGTGGGCTGGATCCAGCCGCCCTTGCCGTCCGGCATCGGCTTGGTGAAGGTGCCGAGCATCTCGCCGGTGACGGCGGTCAGTTGCCCGTTCGCGAGCCGGAACTGGTGCTGCACGATCCGGGTGTCGGGCGCCCAGACGAACAGCGCGGCCAGGTCGGCGATGTGCTTGTCGATGCCGTCGGTGTAGTGCCCGTCGGGCCAGTGCACCCGGATGTTGCGAGCGTGGCTCTCGCCCAGGCGATCCCACTTCGCGTGGCTGAAGACGTCGAAGTCCAGCTCGTCAAAGATCTCCAGATGCTTCCGCTCGGCATGCGAGAGCCCAGTCGGATACCCGGCCTGCTGCCCATGCTGCCCATGCTGCTCGGCGTCGGCGCCGCTGCTCGGGTCGGCGTAGGCGAGGTCGGTGCCGCCCGCCACGGCGGCCAGCGCCAGGGCGCCGAAGCCGGCGGCGCTGCTGTTTCGGATCAGGGAACGTCGGTCGATCATCGTGCGCATCCTTCGCTCGAAGCTGCTGTAGTTTCTGCTGGATACTGCTTACCAGTAGATACTGCAAACTTCAAGTAACTAGTCTCCCTGCGGAGTACGCTGGACATATGGAGACCGAGGTGGAGTACGACGTCTTCGGCGCCGCCTGCCCGTCGCGCCCGGTCCTGGAAGACGTCACCGGCCGCTGGGGCGCGTTGGCCCTAGGTGCTCTCGCGGACGGCCCGCTGCGCTTCAACGAACTCCGCCGGCGCGTCGAAGGCGTCAGCCAGAAGATGCTGGCCCAATCCCTCCAGGCGCTCGAACGAGACGGCCTGGTCAACCGCGAGGTCCAATCCACCTTCCCGCTGAAGGTCGAATACAGCCTCACCCCCACCGGCAAGGTCCTCGCCACCAAACTCCTGGACCTCATCGGCTACCTCACCGGCCAGATGCCCGAGATCCTCGCCGCCCAGCAGGATGTACGACGGTCAGAAAGCAGAAAACCCCGCCACCTAGTCAGGTGACGGGGTTCTTGTACTGCTTGGGTCAGTCGGTCTGGGTGACCTTGCGGAGGCCGCGGGGGGCGTCGGGGTCGAGGCCGAGCTTGCGGGCCAGGGCCTCGATCGCGCGCTGGGCCGGGATCACCAGGGCCAGCGGGGACAGCGTCTCCGGGAGGTCCGGGCCGGGGAGGTTCACGTCGCAGCGGGAGGCGAAGGTGGCGTCGCCGCCGATGCCGAGGATCTTGCTGCCCTTCTCGCGCACGATCGCGGCCAGCTCGGTCATCCCGGGCAGTGCCGGTCCGTCGGCGGCGGCGACCAGGATGGTGACCAGGTCCGCGTCGACGACGGCGATCGGGCCGTGCTTGAGGTCGGCGTACGAGAGTCCGCGGACCGGCTGCAGGCAGGTCTCCTCGAGCTTCAGGGCGACCTCCAGCGTCGTACCGAAGGTGAGGCCGCGGCCGCTGGACAGTACGTCGTGCGCGCCGGCCAGCAGGTCGGCGGCAGCCTCGACCGAGCCTTCGAGCATCTTCGCGGCGGCGTCCGGGACGCGGGCGATGTCGGCGTCGAGGGTGCCCGGCTTCTGCGCCAGCGCGTCGACGGCGACGGTGATCGCGGCCAGCTGCGTGGTGTAGGTCTTGGTCGCCGGAACCGCGAGTTCCTGGCCGGCCTTGGTGATCAGTGCGACGTCGGCGACCGAGGCCAGCGGGCTGTCGCCGTGGTTGGTGATGCCGACGATCGCGGCGCCGTTGCGCTTGGCCCATTCGGCCGTGTCGACGATCTCCTGGGTGGCGCCGGACTGGCTGACCGCGACGACCAGGGAGTTCGACAGGTCGAGGTTCGCGCCGTACAGGGTGGCCACCGACGGCGCGGCCAGCGAGGCCTGCCGGCCGGCGTGGATCTCGGTCAGGTAGCGCCCGTAGACGCCCGCGTTGTCGGACGAACCCCGGGCCACGAAGATCACGTGCCGGCGGCCCGCGGCCAGCCGGGTCACGTCGTGGCGCAGTGGCAGCAGAGCCTCGAACGTCGCGGCCAGGGCCGCGGGCTGTTCGGCGATCTCGCGCGCCATCTGGGTTGCAGGGGCGGGGTCGGGCGTTGACACCACAACGATCACTGGTCCTATCTGGTCTTAACAGGTATGATGCGCACGATAGCAGTGAGCGGCCTGCCGGGGCACCCCCCGCGCTGCCGCCCAGGTCTGGAGGATCGAGATTCGATGGTGGCTACCAAGCGGGCCCAGGTCCGATCGGTGCTGGAACGGCTGATCGACGTCGAGCTGCACCCCGGTGATCCGATCCCGTCCGAACGCGCACTGGTGGACAAACTGAACGTCTCCCGGGTCACCGTCCGGCAGGCGATCAGCGACCTGGTCGAGTCCGGCGCGCTGGAACGCGTGCACGGCAAGGGCACCTTCGTCACCGGCCCGCAGGTCGACTCGCAACTGCACCTCACCTCGTTCTCCCGCGAGATGCGGGCCCGTGGGCTCGAGCCGGGCACCGTGGTGCTGTCGGCGACCGAGATCGAGGCGTCCGACGAGACGGCCAAGGGACTCCGGGTGCCGAAGGGCACCAAGGTGATCCGGGTCGAGCGGCTGCGCACCGCGGACGCCTCGCCGATGGCCTACGAGATCGGCTACTACCCGTCCGCGCTCTTCCCCGGCCTGCTCGGCCGCGAGCTCGGCACCCTGTACGACGTCTTCGCGAGCGAGTACGACGTCGTCGTCACCTCCGGCGAACAGACCGTCCGGGCGGACAACGCCGACGGTCATGTCGCCCGCGTCCTCGGCGTGGCCAGGCGGGCACCCCTGCTGGTCCTCGAGCGCACCACCTTCGCCGGCCGCAAGGTCGTCGAGCTGTCCTGGTCGGCCTATCGTGCAGACCGTTATCGCCTGCACATGGCGCTGACCCCGCGCGGCCCACGGACCGGCTCCGCGTAACCAACTGGACCGGTCCTGTCATCAACTGGTCTGTTCGACAGCTGTTCGCTCCCCGGCTACCTGGCCGGCCCGGCAAGGAGCCCGGCGCGTACGACGACGTACGCGACGGTGATACTGGAGCTCAACCCACATGAACTTTGCTGTGAGGAGTACCGCGAGACATGCCTATTGCCACCCCTGAGGTCTACGCCGAGATGCTGGACAAGGCCAAGCAGAACAGCTTCGCCTACCCGGCCATCAACGTCAGCTCCTCGCAGACGCTGACCGCCGCGATCCGCGGATTCGCCGAGGCGGGCTCGGACGGCATCGTCCAGGTCTCCACCGGCGGCGCGGAGTACCTGTCCGGCTCGACCATCAAGGACATGGTCACCGGTTCGGTCGCGCTGGCGGCGTACGCGCACGAGGTCGCGAAGAACTACAACGTGAACATCGCGCTGCACACCGACCACTGCCCGAAGGACAAGCTGGACGGCTTCGTCCGGCCGCTGCTGGAGATCTCCGCCGAGCGGGTCGCCCGCGGCGAGAACCCGCTGTTCCAGTCGCACATGTGGGACGGTTCCGCGGTGCCGCTGGACGAGAACCTCGAGATCGCCAAGGACCTGCTGGCCAAGGCCGCGGCGGCCAAGATCGTGCTGGAGATCGAGGTGGGCGTCGTCGGCGGTGAGGAGGACGGCGTCGCCAACGAGATCAACGAGAAGCTCTACACCACCGTCGAGGACGGCCTGGCCACGGTCGAGGCGCTCGGCACCGGCGAGCACGGCCGCTACCTGACCGCGCTGACCTTCGGCAACGTGCACGGCGTCTACAAGCCGGGCTCGGTCAAGCTGCGGCCGGAGATCCTCAAGGAGATCCAGGACGCGGTCGGCGCCAAGGTCGGCAAGGAGCGCCCGTTCGACCTGGTCTTCCACGGCGGGTCGGGCTCGACCCTGGAGGAGATCCGGGCCGCGGTCGACAACGGCGTGATCAAGATGAACGTCGACACCGACACGCAGTACGCGTTCACCCGCCCGGCCGCCGCGCACATGTTCACCAACTACGACGGCGTGCTGAAGATCGACGGCGAGGTCGGCAACAAGAAGGCCTACGACCCGCGCGCCTGGGGCAAGGCCGCC
>CAVUFT010000028.1:0-31781 GCA_963740725.1 uncultured Actinomycetota bacterium
CGTCCACGGCCCCACGCCGCGTGACTACAGCCAGCGGACCCCGAAGAAGATGATCGCCGCCGCGCTTCGCGGTGCGCTGTCCGACCGGGCCCGTGACGGCCAGGTGTTCGTGGTCGAGAGCTTCGTGGACGGCGACAAGCCCTCCACCAGGTCGGCCCTGAAGGTGCTGGGCGAGGTGGCCGAGCCGGGTAAGGCGCTGGTCGTCGTCGACCGCGCCGACGAGCTCACCTGGCTGAGCCTGCGCAACGTACAGCACGTGCACCTGATCGCCGCCGACCAGCTGAACGCGTACGACGTTCTGGTCAGCGACGCGGTCGTGTTCACCAAGGGCGCCCTCGACTCCTTCGTCGCCGGCGCGCCCAAGGGCAAGTCCGTCAAGGCCGTCGCAACGTCGACTGAGGCCGAGGAGGTAGAGGCATGAGCCACGGAGTCAACAAGGATCCGCGTGACGTGCTGATCCGGCCGGTCGTGAGCGAGAAGAGCTACGGCCTGCTGGACGAGCAGAAGTACACGTTCGAGGTCGCCCCGGAGGCCAACAAGACCGAGATCAAGCTCGCGGTCGAGAAGGTCTTCAAGGTCAAGGTCAGCGACGTCAACACCCTCAACCGCAAGGGCAAGCGGCGCCGGACCCGGTCCGGCTTCGGTAAGCGCCCGGACACCAAGCGGGCGATCGTGACCCTCAAGGGCGACGACCGCATCGACATCTTCGGAGGCCAGTCGTAATGGGAATCCGCAAGTACAAGCCGACAACGCCGGGCCGTCGTGGCTCGAGCGTGGCCGACTTCGTCGAGCTCACCCGTTCGACCCCTGAGAAGTCGCTGCTGCGTCCGCTGCCGAAGAAGGGCGGCCGGAACAACTCCGGCAAGATCACCACCCGGCACCACGGTGGCGGTCACAAGCGGGCGTACCGGCTGATCGACTTCAAGCGGTACGACAAGGACGGCGTGCCGGCCAAGGTCGCGCACATCGAGTACGACCCGAACCGGACCGCGCGGATCGCGCTGCTGCACTACGTCGACGGCGAGAAGCGCTACATCCTCGCCCCGACGAACCTGAAGCAGGGCACCGTCGTCGAGAACGGCCCGGCCGCGGACATCAAGATCGGCAACAACCTGCCGCTGCGCAACATCCCGGTCGGCTCCACGATCCACGCTGTCGAGCTGCGTCCGGGCGGTGGCGCCAAGATGGGCCGCTCCGCCGGTACCAGCATTCAGCTGGTCGCGAAGGAAGGCCGGATGGCCACCCTGCGGATGCCGTCCGGCGAGGTCCGGATGGTCGACGTGCGCTGCCGCGCCACCCTCGGTGAGGTCGGCAACGGCGAGCAGTCGAACATCAACTGGGGCAAGGCGGGCCGGATGCGCTGGAAGGGCAAGCGCCCGACCGTCCGCGGTGTCGCGATGAACCCGGTCGACCACCCGCACGGTGGTGGTGAGGGTAAGACCTCGGGTGGTCGCCACCCGGTGTCCCCGTGGGGCCAGCCGGAAGGCCGGACCCGCACCCGCAAGGAAAGCGACCGAATGATCGTCCGGCGCCGCAAGGCCGGCAAGAAGCGCTGATAGGGAGCCGGCCACATGCCACGCAGCTTGAAGAAGGGCCCGTTCGTCGACCACCACCTGGCAAAGAAGGTGGAGGTGCAGAACGAGAAGGGCACCAAGAACGTCATCAAGACCTGGTCTCGCCGATCGATGATCGTGCCGGACATGATCGGCCACACGATTGCGGTGCACGACGGCCGCAAGCACGTGCCGGTGTTCGTGACGGACTCGATGGTCGGGCACAAGCTCGGCGAGTTCGCCCCGACCCGGACGTTCAAGGGTCACGAGAAGGACGACCGGAAGTCACGGCGTCGCTGATCCGCGAGGACAGTGACGAAGCGAAAGCAATCTACGGAGAGATTCGAACATCATGAGCGTTCAAGAGCGTAGGGCGATCAGCGCCCGTCGCGAGAGCCTGCTGGGCGAGCAGCCCGGGGCCTTCGCGGTCGCGCGCTTCGTCCGCGTGACGCCGATGAAGGCGCGCCGCGTGGTCGATCTGGTGCGCGGTCTGGGCGTCGACGACGCACTCGCCACTCTGAAGTTCGCCCCGCAGGCCGCTGCCGCGACCGTGTACAAGGTCGTCGACAGCGCCGCGGCGAACGCCGAGGGCACCGAACACCTGAGCCGCGCCGACCTGGTCGTGGCGAAGGCCTACGTGGACGAGGGTCCGACGCTGAAGCGTCACCGCCCGCGTGCACAGGGCCGGGCCACCCGGATCGACAAGCGGACTCCGCCGGTGCCAGCGTTCAGCTGGTCGCCAAGGAGGGCCGGATGGCCACCCTGCGGATGCCGTCGGGCGAGGTCCGGATGGTCGACGTTCGCTGCCGCGCCACCCTCGGTGAGGTCGGCAACGGCGAGCAGTCGAACATCAACTGGGGCAAGGCCGGCCGGATGCGCTGGAAGGGCAAGCGCCCGACCGTCCGTGGTGTCGCCATGAACCCGGTCGACCACCCGCACGGTGGTGGTGAGGGTAAGACCTCGGGTGGACGTCACCCGGTGTCCCCGTGGGGCAAGCCTGAAGGCCGCACCCGCGGCAGCAAGGAAAGCGACCGCATGATCGTCCGGCGCCGCAAGGCCGGCAAGAAGCGCTGATAGGGAGCCGGACAGATGCCACGCAGCCTCAAGAAGGGCCCGTTCGTCGACCACCACCTGATGAAGAAGGTGGAGGTGCAGAACGAAAAGGGCACCAAGAACGTGATCAAGACCTGGTCGCGCCGTTCCATGATCATTCCGGTCATGATCGGTCACACCCTCGCGGTGCACGACGGCCGCAAGCACGTCCCCGTGTTCGTGACGGACGCGATGGTCGGGCACAAGCTCGGCGAGTTCGCTCCGACCCGGACGTTCAAGGGCCACGAAAAGGACGACCGCAAGGCACGGCGTCGCTGACCTCAGGTCAGTGACGAAGCGCAAGCAACCTACGGAGAGATTCGAACATCATGAGCGTTAATGAGCGTAGGGCAGTCAGTGCCCGGCGCGAGGGGCTGCTGGGCGACGAGCCCGGGGCCTTCGCGGTCGCGCGCTTCGTCCGCGTGACGCCGATGAAGGCGCGTCGCGTGGTCGACCTGGTGCGCGGCATGGGCGTCGACGACGCACTCGCCACTCTGAAGTTCGCCCCGCAGGCCGCTGCCGCGACCGTGTACAAGGTCGTCGACAGCGCCGCGGCGAACGCCGAGGGCACCGAGCACCTGAGCCGCGCCGACCTGGTCGTGGTGAAGGCCTATGTGGACGAGGGCCCGACGCTGAAGCGTCACCGCCCGCGTGCCCAGGGCCGGGCCACCCGGATCGACAAGCGGACCAGCCACATCACCGTCGTGGTCGGCCCGCGGGTCGAGGCCGAGCCGGTCGGAAGGCCCGGCCAAGAAGGCTGCCGAGAAGAAGGCCGACGCCGAAGAAGGCCGCGAGCCAAGAAGGCCGCCGACAAGGCGGCCGCCGACAAGCCGGCCAAGAAGGCGACCGCCAAGAAGGCGGCCGCCAAGAAGGACCGCTGAGAAGAAGGAGTCCTGACGTGGGCCAGAAGGTTAACCCGCACGGGTTCCGTCTCGGCATCAGCACCGACCACAAGAGCCGTTGGTACGCCGACAAGCTGTACAAGGACTACGTGGGCGAGGACGTCAAGATCCGTCGTCTGCTGAGCAAGGGCATGGAGCGCGCCGGTATCTCCCGTGTGGAGATCGAGCGCACCCGTGACCGGGTCCGGGTCGACATCCACACCGCTCGTCCGGGCATCGTCATCGGTCGCCGCGGCGCCGAGGCGGACCGGATCCGTGGCAGCCTGGAGGAGCTCACCGGCAAGCAGGTGCAGCTGAACATCCTCGAGGTCAAGAACGCCGAGGTCGACGCCCAGCTGGTCGCGCAGGGTGTGGCCGAGCAGCTGTCCGGCCGCGTGGCGTTCCGCCGCGCGATGCGCAAGGCGATGCAGACCACCATGCGTGGCGGCGCCCTGGGCATCCGGATCCAGTGCTCCGGCCGTCTCGGTGGCGCTGAGATGTCGCGGTCGGAGTTCTACCGCGAAGGTCGGGTGCCGCTGCACACGCTGCGCGCGGACATCGACTACGGCTTCTACGAGGCCCGCACGACCTTCGGCCGGATCGGCGTGAAGGTCTGGATCTACAAGGGTGACGTCGCCGGCACCCGCGCCGAGCGCGAGGCGCAGGCCGCCGCTCGCGCCGCTACCCAGCAGCGTGGCCGTCCGGCCCGCCGTGACGTGGTGGCGACCGCGGTGACCGTGGTGGTCGCGGCGGCGACCGTGGCGGTCGCGGTGGTGACCGTCAGCGACGGTCGGACGACCGCGGCAACGACGGCCCCGAAGGCCGAGGCTGCCGCTGCTCCGGCGGCCGAGAAGCCGGCCGAGACGACCGGAACGGAGAGCTGAACCATGCTCATCCCCCGCAAGGTCAAGCACCGCAAGCAGCACCACCCGAAGCGCTCCGGCGCTGCCAAGGGCGGTACGACGCTGGCCTTCGGTGACTTCGGCATCCAGGCACTGGAGAGCCACTACGTCACCAACCGGCAGATCGAGTCCGCGCGTATCGCGATGACCCGGCACATCAAGCGTGGCGGAAAGGTCTGGATCAACATCTACCCGGACCGCCCGCTGACCAAGAAGCCTGCCGAGACCCGGATGGGTTCCGGTAAGGGTTCGCCGGAGTGGTGGATCGCCAACGTCAAGTCCGGCCGCGTGATGTTCGAACTGTCCGGTGTGACGGAGGACATCGCTCGCGAGGCGATGCGCCGCGCGATTCACAAGTTGCCGATGAAGTGCCGCTTCATCACCCGAGAGGCAGGTGAGAACTGATGGCTACCCTGACCGCCGCCGAGCTGCGGAACCTGGGCCGGGACGAGCTGCTGAGAAGCTCGGCGAAGCCAAGGAGGAGCTGTTCAACCTCCGGTTCCAGGCTGCCACGGGTCAGCTGGAGTCCCACGGCCGGCTGCGCGCCGTCCGTAAGGACATCGCCCGCATCTACACGGTGCTGACCGAGCGTGCGCTCGGCATCACCGAAGAGGTCGACGCTCCGGTGGCCGAGGCTGAGGCCGAGGCCGAGGCGAGAGACTGCGGACGACAGCGAGAAGGCTGGGAGCAAGGCATGACCGAGAACCAGTGAAGGACGAGACCGTGAGCACGACCCCCGAGGCGCGAGCGCACACCGCAAGACCCGTGAGGGCCTGGTGCTGAGCGACAAGATGGACAAGACCGTCACCGTCGAGGTCGAGGACCGGGTCAAGCACAAGCTGTACGGCAAGGTCATCCGCCGCACCAGCAAGCTCAAGGCGCACGACGAGCAGAACGCCGCCGGCATCGGCGACCGCGTCCTCCTGATGGAGACCCGGCCGCTGTCGGCGACCAAGCGCTGGCGCGTCGTCGAGATCCTCGAGAAGGCCAAGTAAGCTGTTCCCGAGGTCATGCGACGCCCGGCTGTAACCAATCGAAATTATTCGTTCCGCAAGGCTCACGTGAGTGAGAACCAGCGAGACAACCAGGAGATCAACAGATGATCCAGCAGGAGTCGCGACTGAAGGTCGCCGACAACACGGGTGCCAAGGAAATCTTGTGCATCCGCGTTCTCGGTGGCTCCGGTCGGCGCTACGCCGGTGTCGGTGACACGATCGTCGCCACCGTCAAGGACGCGATCCCGGGCGGCGGCGTGAAGAAGGGTGACGTCGTCAAGGCCGTCATCGTGCGCACCGTGAAGGAGCGCCGGCGTCCGGACGGCTCCTACATCCGCTTCGACGAGAACGCCGCGGTGATCCTCAAGGCCGACGGCGAGCCGCGCGGCACCCGCATCTTCGGGCCGGTCGGCCGGGAGCTGCGCGAGAAGCGCTTCATGAAGATCATCTCGCTCGCTCCGGAGGTGCTCTGAGATGGCAGCCCAGCAGAAGAAGCTGCACGTGAAGAAGGGTGATCACGTCCGCGTGATCGCCGGCAAGTCCAAGGGCCTCGAGGGCAAGATCATCTCAGGTCTGCCCGGACGACGAGAAGGTCATCGTCGAAGGCGTGAACCGGGTCAAGAAGCACACCAAGGTGCAGCAGGCCCAGCGCGGCGGCACCACGGGTGGCATCGTCACCCAGGAAGCCCCGATCCACGTCTCCAACGTGATGCTTCTTGTCGAGGTCGAGAAGGACGGCAAGAAGCAGAAGGTGACCACCCGCGTCGGCTACAACCGCGTCGAGGTGCAGAAGCGGCGCCCCGACGGTTCGACGTACACCGGTTTCCGGAGCGTCCGGATCGCGCGGCGTACCGGCGAGGAGATCTGATGACCACCGCAGTGACCGAGCGAAGGTCCAGCCGCGGCTGAAGACGAAGTACCGCGAGGAGATCGTCGGCCAGCTGCACGAGCAGTTCCAGTTCGAGAACGTCATGCAGGTGCCCGGGCTCACCAAGATCGTGGTGAACATGGGCGTCGGCGAGGCGGCTCGCGACTCGAAGCTGATCGACGGCGCCGATCAAGGACCTGGCCGCGATCACCGGCCAGAAGCCGCAGGTGACCAAGGCCCGCAAGTCGATCGCGCAGTTCAAGCTGCGTGAGGGGATGCCGATCGGCGCCCACGTGACGCTGCGCGGCGACCGGATGTGGGAGTTCCTGGACCGGCTGCTGGCGCTCGCGCTGCCCCGGATCCGCGACTTCCGCGGCCTGTCCGCGAAGCAGTTCGACGGCAACGGGAACTACACCTTCGGTCTGACCGAGCAGGTGATGTTCCACGAGATCAACCAGGACCGGATCGATCGGGTCCGGGGCATGGACATCACCGTGGTGACCACCGCCAAGAACGACGACGAGGGGCGGGCCCTGCTGCGGGCAGCTCGGCTTCCCGTTCAAGGAGAACTGACGTGGCGAAGACAGCACTCAAGGTCAAGCAGGCCCGGAAGCCGAAGTTCGCGGTGCGTGGTTACACGCGCTGCCAGCGCTGCGGCCGGCCGAAGGCGGTCTTCCGCAAGTTCGGCCTGTGCCGGATCTGCCTGCGGGAGATGGCGCACCGGGGCGAGCTGCCCGGCGTGACCAAGTCCAGCTGGTGACCAGCTCTCCAGCCCCGAACTTTTCTCCATTCACCACCATCTAGTCACCGTAGGTCGCCGGACGGCGAAACCACGGCGGGAAAGAGGCCCCAGGCCATGACGATGACCGACCCGATCGCAGACATGCTGACGCGTCTGCGCAACGCCAATCAGGCGTACCACGAGTCGACCTCGATGCCGTACAGCAAGATCAAGCAGGGCATCGCCGACATCCTCCAGCAGGAGGGCTACATCTCCTCCTACCAGGTCGAGGAGCCCAAGGAAGGGCGCCGTCGGCAAGACCCTGATCGTCGACCTGAAGTTCGGCCCGAGCCGGGAGCGCTCCATCGCGGGCGTCCGCCGGATCAGCAAGCCGGGCCTGCGGGTCTACGCGAAGTCGACCAACCTGCCCAAGGTGCTCGGTGGCCTGGGCGTCGCGATCATCTCGACGTCCCAGGGACTGCTCACCGACCGTCAGGCCAAGAACAAGGGCGTTGGCGGGGAAGTCCTCGCCTACGTCTGGTGACGAAGAACCGGAAGGAGGACCACAGTCATGTCTCGCATCGGTAAGCTCCCGATCACGGTCCCGTCCGGCGTCGACGTCACGATCGACGGCCAGACGGTCACCGTCAAGGGTCCCAAGGGTCAGCTCTCGCACGTCGTCGCTGAGCCCATCGCGGTCGACCGGGACGAGGACGGCGCGATTGCCGTCACGCGTCCGGACGACCAGCGCAAGAGCAAGGAACTGCACGGCCTGTCCCGCACCCTGATCGCCAACCTGGTGACCGGCGTGACGGACGGCTACGAGAAGAAGCTCGAGATCGTCGGCGTCGGGTACCGCGTCCTGTCCAAGGGACCGACCCAGCTGGAGTTCTCGCTCGGGTACAGCCACACGATCACGGTGGATGCGCCCGACGGCATCACCTTCAACGTGGAGGCCCCGACCCGCTTCTCGGTCATGGGCATCGACAAGCAGTCGGTCGGTGAGGTCGCCGCGAACATCCGCAAGCTGCGCAAGCCCGAGCCGTACAAGGGCAAGGGTGTGCGGTACGCGGGCGAGCAGGTGCGCCGCAAGGTCGGAAAGGCTGGTAAGTAACCATGGCGATCGGACTGCGTCCGCAACAAGCACTCCGCCAAGAAGACGTCTTCCCGGCTGCGTCGGCAGATCCGGGTCCGGAAGAAGATCAACGGCACGGCCGACCGGCCGCGCCTGGTGGTCTCGAAGTCGTCGAAGCACCTGTTCGCTCAGGTCATCGACGACGTCGCCGGCAAGACGCTGGTCTCGGCTTCCACGATGGAGGCCGACCTGCGTGGCGCGGAGGCGAACAAGACCGACAAGGCCAAGACCGTCGGCGGATTGATCGCCGACCGGGCCAAGGCCGCCGGCATCGACTCGGTCGTCTTCGACCGGGCCGGGAACAAGTACCACGGCCGCATCGCGGCCCTGGCCGACGCCGCCCGCGAGGGCGGGCTCGGCTTCTGATGGCGACACAAGGGAAGAAGGTAGTTCGAAATGAGCGGAGGCCAGCAGCGTCGCGGAGGCGGCGCCGGTGGTGAGCGCCGTGGCCGTGACGGTGGTCGCGGTCAGGCAGGCTGACAAGACCGCCTACATCGAGCGCGTGGTAGCCATCAACCGTGTCGCCAAGGTCGTGAAGGGTGGTCGTCGCTTCAGCTTCACCGCCCTCGTGGTCGTCGGCGACGGCGAAGGCACCGTCGGTGTGGGTTACGGCAAGGCCAAGGAGGTGCCCGCGGCGATCGCCAAGGGTGTCGAGGAGGCCAAGAAGGCATTCTTCAAGGTGCCGCGGATCCAGGGCACCATCCCGCACCCGGTCCAGGGCGAGAAGGCCGCAGGCGTTGTCATGCTGCGTCCGGCCGCTCCCGGTACCGGTGTGATCGCGGGTGGCTCGGCGCGCGCCGTACTGGAGTGCGCCGGTATCCACGACATCCTCAGCAAGTCGCTGGGTTCCTCCAACGCGATCAACGTGGTGCACGCCACGTTGGCCGCGCTGCAGGCCCTGGAGACCCCGGAGGCCGTGGCCGCGCGCCGTGGCCTGCCGGTCGAGCACGTCGCTCCGGCGGCACTGCTGAAGGCGCGGGCGGAGGCGGCTTCCTGATGGCACGCTTGAAGGTGACCCAGACCCGTTCCGGCATCGGTGGCAAGCAGAACCAGCGCGACACGCTGCGCACCCTGGGCGTCAAGCGGATCGGCGACACCGCCGTCCACGAGGACAAGCCCGAGGTTCGCGGCATGGTTCGCGCGGTTCGCCACCTCATCACCGTCGAGGAGGTCGACTGACATGGCGCTCAAGGTTCATCACCTGCGTCCGGCGCCCGGCGCCAAGACCGCCAAGACCCGCGTGGGTCGTGGTGAGGGCAGCAAGGGCAAGACGGCCGGCCGCGGTACCAAGGGCAGCAAGGCCCGTAACAACATCCCCGAGTGGTTCGAGGGTGGCCAGATGCCGCTGCACATGCGGCTCCCGAAGCTGAAGGGCTTCAAGAGCAGGAACCGAGTGGAGTTCCAGGTCGTTAACCTGGACAAGCTCGGACAACTGTTCCCCGAAGGTGGCGAGATCGGCGTAGCCGACCTGGTCGCCAAGGGCGCGGTCCGTAGCGGTCAGCCGGTGAAGGTGCTGGGTGACGGCGAACTGACCGTGGCACTGCAGGTTTCGGCAAACAAGTTCTCCAAGTCCGCCAAGGAGAAGATCCAGGCGGCCGGGGGGACCACCACCGAGGTGTGACAGTGGTCCAGGGCTCGTAACGCGCCAGCGCTTGATATTCTGCGCCGGTCGGACGAGCCCTGGTTCGTCTCTTGCCCAGCTGCTTTGCTAGGCCCCTGCCCTGCCCGGGCACGGGAAACTTGTGGGAGGACAGGGTGTTAGGCGCCTTTGCCAACGCGTTCAAGACTCCGGACCTGCGCCGGAAGATCTTGTTCGTGCTCTTCATCGTCGTGATCTTCCGGATCGGCTCGGTCGTGCCGGCTCCCGGTGTGAACGTCCAGTCGCTGCACACGTGTATGCAAGACTCGCAGAGCCGGGTCAGAACGCGAACCTGTACAACTTGATCAACCTGTTCTCCGGCGGCGCACTGCTGCAGCTCGCGATCTTCGCGCTGGGCATCATGCCGTACATCACCGCCAGCATCATTCTGCAGCTGCTCACCGTGGTGATCCCGCGGCTGGAGTCGCTGAAGAAGGAAGGCCAGGCGGGCCAGGGGAAGATCACCCAGTACACCCGGTTCCTGACCGTCGGTCTGGCGATCCTGCAGGCGACCGCGTTCGTCGCGCTGGCCCGGACGCCGGGCCGGCTGTTCCAGGGCTGCAGCGAGCCGCTGCTGCACAACGACAACTGGTTCACCGTCATCGTGATGGTGCTGACCATGACCGCCGGTACCGGCGTGATCATGTGGCTCGGCGAGCTGATCACCGACCGTGGCGTCGGTAACGGTATGTCGATCCTGATCTTCACCCAGATCGTCGCCACCTTCCCGACCCAGCTGTGGAGCATCCGCAAGCAGAAGGGCGTCGCCACCTTCGTCGTCGTGCTGGCGATCGGCCTGGTGATCATGGCCGCGGTCATCTTCATCGAGCAGGCGCAGCGCCGGATCCCGGTGCAGTACGCCAAGCGGATGGTCGGCCGGAAGATGTTCGGCGGCACCTCGACCTACATCCCGCTGAAGGTCAACCAGGCCGGCGTCATCCCGGTCATCTTCGCCTCCAGCCTGCTCTATCTGCCCGTGCTGGTCAGCCAGTTCCAGCAGGACGAGGGCTGGGCCCAGTGGATCCAGGGCAACCTGGTCAAGGGCGACCACCCGATCTACATGGTGACGTACGTCGCCCTGATCATCTTCTTCACGTACTTCTACGTCTCGATTACCTTCAACCCGAAGGAAGTTGCCGACAACATGAAGAAGTACGGCGGCTTCATTCCCGGGATCCGGGCGGGTCGGCCGACCGAGGAGTACCTCTCCTACGTTCTGTCCCGCATCACGCTGCCCGGCGCGATCTACCTCGCGGTGATCTCGATGATCCCGCTGGTCGCTCTGGTGCTGCTTGAACGCCAGCCAGAACTTCCCGTTCGGTGGTACGTCGATCCTGATCATGGTCGGCGTCGGACTGGACACGGTGAAGCAGATCGAGAGTCAGCTGCAGCAGCGTAACTACGAAGGGTTCCTGCGCTGATGAGAATGTTGCTGATGGGTCCGCCCGGGGCGGGCAAGGGCACGCAGGCAAAGGTGCTTGCGGACCGCCTGAAGATCCCGGCCGTCTCCACCGGCGACATCTTCCGCGCGAACGTGAAGGACGAGACCGCCGCTGGGTGCTCGAGGCGAAGCGGTACATGGACGCGGGCAACTACGTCCCGGACGAGGTCACGAACGCGATGGTGCGCGACCGGCTGTCCGAGGCGGACGCCGGCGAGGGGTTCCTGCTCGACGGGTACCCCCGGACGCTGCCCCAGGTCGGCACGCTGGACGAGATCCTGGCCGACCACGGTCACAAGCTGGACGCCGTGGTCGCGCTGGTCGCCGACATCGACGTACTGGTCGAGCGGATGCTACGAAGCGGGCGAAGATCGAGGGCCGGACGGACGACTCCGAAGAGGTCGTCCGGCACCGGCAGGACGTCTACACGGCCGAGACCAAGCCGCTGCTGCAGGTGTACGCCCAGCGCGGTCTGCTGGTCGAGGTCGACGGCGTCGGCGAGATCGACGAGGTCAGCGAGCGGGTGCTCGCCGCTCTCAAGACGGTGACCGAGTGAGCGCGATGATGTTCAGGGACCGCGGGATCGAGATCAAGACCCGCGAGCAGATCCTCGCCATGCGTAAGGCCGGCCTGGTGGTCGGCCGCACGCTGGAGCTGCTCCGCGCCGCGGTGAAGGCCGGGATCACCACCGGCGAGCTGGACGCGATCGCCGAGGACAACATCCGGTCCTCCGGCGCGACGCCGTCGTTCAAGGGCTACCACGGCTTCACCGGCTCGATCTGCGCGTCGGTGAACGACGAGATCGTGCACGGCATCCCCGGCGACCGGGTGCTGGCCGACGGCGACCTGATCTCGATCGACTGCGGTGCGATCGTCGACGGGTGGCACGGCGACGCGGCGATCACGGTCGGCGGTCGGCGACGTGCGCCGCCGAGCTGCTCGAGCTGGCCCGGATCTGCGAGGAGTCGATGTGGCGCGGGTTCGCCGCCGCCCGGCTCGGTGGCCGGCTGACCGACATCTCGGCCGCGGTCGAGGCGCACGTGCGCGCCAACTCGTCGTACGGGATCGTCGAGGACTTCGTCGGGCACGGGATCGGGCTCGGCGATGCACCAGCCGCCGAACGTGCCGAACTTCGGCAAGGCGGGCCGAGGGCCCGAAGCTGGTCGAGGGTCTGGCGCTGGCGGTCGAGCCGATGCTCACCCTCGGCAAGCAGGACAACCACACGCTCGAGGACGACTGGACCGTCGTCACCGACGACGGCACCGTCGCCGCCCACACCGAGCACACGTTCACGCTGACCCCGCAGGGCCCGTGGGTGCTGACCGCGCTCGACGGCGGCGAGGCCAAGCTGGCCGAGCTCGGCGTCACGTTCGGCCCGCTGGCCGACTGACGCGACCCGTCCGGGGACGTCCGAGGTCCGTCCATCGGGGGACGCCGCGAGGTACCGGGCTGAGGCACACTTGAGACATGCCCAGTCAGTACCAGCCCCACCAGCGCTTCACCGAGGCCGATCGGGACAAGATCGCCGGCCGGTTGCGGGACGCCTTCGCGGACGGGCGGCTGGACCAGCCCGAGTTCAGCTCGCGGCTCGACCAGCTGTACACCGTCGCAGACGTACGGCGAGCTGGAGCCGCTGGTGCGTGACCTGCCGCCGGTCCGGACGTACCAGACGCCCGCGGTGGTGCAGGACGTGCAGCCGGCACCCGGAGCCGGGCAACTTCCCGGAACGGAAGAAGGACAACCAGGCCCGCAGCGCGGCCTGCGCAGCGGTCGGCGGCTTCACCGGTGTCGTCCTGATCAACGTGGTCATCTGGTTCGTGATCGGGCTCGGCAACGGCGGCCACTGGCCGCACTTCTGGCCGGTCTGGCTGCTGATCCCGTGGGCGATCATCGCCATGGGCCAACTCGGAAAGCGCCGTTGACGGCGGCCCCGGTGAACGGCCACGCCGCGGCGTTCGCGGCTGCGGCCGGACTGGGCGTGGCAGCTGCGCCAGGGGTCGCGCACTGGTCTACGTGATCTGGTTCGTCGTCGCCGTACCGCTGGTGATCTTCGGCCTGCTGCTGGAACCGCGCTGGGTCGGCTGGATGGTGCTGGGCTGGTTCCTGGTCCTGATCGGCTTCACGCTGGCGATGCGCTGGTCCGGAACGCGGCTGCGGCGGGCGTGGGCCGACATCGCCGGGCAGCTGGGCTGGCAGCTCAGCGCGGTCGAGCCCGGACCTGCTCGAACGTTGGCCGTTCCCGCCGTTCGACGCTCGATCCGCAGGCCGAGGCCGTCGACGTGACGACCGGCCGGCACCGGGGCCGGGAGTTCTGGACCGGGCGGTTCCGGCACAAGGTACGGCGGCGCAAGCTCGGCTTCGACTTCCTCGATCTGGAGGTGGACCGGCCGCTGCCGCCGCTGCAGGTGCTGCCCGCCTCGCTGGCGCCCGGTCGCCGCAGCGAGCTACTGCCGCTGCCGTTGACGGTCGACGGTCTGCCGGGGCAGTACCGCTGTTCAACGGCCGCGAGGACCTGGCGCGTGGAGGTCCTGCACCCGCGGGCGGTCGAGGCGCTGGCCGGCGTGCCGCCGTTCGGCTTCAGCTGCGAGGGCCGGCGGTTCGTCGCGATCCTCCCGGCGTACCGCGACTCCGACGTACGCGCTGGCGCACCTGGACGCGGCCTGCGACCTGCTCGACCTGATGCCCGAGCAGGTCTGGCAGGCGGGCGAGCAGTGGGCGGCCACCAGCAGGAGCTCCCGATCGGAGCCGCGGAGCGGCGGAGTAGGGTCGTCAAGGGGCCGCGCCGGTGCCGATTGGGTTTCCTGTGGGTAGGTGGCGTACACTCTTTCCTTGGCTCTTTGTAGCCTCATGATCGTGCTGCCCGCGGCTGCTCGACGAGTGTGGATCCCACACGACGTCGGGAGGGTGGCACTCCGGTCAGGGGGTGGCGTGAGTCACCCGAGCAGTACTTTCCATTCAGTTGTCTACAGAAGTGCGAGGACATGCCCAAAAAAGAGGGAGTCATCGAACTCGAGGGCACCATCGTCGAGGCCCTGCCGAACGCGATGTTCCGTGTTGAGCTGTCCAACGGGCACAAGGTGCTCGCGCACATCAGCGGCAAGATGAGGCAGCACTACATCCGGATCCTCCCCGAGGACCGGGTCGTCGTGGAGCTGTCGCCGTACGACCTCACCCGGGGTCGCATCGTCTATCGGTACAAGTAACCACACCACACCTGTCGAAGAAAGAAGCTCGATGAAGGTCAATCCGAGCGTCAAGAAGATCTGCGACAAGTGCAAGGTGATCCGCCGTCACGGCCGGGTCATGGTGATCTGCGAGAACCCGCGGCACAAGCAGCGGCAGGGCTGATCCAAGCCTTCACTCGCAGTCACAGCACTTTCGCACCACAGCGCGCATGCTCGTCCGGCACCGGTACCACGCTGGACGTTGCCCCCGGAACAGAGGCCGGGGCCTTGCCGGTGAAGCAACAGTCACCGAGGCGGGCAAGGACGCAGCGCGCCACCACACCTCTGCCGACGAAAGGAACACCGCCACATGGCACGCCTCGTAGGAGTCGACCTTCCGCGCGACAAGCGCATCGAGGTCGCTCTCACCTACATCTTCGGTGTAGGTCGTACTCGCGCCCTGAAGACGCTCGAAGCCACCGGGATCTCCGGTGACAAGCGCGTCCACGAACTGGGCGACGAAGAACTGGTCAAGCTCCGGGACTGGATCGAAGGCAACTACAAGATCGAAGGTGACCTCCGTCGCGAGGTGACCGCGGACATCCGCCGCAAGATCGAGATCGGGTCGTACCAGGGTCGCCGGCACCGCAGCGGCCTGCCGGTGCGTGGTCAGCGCACGCGGACCAACGCCCGTAGCCGCAAGGGTCGCCGTAAGGCGATCGCCGGCAAGAAGAAGAAGTGACCCGGATGACCGTCGACCACCCCAGGAGCAACTGACTATGCCTCCCAAGAGCCGCACCGCGGCCGGCGCGAAGAAGGTGCGCCGCAAGGAGAAGAAGAACGTGGCCGCCGGCCACGCGCACATCAAGAGCACGTTCAACAACACGATCGTGACGATCACCGACCCGACCGGCGCGGTCATCTCGTGGGCTTCCGCGGGCACCGTCGGCTTCAAGGGTTCGCGCAAGTCGACCCCGTTCGCCGCGCAGATGGCCGCCGAGGCCGCCGGGCGCCGGGCGATGGAGCACGGCATGCGCAAGATCGACGTCTTCGTGAAGGGTCCCGGCTCCGGCCGTGAGACCGCGATTCGTTCGCTGGGTGCGGTCGGCCTCGAGGTCGGCACCATCCAGGACGTCACCCCGACCGCCCACAACGGCTGCCGCCCTCCCAAGCGGCGCCGGGTCTGATCCCAGAGAAAGGTAGGCAGCGAACAATGGCCCGTTACACCGGACCCATGACCAAGAAGTCGCGCCGTCTCGGGGTCGACCTCGTCGGTGGCGACAAGGCGTTCGAGCGTCGTCCGTACCCGCCGGGTATGCACGGCCGCGGCCGTCCCAAGGAGAGCGAGTACCTGCTCCAGCTCCGTGAGAAGCAGAAGGCCCGTTACGCCTACGGCGTGCTCGAGAAGCAGTTCAGCCTGTACTACAAGGAGGCCTCGCGGCGTCCGGTAAGACCGGTGACAACCTGCTGATCATCCTCGAGTCCCGCCTCGACAACGTCGTGTACCGCTCCGGTCTGGCCCGGACGCGTCGTCAGGCCCGTCAGCTCGTCGTGCACGGTCACTTCACCGTGAACGGCATCAAGGTGAACATCCCGTCGTACCGCGTCGCGGCCCACGACGTCATCGACGTCAAGGCGAAGTCGGTCGAGACGACGCCGTTCATCATCGCCCGGGAGACGCACTCCGAGCGCGTCGTGCCGGCCTGGCTCGAGGCGCTGCCCGAGCGGCTGCGGATCCTCGTGCACCAGCTGCCGACCCGGGCAGCAGATCGACACCCAGGTCGCCGAGCACCTGATCGTCGAGCTCTACTCGAAGAACTGACCCGGTTCCCGCCGGTGGCCTCCGGGCCGCCGGCCGGATCGGTGCGTTTCTTCCTTCGCGACCTCAAATAGTGGTCGTCGCGGAAGCAGAAGGAAGACAGAAGTGCTTATCGCACAGCGTCCCACCCTGACCGAAGAGGTCGTCGACGAGCACCGCTCGCGGTTCGTGATCGAGCCGCTGGAGCCGGGCTTCGGTTACACCCTCGGCAACTCGATCCGCCGGACCCTGCTGTCGTCCATCCCGGGCGCAGCCGTCACCAGCATCAAGGTCGACGGTGTCCTGCACGAGTTCTCGACCGTTGCCGGGGTCAAGGAAGACGCCACCCAGCTGATCCTGAACCTCAAGGACCTGGTCGTCTCCTCCGAGCACGACGAGCCGGTCACCATGTACCTGCGCAAGCAGGGCCCCGGTGACGTCACCGCCGCCGACATCGCGCCGCCGGCCGGTGTCGAGGTGCACAACCCGGACCTGAAGATCGCCACCCTGAACGAGAAGGGCCGGCTCGAGATGGAGCTGGTCGTCGAGCGGGGCCGCGGTTACGTGTCCGCGATCCAGAACAAGTCCGCCGACGCCGAGATCGGCCGGATGCCGGTCGACTCGATCTACTCGCCGGTCCTCAAGGTCACCTACAAGGTCGAGGCGACCCGTGTCGAGCAGCGCACCGACTTCGACCGTCTCGTGGTCGACGTCGAGACCAAGCCGTCGATGCTGCCCCGCGACGCCGTCGCGTCGGCCGGTAAGACGCTGGTCGAGCTGTTCGGCCTGGCCCGCGAGCTGAACGTCGAGGCCGAGGGCATCGACATCGGCCCGTCGCCGGTCGACGAGCAGATGGCCGCCGACCTGGCCCTGCCGGTCGAGGACCTGCAGCTGACCGTCCGGTCGTACAACTGCCTCAAGCGCGAGGGCATCCACACCGTGGGTGAGCTGATCTCGCGCAGCGAGCAGGACCTGCTGGACATCCGCAACTTCGGCTCCAAGTCGATCGACGAGGTCAAGCTGAAGCTGGCCGAGATGGGCCTGTCGCTGAAGGACTCGCCCCCCGGCTTCGACCTGCGCGCCGCTGCCGAGGCCTACGGCGACGAGGCCGAGGACGAGGACGAGAGCTTCGCCGAGACCGAGCAGTACTGAGCTGACCAAGGCCCATCGGGCCCTAATCCCGGTCCGCACCACGGGCCTGAGATTTCCTGGAGTATAGAGAATGCCTACCCCCACCAAGGGTTCCCGGCTCGGCGGCAGCCCGGCGCACGAGAAGCTGATCCTCAGCAACCTCGCGACGTCGCTGTTCGAGCACGGCGCGATCACCACCACCGCGGCCAAGGCCAAGCGCCTGCAGCCGCTGGCGGAGTCGATGATCACCAAGGCCAAGCGCGGTGACCTCAACTCGCGCCGTCAGGTGATGAAGCGGATCAAGGACAAGAGCGTCGTGCACGTGCTCTTCACCGAGATCGGCGAGCGGTACGCCGACCGTCCGGGCGGCTACACCCGGATCATCAAGCTCGGCCCGCGCAAGGGCGACAACGCCCCGATGGTGAAGATCGAGCTGGTCGAGGCGCTGTCGGACTCGCCGAAGGCGAAGAAGACGGCCGCCAAGAAGGCGCCGGCGAAGAAGGCCGCCGCAAGGCCGAGGCCAAGGTCGAGGACGACTCCGGTTCGAGGACGCGCCAAGGTCCAGGACGTTGTCGCCGGCAAGTTCGACAAGCTCCGCCGCCCCGCTCGAGCGACGGCTCCGCGCCCGAGGGCTTCGACCATCAAGGGCAACGAGAACTCGATGAAGTACCACACCACCGAGTCGCCGTGGTACGACCAGACGGTCGCCGAGGTCTGGTTCAAGACCGAGGCGGACGCCGAGGCCGCGGGCTTCGCCAAGGCCGGCGAGACCGAGGACGACGACAAGTAAGTCAGCACGTCACGAGCGCCCCCTCACCGCACGGTGAGGGGGCGCTGTTGCGTTAGATTGGCGTGTGCGTTGGCGGATTGACCTGAGGTACGACGGTGCGGCCTTCCACGGCTGGGCCCGTCAGGAGGGTCTCCGGACCGTGCAGGGGGAGCTCGAGGAGGCGCTCCGCGTCGTACTGCGGCTGCCGGAGCCGCGTGACCGTGACCTGCGCCGGCCGGACCGACACGGGTGTCCATGCTCGGGGACAGGTCACCCACGTCGACGTTGAAGGCGCTGTGGACCCGCTGAGGCTCTTGAGAGGGCTGAACGGCGTCCTGTCTGCGGATGTAGCTGTCACGGCCGTCACGGCGGCTCCTGAGGGCTTTGACGCCCGGTTCTCCGCCCTGGCCCGCCGGTATGTGTACCGGCTGTGCGACGACCCGGCCGGCTGGGACCCGCTGACCCGGGGACATGTACTGCGGGTGGGGCGGCCGATGGATGTGGATCGGATGAACGCTGCCGCGACCAGTCTGCTCGGAGAGCACGACTTCGCGGCGTTCTGCAAGAAGCGGGAAGGCGCGAGCACGGTGCGGGCGCTGCTGGAGTTCTCGTGGCAGCGGACCGGCCTAGGGCTGCTGGAGGGCACCGTGATCGCAGATGCCTTCTGTCACTCGATGGTGCGGGCACTGGTCGGGTCGATGATCCCGGTGGGTGACGGACGTCGGGACGTCGACTGGCCGGCCGCAGTACTGGCTGGAAAGGTGCGGGACTCGGCTGTGGCGGTCCTGCCGGCGCACGGGCTGACACTGGAAGAAGTGCGCTACCCGGCGGACGACGAGCTGGCCGCGCGGGCGTTGCAGGCCCGTCAGGTCAGGGGAGAGGTGCACCAGCGTGGCTGACCACTACTTCTCGGCGGAGCCTGGCTCTGCGGACGTACGACGTACTGTCGAGGCCCGGATCTGGGGACGGAGTACACGTTCACCACCGCGACCGGGGTGTTCTCGCGGGACCGGCTGGACATCGGTACGTCGGTGTTGCTGCGGGAGGTCGAGCCGCCGCGCAAGGCCGGGACGTTCCTCGACCTGGGGACCGGCTACGGGCCGATCGCGTGTGCCCTCGCGGTGGAGGTGCCGGAGGCAACGGTGTGGGCGGTCGACGTGAACACGCGTGCGCTCGAACTGACGACGGAGAACGCCAAGGCCGCGGGGGTCGCGGACCGGGTACGTGCGGTGCTGCCGGACGACGTACCCGATGACATGCGGTTCGACGAGCTCTGGTCGAACCCGGCGATCCACATCGGCAAACCCGAACTCCACAAGATGCTGCTGCGCTGGCTGGATCGTCTCGCGCCGGGCGGGGTGGCCTGGTTCGTTGTCGGCAAGAACCTGGGTGGTGACTCACTGCAGCGGTGGATGACCGAGCAGGGCTACCCGTGCGAGCGGACGGGCAGCGCCAAGGGTTTCCGGGTCCTGCAGGCCCGCCGGGATTAATTTGCCTTAGGCATTCATGTCCGGGATATCGTCGTAGGGATGACGGAATCCGGCAACACCGAGCCGAACCCGCGCTGGTCGTTCGACGAGGAGCGGGCGTTCGAATCTGCGCGGAATCGCATCGGTGCGGTGATCGCGGCGTACAGCGCCCGGATCGGTGCCGCGGACGACGCCGGTGACACCGCCGAGGCCGATCGGCTGGCGGACCTGTCAGCTCGGTACGAAGAGCTGCGGCGCGGGCTGTCGCCGGACGACGGCGCCGAGATCGCGCGGATCAACGCGGAGTTCCCGGAGCTGCTCGCACGGGTCCGCGCCGGCCGGCAATGAGCCGGCTGTCGAAGGAGAAGCTGGAGGAGTTCTACCTCCGGCGGATCCAGCCTGGGATCGCCAAACACGGCAGGGGGCGCCCGCCGTGGCGGCAGCCCACCGTGCTGTTCATCCTCGGGCAGCCCGGTGCGGGCAAGACGACCATGCAGGCGGCGGCGATGGATCGCCTCGGCATGAAGAAGGCGTACGTCCTCGATCACGACGAGTTGCTGGAGAAGCACCCCGACTATGCGGGTGCGGCGCTCGACGACGACTACAGCGCGACGGTGGGCCATGCGGAGGACGCGGCGCAGTGGCGTGGGCGGGCGCTGAGCGACGTGCAGGCACGGCGGATGGACGTCGTCGTGCCGTACCCGATCGGCGACCTCGAGCTGATGCGGTCGTTCCAGCAGCAGGGGTACCGGGTCGAGGTCGCGGTCGCGGCGGTGCACGAGTCGCAGAGCCAGCTCGGGATCATGGAGCGGTTCAACGACAGCCGGCAGGAGGTCGGGTACGGGCGGTGGATCGACGCGGGGCAGCACGATCAGATCTACCAGGAGATGCTGAACACCGCTGATGCGATCGAGGCGCAGGGTGCCGCGGATGCGGTGCACGTGTACCGGCGGGGCGAGGCCGAGCCGGTGTTCTCGAACGAGCGGAAGAAGGGCGTCTGGCGGCACCAGATCGGGTCGAGCCGCTGGGCCATCGAGACCGAGCGCAACCGCCCGTGGACCGACCGGGAGGTCAACCACTTCGTCCGGGGCTACAACAAGCTCGCCGCTCTGGCCCAACGGCCGCTCAAGGACCACTTCAAGGCCATGCCCCTGATGGCAACCCGCGAGGGTCACCGCCTCCTCGCCAAACTCCACCAAACAGCCGCCCCCAAACTGGCCGAACACCAACGCCTGGCCACCCAAAAAGCCCAAGCCGAAGCCATCCGAGCCGCCCAACAACCCCAGCAGCCGCAGCAGCAGGTGCCTCCGCCTCCGCGGCATCCTCCGCATGGGCAGCATGTGGCTCAGCCGTGGCAGGAGCAGGCGACGCAGCAGTTGCCTCAGCAGCAGCCGCCGTGGGTGCAGCAGCCGCGGCATGCGCCGCTGCAGGCGGAGCAGGTACCTCCGCCACCGCAGCAGGCGCAGGGGCATGACTGGGAGCGGTTTGCGGTGCGGTTGCAGGCTGAGCAGAGCCCTGCGTCTGGTATTGCTGTGCCTGGGGCCAACACGCACTCGCAGACTGAGGGTGGGCAGCGGCCGCAGCGGGGACAGGGTGCGGCTCGGGACGAGCGTGGTGGCGGAGACAACGGTCAGTTGGCTCGGTGACCTCGGCCGGACGGGGTCGTACTGCAACGGACAGCGGTACACCGGCGTCCTGAGGGGTATGGAGGCAGTCTTGGCGGCAGCTGAGGTTCGGACGGGGCCGCTCGACTTCGAGGTGTGGGTCACCGAGAAGGCGGATGCCCTGCTGCGGTTCGCGTATGTCCTCACCGGCGACGCGACCCTGGCCGAGGACGCCGTACAGGACGCTCTGACGACGGCGTGTGCGCGGTGGGGCCGGGTGAGCCGGGCCGACGACCCTGAGGCGTACGTGAAGCGGATGGTGGTGAACGCGCACATCTCCTGGTGGCGGCGGTTCCGCCGGCGGGAGGCGCCGGTCGACGACCCGGTGCGTACGGCGCGCGCCGTTTCGGACGGTACGGCGGCCCGCGCGGAGGCGGATGCCATCTGGGACCTGTGCGCGACGCTCCCGGACAAGCAGCGAGCTGCCGTCGTACTGCGGTTCTACGAGGAGCTGTCGTACGCCGAGATCGCCCAGTTGCTGCACTGCGCGGAGGCGACGGCGCGGTCGCACGTACACCGAGCACTGGCAGCGTTGAAGACCACACTGAGCACGGAAGGAGCCGAGGATGCCTGAGCAGCACGACCCTGAGCAGGAGCTCGGCCCCAAGATCACCTCCGCGTTCCAGGACCACGCGGGCGCTCCGGGGATGCAGACGACCGGTCTGGCCCGTGAGGCACGTCGCCGGGTGCACCGCCGTCGGCAGGCGATGTCCATGGCCGCTGGTGCGGTACTGGTGGTTGCGGCCGTCGGTGGCGTGTGGGGTCTGGTGGGTGGTGGGTCACCAGTCACCACCAGCCAGAGTGACTCTGCCTCCGAGGGCAAGGCTGTCGCGCCGGCGGAGCGGCCTTCACAGGGCATACTGCCGAACTCCGAGGCAGTGAAGGACAGCTGTCCGGTCCAGCACCCGATTCAGCAGGCTGCGGCGCCGAACGATGTACCGGCAGGGACCGGGCTCGATCTGAACACTCCAGTGACCGGTCTGCGCGCGTGCCGCTACAGCACGGGCCAGGGTGGTCTGCTCGGACAGCAGGAGTTCGACGCTGCCGTTGCACAGCAGGTGGTTGACGCCATCAAGGTGCTCCCGGAGCGGAACCCGGACCTACCGGTGTTCAAGTGCGCTCCGCAGGTCGCCAAGCCGTCCGAGGCGATCACGCTCCGCTTCAGCACCGCAGCCGGAGTCAAGGAGATCTGGGTCGTGTACGACGGCTGTACGTCGGCCGGCTTCTTCACCGGCACCCACGTCTACGGGCTGTACTCCGCACCGCTGAAGCTGTTCATGACAGGCACGGTCCGCCCGTCCGGCGGCACCTACCTGAGCGCGCTCAAGGACTGGTAGCTCACTCGACCCCGCGCTCAGGCTTACGGGCCGAGCCGATGTCCCGGACGTTGTTGGGGCGTCCGCCGGCGTCGACCGCCGAATCCTGGCGCTGGCTCGGTGCCGTGTGCGACCACAGGAACTGCTGCAGCTTGGCGATCTCCTGCTCGCGCGCGTTCGGGTACAGCTGTTCCGGCAGCCGCTCGTAGTACTCCTTCTCACGCCCCGCGACCGGCTGCTGCGCCGGCCAGCCCCGCATCGGACCAGATCTGCTGGATCTCTTCCTCGCGGTCGAGGAACCTCTCGCGCAGTGAGTCCGGCAGCTCCGGCGGCTCGACGCCCGGGTGCTCCGCGTTCCAGGACTCGTAGTGGTCCTTGATGTCGCCGAGGTTGGTGGTGAACTCCACGTCGGTCCACTCTGCCGAGTCCCAGCCCCACTTGTGCTTCGACCCGGGGTGCGTGAGTTCGCTCATCTCCGTCATCGTGAGGCCGCCGAGTCCGCGGCGGAGCGGCCCGGTCAGGTCCTGGCGCAACTGGGCGCGGTGCGACTCGGGGATCAGCCCGCCCACCTGAGGTCGAGCGCCCGGTCGGCGATCGCGTTGAACCGCTGCGTGCGCGGGGTGCTGTCGATGAGGTCGCCGAGCTGGCTGTGGTTCATCCCGGTGGCGCCGCCCAGCGTGTACATCAGCCGGTCCGTGGCCGCCGAGTACGCCGGGAACGTCGGAGCCTGATAGCCCAGGTCCAGCGACTGGTCGGTCATACTCTCGGCGATCCGGGCGCTGTACTCCCGGCTGAACTGGTCGCACCGTGCGTTCTCGAGGGCGATGTCCTCGAGCGACCCGATCGGTGTCGCGCCGGGCACGCTGTCGTCTCCGACCTCGGACATCGAGAGCCGTGCGTTGAACACCGCCATCGCGGTAGCGCTGCCCGCCGCGTGCCGTTCGTCGCTGGTCAGCGTTCGGCCCGGGGTGTAGGCGGGGCGGGCCGGGTCGAGGACGTGCTCCCGGCTGATCGTCATGCTGCCGTCGGGAAGGCAGACGCCGGCGACCGGTCCGGGCTGCTCGTAGAGCTTCCCGTTCCAGCGGGAGGGCCGGCCGGCGTACTCCGCGGCCTTGGCGACGACCGACGAGACCCAGTCGTGCTCCCAGGTGCCAGGGGGGATCTCCGGACCGCGCTCGTTCATCGGCTCTCCTCCGGCAGTCCGGCCAGCCGTTGCGCGATCGAGCTGTTCATCAGCAGTACGGCGGAACGCTGGTCCGGCGCCGCTTGTGGCAGCAGCTCACCGATCCGCTGGATCGTCCGCTCGAGCTCGGCGACCAGCTCCGGCCCCGAGGCAGTCGACATCATGACTTCGGCGTACAGCCGCTGTGCTTCCCGATAAGCGTCCATCCCCGCCGATCATTCCTTTCCAAAGGGTCGACTACCGAGTCGGCCCTTCGGTGGATCGAGGCATGACCGGCCGCGATAACTGGTCGCGTGGGGGTTGCCGGGGCCGTCAGACTGGGGGGATGGGTCACGTGGAGGTCGCCGGTGTGGGGTTCGAGTTGCCGGACGGGCGGGTGTTGCTGGACGACATCACGTTCCGGGTCGGGGACGGCGCGAAGGTCGCGCTGGTCGGGGCGAACGGTTCGGGCAAGACCACGCTCACCAGGATCATCGCCGGCGACCTGAAGCCGCACAGTGGCAGCGTCGCCCGGTCCGGTGGGCTGGGCGTGATGCGGCAGTTCGTCGGCTCGGTGCGGGACTCGTCGACCGTGCGCGACCTGCTGCTCGGTGTGGCGCCGGAGGCGATCCAGCAGGCCGCGGCCAAGCTGGACAAGGCCGAGCAGAAGATGATGGACGCGGACGACGAGAAGACCCAGCTCCGGTACGCGCAGGCGGTGGCGGACTGGGGCGAGGTCGGCGGGTACGACGCCGAGGTGCTCTGGGACGTCTGTACGACGGCCGCACTCGGCGTACCGTTCGACCGCTGTCGCTGGCGTGAGGTGAAGACGCTGTCCGGCGGTGAGCAGAAGCGACTGGTGCTGGAGGCGCTGCTGCGCGGTCCGGACGAAGTACTGATGCTGGACGAGCCGGACAACTACCTCGACGTACCAGGGAAGCGGTGGCTGGAGGAGCAGCTGCGTAGCTCCGACAAGACCGTGCTGTACATCAGCCACGACCGGGAGCTGCTGGCCAACACCGCTACCCGGATCGTCACCGTCGAGCTCGGTGCGGCGGGCAACAACGCGTGGACGCACGGCGGAGGGTTCGCGACGTACCACGAGGCGCGCAGGCACCGGTTCGAGCGGTTCGAGGAGCTGCGCAAGCGCTGGGACGAGGAGCACGCCAAGCTGCGCGCACTGATGCTGATGTACAAGCAGAAGGCGGCGTACAACTCCGGCATGGCGTCGCGCTACCAGGCGGCGCAGACGCGGCTGCGCAAGTTCGAGGAGGCCGGTCCGCCGCAGGCGCTGCCGCGCGAGCAGAAGGTCAGCATGCGCCTGACCGGCGGCCGCACCGGCAAGCGGGCCGTGGTGTGCACCGCACTCGAGCTGACCGGGCTGATGAAGCCCTTCGACCTCGAGGTCTGGTACGGCGAACGCGTCGCCGTACTGGGGTCCAACGGGTCCGGCAAGTCGCACTTCCTGCGGCTGCTCGCCAACGGTGGTTCGGATCCGGACGTCGAGCACCAGCCGGTCGGCGAGGTACAGATCCCGTCGGTCGCGCACACCGGCAGCGCCAAGCTCGGTGCGCGCGTGCGGCCCGGCTGGTTCGCGCAGACCCACGAGCACCCGGAGCTGGTCGGCCGGACGTTGCTGGAGATCCTGCACCGCGGCGACGACCACCGGGACGGCATGGGGCGCGAGCTGGCGTCGCGGAAGCTGGACCGGTACGAGCTGGCGCACGCGGCCGAGCAGACCTTCGACAGCCTGTCCGGAGGTCAGCAGGCCCGTTTCCAGATCCTCCTGCTGGAGCTGTCCGGTGCGACCCTGCTGCTCCTCGACGAGCCCACCGACAACCTGGACGTCGAGTCGGCCGAGGCGCTGGAGGAGGGCCTCGACTCGTTCGACGGCACGGTCCTCGCAGTGACCCACGACCGCTGGTTCGCCCGGGGCTTCGACCGCTACCTGGTCTTCGGCGCCGACGGCTCGGTCTACGAACCCGACGAGCCGGTCTGGGACGAAGGCCGCGTAGAAAGGGCCCGCTGACCTTAGAGTTCTCCCACACCGTGGAGGGGGACTGCGATGACAGGCGATCTGGCTGGCCGCTGGGCCGGCACAGTGGTGCCGAGCTGGCTCTACCGCTGGTTGATGCCGGTTGTCTGGCTCGGGGCGATCGTGGCGTCGGTCGCCGGTGACACCCGCCCGTGCTCGATCGAGGACCCCACGGTCTGCGGCCCGGACCGGACGTTCTCACTGGCGATGATCGCCTGCTTCGCGTCGCTCGTCCTGCTGTGGTGGCAGCCGATCGTTGCCGCGGTCGCGGGTGTGGTGTTCATGGTCGTCGACCTCCGGTACGACGACATCACCTCTGCGCGGATCGGATGGACCGTGTACGGCGTCCTGTGTGCCGTACTGCTGATCTGGATCTTCACGAGCCGCCGCAGGCAGCACTCCCTGGCTGCGCGGATGCCGCGACAGCAGGCAGAGGTGCCGGCGGCTGCAACGATCGGTGTGACCAGCCGACTCCTCGTGGCGGGCGCCCTGCTGCTGGTGGGCGCCGCCGCGCTCGGTCTGATGCACTGGCAGGACCAGCGCGAGGAAACGCATGTACGCCGTGCCGTCGAGCAGACAGCTGTCGTGAAGGGCGTGAACAAAGACGGCGACCTCGTCCTTCAACTGCCCAACGGCAGCAGTCACACCGTGACTGTGGTGGACGACTACGACACCGGCGCGCAGGTCCCGGTCCTCGTCGACCCTGCGGACTCGGACTGGCTCCGGCTGCGCGCAGAGCTGGCCGACAACACCTCTTGGTACACGGTGGCCGGTGGCGCCTGGGCGCTGGCCGTCCTGTTCCTGCTGCGCGACATCCGGCTCCGCGGGGCCCGTCCGCGCAGGTCCTGGAACGGCCCGGCCCTGCCGGTCCGGATCGCGCCGGACGCCTCCTCTGCGTTCGCGGTCCGGTCGGCGGACGACGCGGTCCTGCTGGGCTTTCTCGACACCGAACTGGACGACGAGGAGAGCGACCTCCGGCTGTTCGACGCCTTCACCGCGCTCGACGAGGACGAGGGAGGCGCGCCTGCCAAGCTGAAGCGGGAGTGGGCGGAAACGCTCAAGCGGTACCGCGGCGACGCTTTGCTGGTAGGTGATCTGGCTGAGGGCAGCTGGCCGACGCTCGTGATCGGCGATCAGGTGCTCCGGCCGGTCAGCCCGTTCCGGGCCCCGCGGAGCATGCCGTGGCGTGCCGAGACTACGGAAGGCCTGTCAGAGCAGGACACCGACAGCAGCAAGCCGTCCAAGCCGAGCCTAGATCCGGCGCGGGAGGTACCGACGCTGCCGTGGGAGGTACCGCTGCAGGCCCGGTCCTGGTGGAGCCTGCCGGCGCTCATCGCCGTACTGGTCGTCGGGCCGGTTGCAGTCGGGACCTTTGCGAACTGGGGCGAGTGGTTCCCCGCCTTGATGGCGACAGCCGTCGGCGCGCAACTGGTGCACTCGCTCGGCTCACGCGCGTTCTTCCGGGTCACTGCGACCGCTACCGACCTGTGGATTCGCACCGGCTGGTTCGAGCGGCGCCTGTCGTGGCGGGCCGTGGAGGCCGTCGAGGTCGAGGAGGAGGGGCTCAGCCTGGAGGCAGGTGACGACTGGCACGTTGTCGGCGGTATCGCGAAAAGGGAGCTGGCCAAGGTCGCAGCTGTGTTCGAGGCGCTCCGGCTGCGTTCGCACACCGGTCTGCCGGAGGAGCCCGTTGCTCGCCGGCTCTCGCCGGTGCTGCTGATCAACGCGGTCTACGTGGCGATCTGCGTCCTCATCCTCGCGCTGACCCGCTGGAACCCGTTCTAGGGGGGTGCACACACCAGCCGTCGCGGTACGCCGCCCAGTGCTCGTCGGTGGCCGCGAAGTCGACGTACAGGGCCAGACCGAAGTTCTGACGCGGTGAGTCGCCGAGGCCGAGGCGTGCGCCGCGGACTGCCGCGCTGACGGTCTCCGCGTTGCCCCAATGGGACGGGTTGTTCTCCCAGTACGCCGGGAGCCCCATGAGGAGGTCCGTGGCGGGTGGGGTGACCTCCAGCGCCAGCTTGGTCTGCTTGGCGACGTACCCGCCGTACAGGGACTCCAGCGGCAGTGCGGTGTCGTAGGACATGACGGCGATCTGGTTGACCCGTTCCGCGACCTGGCGGAAGTAGTCCTGCGACCACCACTTGTCGACGGGGATCGCGTGCAGGTACCAGAGCGGGTCGATCTGCGCGGCCGCGACGGACAACGTCGTACCCAGCGCACGGGTCTCGTCCAGCACGGCCAGGTAGCCCTTCGACCCGGACCGTACCGGCTCGAAGTCGTAGTGGATGCCCTGAAACCCCTGCTGCAGAACGGCGGACGCCGACTCGACGACCCGCTGGCGGACGGCCGAGTCATCGAGGTTCATGCCGGGATCCTTGCCCGGCTGTACGACGTCGCCGAGCCAGGCCTGCACGCGGACGGCGGGAGCCGCGGCACGCATCGCATCGACGAACCAGCGCGCCTTCGGCGAAACCTTTGCCAACGGCAACGAGCCGTCGTGCTCCAGCGGACCGGTGTGCACGTAGAGGTCGCGGATGCCGGTGCCCTGCAGCCGTTGCGCCAGCGCGGTCACGTCGGCGGCGGTCTTCCGGCCGTCGACCCAGGCGTGACCGAGCCAGAGCGCATCCTGGTTGCGAGTGCGGGCCGTCGGGTCGCCGGCGTACTGCACGCGCAGCGAGATCGCGTAGGAGCCGAGCGGAACGATCAGAAGCAGTAGCAGGACAACGACGATCTTGAGGACGCGCTTCACCCGCGAGGCTTCAGGCCGTCGTAGATCAGGGCGAGCATGCGGTCGCGGGTCTCCGGGTCGAGCTTGGCGGCGGTCGCGCCGCGGGACGCGCCGATCAGCAGCGCGTAGACCTCGGGCATCTCCGCGTCGGCCCGGACCGCACCGGCCTTCTGGGCCGCGGTCAGCAGCGCGCTGAACGCCTCCCGCATCCCGCGACCGGCCTCCCGTGCCTCCTCGCCGGCCGCCGCCCCCGCCGCGGTCAGCGCTTCGGCGATCGCGAGCTTCGACTCGGACTCGGACACGACCTGCGTGAAGAACTCGAAGAACGCCGTACCCGGGTCGTCGCTGCCGGCCAGCTCCAGGGCCCGGTCGCGGATCCGCTCCAGCCGCAGCGTCAGCACCGCCTCGAGCAGCTCGGTCTTGGTCGCGAAGTGCCGGAACACGGTCGCGATCCCGACCCCGGCCAGCCTGGCCACGTCGTCGGTGGACGCCCCCGGCGACCGCCCGAACACGTCGTCCGCGGCCGTCATGATCCTGGCCCGATTGTCCCGCGCGTCTGCTCGCACCCCAGCTCCCCTCCGTCGCACCTCAGCCTAGAAGACGCCGCGAACGCCGCTGAGGTTGTAAACGAAGTCGTGACTCCATATATTCGAAGTCATCACTCCGTTTATACCCAGTGAGGAATCCGATGACTCCTGAAGAGGTCTTCCTGAAGCTCGTGCACGGCGTCGCCGACCGCGACTTCGCCGTCCTGCCGGAGCTGTACGCCGAGCAGACCGACGTCCGGCACCCGATGAACCCGTACGGCGACCACCCGCTGCTCAGCCGGGACGCGCTCCGCGAGCACTTCGGCGGGGTCGGGCCGCGGGTCACCGAGGTGGTGCGCTTCCAGCCGGACAACATCCGGGTGCACACGACCACCGACCCCGAGGTGATCGTGGCCGAGTTCGAGTACGCCGGGACGATCGTGGCGACCGGCGAGCCGTTCCGGGTGCCGGCGATCTTCGTACTGCGGGTGCGGGACGGGCTGATCGTGGAGTCCCGGGACTACATCGACCACCTGGCGATGATCCGCGCCCGCGGCCAGGTCGACGAACTCGTCGCCCACCTCCGGGAACCGGCCGAGGCACCGGCCGCGTCCTAGTCCCCAGAGGCGCCGAACGGCCCCGGACCGCGACCCACCGTCCGCCCGGGGCCGTTTCCAAAAGGACACCGCTCCGCGGCGGCTTTGTCTTGGATGGCTGGTGGGACTGGGGACACCCTGTGGGGGCGGTGGACAGGAAATAGCCTGTCCCGACACCCCAGCGCCTGTTCCCAGTCCGGCGTTGTGCGGGTGGATGTGGTGGTACCTGGCGCCGGTACATCCGGCCGCGTCCGCGGTTTGCGCATGCCGCCGAAGGCGGCAAAAGGCAGCCGCCGCGAAGCGGTGTCCGGTTCGCGGCGGCTGGTGGAGATCTTCCGGGGTTAGCGGTCGCCCATCGGGACGTACTGGACGCCTCGCGCGCCGGTGTAGATCTGCTTGGGGCGGGCGATCTTCTGGTCGCCGTCGCCGAGCATCTCCAGCCACTGGGCCAGCCAGCCGGAGGTCCGCGGGATCGCGAACAGCACGGTGAACATGTCCGGCGGGAACTGCAGCGCCTCGTAGATCAGGCCGGAGTAGAAGTCGACGTTCGGGTAGAGCTTGCGGGAGACGAAGTACTCGTCCTCCAGCGCGATCTTCTCCAGCTCGACGGCGATCTTCAGCAGCGGGTTGATGCCGGTGACCTCGAAGACGTCGTCGGCGGCCTTCTTGATGATCTTGGCGCGCGGGTCGTAGTTCTTGTAGACCCGGTGGCCGAAGCCCATCAGCCGCTCTTCGCCGTTCTTGACGCCCTCGATGAACGACGGCACGTTGTCGATCGAGCCGATCCGGCGGAGCATCTTGAGCACCGCCTCGTTGGCGCCGCCGTGCAGCGGGCCGTAGAGCGCGCCGATCCCGCCGGCCACCGCGGTGTACGGGTCGACCTGGGTCGAGCCGATCGCGCGGACCGCGTTCGTGGAGGCGTTCTGCTCGTGGTCGGCGTGCAGGATGAACAGGATCTCCAGCGCGCGCACCAGGCGGTCGTCGGCGGCGTACTTCGGCTCGCTCATCTTGAACAGCATCGACAGGAAGTTCGCCGTGTAGCTGAGCTCGTTGTCCGGGTACACGTACGGCTTGCCCTGGGCGTGCCGGAACGCGAACGCGCCGAGCGTCGGCATCTTCGCGATCAGCCGCCGGATCTGCAGCGCCCGGGACTCCTCGTCGAAGATGTTGCGCGACTCCGGGTAGAACGTGGACAGCGCGCCGACCGAGGCCAGCAGCATGCCCATCGGGTGCGCGTCGTACCGGAAGCCCTGCATGAAGGTCTTCAGGTTCTCGTGCACGAACGTGTGATACGTCACGTCGTGCGCCCAGGCCTCGTACTCCGCCTTGTTCGGCAGCTTGCCGTTCACCAGCAGGTAAGCCACCTCGAGGTAGTTCGACTGCTCGGCGAGCTGCTCGATCGGGTACCCGCGGTACTCCAGGATGCCCTTGTCGCCGTCGATGAAGGTGACGGAGGAACGGCAGGACGCGGTGTTGACGAAGCCGGGGTCGTAGGTGGCCAGGCCACCGTCGCCGTCGGATGCGCTGATCTGCTTCAGGTCTGCGGCACGGATGGTGCCATCGGTGATGGCAAGGTCGAAGTCCTTGCCGGTCCGGTTGTCCCGGACGGTGAGCGACTGTTCGGTCACGATGCCCTCTTCGGAAGCTGGCGTCATCGCCTGGATGAATGAGGGTAGATCAGCCGGCGGGACGCGATTCGGACTGCAATCTTCACCGCTAAACTAGTGCGGTCCTCAGCTGCTTCCAAGCCGGGGTCCCCTCGGCGTGTGGGCTCACTTTGACCCGGACGTGGCCACGCCGGTATTCTGGGCTGCTGTTGTGCGTTCCAGGTCCGGTACAGACACTGTCTTGTCGGCTGACCGCTCGCCGACGTCCAGTTTGTTCAACCTCTGAGAAACGAAGGTCAACGACCGTGCGCACGTACAGCCCGAAGCCTGCTGACGTCACTCGTGAGTGGCACGTGATCGACGCCACCGACGTCACGCTCGGTCGGCTCGCCGTCCAGATCGCCACCCTGCTGCGCGGCAAGCACAAGCCGACGTTCGCTCCGCACGTGGACGGCGGCGACTTCGTCGTGGTCGTCAACGCTTCCAAGGTGGCCCTGTCCGGCACCAAGCGGACCGACAAGCTGGCGTACCGCCACTCGGGTCACCCGGGTGGTCTGACGGCGACGCCGATCGGCGAGATCCTCG